>JBNKTL010000009.1:0-117036 GCA_050298055.1 Spirochaetota bacterium
CTGGGCGTTAAGGGTAAAGCCCCGTGAGGTCTCTGACATGGTGGTGGACGCGCCGGCAAGTTCATGGGTTGTGTCCTGTACCGATTCCAGCAGTTCCCTGATTATGAGCAGCTGCTCCTGGTCTTTTTCCGCTTTGATCTTGTCCGCCAGGGCGTTCTTTTTCTCTCTGCTGATCAGGCTGATCCTGTCGGCAAGGGCCAGTGAAAGCAGTGTGACTTCAAGGGCAAATCCTATCTGCACGCTCCAGCTGGTGAAAAAGAACTCCGGGATGATCCCCAGGGTTTTGAGAGAAAAGACGATGATACCTATCATGAGAAAGGATTCGGCCACCACGTAAAAACGCGCTATCCTGTATCCCCGGGTAAAAGCGATGATCCCGATTGTGAGAGCGGCGGCGGAAGAAATAAGGGCATCCAGGGTGGCAAGCCGGATCACAGTGGCATAGGGTAATATGAAGCTTGCCGCGATACCCGCCGCGCTGAGTACCATTATCCCCATGGCAATTTTATTGATGAGGGGAAAATTTTCATGAAGGTTGAGGAACGACCGGCAGAACTGTATCCCCGCTGAGGCGCCGAGAAAAATAAAGAAGGGGAGACAGATATTTCCCCACCAGATGGAATCGGGCCACAAATACTGGAAAGAGAGACCGCTGATGGTGAACTGGTACATCCCGAAGGTCCAGGCCCAGAATATATAGTAGAGATAATTCCTGTCCTTTATCCCCATAAAGAGAAAGAGGTTGTAAAGACCGATGATAATAATAAGGCCGAAAAATACTCCCAGGATAAACTGTTCATTGGAGATTTTCCCCGAAAGCCTCGACCGTGACAGAATGAAAAGGGGAAGAACAATGGAACTGCTTGTTGAAATTCTCAGATAAAAATCGACGGTCTCCCCGGTAAGATGGTTGAGATTAAAGGAAAAATCCCGGTAGGCATATTCCCTTTTTGAAAAGGGGAGGTGGTCTCCCGCTGCCTGGACAGAGAGGAGCTTATTGCCTGACACGGTATAAAGCTTGATATCGTCTATATGCGGATAGTTGAGGACAAGGGTCCATGGGAGAGAAGCTGTGTCCCTGACACTGAAACGGACCCAGTAGGTGGATGATGAAAATCCGAAATTCGGTATCTCCTTATCAGATCTCTGCCATTTAAGCGGTTTTTCCCGGGAAAGGGGGTCCCGGAGGATATCCTCAATGGTGATTTCCGAATTTTTGTCTTCCCTGTATTCGCAGTTCTTTCCAACGGGATAGGTGTCCTTCCCTTTTTCAAGGAGAATAGTCTCAATGTTTTCCCCTGACAGCGCGCCGGGAGGGAAAAAAATACCGGAGAGGAAGATAATGGCGAAAAGGCCGGTAGTAAGATATCTGAAATTCAACATGGTTGTTAATCCTGCGTATAATTAAAAAATCTCTCGTAGTTTTGGAATCTGCGGCTTATCGTCAAGACAATTTTGACCAAAATAAGGCGGTCCGGGGTCAGAGCAGGGAAAGGGAATGATTGAAACAGCGTAGTAATTTCCTCAAAAAGAGAGTTTATAAGAGCTTTAAGCAAAAAAAGCGGCAGTTTTCGACTGCCGCTTTTTGATTGTTTTCAATATTCTGTTAAGTTTATTAGAATGTGTATTTTACACCATTGATTGTAAATGTGCCTGAATAGGTGTAGTTCACATTCGTCATAACGTAATTGATATCCCAGGTAATATCGTAGCTTACTCCGCTAATAATAAATTTAAAATCCCCGTCATATGAAGTGGTAGATGAAGTCGCATCTGTCTGTTTGCTGTAAAGGTATACAGTACCACTGACGAGTTGAACATCTCCAGTTGTATATCCAGAAAAGATGAATTTCAGATCGATGATTATTGGGTAAGTTCCTGAATCAGGTGTCTCATAGGTACCAGTTACAACACATCCGGTTCCGGGATAATAAATAGTTGTTGATCCTTTAAGGGATTTTGTTGATCCAATTGCGTCTCCCTGTGCTGAACCTATTGCAACTATTGCCTGACCTAAAAGAGCTAATTCTTCCGCACCGGCCTGTTTTGCACTTTCCTCATCCGAACCAAAGTCACAGGAGACCAGGGTCAGAGCAAAGAGGCCCGATAAGATAACTGAAAATAACTTTTTTGAGTTCATTTACTACTCCTTTTTTCCCTCTAAAATATTAACCAATAACCAAAGATACTTTAACCTTCTACCTGCACGTCAAGGGGGATGTGTTAATAGTATTATTGTTTTTGTTAATTTTTATTAAAATGTTGTTTTTATCTTCAGATTAAAATAACGAATCATACCGGTTTTGTCAACAGGTATTCATAACTTTTTGCCGTTCCGGGCCCCGGATCCGATTTTTCAGTCACTCCCGTAACTTCATTTTTTTGCTCTGACCCGGGATAACCCGGAATAAACAGGAGAAAATTCCCGATTCCTGTTTAGAATGGGAGTTAAATTTAAAAAAATTGCTCCTAAATAAGTTATGCCAATTGACTTCAATTTGTATAAACAGTATAATGGAAATATTATATATTAATCAGTTATAAAGGGATGATATTATTTAATGGCGGATAGAGGATCGGGTAAAAATATAAATAATAATTCCTTTGCGGGAAAAAGTCTGCTTCTGGTTGAAGATGATCCCATGACCGCAAAGGTGGAAACCCTGATGCTGAAAAAGAACGGTTTCAGTGTTAAAACGGTCAATTGCGGTGAGGATGCCATACAATTGTTCAATGAAGGGGAGAAGTTTGACCTTGTCTTAATGGATATCAACCTGGGGAGCGGTATGGAAGGAACAGCCGCCGCGCAGAAAATTCTGGCGCGCCATGATATCCCCCTCATCTTCCTCTCATCTCATACGGACTGGGATGTTGTCAGTAAAACCGAAGGAATAACCTCGTACGGCTATATTGTCAAAAACTCGGGAGAAATTGTCCTGATCGCGTCAATTAAGATGGCGTTCAGATTATATTACGCGAAGAAACGTGAAATTGAAAATGAGAAAGCCCTGGTCCGAAACCGCTATCTCCTTTCGGAAGCGGCCCGCCTGTCGGGTCTCGGTACCTGGGAGCTGCATTTCCCGGAACAGGATTGTTTTTTATCCGAGAGGTTTATTCAGATCCACGGGATAAAAGAGACTCAGATCACCCTTAACGGCCTTTTGGGACTTTTCCATCCGGATGACAGTGAAAGGGTCAGAGCAATTGTGCAAAACGCAATGGAAAAAATCACGGATTTTGAGTTTGAGGCCCGCATCGCAAAACAGGATGACGGAAATATCCGATGGGTCCACTGGACGGGAACTGTTGTGGCCGGTGATGACGGAAGCCTCTCCAGAATATACGGGGCCACCCGTGACATTACGCGCAGAAAAGAGATCGAGGATGAGCTCAGGAATGAAAAGGATGAGCTGGATGTTATCTATAAGAACACACCGGTGGTTATGCTTCTTTTAAATAGTGATGCCAGTGTAAGGAAGGCGAACACCTATGCGTCAGATTTTACTGGTATACCTCACAACCAGTTAATAGGGAAAAGGGGAGGTGAAATATTGCACTGTATCGAGCATATCAATGCTCCCGATGGATGCGGATATGGCCCCCATTGTATGGAGTGCAATCTCAGGGGGGCCATTACGGATACAATAAAAAACGGGACCGGTTATGTTAAAGCGGAAATACCCATAATATCAAAAGAAGGTAATGAGTTTCGGGAAATCACCCTGAGAGTATCAACCTCGGTTCTCAGGCACAGGGGTGAAGATCTCTGCCTGGCCGCAATTGAAGATATAACAGAAATGAAAGCAGCGGAGAGGGCTATCAGGGAAAGCGAAGAAAAACAAAATTCATTTTATCATAACATTCCCGTAATATCTCACTATGTGGATGAAGAGGGGACTATAATTGATGTCACCGATAGCTGGCTCAGTGAGTTCGGATATGAGAGGGAAGAAGTTATTGGAAAAAAATCTGTGGATTTTTTATCCGGGGAATCGAGAAAATATGTTATTGAAAAGGCTTTCCCGGAACATCTTGAAAAGGGGATTACCGATTATCTGCCTCTGCAATTTGTGAAAAAGAACGGTGAAATCATCGATACACTCCTTTCCGCAAGGGCAGAATATGACCGGGAGGGAAAATATCTCCATTCCGTGGCTATTCTGATAAACATTGCGGAGATCAACCGTGATGCCGTACCTGTGAGCTAAAAAATTATTTACAAACATCCTGCCTTCCAACAGAGTAACCTGAAACAATAAGTAGGGGAAATATGTCAAAAGTTGTAATTCTGGGGGGAGGGGTGGCCGGTCATACGGCGGCGCTTTTTGTCCGAAAATACCTGAAGAAAAAACACCAGGTGGTCGTGGTAACGCCCAACAGCAGGTGGAACTGGATCCCGTCCAATATATGGGTGGGTGTGGGCTCCATGACAGATAAGGACGTAACCTTTGAACTGGCGCCGGTTTATAAAAAGAAGGGCATTCTCTATAAGCAGGCGAAAGCGGTGAGCATTCATCCTGAGGGAGGAAACGGAAAAAACGAAGGGTTTGTCACTGTGGAGTATACCTCTCCCGAAAGGAAGGGTGAAAAGGAGGAGATCAGATACGACTACCTGGTAAACGCCACGGGCCCCCGGCTTAACTTCGGGGCCACACCCGGACTGGGTCCCGGTAAAAACAGTCTCTCTGTCTGTACGGCATCTCATGCCATGCGCTCCAATGAAAAATTCAGGGAAACCCTTGAGAAATTGAAACAGGGTATCCATCAGCGGTTCCTTATCGGTGTGGGTCATGGACTCTGCACGTGCCAGGGCGCTGCTTTCGAATATTTGTTCAACATCGAGTATGAGCTGCGAAAGAGGGGCCTCCGGGAGAATGCCACCCTGACATACATTACCAACGAAAGCAACCTGGGGGATTTCGGGATAGGCGGAATGCACATCCGGATGGGGGGATATGTTACCCATAGTAAAATATTTACAGAGTCCCTCTTCACCGAAAGGGGGATCCACTGGATAACCGGCGCCCATGTAAAACGGGTGGACCCGGGCCGCGTGATTTTTGAACTGCTGAACGGGACATACAATTCCGTGGAATTCGATTTTGCCATGCTGATCCCTCCCTTCGCAGGGGCGGAAATGAAGGGGTATGATAAAAATGGCGGGGAGATCACCGAAAAGCTCTTTCTTCCCAACGGTTTCATGCGGGTTGACGCGGATTATACCCCGAAGCCCTTTGATGAATGGAAAGCGTCCGACTGGCCGCGGACATATCAGAACCCACACTGGAAAAATATTTTTGCCGCGGGTATAGCCTTTGCTCCCCCTCATCCCATTTCCCGGCCGCTCAAAAGTGTCAACGGGACCCCCATCAGTCCCACGTCTCCCCGTACGGGAATGCCCGCCGCCATGATCGGTAAAGCCGTGGCTTTAAGCATTGCCGACATGATCAAAGGGGGGAGTAACCCCACCCATACGGCGTCTATGACGGAGATCGGTGCCGCATGTGTGGCTTCCGCGGGTGCAAGTCTCACGGGAGGAACGGCTGCTTCGATGACCATGTATCCCGTGGTTCCCGACTTTGACAGGTTCCCCGAATATGGAAGGGACCTGGCATACTCCTTTGGAGAACTGGGACTGGCAGGGCACTGGATCAAGACTTTTCTGCATCACCTGTTTCTCTATAAAGCAAAAGCATATCCCGGCTGGTCATTTATTCCGGAATAAAAATTTTTAACAGGTAATAAAAATGACACAAAAAATCAGGGTTAAAAAAATTAAAATGGAGGGAGTGAACAGGATTGATCCTCATGCGGATACCTTTTTTCCTCCGGTCCCCACCCGGTTTACCCGCTGGAAGCGCAGGAGCCTGCCCTGGCAATTCTTCCGGTTTCTCTTCATCAACCTGAAAATGATCCAGATGATTCGAAAGTCTCATCACTGAGGAGGTTTCCTCATCTATCCAGGGGAAGTAAAAGATGCCGGTTTTTACTGACATAAAGATGAAATTACGGGGAAAAGGAGTTATTGCTTTTCTTGTTATGGCGATCCCGGTTGCATTGTTCGCAGAGGACAAGACCATCATTGATCTGTCAATGGAACAGATTGAAGAGATTGGCAAAGGGATCGGTGAGATCATAGATTATAACAGGGAAAACAATTCTCAGTCGGGATTTTCCACTCATAAACCGAATTACCTGCTCCCGTTAACATTTTCAAGCTACACGGAAAACAGGAAAAAGAACGAGGTAAAGTTCCAGTTCAGTGTCAAGCAGAGGTTTCTCAGGTTTTATGGATGGGCGTGGTTCCTGGGCTACACCCAGAAGTCATTCTGGCAGGCGTTTGATATGAAGGATTCCCGGCCTTTCAGGGAGAACAATTTCAACCCGGAAACTTTTATCAGGACAAAGATGTGGAACGGGGTGCGGTTTGACGCGGGTATTGATCATGAATCCAATGGCGAGAGGGAAGGTTTATCCAGAAGCTGGAACAGGAGTTACTTTACAACATATTATGAGAACAGGTATATTATAACTTCTCTCAAGCTCTGGTACAGGTTTGATGAGAGGGAGAAAGAATATCCCGGCGATACAGAGGGTGATGATAATCCGGATATTCATAAATACCTCGGGTATGGGGAGTTTTCCCTTGCATTTAAAGCCAGTGATCTCTACATCGCATCCCTGTTCAGGTATAACCCGGTTTATAAAAGGGGCTGCTACAATCTTGAACTCAGTTTTCCCATGTATACCAACAGCATGTACTACTTTGTGCAGTACTGGGATGGTTATGGTGAGAGCCTTATCGATTATAATATCTATCAGCGTAAGATCGGGTTCGGATTCATGTTTACGCGGTAGTTCCCCATTATAAAAATCTTCTGAAGTACAATTTACCGCATTTTAAAAACAGAAAGCAGTGAATCATTAAAGCGGCAAATCACTCGGGGATCACAGCAGATGCCCATCGAGTGATCCTGCATCTCTGAATATCGTTTCCTGGTATTCCAATATTTAAATCCCATAAAAAATAATACTAAAAACAGTATCAGAGCTCATCCCGGAAATACAAGCGCACTAAAAAACTGAAAAAGTACTTGACTTTATATATAATTACTATATATTAATCCTATATAATTTGATTTTAATGAATAGCAAATATTTTTAGGTAAATATCACTATGAAGGTATCACAGGAGAAAAAAAAGGAGATAAGAAGAAAGCTCATTGATGCGGCAGTTGAGCTTTTTATCGAAAAGGGCTTTTCCTCGGCAACCATGCGGGAGATTTCAACCGGGGCAGGTTTCGGTACGGCCACAATATATAACTACTTTCCCAATAAGGAGAAGATCCTTTACGCGTATTTTTATGAGAAACAGCAGGAAGTCAACCAGTCGCTGGATAAAATACCTGATTATAATAATTTTCATTTAAAAGAAAAGCTTCAAATTCAGCTTGAGACCCTTCTGGAAGCATACCTTGCTGAAAGGGAATTTGTCCGGGAGGCCTTTAAACTGGTTTTTGATTCTCCCTTAAAAACATTTACGGAATTTCAGCCTGTAAAAAAAATATTTACGAAAACCGTTGAAGCGGCTTTTAATTCCGCCGTTGAAAACAATGAAATACCGGAACAGCCTTTTCAAAAATTTCTTGTGAACCTCTACTGGGACTATACCAGTCTTATCATTCTCTACTGGATGCGTGATGATTCCGAAGGTTTTACTCATACAAGCCGTATCATAGATATGAGCCTGGAGATAATCGTTGAAGTTTTAAAAAGCGGGCTTGTTACAAAGGGGGCTGATATCCTCTCCTTCCTTTTCAGGAGTCACGTTTATAACAATGTGGAAAAACTCAGTGCGCTCTTTGATAATGCGAAATTGTTCCGGGAGCAGTTTAAGAGTTCACTGAAAAAAGAGACCGGGCCCGAGGGCAGTGGATAATGGAAAACAGGAAGGAGATACCCGAAGGGAAAATAAAAAGGGGAGGGCTTATCGGCCTGACCGCTACCAGGGTCGGAATGAAAAAAATCGGGCACATTGCCAGAGAGCCCTTTGTGCCTGAAGAGAAGAAAAGGGCGCTTGCGGAACAGAACAATGAGGAGATTGCGGGACTTATTTTCAGGACATTAAGCAGTCTGAGGGGGACAGCCCTGAAGGTTGCGCAGATGGCCTCCCTTGAAATGGAAATGATACCGGAACCCTACAGGAGGGAACTGGGAAAAGCAGCCAGCCGTGTACCCCCCATAAACAGGGCCCTTATCAGAAAGGTCGTTACCACACAGTTCGGCACGCAGCCGGAGAATATCTTTCAGCAATTTGAGTCCACGCCCTTTGCTGCTGCCAGCCTGGGACAGGTACACAGGGCCGTATCAAAGGAGGGCGAGGAACTCGCGGTGAAAGTGCAGTATCCCGGGATCGCGGCCTGTGTGAGGAGCGATATTGAGATGCTGAAACTCCTGCTGAAGCCCACCAGGTATTTTAAGATTTTCAGATACTGTTTTGATGAGGTTGAAGAAAAGGTCCTGGAAGAACTGGATTACCTGAATGAAGCGGAAAACACAGCCTGGTTTAAGGAAAACCTGAAGATCAAAAAAATTTCAGTCCCGAAAGTCTACCCTGAACTCTCCACGGGAAATGTACTGACAACCTCACTCCTCAAAGGAATGCACCTTGATGAGTGGCTTGAAACAGGCCCTTCGCAGGAGGAGAGGGACCGCTACGGTCAGCTTCTTGTTGACCTGTTTCACTCCATGGCATTTGATTTAAAGGCCATTCACGCTGATCCAAACCCGGGTAACTATCTCTTCATGGAGAAAGGAGAGCTGGGTATCCTGGATTTCGGCTGTATCAAAAGACTGGATGAAAAACTCCTGGGTGGAATTATCTCCATTTATCGGAACGAGAACAACAGAGAAATCGGAAGGCTGGAAGAAATCTGCGGAAGCATAGGGATCTTTTACAGGGAAAGTTCTAAAAACTCCCGTTTCGGAGAATTCATCAGAGAGTGGATTGAATGGATAACAAGACCCCGGAGGAGGGAATGGTTCGATTTCTCAAAGGAGACAGACTACTTTAATGAAGGCTTGAGTAAAATCAGGGAATTTTACAGTTACATAAATCACTTTGACGGCGCATTCACCTATTTTGGAAGGACGGAATACGGTCTTTTTCGCCTTCTCCAGTCCCTGGGAGCGCGGGTAAGGATGGGATTGGACCGGGCCGGACAGGTCTCATGATAACGAAATATTTTACCTGAGAATTTAAGGAGGCAAAAATATGAAAATTGAAGAGAAAAACTGGGAAAATATTAAAAAGCTTTTTTTCAAAGCTATTCGGACTACAGGCCACTTCTCCTTTGCCACAACCGGTAAAGACGGGATGCCGCATGTAACGCCCATAGGATCCCTTTTTTTAACAGATTTCTGCAGAGGGTTTTATTTTGAAGAATATGTGGCACAGATGGCAAAAAACCTGAAGGATAACCGGAAAATCTGTGTAATGGCTGTTAACGGCAGTAATCTGGCTTTTCTCAGGGCATTGATAAGAGGGAGGACAGATGGACCTGTCTCTATCCGTTTAACCGGGAGGGTTGGTGATAAAAGAGAAGCGACAAAAAGGGAACAGGAAAAATTTTTAAAAATTGTTAAGCCTTTTCGCTGGACCAGGGGATATAAAGTGATCTGGAAAAATTTGAGATATGTGAGAGATATTCACTTTGATTCATTTGAACCGGTAAAGATAGGGGCCTTTACATCGAAACAGAAGGTATGAATTTTGATGATTACATTTAAAAAATTAAACATGATAAATTTTGCCGTATGCACTATTCTTTTCCTGTTACTCCTGGTTTTCCCCGAATCGATATTTTTTCTGTTTGATGTAAAAGGAAATGAAGCTGCATTCTTTATTTGCCGGAGAGCAGCCATGCTTTTTGGAGGTTATGCCATCATCAGCTTTTTTACCAGGGACCTTCCGGCTTCAAAAATCAGGCAGGCTCTGTCCCTGGGATTCGGGTTTTCAATGTCAGGTTTTGCCCTGATGGGGACAGTGGAATTCATCAGGGGTTTTGCGGGAGGGGGTATCTTTATTACTGTTGCAGGTGAGCTTTTCCTGTCGGTATCTTATTGTTACATCTGGTTGGGGGAAAAGGCAGCAGGAATATCTGACCCTCAGGCAAGAACTTAGCGTTCCGCTATCAGGTGAAGTTCTTAAAGCGGATTATCCTCTGATAACAGTGTTGAAGTGATAATTGCTTCAATTTCTTTTATCCTGATCGGCTTAATAAGGTATGCAGCCGGTTTTAAAGCCATTGCCCGTTCCCTGAGACCCATGTCCTGGTACCCTGTTGTGAAGATTATCAGGGCGGATGAAAATTCACTGATTTGCCGTGCCGCTTCAATACCATCGATATCGCCCATCAGGTTGATATCCATTAATATAATGTCAGGGTCAGAACTTTTTGCCATTTCTACGACTTCTTTTCCTTCGGCGGCCGTACCGCATACATTGAAAAATGAACGCCGGAGGTTTTGCTGCAAATCAAGGGCTATGAGAAATTCATCTTCTGCAATAAGAACTTTAAACTCACGCATGGCTCATATTCTCTTTCTGTAGAGGTTATCTGAAAATCCTATTTGCCATTTCACACCCCGTTTTGTTTCGAAATGAATATGTCCTTTCAGCTGGGACTCAGTCAAACCATAGACAATCTCAGTGCCCATACGGCCTTCCTGTTTAAAATCAAATCCCCGGGGAACTCCCACACCGTTATCTTCCACTGAGAAACAGACTTCTCCTTCATCGGTTCTTTTTAGCCGGATCTTAATAAAACCTTTTCTGCCATGGGGAAAAGCATATTTAAGAGCGTTTGTTATCAACTCATTGAGAATCAGGCCGCAGGGGACGGCATAGTCCACCTCAACAAAGACATCATCTATTTCCGAAATTAATGAAACCTTATCGGATGAAAGGTTGTAGCTCGACATAAGAATCGAGATTAAATCGCTTATATAGCTTTTTAAATTGATACGGGAAAGCTCTTTTGTGTCATAGAGTTTCTGGTGAACAAGGGCCATGGAACGAATACGTCCCTGGGCGTCAACCAGCAGCTGGTGCCATCGCGGATCATCAAAATACCGCGACTGTATTTCCAGAAGGGAGACAATTACGGCCATATTGTTTTTCGTGCGGTGGTGCAGCTCGCGAAGCAGGGTCTTGATCTCGCGGTACATGAGCAGTGTTGTCAGACTGCCGGCAATCCGTCTGCCAATTTCCTGAAAGAGCCGTTCCTCATCCGCGGTCCAGACCCGGTCATATGAGCACTGTTGCAGTCCGAATTCCCACGGTTTGCTGTTAACGGGATAGAGGGCCATACTGATAAAGGACTTAAGTTGATAATTTTCTCTGATCTCCGCTGAGAGAGGGTCTTTTGATTTCGAATCGAACTTTATAGGGATGTCAGATTCCAAAAGCATACGCATTTTTTCAGACATTGTGGAATCCATGGGTATCTCTGTGGCCCGGCTGCCTGCGCCGGGATATTCCGGTTTGTTCCGTTCTATGGGAATGTTCCATGAGCCAGACTCCGGGTCGCAGGGGTAAAGGAGAAATGTCCGGTCACAGTGGAATATGCCCATGACTTCATCCAGCACCTTCCCCATCATTTCTTCGAGGTCATTTGTTCCCTGCATGGCGCGGTTGATCCTGTCCAGTCCTTCAAGAAAATGGAGATTTGACAGGTTTTTCTTTTCCAGTTCCTTCTTTTTTGTTATATCGTCTATTGCCACGATCAGGGATATTGATTCGTCGATCATTACGGGTTCGATACTGACATTAAGCCAGCGTTCTACCGATTTTCCGTCAATGTGAAGATGGATTAAAATCTCTTTCCCGTATATGCTCTTTTTCTCGTTCTTTGCGGTTTCCAGTCCCTGAAAAAATGAACAATCCAAACACTTTTCAGATAAAGGGTACCCTGTGGGGTTTTCACTGCAGTGGATACATCCCAGTCCTTCACCAAGCAGTTTGCCGATGATTTCCGCGGGTTCACGAGACACAATGGAGCCAATGGTTTTATTGGCCTGTTGTATGACCATCCGGTTGTCAACCAGGAGAAGACCTACAGGCGCAGTGGCCAGTGTCTTATAGAAATTTTCCCGTTCACGGACAATACGCGCTTCCGCCTGTTTCCGCCGGGTAATGTCCTTAATAATCAGCAATGTTGCCGGTTTTCCCGAGAAAGTGATAGGGACCCGCGTGACTTCGGTATCTATGGGTTTTCCGTCGATCCGGACATGTTTTTCTTCAATACTCATTCCCCGGGTTTGCGTCTCATAGTTTTCCCGGGTCCCTTCATTGAAGATTCTTTGATAATCAGAATGAACAAACTCCAGTATATTTTTGCCGTTAAACTGATCGGGTGTTTCACCTCCATAGAGTTTTACTGCGGCCGCGTTCCCGTATTTAATTTTTCCTTTAATGTGTACAACAATGGCTTCAGGTGAATGTTCAACAAGTGAACGATAGCGTTCCTCACTTTCTTTAAGTTCTTCTTCCGCCCTCTTCCGCTTGATGATTTCCCACGAAAAGTCGCCCAGCAGGGAAACAATCTGAATATCGGTCTCGTCATATTCAGTGGATTTATTTCCGACGCTAATGCATGCAACGATAAGGTCTCCCCTGATTATGGGTACCGCAAGTTCTCTTTTTGCGGGAGCATCTTCATCCGGGAGGTCTTTTTTATAAGACAGGGTAGGATAGTCGTTATGAATAACCGGTTTCTTTTTTTGGATAGCATCCGCTAATATGCCCGTACCTGAAATATTATAATGGCTTCCCTTTCCCTCTGCGTTACACAGGGTTTTTGTTGTATTAGTAGACTGTGACCGAAGGATGATTGTCTCCTGGTCATCTTCAAATAAGTGAAAGAAACTGATTTCACTTTCGGTCTGTGACTCGATCTCATCCAGGACCATGACGCATATTTCATCCAGAGAAAGCTCCTTTGTATAAACCGTTTCCAGGATGTGAAGACGTACCTGCATCATCTTTTCGATCCTTCTGCTTTCCCGTATGTGTTTTTGCTCCTCCATGGCCCGCTTTACTGAAGGGAGTAAACGGGTAAGTTTGCTTTTAAGTACATAATCGGTAGCGCCCCGGGTCAGGGTCTCAATTGCCGCTTCTTCGCCAAGGGCCCCCGATACAAAAATAAAGGGAATATCGGGACAGCATTCTTCTGCCATTTTCATGGCGGAAATCCCGTCGAACATGGGAAGTTTATAATCGGAAAGAATGAGATCAAATCCCTTCTTCTTAAGAGATTCGCTGAATTCTTTACGCGTTTGGACACGTGAGAGAGTAAACGCGATATTTCCTGAAGCAATCATCTCCCGGACCAGTTCCGCGTCTACAGGATCGTCTTCCAGGTGAAGAATTTTAATTGGTTTTTCCACTCTTTGACCGTATTTTCTTTGTAACATTACACCCTTCTTTCATCACTCATCAAACTTTTCAGGTGGGGGTTCATTGATGAGGGCCCAGAATACACCGATCTGCCTGACGGCATCCACAAACTCGGAAAACCGGACCGGTTTCACTACATACGCGTTAACACCCAGCTTATAACACTCCTCCAGGTCACTGTCTACCCGTGATGATGTCAGTATCACTATGGGGATCTGTTTCATGCTCTCGTTGTTTTTTAGCTCCCTCACCACCTGGATGCCTCCCATCTTCGGCATTTTAAGGTCAAGAAGGATCACTACGGGGTTCCCTTTCGGCCGCCCGGAAAAGTTCCTGCGGCAATACAGGTAATCCAGTGCTTCCACACCGTCACGCACGACTACGGTTTCGTTTTTCAAATTATACTCATTGAGGGTGTTAAGGGTCAGTTCGATATCCATGTGGTCGTCTTCAACTAAAAGAATCCGTTTAAAAGTTTCCATTACTTTTCTCCTTTGTTGCCGGAAGGCAACGAAAAATAAAATGTCGCTCCGCGGCCCTGTTCTCCCCGGGCCCAGACCCTGCCGCCGTGGCGGTGGATGATCCGCTGAACAATTGCCAGCCCCACACCGGTCCCCTCGAATTCATCCACACGGTGCAGGCGCTGGAAGACATCAAATATTTTATCTGCGTATGCCTGGTCAAATCCCACACCGTTATCGCGGACAGAGACAACAGTTTCATCTTCCCGGGACGTACAGCCCGCTTCAATGACTGCCCGGTCCTGTGACCGGGTGAACTTTACCGCATTGGAAAACAGGTTCATTATTACAACCCGAAGAAGGGACGGGTCGCCGCTGACAACGGGAAGGCCGTCAATGTTCCACTGAATGTCTCTTTCGGCAGTATCAGGCTCGAGTTCCCGTATAACTTCATCTGAAATGATTTTCAGGTCAACATCTTTTAATCTTATCTCAACGCGCCCGATCCGGGAGAATGAGAGGAGGTCGTCAATGAGTGTTCCCATTTTCTGTGCCGCGCCGGAAATATTCTCCAGGTAGTGAGTGTGTTTCTCATCAAGACCGGTCCCGGCCCCTTGTCTCAGGAGTTCTATAAACCCGTCGATATGGCGCAGCGGCGCGCGGAGGTCATGGGAAACCGAATATGCGAAGGCCTCCAGTTCCCTGTTGGCGGTTTCCAGCTGGACGGTACGTTCCCTGACCTGTTCTTCAAGGTGTTCCCGGTAACTGGCCAGCTCCGCTTCCATCCGTTTCTCCTCAGTGATGTCTCTGCAGACCGAAGCAACGCCAATGGCTTTACCGTTATTGTCTATCAGTGTGGTATTGAACCACTCGCAGGTAATAATGCGGCCGTCCTTGGTGATATTTTCGTTTATGTTGTGCTGTCCCCCGGTCCGGTTCATTAATTCGTGATAAATCCCGTCAACAAGTTCGTGGACCTCCGCGGGGAGTATTAATTCCTTGGCATGCCGGCCAATGGCCTCTTTCCGGGTATAACCGAATATCTTCTCGCACGCGGCGTTCCATTCCGCTGCCCGGAAATTTTCGTCCCATTCCAGAAATCCCAGGGGAGACTGTTCGCTGTGCAGACGCAGGCGCTGGTCTGATCGGAGGATTCTATCCTCGGTCCGCTTCCGTTCCGCGATTTCCCAGGTAAGGTCGGCAATGGCGGATACGGTTTCAA
Source organism: Spirochaetota bacterium (assembly GCA_050298055.1). Lineage (GTDB taxonomy): Bacteria > Spirochaetota > UBA4802 > UBA4802 > UBA5550 > JBNKTL01. Next base: position 15,143 of record JBNKTL010000009.1, read on the forward strand.
TATCGGTCTCATCGTAGTCATTCGGTTTATTCCCCACGGCAATAACTGCCATGATTTTATCTCCCCGGCGGACAGGGACCACAAGTTCGCGGATTAACTCGGCGTGTCCCTCGGGCAGTCCCCTGCGGTGCGGCAGAGAGGAATAATTGTTATGGATAACCGGTTTATTTTGAATAATTGAGTCGGCCCAGACCCCTGCTTCGGAGATATTGTAATGGATACCTTTACCCTCTGCTTTGCAGAATTCGGCTTTTGTTCTTGTTGACCAGTTCTGCAGGGTCAGGGTTGCCTGGCTCTCTTCAACAAAGACATAAAAACCAATTTTACTTTGAGTTAATTTTTCCGCTTCGTTTATGGTTTCTTCAAGAAAATCATCCAGTGAGTGGGAGGCTGCGAACTGGATGAGGTGGATCCTTGACGCGTTAAAAGCTTCCGAATTTTTCCGGTCTGAAATGTCCCGCAGTATTGACCGGCTGTAAAGAATGTGTCCCTCCTCATCGCGGACAGAGGTGGCATTGAGACTGACATCCAGCCTGCTCCCGTCTTTTTTCCGCAATTGCAGTTCCTGGTTGTGGACGACACCTGTTTGTAAGAATGATGTGAATACCTCTTTGACTTTATCCATACATTCCGGGTGATAGATGTCAAAAACCGGACGTCCGATGATCTCTTCTTTTGAATATCCTATAGTGCCGGCAAACGTATTGTTGCATTTTTCTATCATAGCCGTTGTCGCGTTAACGGAGAGATACATATCAGGGGCGTTTTCATAGAGGTCCATATATTTTTCTTCTGATTCTTTTAACATCTCTTCAGCCTTCTTTCGTTCCGTGATATCTTCATAGATTCCCAGAATCCCGATGACCTCTCCGCCGGGCATTTGTAACGGGACTTTGCTTGTATTCAGCCAGACGGTACCCCCTGTAGATCTTGATTGGGGTTCGATGATGTTCATCTTTGGTGAGAGCGACTCAATGACCTGTCTGTCATCTGCCCGGTAAAGATCTGCCTGTTCCTTCCAGCACATTGCAAAATCGTCTTTTCCCAGAAGTTCTTCAGGGGAATGAAAACCCGCATCCCGGGCAAAATGGGTGTTACAGCCCAGGAAGCGGAAATTCCTGTCTTTCCAGAAGACCCTCACAGGTATCGATTCGATGATCAGCTGCAGCATGTTCCGGGACTGCTCGATCTGACGGTTAATGGAGTTTAATTCTTCTGTGCGGATAATAATTTTCCCTGCAAGGGGCCGCATTAAAAAAAGTGTTCCCAGGGTCCCCGCAAGCAGTAAAAAGGAAATAACCAGGCTGGTGGTCACAATCTGCCTGTTTATGGGCGCGTAAAATTCTCCGGTATGGATTCGCGTGACGATAACCAGGTTCCTCACACGGGGAATGGAGCTGTATGCGAAAATATAGGGATGCCTGTCCCGGGGCTTAAATAACCTGTACTCATTATGACCGCAGTGTAAAGCCTGTTTCATGACAATGGCAAGGGGTGATTTAATGTTGATATTTTTTTCCCCGGTTTTTTCAGGGGGAAATAACAGGGTAACGCGGTTTTTATCTACCCTGCCCAGAAATGCCGCTCCTGTTTTCCCAAGACCGGTCCTGTCCTGGAGTATTGTCCGCAGTTCTTCAAGCTGAAAGGCCAAAAGATCAGTACCAACCCGGACCCGGTTCCGGTTAAAGATCGGGGCCTTTACGAAGAGGTACAGATTCCCGGAAATTAAAACAGGTCCGTCAATTTTTACACCTGTTCCTGTTTCTTCGTGCAGCATCCGGAAGGGTTCCGGCATGGAAAGTCCCGCCTGAACAACCGGTTTCCCTTTTTCATCAAAACGGAGGCATCCCACCGCTTCCTGCGAAAAATCCAGGGCGTCCCTCAAAACAGGTTTACTGAAGTTAATAAATTGTTGAAGGCTCACTTTTTTCCGGTTATATTGCTCAAGCTTTTCACGGGCCCTGGTACGGCTGGTTATCTGCCATGTTGTTTGCTCCAGCCTGGTGAGAAACTGTTCTATGTCCAGTTTTTTGCTTTTTACCATGTCCAGCAGATGTCTCTCTGCGTCTTCTCTGAGGTGCCGGGTAAGGGGGTATATTGCCGCCAGAGCGACAATCACCCCTACAAGAAATATACTCATGATAGTGGAAGCCAGGATTGTTTTTTTTAATTTTTCAATTGTCGTCTGCGGCATTTTCATCTGTTTGTATTACCTTGCTTTTTCACTTACCAGAGTTATATCATAAAATAAAATTTTATTCATGGTCATTTTTTCCCGGTTTTGGCAGGGAAAAATAAAAAGTTGCCCCCTTGTCAATTTCTCCCCGGGCCCAGACCCTCCCCCCGTGCCGGTGAATGATCTTCTGGACCAGTGCCAGTCCCACACCGGTCCCCTCGAATTCATCTGACCGGTGCAGGCGCTGAAAGACCCCGAATAAATTATCGGCATATTCCTGATCAAAACCGGCCCCGTTGTCCCGGACAAAAATAGCGACTTCTCCCGCCCGGTATTCACATCCTGCTTCAATAAGCGCTTCATCCCGGGAGCGGGTGAATTTTAAGCTATTAGAAAACAGGTTCATTATAACAACCCGAAGCATTGATTCATCACAGCGAACAGCAGGGAGCTCCCCGATATTCCAGCGGATATTTCTTCCGATTATTTGCGGCCCCAGTTCCTCTATGGCTTTACGAACCAGGGTCCCCAGTTCAACATCCTGCAATTTCATCTCCTGGCGTCCTGTCCGTGAGAAGGAGATAAGGTCGTCAATGAGCTGTCCCATTTTGTGAGCAGAGGCTGAAATTGTTTCCATGTACTGCCGGTCCTGTTCATCAAGCGCGGCCCCTGTGTTCTTTTTCAGCATTTCCATATAACCGTCGATATGGCGCAGCGGCGCCCGCAGGTCGTGCGAGATGGAATAGACGAAAGACTCCAGTTCTTTGTTGGAAGCTTCCAGTTCAGCGGTCCGTTCCCTGACCCTCTGTTCGAGTTCCCTGTTCAACGTGCTGATCTCCTCTTCCGCTTTTTTGCGTTGTGTAATGTCCCGGCTGATCCCCACAATTCCCAGGGCCTCTCCGTCAGGATCGTAATAGGGGGATTTAAGAGTTTCCATGAGCAGGGTTTCTCCCTCCCTGGTTGTCACCCGTTCCTCAACGCGCAGAGGTTTGCCCTCCTCAATGACCTGCCTGTCAGCTTTTAGGACCTTCTCTGCCATTTCACGGTCAAAAAAATCAAAGTCCGTTTTGCCGATCTGTTCGCTTTCCGGTATTCCGATAAATTCCTCGCTTGCCTTGTTGCAGCCCCTGTAGACGCAGTTCAGGTCCTTGATAAAGATAAGGTCGCTCACAGAATCGATGAGGCAGCGTAAAAGAGATCTTTCTTCGGAAAGCGTTATCTCGGCAATTTTCCGTTCGGTAAGTTCCTGCTGCAGCTGCGCGGTGCGGTCACTGATTTCTCTCTCAAGGTTGTCCCGGGCATTCCGGAGTTTTTCCCGTGTTTCATTAAGTTCTTTAAAAATGAGATTAAAGGGTTCTCTCAGTCCGGTCACCAGGATTGCCCGGTAGATAAAATAAAAGGCCCCGAGTTTGAAATAGTGCCCCAGCATGTTGGTAAAACCGTACACGCTTATGTACGTGGTGAAAGAGAGTTCGGAGAGGACAGTGAAAACTATGGAAGAGATGATGAGACGATAAACATTTTTAGTAAAAAAGGCTCGTTTCCTGTACAGGAGGTAAAGAGAGACAAGGAGGATAGCAGTTATCAGGTATTCGCTGATGATCTTAAAGGAGGTGAGTCCTTTGCCTTCAATAAAACAGTCAGGGAAATTACCGGAAAATACTATTCCCATAAGTGCCATGACCGCCGTAGTATATACTGCAAGGACAGGGCGGTCTGACAATTTTCGTTTTATAAAGAACGGTGCTGCACAGAGGGTGACAGCCTGAAGATAACGTGCTGCTATCCAGAGCTGGGTCGGCAGGTTGGCCCCGTAACCTTCAAAGACATTTATTCCCTTGTAGGTAAGGGTATGGGCCAGGTCGATAAGGCCGATAAAGGCATAACCCGTGCCGAGTATCCTGAGATAGTTATTTACCAGGTAACCCCGTGTGTTCCATGAGAAGATGAAGAGCATGAAAGCAATAGAAACAGTTACGATTTCGATAAGGCTGTGAAACAGGAGGTAACTGTAGAAGCTGGAGAAATAAAGTGCCAGGATTACGGTCAGGATTGCGCCTGACAGGGTGATTTTATCATATTGACTCTGGTCATTTATTGAAAACATCTACAGTTCCCGTCCTTTTTCTTTCGTGACAGATTGAGGCAGCGAAAAATAAAATATCGCTCCTTTATCAACTTCTCCCTCCGCCCAGACCCTGCCCCCGTGGCGGTGGATGATCCGCTGGACCATGGCCAGTCCTACGCCTGTCCCTTCAAATTCATCTGCCTTGTGCAGGCGCTGAAAAACGTCAAATATTTTATCTGCGTAATTCTGATCAAAACCCACACCGTTGTCCCGGATAAAGACAACGGTTTCTCCTTCCCGGGATTCACAGCCTGCTCTGATTATTCCCTGTTCCCGTGATTGGGTGAATTTCACTGCATTGGATATCAGGTTTGTCATGACTATTTGCAGCATTGACGCGTCCCCTCTGACAGGGGGAAAATCATCAACATCCCATTGGATATATCTTTCCCTGGTTTCCGATTCCAGGTCCCGTATAACCTCATGGGCTATAATCCCAAGGTCAACCTCCTGTAATTTCATTTCCTTACGCCCCATCCGGGAGAAGGAGAGAAGGTCGTCGATAAGCTGTCCCATTTTATGAGCCGAAGCTGAGATTATCCCCATATATTGATGTCCCTTTTCATCAAGAGCGGTTATTATATTCTTTTTTAAAAGTTCCATAAAACCGTCGATATGTCGAAGAGGTGCTCTGAGGTCATGGGAAACCGAATAAGCGAAGGCCTCCAGTTCTCTGTTCGCCGCTTCCAGTTGGGCCGTACGATCCAGGACCCTCTGGTCGAGTTCCATATTGAGCCGGAGGAGCGCTTTTTCGGCTGCTTTTCGATCCAGCTCTTTTCTGTCTCTTTGCAGTCTGGCGTTAAGGATAGGCGAAACATAACCGGCAATACTTTCCAGAAGCTTTTGATCTTCTTCCGTGTAGTTGTTTTTTTTATTGGCGACTGAAAATATTCCTATTGTCTCGTTTCCAAAGACAATCGGCACCGTCAGGAAGGACTCGATATTGACATGGCCTTCCGGCGTATGAAAGGGACCGTCGGAAAAGAGGGCTTTTTGTTCTCTGATTGATCTTCCCCAAAGACTGGTTCCCCATTCATTTTGCGGGAAGACAATGGATTTTCCGTACACCCGGCATCCGTTCACGATTTCTCTTGTCAAACTTGGAATGACCAGATCACCGTTTATTTCAATGAATCCAAAAATCCCGAATTGACTTTTCATCTCACGAATCACGATCTCCAGAACTTCCCCGTACATCTTTTCATCCGGGATCGTGAGAAAGACATTTGCAATCTGGTTCTGTATTTCTTTATATCTTTCCGATTGGCGCAGCTCTTCTTCCGCCTGCTGCTGCTTAGAAATAGATTGCATAAGATTTTTACTCATGGCATTGATGGCCATCACGACCTGTTCCAGTTCATCCTGCCGTGCTGATGCAGATGATCTGCGCTTGAGAGTTAATGGAATATTCAAACGTGTCACGTCCAGTTGTTTCAGGTATCCGGCAATTGTATCCAGGTTCTGCATGATGACGTATTGAAAAATAGTGAGTACACAGAAAGCCCATAAAAAGGTTTTTATGGCCTGGGTCGTCAGGATGAGTACGGCACGTTCGTAAAGGCGTTGATAGACGCCTTCAAGATTTATGGTCACATACAGGTTCCCGATGTGCATTTTATCCTGTACGGCTTTATGAAAAAGCGGGAACTGATAAAGAGTGACACTTTGTTTTTTAGGGGTTCCGGCATGGGAAAAAATCTCTTCCTTTTTATCGCGGATCTCTGTAACTTCAAGATACTGTATATCCGGCAGCAATAACGCACCCTCCAGCTGCATATTCAATTGTCTCTCATTCAGGTCCCACAGGCTGAGAGAAATAAAATTAAGGTAGCTTTTACTGATTTGATTCAGCCCTTCTTTAACACCGCCCATGTCTCTTTGATATTCGGAATATAACTGGATGGCTGAGCTGATAAAGGTAAAAAGAGTGCTGCATATTAATATATAGGATAAAACACGAAAGGATAAACGGCTTTTAGGCATAAGATTTGAGAGGGAGGAGAATAGACTCAATGGTTTCTTAATTTTCTCTGTAATATTTGTAATTATCATGGGGTCCATCTATTCCCATTTTTCAAGATTTGGTTCATTTTGCCGTCCGGCAGCCTTTACCGCTTTAAACCATTCCCGGTTATACAGGTTGAAACTGCGTGAGCTCATGGGTTTCATTAACAACTTTTTTTTAAAAAATGATTCTTTAAAAAGAGGTTTGTCTCCGGCAATTTTAGATAACTTTATTGCGGCATTTCGGGTAACAGGTGCGTATCCTGTTTTTGTGTACATCATGGTCTGGACGGGGTCACTGAGAATATAATCAGCAAAAAGATAGGCGGCTTTGAGTTTCAGGGGACTGTTCCTGAGTTCCCGGGAAAAACAGATCTCATCCACCCAGATTTGCCCCCCTTCGGCAACATCTGTCGCCCGCCATTTCCCGTACCCTTTCCGTTCGATTTCAAAAGCAGTGTTGCCCATGGCGTAAAAAAGATCATAATATTTGTTGATCAGTGCCGGATTACAGTTCTTCGGGCTGATATCATACCAGGAATGGGCATTGGTAATGACTTTCTTGAGGGCTTTTCGAAGCTCATTCCAGTTAATTTTTTTAAAACTGTCATCGTAAAATGTATCAGTTGGGTATCCAAGGGCAAGAAGGGTTATCCCCACATTTGCTTCATGCTGTGTACCGAAGAGTCCTATTCGTCCTTTATAATTTTCATCAAACAGGACTTTCCATGAGACCGGTGGTTTACTGACTCTGTTTACATTATAATAAAGTGTCTGAATATCCGCCCTTAAAGGAATGCCGTAACCTTTACCGTTCTTTTCCCGGTAATCGACAAATTTACCCCGTTGCAGAATAGGCCAGACTTTCTTAAAACCGGGTATTCTCTTGTAATTGATGGGCATGAGTACTTTGAAAAGCTGGGAAGAATGTGATTTATAATAGACATTCACAGGTATGGCGATATCTCCTTTTTTGGCTCGGAGAAGATTATAACAATCAGGTATCGTTACAAGAAACGGCTCCACATAGGTTAATCGTATGTTCATCCCTCTTTTTTTGGCATACAGTTTAAAACCATGAGTAATACCCTGCTCTTTAAGCAGACCCCAGCTGATTATCTTTAACTCTATTGGTTTCTCTGTTGCCACCGCTGCCGGGAAGAAAATTTTTAAAATGAATAGTACAAGAAAGACTTTATAATTACGTTTCATCTTTGCATCCTCTCTTCTGCATAAATATTATATTAAGAGTACAAATCGTTATGATTCCCCTGGTTTAATTTTTCGGCAGAGCAAAATAAAATACTGCTCCCCGGTCGATTTCCCCCTCCGCCCAGACCCTGCCTCCGTGCCGGCGGATGATCCGCTGGACCATTGCCAGTCCCACCCCTGTCCCCTCAAATTCCTCTTCCTTGTGGAGACGCTGAAACACATCGAATATTTTGTCCGCATAATCCTGGTTAAAACCAACCCCGTTGTCCCGGACAAAGACAATAGTTTTCCCTTCCCGGGACTCACAGCCCGCTTCAATGACCGCTTCTTCCCGGGGCCGGGTAAATTTCAGGGCATTAGATATCAGGTTCATCATCACTACCCGAAGCATTGAAGTATCGCCGTCCACAACAGGAAGGCCCTCGCTGTGCCATTTTATCTTTCTTCCGGCTGTATCGGGTTCCAGTTCCCGTATGATATCACGGACTATGACATCCAGATCGACTTTTCTGAATTGCATCTTCTGACGTCCCATCCGTGAAAAGGAGAGGAGGTCGTCGATCAAGTTTCCCATTTTTCTTGCGGAGTTTGCAATGATTGCAATATATTGATGGCTCTGCTGGTCCAGCCTGTTCCCGGTATTTTTGATCAGCAGTTTTATAAACCCGTCGATATGGCGCAGGGGGGCCCGAAGGTCGTGTGATACCGAGTAGGCAAATGCCTCCAGTTCCCTGTTGGCAGTTTCCAGCTGGGCGGTCCGTTCAGAGACGCGCTGCTCCAGTTCGAGGTTGAGTTGGCGGACCTCTTCTTCCGCCTGACGGCGGTCGGTGATATCCAGGAAGGCGCCGATGATCCCGGCGACCTGGTCGTTCTCGTCCCGGAACACGTCCTTGGAGTAGATGACCGGCCGGTCCCGGCCATCCTTGTCCCTGACTTTAAATTCGTAGATCTGGAGGCCGGGATTGCTCATCAACTCCAGGTCTTTTTCATGGTATACACGGGCATGATCACCGGGCCAGAGCTCGTATACGGTCTTACCCTGTATCTGGTCCTGGGTGACACCCATGACTTCAGAAAACGCGAGGTTGCAGCCAAGATAGCGGCCTTCCCTGTCTTTATAAAACACGGGAGTAGGGATGGCCGAAAGCACTGCATCGCGAAACATCAGTGTCTTCTTTAAATTTTCATGAGCATGCAGCAACTCTTCTTCCGCCTGTCTGCGGTCGGTTATATCTTCCACACTGCCTTCATAGAAAAGTACATCTCCTTTGCTGTTCTGGATTGCCCTGCTGGTCAATCGTCCCCAGATGATTTTGCCGTCGTGTCTTCGCAATTGAACTTCGAAATCATGGACGATCCCGTCACGTTTGGCTATTTTTTGCCATTTCTTTCGGTCTTCGGGATTTACGTACTGATCATTTGTATTGATTTTTAAAAGGGTCTCCTGGTCCGGACCTCCCAGCATATTTACGTAGGCCTGGTTGATATCGAGACATTCTCCTGCGGGGGTAGTGCGCCAGAGAGGAACAGGCACGCGGTGGAACAGGTTACGGTACCGTTCCTCACTTTTCTGCAATGAGAATTGGCGCGCTTCAAGTGCGTCGCTCATATGCTGAAAGTCATTTACCAGGGAAGTCAATTCGGAAAAGGCGTCCGGAATGGAAGCCAGTGTCTTTCCTTTAGTAAAATTCCCGTTGGCCAGCACACCGGTCCGCTGGCTGAGGAGAGTCAGGGGGGAGACAATATGTTTCTGAAGCTGGCTGTGAATACTCCATACCAGGGACAGCCAGATAGACATAAATGCCAGGAGAGTCAGGCCCAGAACCCAGATATAAGGGCGTAATATGACTGATATGGGGACCTGGTTGACAACAATCCAACCGGCCCGTTCTACCCGGGCGGCGCTGCCCAGGACCGTGCTTCCCGAGTATTCATAGACCAGGGTGGCAGCACCCTCCAGTCCCCGGCGAAATATCTCCAGGTAACTCTGGTTGGTTTGCTGTTTTACAAGTGCGGATGAAGGATGGGCCAGCAGTAATCCTGACTGGTCCATAATAAAGATCATGTCCATTAGTTGTTTATCTTTATTATGGATTATTTCATCCTGAAGTGATCCCAGGCTCAGTTCGCCAACGACCCGGTATCCCCGGGTAAGAGGTCTGACCAGGTAAACCGTTGGGTTCCCTGTCCGAAGCGATATAAAGGGACGGGAAATAGTGATGGTGTTTTTTTCTCCTGTTTGATGGAAGGTGGGGAGATTGGACATATCAAGGCCCTGGTAGCGAATGTTGGGAGGCGCGAGGAGAGTGATATTTCCGGCTGTATCTAATAAGAAGAGGGTATCAAAGTATCCGTATGCCTTCCAGGTACTTCGCATAAACCTTGCAAGGTCTTTTCCCAGGGAGACCTCGGCGACCCGGGCCACTGCGTCCAGTGTCCGGATTGCCTGGTCCAGGTAACGGTCCACAATCCGTGCCGTATATCGCGCTCTTACAAGCTGTTCGTTTTTGAGAGTTTGTCTGCCAAAATAACCTATTACGCCCATGGCTATTATGCTTATAGCCGCCAGAGGGAGAAACAGGCGTATAAGCACCATTCTTTGAAGAACAGTATCGAGAGTGGACGATTTGTTATAACTCATTAAAATATTAAATTCACGGTCCTTATGGTTTAAAAGACTTAATATCCATATATTTTTTCTGGTGAATAACACCCATATAGAAGGAACGGATGACATCTCCGTATCTGTCAAAGGAAAATGTTTCGCTCAGGCCCTTGAAATTTTTAATACCTGTGAGAGCTTTTTTCAGCCCGCCTGCTCTGCCGCCGGTTTTCTCCAGTGCGGCTGCCAGTACCCGGGCCGCTTCATAACCCAGTGAGGCCCCAAAGGAAGGAGTGTGAGAGAACCGGGCCATGTAGCGTTTTTTAAAATCAAGATAGGCCGGTTTCTGGTCGGTATAGGTATTGGCAACTTCGATTTCCAGCCCTTCCACGGCCCTGCCCCCATTGTTGATCAGGGTCTCTGTCTGTGCCCAGGCTGTGGTAAACAACGGCACCGGCCAGCCAGCGAGACGGGTCCGCTGGGCGATCAACGCGGTATCAATATCTGACGCAATGATCAAAAGACCTCCCGGATTACCTGTCCGTAACCGCTTTACCAGGGAAGCAAAGCCAGGCTGTGATTTTGAGGAAAAAGAGGCTTTCCCGGTCAATTTCCCGCCAAGGGACCGGTATTTGTCCGTAAAGGTCTCCATAAAGTTCTTTGAGTACGCGGCGTTGTCCGTATCATAAACAACGGCAATGCGGGTTATCTTACGCTTTTGATAAATATAACGGCTAAATGCATGGGCCCTGTCGGCCAGGCTGTAACAGACACGGAAAAAGTAATCATCTTTCCCGCTCAGTTCCGAAGTTGAGGCAGTGGGACTGAGCATCAGAACCCGGGCAGGACCTGTCACGGTCAATCCCGCCATGGTCTGTCCGCTGGTTGCGTGACCGATGATTGCTACCACATCCATTCCGATCAGTTCGCGGTCGGCTTTCTTTGCGCCCTCAGGAGTCCCCAGGTCATCACGGATCACTAATTTAACCGGACGTCCGGAAATACCTCCCGCTCTGTTGATTTCCTCCACTGCGAGCCGGACACCGTTTCGTTCCTGAACACCCAGTGCTGCCTGGACTCCCGTCAGCTGGGCGACAAACCCCACAGGGACAGGTCCCCTGGCAGTACAGTTTGTGAGAAAGAATGCAGCCATACAGATCACCAGATCCGCGGGGACTATTTCCCTTATCAATGTTTTTACTCTCTTCCATGTATCCATCTTTTTACCTCCGGCAAACTGTGCGTCCCCTGTTGCTATGAAAGAATTTTTTGAAGCAGGGGAACGTGCTTTCTTTCTCTGTTTACGGGGCACCTGGCCTGGGATCAGAGCTCTTATATCCTTTCAACCTGCCGCAGACGGGTTATGATGCGGTACTGCGGTCATTGTCAATGAACTTTAGCAGGATATCATTATCACGTGCCAGAGAGGAAATGGCAGGAAAAAACAATGTGTCCCGGTAAATCCTGCCTTCCATCCGGTTACGATTTCCTTCTTATTTTATTGTATATTATGAAGAAGAACAATACAAGAATTTTTCATGAAGCAGAGGGGCATGCGCTTGAAAGATCATTTAAGTGACAGTCACGGAAGAAACGGGGGTTAAAAGAGAAATTTTTTCTCCCGGTTCTCCTTCTGCTGCATCTCCCAGAGGGACCTGTAAAGCCCTCCATTGTCCAGAAGGGAGATATGGTCACCCTCCTCAACCTTTTTTCCCCGGGAGAGAACAATGATCCTGTGGGCATCTGTTATGGTGGAGAGCCTGTGGGCGATGACCAGGCTTGTATGTCCCCGGGCAATTTCATTCATTGACCTGAGGATTGCCTGTTCCGATTCCGAATCCAGGGACGATGTGGCTTCGTCAAAAATAATAATGGGGCTCCCCTTTAAGAGAACACGGGCAATGGCAATCCTTTGTTTTTCTCCTCCGCTCACCTTCATTCCCCTCTCTCCCACAAGTGTCAACTGGCCTCCGGGAAGCGAGGAGATAAACTGCTTCAGGTGCGCCATCTCGATAACTCTCCGGATATCCTCATCCGCGCAGCCGGGACGTCCGTAGGCAATATTAGATCTTATGGTGTCATTAAAAAGAACAGTGTCCTGGGGGACAACACCGATCTGTCTGCGGAGAGAATCCTGTTTGACTTCCCGGATGTCCTGGCCGTCAATTTTAATGCAGCCGCTGTGGATATCATAAAAACGAAAGAGAAGGCGCGCTATTGTGGATTTTCCCGAACCGCTTGGTCCCACTATGGCGACCTTTTCTCCCGGTTTGATCTCAAAGCTGAGGTCCCTGATAATAGGCCGCTGGGCATGGTATGCGAAATCAACATTTTCGAACCGGATGTGGCCCCCCTTGAACTGAAATTCCCCGGCCCCCGGGCTGTCCTTGATCGAGGGTTTCCGTTCAAGAAGCATGAACATGTTTTCAATATCGGTCAGTGAACGGCGGATCTCCCTGTAGACGAAACCGAGAAAATTAAGGGGCATGAAAAGCTGTATCATATAGGCGTTGATCATGGCCAGGTCCCCCAGGGTGAGGGTTTTCCGGAGTATTCCCTTTGTTGCCATTATCATCATGATGGTAATGGCCGAAGCAATAATAAGCGCCTGTCCGGAATTCAGGAGGAGGAGCGACATCCTGTTTTTCAGGCGGGCCTTTTCCCATTCTTCCAGGTCCCTGTCATAGACGTCCGCTTCATATTTTTCATTGTTGAAATATTTCACTGTTTCATAGTTAAGGAGGCTGTCGATGGCCCGGGTGTTTGATTCGGAGTCTGCTTTGTTGGCTTCACGGACAAACTTGTTTCTCCACTCGGTTGTCAGTACCGTAAAAAAAATAAAGGCGGTAACCGCAGTGACGGTAATGACCGCGTACCAGGGGGAGAAGGTAAGGGCAAAGATAATTCCCACCATTGTGATTTCAAAGAGAGTGGGAACAATGTTAAACATCATGAACCTGAGCAGAAAGTTGATCCCCCGGGTCCCCCGTTCTATGTCCCGGGCAATCCCCCCGGTCTGTCTCCCCAGGTGAAATTCAAGTTCAAGCCGGTGCAGGTGTTTGAAGACATCGAGGCCCGCGGTCCTCATGGCGCGTTCGGTTACCCGGCTGAACAGGGCGTCCCTGAGTTCACCAAAAAAGACACTGCCGAACCTGAGAAAACCATATAAAAGGAGAAAGATAAGGGGGAAGACGATCTTGCCGTTCACGGCCGGGTCTACCGAATCGATGATCTCTTTCAATGCCCGGGGCATGAGGAGGACCGCTCCCTTGGCGGCCAGCAGGCAGATCAGCGCCAGCAGAACACTCCATTTGAACTGAGCGAGAAAAGGAAAGAGTGAGCGGATGACCAGCCTGATATTGAGGTCACTGACCGGTTTACCCTCTGTGGGGACCTGCCCGTAACTGGATGCGGGCCTCATTCGGTCCGGTCCCCGGTATCCTTCCGTTGATGAAGATGGGCGGCAAAAAGTTCTCTCACCATTGCGCTTGTCTCATCCACAGAAAGTCCTGAAAATTTTTCACAGGGTATTTCATCCAGCACATGAATATTTATCTCATGCCTGCCCTGGATGTTGAGGCTGTTCTTGGGAAGAGCGTCCCGGGTTCCGGTAATGACAATGGGGAGGATGGGGACTTTCATCTTATGGGCCAGGATAAAAGCACCCGGCTTGAAATCCCTGAGTTCGCCTGTTTTGGACCGTGTTCCTTCGGGAAACATAAAGAGAGAACTTCCCTCTACCAGTGTTTCTTCACACCGGGCCATCATCTTCTCGATACTCTTTTTATCCCCCCTCTTCAGTTTCACATACCTGTTGAGGACCATGTTCCAGCCGATGAAGGGTATCCTGAAAACTTCAGCCTTGGAGACCCATTTAAAGTGAACAAAAAGCCCGAAGGCGACAATGATATCGAGGAGCGACTGGTGATTGGAGACAATCATGTATGTTTTTTTCTTATCAATTTTCTCTCTGCCGGTTATGGTCAGCGACCATGCGGGGACGATCCATACATAAAGTGTTGCCCATAAACAGGTAAAGAGGTGGAGGAGAACAAGGCGCCTGTCAAAGGGGAATGTAAGGAGCCATATGATTACAGCCACGGGAAAGAAGAGGGCTGAACTTGTATAGATAAAGATGATGATTAATATTGAGAGTATACGGCTAAACATGTTTTTGGTCCCATTATATTCATATTTCAGGTCAGTCATCACTATTTAAAAATGTACCGTATTATACAATTAAAAAAATATTTCTCCGGCTATGCTTGCATGACAGGGGCTCTGACCCCCATTTTGCTAAAAATGGACCGAAAACCGGGGCTCTGACCCTTTTATACAAAAAAAAAGTGATTTAATGGCAGGGGCTCTGACCCCCTTTTCCAGAGACCGGGGGATTTACGGTTTTTTTATTGACAATCCTGCTTCCCTGGATGTATGTTCATTATGACAGAGAACATACATTGTGTCTTATCAAGAGTGGTGGAGGGATCTGGCCCGTTGAAACCACGGCAACCGTTCAGGATTGAAAAGGTGCTAATTCCAGCGGAGGCATAAAGCCCCGGAAGATGAGATGGCAGTTATTATTGAACAGTATATAACCGCAATCTCTTTGAGAGCGGTTTTTTTTATGGAAAAGAAAACAACAGTTAATAATAAACCGGGTGACAATTCGTCAGGGCAATTATCCGGCAGTTCCGTAGGAATTGTGAGAACCGGTTATTATACCTTCGCGGAACCTCCCGGGAGACTTAAACTTGTCTGCGGAAAAGAACTGGGGCCCATAACCCTGGCATACGAAACATACGGTGAATTAAACAGCGGCAAAAATAACGCCATCCTGGTCTTTCACGCCCTTTCCGGCAGCGCCCATGCCGCGGGATACAACTCCCCGGAAGAGAAACACCCGGGCTGGTGGGACCTCTACATCGGTCCCGGAAAAGCTTTTGATACCGGCAAATACTACATCATATGCGCCAATGTTATCGGGGGATGCTCGGGCTCCACGGGGCCCTCTTCATTAAACCCGGAAACCGGAAAGCCCTACGCCCTGGACTTTCCCGTGATCACAATCCAGGACATGATAAATGCCCAGTATCACCTGGTCAAACACCTTGGCATCGAAAAGCTCCTTGCTGTTGCCGGCGGTTCCATGGGAGGTATGCAGGCGCTCATGTGGGCAATCTCCTTTCCGGAGACGGCCCGTTCCGTAATAGCCATCGCCACATCAGCACGGCTCTCCGCCCAGGGTATCGCCTTCAATGAGGTGGGCCGGCAGGCCATTATCAATGATCCCCGGTGGGACAGCGGCAATTACTATGGAAAAAGAATTCCCGATTCCGGGCTCTCCCTGGCAAGGATGATCGGGCATATTACATATATAAGCGAAAAGCATATGCATGAGAAGTTCGGGAGGCGTTTCCAGAATCCCGGTTACGACAACATTGACTTCAACAGTGAATTCGAGGTGGAATCGTACCTTCACTACCAGGGGGTAAAGTTTGTGGAGAGATTTGACGCCAATTCCTATCTCTACATAACAAAGGCCATTGACCTCTTCGACCTCAAGTCCGATTACCGGGGAAACCTGGTGGATGCCTTTGAAAATGTCCGGTCCAACTTTCTGGTGGTCAGTTTTACTTCGGACTGGCTCTACCCGAGCCTGATGTCTAAAGATATTGTAAAGGCCCTGAGGGCAAACGGAAAGAATGTCATCTATACGGATATCGAGACTGACCTGGGACATGATGCCTTCCTGGTGAAGACAGAAACACTCATGAAGAACATATCCAACTTCCTTAAATCCGAATGGGAAAAGATTTCAGAAGAAGACAGTTAAATGAAAAAACACAGTAATATCGGATACGACCTTGTGCTCTCCCTTGTCCCGGAGGGGTCCAGGGTCCTGGACCTTGGGTGTGGGAACGGTATTCTCCTCCAGCGCCTTCAAAAGGAAAAAAATGTTAAAGGCTTCGGAGTTGAGATATCGGAATCGGGGGTGTCACAGTGCGTGGAGAAGGGACTCTACTGTTACCAGGGAGATATTGACGAGGGCCTCTCCGATTACAGGGACAATTCTTTTGATTTTGTTATCCTCAACCTTACCCTTCAGAACACGAAAAAACCCCGGTACGTTTTAAAGGAAACAATGAGAATAGGAAAAAAAGCGCTTATCAGCTTTCCTAATTTCGGATATTACAAGACACGCCTGAATGTCCTTATAAAGGGGAGGGTCCCCCGGAACGAACTTTTCCCCTACGAATGGTATGAATCTCCTGACATCCATATGCTCTCCATAGATAACTTTCTGGAGTTCTGTGCGGGAAGCGGCTATCACCCGGGACGCCAGCTCCATTTTTCTGTTCGCGGTGAATCGGAATCCAGGATTGTGAAGTGTTTCCCCAATCTCAGGGCGCAGTACGGATTCTTTATTCTTTGTGACGATTCCCTGAAACGGGATGCCAGTGCTGAGCCCGCGTGATTTTGCACCAATAAGATTCTCTTAATAGTTAGATATTCCTGCAGTTAACCAATTATGATTATTTAACAATCACGCAGTCGAAGTACTCGTCCGGAAGATCAACCTGTTAAGATCTCTACCCCGGTTTCCGTTACCCTTACGGTGTGTTCCCACTGGGCGGAGAGTTTTCTGTCAACCGTTATGGCGGTCCAGTTGTCTGAAAGAAGCCGGGAGCCGTGTTTTCCTTCATTGACCATGGGTTCAATTGTAAAAACCATGTTCGGGATCAGGGCTATTCCCCTTTTTTTACTCCCGTAATGGTGTATGTGCGGTTCCTCGTGAAATTTAAGGCCAACCCCGTGGCCGCCATAGTCTCTTACCACCGAGTATCCGAATTGTGACGCATGGGCTTCAATGACATTCCCAATTTCACTTAAATCATTTCCCGGCTTCACCTGTTCGATACCCCTGTAGAGACATTCCCTGGCGACCTTTACCAGCCTGGCCGCGTTATCAGGTGCTTTCCCCACCATATACATACGTCCGGAATCTCCATAATAGCCGTTAAGAATTGTTGTGACATCAACATTTAAGATGTCCCCGTTTTTCAGAACGGTTTTATCAGGAATACCGTGACATATGACTTCATTCAGGGAAGTGCAGCAGCTTTTGGGGAATCCGTTATAGTTGAGAGTTGCCGGGACAGCGCCATGACTGACAATATAATTGTGGACAAAATCGTTGATGTCATCGGTGGTGATACCGGGTTCAATAACATCGTTTACCTTATCAAGTATTTCTCTTGTCAGAGCTGAGCTTTTCCTTATGCCGTCTATCTGCTCATCGGTTTTTATAATGATCCCATGTAAAGGTAAGAGTGATTTTCTGCTTCCTTCACCGTTTTTCAGGTCCTCTTCCAGATGGCATTTTTTATACTTTTTGCCGCTGCCACACCAGCAGAGACTGTTACGTGTTAACTTCATATAATGTACACTTCCTCAATTACGCGAATCATGCGATAAAACAATATTTGACATTCTCATAAAAGACATTAATTACAGCCGTCTAGCTGAGCCGTTACCAATATTTTTACTACATATGTTCAGTGTCAAGCAATACCTGTTAAAGGATTACTCCCCAGGCCTGCTTTAAAATCATTATCCAGATAAAACTGTCTTTCCCCCGCTGACGAAGGGAGCGGGGGAAAACTGTTAATCCTTTCATCGTTATAAATATTCTCAACCATTCGGATAAGCCATTACATCAAATGTTACAAAGAACCGCTCTGCATAAAGAATATAAAGAAAAAAACAGGGAGAAGCAAGGGAATTAAAGTTCTATTCTT
This sequence comes from Spirochaetota bacterium, assembly GCA_050298055.1. Classification (GTDB taxonomy): domain Bacteria; phylum Spirochaetota; class UBA4802; order UBA4802; family UBA5550; genus JBNKTL01. Next base: position 33,067 of record JBNKTL010000009.1, read on the forward strand.
TAATTTCAAGCATGGCGGATTCCGCGTAGGAGACAATGTTTTTCAGGTGAATATAGCTGTCCAACTCCATCTCTTTAAACTTAATCCCGGCACCCTGACCTGATTTCCGTTCAACCACGCCATTAATCCTGAAAGAAATATCCGTTGTTGAACCGCTGAGATGCAGCTCGACTGTAACATCCGAATCTACATCAACGTCCATGTCAGTAAAAATGAATATTCCCTTGAGACTCAGGTCCTTTATGGGTCCCAGGGATGACTTGCCATTAACGATAATCCTGGCTTCCGCTTCATATATGACACGCTGATTTTCTCGTTTATTATCCATAAGATAATGAGTATTTATCCCTTTTTAACTTTCCGGTAAACAAATCCGCCAAATACGATTGCCAGGACAACTCCCAGGAGAGTTTCAATGACGTGCGGATTACCCACCAGTTTCATCCAGACAATAAAAAGGGCAACTCCCGCTCCGATTCCGATTATTTCATCAAGTTTTTTCATACTAAAAGTATAAATATCGGCAAAAATAATACAAGGAATTTTTCATTTAGTGCCGTGAAAAAGCCGGGAATAAGGCAATGAAAAAAATCTTGACTCTTGTATTTTTACGGTTAATAATAAGGCACCGGGTGAAGAAATGGGAAAGAACGACGGTTCATTAGTTTTCTTAAAAAAACTCCAGATGGCGGAAAAGTTCTGCAACGGCAACACGGAGAAAGCCAAAAAGCTCCTCAATGGAGAGTTTGATGATATCCTCATCATAAAGGGCCGTTTGAGTGATGAAGAAGAGGAGGTCTTTGGATTGTTTCTTCTTTTTATCAGCCGTGTTTTTTACAGGGTTGTTGTAAATTTTTTTATTCTGACAAACTATACTGTTGCCCTTCAGTGTAAACCGGCACTGGACTGGAAGACCTTTCTCAACAGGATTGAGAAGGAGACGCAGAATCCTGAATTTGACTTAAAACTTAACCAGAAGGTAAATGACAGGCTGAAGGAATTGTTAACGATTAAAGAGATTTTCCCCCTGCTCGAATGGATGGAGAATAACAAGATCCGGGAAATAAAGGAAAAGTTTGAATTGTTGCTGGAAAAGGCCGTCAGGAAGCAAAAAATCGAAGTGGACCTCGAATTTGAAGATACGACTTCTTTTGTCCTTTACGATAAATGGAAAATAAAACCCCCCGAACCGGAAAAGAAGAATGAGGAGCAGTAATTAAGTAACAGATTATTTGTCCTGAAAAACTAATCCTTTTTGCCGCAGAAATTAATACTTTTGGGTAACGAAGATTAGTACCCAAAGAAACATCCAAAATCCCGGTATTATTGACATAACTTTTCTTCTATGCTATCATCAATTGTGTGGGTGTTTAACACAGAGTGTGGATATAAATATTTCTTTATTCATCTTGATCATCTTCCCGTGCAGGAGGTTTGCGGATGAAGAGGTTTATTGTTCTCATTTCAATCATTTACTCAATGAGCATGTTGGGATGCGGCCTTCTCAATTCGGGTAAAGAGCCGGTAAAAATTGCCGCAATCATCAACATGTCAGGGCCCGCGGGGCATATGAAACAGACCGGGGACGGTATCGATCTCGCGGTTGATGAGATCAACAGTACCGGGGGGTTAAACGGCCATCCCCTTAAGATCATCTACAGGGACAATAAGAGTAATCCACGGGAAGCAGTGAAGCAGTTCAATGCAGTAGAAAAAGAAGAGAGGCCGCTCTTCTACATATCCTCATCAAGCTCATGTTCCACGGCCCTGGCCGAATATGCCGAGAAGAACAAGGTCATCGTTGTGGGCCTCATGACATCATCGGATGAATTCCCCAAACTGAGCCGGTGGGTGGTGAGATATTATTTTACATCAGAATATGAAGCAAAAGCGGCCATGAAGATTATGAAAATGCTGAAAATAAAAACAGTGGGGTTCTTATACCAGGACGATGAATTTGGCAGGTCCGTGTACAAAGTCTTTTTACAGCAGAAAGATGCCGGGAAACTGAAAATCTATCCTGAACCTTTCAGCAGCAAAAGTCCTTCACTGACAAAAAATGTAAAGAAGCTCCTCAAAACAGAAGCTCTTTATATAATAACTTTCGGGAAGCGGTACAAGACCCTGATCCCCGAAATACGCAGACTCAAATACAAAGGCCGAATCATAACCCACTCCGGCGCATCAACTCAACGCATATTGGAGATACCTGAAGCTGAAAAGGTCTATGTAGCTGCTCCCCTTATTTACAACCCGCATTACTTCTTTGCAAATGAATTCAGCAAGTCTCTTAAAAAGAAATTAAACAGAAAGGTATCCCATTACAACGGGATTGGTTATGACATCGTCAAATTAGTCATGAACCTGATGACCGGCAGGGAACTGACAAGAATAAATGTGCAAAACAGGCTTACCTCCGGTTTCATCCATCCGGGTATCTTCGGAGATATCAGGGCAGAAAAAGGAAGCAATGATATCGGGCTTCCTCTCTACCCCGCGCAGATAAACGGGGGCAAATTGCATTATTTAAAATAACGATTATGGAACTTTCAATTCGAAAAAAAATGATCCTGGGATTTTTCATTATTGTGTTCTTTTTTGCAATCATTGTTATCTATTTGCTGAACCAGAGTGAGAGATCGATAAAAGAATCAATAGGGAATTCCACTGTTGTGATCGCCGAATCCAGGCTCCTGGGTATTATCTCATCAATTTGCAATATCAGCCTTGTGATCAAATCAAACAGCAACTGGAAATCCATTAAAGACTTAATAAAAAAATCGAATTTCAAATTTTCACAGATAAAAGACGTACCCGGGTATATGGAGAGAATTGAAAAGAAACTTCGTTCCGGGGACCCGGCAATCACTTCACTGGTAAAAAAAACGGCACTCAATGAGATCACACGTCACTTCAACAATGAAATTGTTGAATACTATGAAAACAATCACGGTTATAAAACCGTCAGTGATATCCTCATTACAAACAGGTATGGGGCAACTATTGCGGCAACCGGTAAATTGACTGAATACAACCATGCTGATGACCCCTGGTGGTCAAATAATAAAGGCAGTGACCTGGCCCTGGCAAAATACGAATATGATTTTCATACCAGTCAATTTGGAATAAACATTATTGTTCATATAAAAGATGAAAAGGGCCGCTTTATAGGTGCTTTGAAATCCCAGATTGACATAAGCGGTATAATCAGGGAAACCGACCTGGCTAATAAAAAATACAGAAGTACATACACCAGCCTTTTGTCAGAAAAGGGAAAACTTATATATTCCACAAGGACTTTCAAACCTGACGAGGACTATACGAAGAAAGATCTTTACAAATCATTTACTGCCCGGAAGGGTTTTTTTACTCTTAAAGAAGGAAACGTAAGCCGGCTCATCTCGTATGTTAAGGCTGTTGAGAAAGGACATGAGATCGGGAACGGGTGGATCATCTTTGTATCACACAATATTGATGAAGTCCTCGAGCCGGTTTTGCTGTTTAAAAAACAGTTTTCCGTGTTATTAATTATTTTCCTGGTAACGGGAATCGGCATTGCTTTATGGAACATGCGGAGTATCACAAAGCCCCTTGCCAACCTGGTAAAAGACATCGATATCATCAGCAGGGGCAACCTCGATCACAGGGTCAAAATCGAATCAAAGAATGAATTCTCCTACCTGGGTGAGAGGTTTAATAATATGCTGATAAACCTGAAAAAAACCGTGCAGGCGCTGAAAAGTTCAAACAGGGACCTGGAACACTTCGCCTATGTTGCGTCCCACGATCTCCAGGAGCCCTTGCGGATGGTTTCAAGCTATCTTGAACTGATCAAGAAAAGATATTCCCATGAGCTGGATGATGACGCGGACGAGTTCATTGGATATGCCATTGACGGGGCAAAGAGGATGAAGGTATTGATCAATGACCTTCTTGTCTACTCCCGGCTTACAACCCGGGGGAAGGATTTTCGTTACTCTGACCTCAACGAGCTCTTTATTGTGGTCTTAAACAACCTGAAATTTTCTCTTACTGAAAATAACGCTGATATAAGCTGTAATGAACTGCCGAAGATGCACGTTGATGATACACAGTTTATCCAGCTCATGCAGAACCTTATCAGCAATGCCATAAAATTCAGGAGCGATACAGATCCGGTTATTCACATATCCGCCCGTGAAAAGGAAGATGAATGGGAATTTTCAGTAGAGGACAACGGGATAGGTATCCACAGGCAGTTTTCCGACAAAATATTTATTATCTTTCAGAGGCTCCATACACGAAATGAGTATCCGGGGACCGGGATCGGTCTTGCCATATGTAAAAAAATCGTGGAGAGGCACCGGGGAAGGATCTGGTTTGATTCAGTTCCCGGAGAAGGCACAACTTTCTTTTTTACCATAAATAAATATCTCAACTTAACTGATCGTCCGGGAGGGAGAAATGGAGAAAATAATACTCCTCATTGAAGACAATCCCACAGACGCCGCACATGTTAAAGAAGCCCTGAAAGATTGCGGGCTCTCATACAGATTGTATACGGTTACGAACGGTGAAGACGCGTTATCAAAATTAAACTCAAAAGACTTTATCAGGCCCTCCCTGATCATCCTGGACCTTTTCCTGCCCGGGTTAGACGGCTGGAAAATACTGGAGTGCCTGAAGTCCGATTCTTCCCTGAGAACGATTCCCGTATCAATATTGACTGTGTCCGGAGAGCAGTCTGATATAATCAGAGCATATAAAAATATGGCAAACTGTTACATCGTGAAGCCGCCGGATCCCGGCCAATACAGGGATATATTGCAATCTCTCTGCCGTTTTTGGTTTGAGACGGCCAGGCTGCCTGAATTCTGATGATTAAAGGAGAAGTCTATGGAACCGATCAACATTTTACTGGTGGAAGACAACCCGGGGGATATCAGGCTGACCCAGGAAGCACTCCTGGACAGCAAGATCAGGAACAACCTTGAAATTGCCATGGACGGGGAGCAGGCATTGAAAAAACTGCAGGAGGAGGGCTACAGGCCCGATGTTATCTTCCTGGACCTGAACATGCCCCGGGTGAGCGGACGGGAGGTCCTGGTGGACATCAAATCCGATCCCGAACTGAAAAAGATCCCCGTTGTTATACTGACAACGTCTCAGAATGAGGAGGATATCCTTCACTCATACAATAACTACTGTAACTGCTATATTACGAAACCCATAGACCTGGAGCAGTTTATCAAACTGGTACAATCCATTGATAATTTCTGGTTCTCTATTGTTAAGCTGCCCACATAGAAAAGGACATGGGAAAGACAAAAGTTGAAATACTCATTATCGAAGACAACCCGGGGGACGCCCGGCTGATAAGCCTGCTCCTGGAAGAGTGTTTTGGGAATATCTGCGAAGTCATTCAGTGTGAAAAACTGGGTGACGGGATCAGTAAGTTAGTCGCTCATAAGCATGACCTGGTCCTTCTCGACCTGAATCTCCCTGACAGTAACGGGCTTAACACCCTGAAAAAATGCCTGGAACCCGGATTTAACGTACCTGTAATTATCCTTACGGGCCTTGATGATTATAAAATTGGATCGGAAGCCATAAAGATGGGGGCTGAAGATTTTCTGGTCAAGGACAACCTGAATCACCAGATCATACAGAAATCCATATTCTATTCCATAGAACGGTTCAAAATTAAGAATGAACTGAAGATTAAATCCGATGAAGTGGAACAAAAAAGAAAGCAGCTGGACCTGATCCTCAACAAGATGTTTGATGCTGTTCTCATAATTGATGACAAGGGGATAATCCGGTATCTCAACAATTCGGCCGTAAAGCTTTTCGGGCATGATACTGCTGACCTTCTCAATACGAAGTTTCCCTCCTTTGACAATTCCCGGGGGTTGAGTGAGATCCGCATCCAGAACGGAAATAATTCCACCGGTGAAATGCATATCTCCGAAATAAGGTGGGAAGGGGAAACCATGTCTATCGCCACTATCAGGGACATTACCAAGCGTAAAAAGTCCGAAGAACTGATCAAATCATCACTGAGAGAAAAAGAGATCCTCCTGAAAGAAATCCATCACAGGGTGAAGAACAATATGCAGATCATCTCAAGCATGCTCTGGCTCCAGCAGAGGAACATTATCAATGAACAGGACAGGATGTATTTTAATGACAGCAGGCACAGGATCAAGGCCATGGCCATTATCTATGAAAAGCTCTACCAGTCGGATAATTTTGCCGAGATTAACTTCTTTGGATTTATTGAGGTCCTGATAAATGAACTCAGGGCATCCTATAATCTGGGGAAAAATATTGAATTTGATTTGAATTCCGGTAAAGTCCTTATTGATCTGAATATTGCCATACCCCTCAGCCAGATCGTAACCGAACTTATTACCAATTCAATCAAGTATGCCTTTCCCGGTAACAGAAAAGGTGTAATAAAAATTGAATTCAGAGAAAACGGTCATGAATACTACCTGCATATCGGTGACAACGGTATCGGGCTTCCCGAAGGTTTTCAATACCCGGGGACGGAATCAATCGGTCTGACCCTTGTTGACGCGTTAATTCAACAGATCCACGGAAATTTGGATTATAAAAGTGAGAATGGGACTCAGTATGAGATAACTTTTGTAAATGGGAAATAAAATGTTACGACTCATTTCTCTGGGTAACAATAATGTATTTATAAAAAATATCAATACTATGCCCCCGCCGCCTTGGCGGCGGGGGCATATCAGTTTTGTTTTTTAATGAATATGATCTTTTATATAAAGCAGGAACAATAAACTGAGTTATGGCTGATAAAAAAAAGGTGCTCATTGTTGAAGATTCACAGGTTGTGGTGCTTGAGCTCATGGAGAGACTGAAGAGTAAGGATTATGAGATTGTCGGTTCTGCCGCCACCGGGGAAAGAGCCATTGAACTTGCCCGTGAAAAGGGCCCTGATCTTATCCTTATGGATATCATGCTTGAAGATGATGTAAGCGGTATAGAAGCAGCCGGTGAGATCCAGAAATTCTCCGATGTGCCGGTCATATATACAACGGCTTATTCCGACGATGAGACCCTGAACGATCTGGAAAAAACCAATCCCTACGCGTATCTCAAGAAACCGTATGATGACAGGGAGCTCTCAACGGCCATCACCCTGGCCCTTGACCGGTACGAAAACGCGAAAAAACTCAAGGCAAGTGAACAGAAGTACAGGTCGCTCTTTGATAACTCCAGAGACGCAATCTATATTACGGATAAAAATGGCAGGCTCCTCAATACGAACAGGTCATTTACCGAGCTTTTCGGTATCAATTCGGGGAATCCCGGGGAACAACAGATCTCGGATATTTTCCATAATACGGATGATATGCTGAACCAGCAGCTGGACATGGATGAGCAGGGATTTTCACAGGACCAGATCTTTGAGATGATCGCCGGGGACAAAAATCTCATCCAGTGCCAGGTAACGTCATCAAAGCTGTTTAATGAGGAAAATGAACATACAGGTTACCAGGGAATTATCAGGGACGTAACGTATATCAGCAACTTTATTAAAAGCCAGCATGATATGATCCTGAAAATGGTTGAGGCCCTTGCTCATGTTGTGGAAGCCAGGGACCCTTATACTGCGGGCCACCAGAGACGTGTAGCGGCCATTTCAAAGATGATCGCCAGAGAGCTGGATTTCCCCGACGACAGAATTGAGAAGCTTGAAATGGCCGCCATGATACATGACCTGGGGAAAATCCGGGTTCCCGCGGAAATACTGACGAAACCCACCCGGCTTGATCACAATGAATACCAGATAATACAGATGCATCCCCGGGTTGGCTACGATATCATCAAGGAGATTGATTTTAACTTCCCCCTTGCTGATATCATCCTCCAGCACCATGAGAGATGTGACGGTTCCGGGTACCCCGGCGGATTGAAGAAAAATGAAATATTAATGGAAGCAAGAATTATTACCGTTGCCGATGTGGTTGAAGCAATGGCATCGCACAGGCCTTACAGGGCGTCCCTGGGTCCCGGTAAAGCAAGGGAGGAGATAAAATCCAAGGGGGGGAGACTCTATGATCCGGATGTGGTCGGGGCCTTTTTCCGTGTATTTTATTCGGATGAAGAACTGGTAGAAATCTTAGAGTTATGACAGATCAAAAAAGTAATAATATAATGAATATAAAACAGAGTATTCTCATTGTTGAGGACTCCTATTCAACATACCTCTTTTTAAAGGTCCTGCTGGAAGAAAATAACTATCATGTCTTTAAGTGCGTAAGCGCCGGTGAAGACGTCTACGATTTTGTAAAGGAGAACCGGCCCGATTATATCCTCATGGATATTCTTCTTGAGAAGAAAATGGACGGTATCACTGCCGCCCGGCTGGTCCTGAAGGATTATGACATACCTGTTATATTTGTCACGGCAAATACCGATGATACAAACCTGAACAATGCCGTATTGACTGCCCCATACGGTTTTATCGTAAAACCGATCAATGAGAAAGAACTCCTTACGGTTATCAAGACGGCGGAATACAGGTTCAAAATTAAAAGAGAGCTTATTGAAAAGGAGAGAAAGTACCGGTCCCTCTTTGAAAACATGTATGATGCCTTTATTTACCTGAAACTTGAGAGGAGTGAGTCACACGGCGAGAATGATTTTATTATCCTGGAAGTTAACGAGGCCTTTAAAAAGATGTTTCAGATCAAATCGGCCGATGTTCTTGGCCATAATGTCAGAGAAATCTATCCTGAAATAGAGACTCTTTATCCGGACTGGAGAAATGTTCTTTCAAAGATAGCAATAAACAATGAGTCATTAAAAACGAGCGCCTATATAGACGGTCTGAGCAGGTGGTTTAACTTCTCACTCTATTGTCCGAAACAGGATTTTATCTCAATTATATTCGAAGATATTACGGAAAGAGTATTGATTGAGAATTCCCTGAAAGAAAATGAAGAGAAATTCCGGTCAATTACCACAACAGCAAATGATGCCATTGTTATGATGGATGATGAAGGCCGGGTAAGGTTCTGGAACAGATCGGCGGAGAAGATATTCGGATATACGGAGGGTGAAGTCATGGGCAGGAGCCTGCATGACGTCATTATTTTCGGTAAAAATATTCAGGGACATCTTGACGGCTTGGATAAATGGAGGACTTCAGGCAAAGGTGAAAATATTGGGAAAACCGTAACGATGCCGGCCGTCAGGAAGGACGGTAGGGACCTCTATGTGGAACTCTCTTTATCATCTGTTATGCTGAAAAAGAGATGGAACGCCATGGCAATTATCCGTGACATTACCGAGAGGAAGGAAACAGAGGAGAAGCTGAGTAAAGCCCATAACGAGATTAAAAGCCTGCTCCGATCGATAGATTCCCTGATCATCGGGGTTTCGTTGAATGACAGGATAACACACTGGAACAAGGTGGCTGAAAAGCTGTTTGACCTGAAAAGTGAAAAAACTATTGGATTAAAAATGTCCGAAATTCCCATTAATTGGGACTGGGACAGGATTTTCGAAGGCATCAGCAGCAGTATTGTTTATAATAAACCGGTGATGGCAGCCGATATTAAATATGAATCCCGGGATAAAACCAGCAGGTACCTCGATATTTCTATTAATCCCACAAAGGACCCCGACGGAATTTTTAACGGGTTCATCCTTTACGGCAATGATATTACCGAAAGAAAAACAATGAACATGCAGCTCCTGCAGGACCAGAAGCTCAAATCTATCGGTGAACTTGCCGCCGGGATTGCCCATGAAATAAAGACTCCCACCCAGTATCTCAATGACAATATGATATTTCTCAATGAAGCGCTCAGTAAATTGAAATGCTTCTATGATGAAACCAGGGATGTGATCGAAAAATCAAAAAAGAACAACCCGGGTTTCGGGGAACTGCGGGAACTGTTAAAACTGGAAAATATCATTAAAGAAAACGACCTGGACTATTTGATGGATGAAGCTCCCGTTGCCATTAACCAGTCAATGGAGGGGATAAAAAGGATTTCAAAAATTGTGAATTCAATGAAGAGCTTCTCTCATCCCGGTATTGAGAATAAGGTCCCCCAGGACCTGAACAAGGCCATTAATGATACTATCATAATATCCAGGAATGAATGGAAGTATCATTCGGACATTGAAACCGACCTTGATGAGCGGATCAATGAGATATACTGCTATCCCGCGGAACTGAACCAGGTCCTGCTGAATATTATTGTCAACGCGTCACAGGCCATCGGTGAGGCAATTGAAAATCAGAGCATTGAGAGGGGTAAAATAAATATTTCCACAAAGAAGATAAACGGGAGAATTGAGATTATAATCAAAGACAACGGTCCCGGTATACCCGAGGAGATAAAAGAGAAGATCTTTACGCCTTTTTTTACCACGAAAGAGATTGGCAAAGGAACGGGACAGGGCCTTGCTATTGCCCATTCGGTTATTGTCAATAAGCATAACGGGAAAATCAACGTAAAGTCAGAACCGGGGAAATGGACCGAATTCATTATCTCACTTCCGGCCGGGAAATAAAATATGGAAATAAAAAGTCTTCGCAAAAGAATTTATCTGCCGGTTTTATTTCTTTCCCTTGTCCTGATTAGTGTCTCAACAATAAGTATAAATTTCATTTCCGGCTATCCGTCAAACGGAGTTAAAGCAACGTATATTCTCCTGATTGTTCTTGTGTCGGCTTTCCTGCTTCTGTTCTTCTGGAAATATTGCGGGAAGATCGAAAATGAAATATACGGCACACAGGGCATGAATGAATCAATTTTATCCGCAGTAACAAACCCGATGATGCTTATTGATGTTGATTATATGGTCATGAACTTCAACAGGTATGCTGAAGAATTGTTAGAAACGGGACCCGCAGGTATCAATGAGAAAAACCTGTTTGAAAGGGATATTCCCTGGGATGCCGGGAAAGTCCATGAGATTCTCGAAGCAACAAAAAAATCTCACAAACCCTTAAAGGGCCATGAGATTGTTTTCAGTAAAGACAGAACCATGGGGATATCGGTCTATCCCATTAATGATTCTCAGGGAAAGATATCAGGTTTCATATTAATGGGTTCGGATATTACCGAGAAGAAAAAATATGAAAACAAGAAAAATATTGAACAAAAACTTGTCTCCCTGGGAGAACTCTCCGCGGGAGTGGCCCATGAGATCAACACACCGTCCCAGTATATCATCAGCAACCTCGATTTTCTTAAAAGATCCATGGAAGATGTCCGGGACCTCTATAAAAAACTGGTGACTTTCCTCAACTGCTATAAATCCGGGAATATCCTGAAAAAAAAACAGCTGAATGGTCTTTCCGAATATATCAGTACAAAAGAAATTGATTATCTCTTCAGTGAAATTCCGGGGGCCATAAACCAGTCCCTTGAAGGGATGGACCGCATAACAAAAATCGTAAAATCCATGAAAAGCCTTGCCCGGCATGACGGGGGGGAAAAAATTCAGGTCAATATAAATGAGATGATTGAAGATGTCATCACAATATCGAGGAACGAATGGAAATATTCCGCCCAATTAAAATCTGACCTGGATTATAATCTTCAGGAAATAGTCTGCAATCCCGTAGAGATAAACCAGGTCATATTGGAACTGATAATGAATTCAACTTACGCCATATCGCAAAAAATAAAAACCGGGACTTATGAGAAGGGTGTGATTGAGATCTCCACTTGCAGGGAAGACGGCATGGCAATGATAACGGTCAAGGATGACGGGACGGGAATACCGGATGAGGTAAAAAACAGGGTCTTTGATCCCTTTTTTACAACAAGGGATGTAGGAGAAGGAACAGGCAGCGGTCTTTCATATGTCTATACAGCTGTCGTGAGAAGTCATGGAGGATCAATTGACATCAATTCCGGTGAAAAGGGCGGAACTGAATTTATAATAAGACTGCCTGTGTCAGGAGAAATTAAAGATAATGAGCAATGATTATTGTTCGGACAGTTCCGGTGTTTTATTTATTTTCGGTGAGCAAAACCCAAATATCGTTCATCCCCCGTCGATGGTGGCGGGGCCGGTTATAATAATTATTATTCAGAGAGGGCTAATATTTTATTTATTTCTGGGAAGCAATGTATAAATATCTTTCTTCCCCCGCCTTCGGCGGGGGAAGAACCCATTATTTGAATTATTATTCGGGAAAAAATTAATTAATACTTGTTGTTACTAAAAATATCCGTAAAATATTAATTATGAAAAAGAAAATATTATTTGTGGATGACGAAAGAAACCTTCTGGACAGCTTAAAGAGGAGCCTGAGGAGCTTCGCAGGTGAATGGTCCATGGAATTTACAGACTCCGGTGAGAAGGCAATGAACCTCATGGAGAGGGAAAAGTTCGATATAATCGTATCGGATTACAAGATGCCCGGGATGGACGGACTTGAACTACTGAAAATCGTAAAGGAAAACCATCCGGGCACAAAGAGAATTCTGCTTACAGGACAGTCGGATTCTGAAATTTATGACATATCAAAGGAAATCGTAGATCAGTATTTATCCAAACCCTGTGATCATGATGAACTGGTTTCTTTATTAAAAGAATAAATGTAACTACTTAGCTGTATGGATAAAAAAACCTGTTTACTAAAATATCAGCAAGATGTCCCCGCCGCTTTCGGCGGCGGGGACATCTCAGTTCTGTTTTTTAATGAATATGATTATCCTTACACATACTGGAGAATAAAAGGGGAACATCCATGACTGACAAGATCTTAATTGTTGATGACGAAGAAAACATTCTCTCAAGTATCAGAAGGCAGTTACGGGGGAAATATGATCTGACTACGGCAGTGTCCGGCAGGGCCGCGTTAAAAATTCTGGATGCTTCAAAAAAATTTTCCGTTGTCATGTCAGACTACAAGATGCCGGAGATGAACGGCGCCCAGCTGCTGGCTGAAGTAAAGACAAGGGCTCCCGATACCGTGAGGATGATGCTCACCGGCCAGGCGGATATGGAAGCCGTGGTAAATGTCATTAATGAAGGGAGTATCTTCAGGTTTCTTACAAAGCCCTGTCCATCGGAACTCCTGGTAAAGAACATCGATGAAGGCATCAGGCAGTTTAAACTCATCAACGCGGAAAAGGAGCTCCTTTCAAAAACACTGAGCGGGAGCCTCCAGGTCATGACGGATATCCTGGTGCTGGCAAAACCGCAGGCCTTTAACAGAAGTCTCCGGGTGAAGGAAATTGCGAAAAAAATGTTAAAACAGATGAAAATTGAAGCGGCATGGCAGATAGAGATAGCCGCGATGATCTCACAGATAGGATGTGTCACGGTACCGGACTCTATCCTCAACAAGGTTTACAAGGACCTCAACATTTCCCATGAGGACAGGGTCATGTACCAGCTCCATACCCAGACAAGCAGCGAGATCATTTCAAAGATCCCGAGAATGGAGAATGTGGCGCAGATAATAGCCTACCAGGAAAAATATTATAACGGGACCGGTTTCCCCAGCGACGGGGTCAGGGGAGAGGACCTTCCCCTGGGATCACGGATACTCAGGATAGCCATGGACTATGACAACCTTATGCAAGCCAACATAAGCAGTGAAGAAGCCATTGAAAAAATCAAGGAGAGAAACGGGTGGTACGACAGAAAACTTGTGGAGGTCCTGGAAAAATCACTTACAAAGACCGGCAGCAGGAAGAAATTTTCGATCATGGATATTTCGCTGAAAGAGTTGACCGAAGAGATGTACCTTTCAGAGGAAATTGTAACCGCATCGGGAGTCATTCTGGGGGGCAGAAACCAGAGAGTCACAAAAACCATGATCGTAACACTGGATAACTATCACAAAAACGGAGAGATAACGGACAGGGTAAGTGTTTTGAAATATGTTGATGAATAAATTTAAAAGAGAGAAATATAATAGCCCCGGGTTTAACCCGGGGCTATTATATTTACGATGCATCCCCGAGGGGATTCGAACCCCTGTTGCCGGGATGAAAACCCGGTGTCCTAGACCCCTAGACGACGGGGACAAACAAGAAAGGATGTCTGGCATCCTTATTGAGCCGCCTGGGACTCGAACCCAGGGCCCACGGCTTAAAAGGCCGTTGCTCTACCAACTGAGCTAGCGGCTCACATATTTCTTAAAAAGAGTATTCACTCCCGTCTCAAAATATGGAATTACCAATTACTGAAAGGTCGCCGGACTGTCAATAAAAATACTGAAAAAACTTAAAGAACAATAGTATTTTCCCTGTCAGGGCCTACGGAGACCACGTTGAGCTTGATCCCTATCTGTTTCTCAATAAAATTAAGGTAATGCCGGGCATTCTTAGGGAATTCATCAATGCTCCTGCACCGGGATATATCCTCGTCCCAGCCGTCGAGCTCTTCATAGACAGGTTTGATATTGGAAAGATTATTTGCGGGAAAGAAGTCGAGCTTTTTCCCCTCTCTTTCGTACGCCACCGCGACCTTGATCTTTTTAAATCCGCTGAGAACATCGAGCTTTGTAAGGGCAATTCCCGTGATTCCGTTTATTCTGCCTGACTGCCTGAGAAGTTCAACATCAAACCAGCCGCATCTCCTGGGCCTCCCGGTTGTTGAACCGAACTCTCCTCCGTTTACCCTGAGCCTGTCGCCGTCCGGGCCGGCATCCTCAGTGGGGAAAGGACCCTCTCCGACCCTGGTCAGATAGGCCTTTGTTATACCAATGACTTCATTGACATTGAAGGAATTCAACCCGGTTCCCAGAAGAGCACCCCCGATTGTGGGGTTTGAAGATGTTACATAGGGGTATGTCCCATGGTCAATGTCAAGGGCATACCCCTGGGCTCCTTCCAGCAGGATCTTTTTCTTCTCATCAAGTGACCTGTGCAGGAAATTCTGAGTATTCACGATCATTTTTCCGGCTTTCTCCCTGAAGTTTACAAGGATATCCATGATCTCATCGGTCTTATATCCCGGCTTGTTATAGATCTTCTCAAGCTGCTGGTTCTTGGTTTTTAAAACGGCATGGATCCTGTTTTTCAGGTATTCGTCGTCAAAGATATCTCCCGCCCTTATCCCGGTCCTCAGGCATTTGTCCGCATAACTGGGGCCGATTCCCCTGATAGTTGTACCGATTTTTTTCGCGCTGGATTCCTCAATTGCGCGGTCAAGTTCTATGTGATAGGGGAGTATGAGGTGGCAGGAGTCGGATATGAGCACCCTCTCCCTGACATCAAAACCCTCATTTTCAAGGAGATCCATCTCCTTGATAAACTGGTCCGGATCGAGAACAACACCATTCCCGATTACACATTTCTTCCCCCGGTGAAGAATACCCGATGGAATGAGATGAAAGATATATTTTTTGCGGCCTACAACCACGGTATGGCCGGCATTGGCACCGCCCTGGTATCTCACTACGATATCGGAATCATGGGTATAGTAATCCACCATCTTCGCCTTGCCTTCATCTCCCCATTGAGTTCCTATTATTACTCTGCAGCCCATTTCAACCTCTGAATATCTTTTAACCGTCAGGCAGTATATTTTCAAGTATTAAAATAACAAGCTTTTTTCTCCAAATATCAATGGGATACACGACATAATGAAAGAAATTAATTTTTCACCGGCTAAATTGTCAAGAGAGTGAAACCGATATGTAGATTAAGGGTATTTTCAGCTTTTTTTTAAGGGAGCTTCTCAATCTGTTTAAAGCTCCTGTGAGGAGAGGGACAGATGTCCTCTCAGATAAATAAAAAACCTGGTAAGTCATAATTAATGAATGTAAGAGAAAAAAAAACATTTTTGGCGCTCATTTTCCTTCTTCTTGTTTTTTCCGGGGAACTGAGAGGAGAAGAGGGAACAGGAACTGTTTCCCGGAGGGACCGTTTGGCCTATCGTTCTGCGCATTCAAAGGGACACAGGACCTCTTACAGAAGCTACGAAGATTACATACCAGAAAGAAGAAAGAGGAATAATAAAAAGTATAAAGATACCGGTAAGTCCCGTAAAAGGGGGCATGCGGTTGTCAAAAAAACTGGAAGACCCGCAGGGAACCGGAACTATGAACACTACCGTGTAAAAAGAGGCGATACCCTCTACAGAATATCAAGAAAATTCAGTGTCCCGGTAAAGGAGATCAGTAAAGCGAACGGGCTGAAAAGCAGGAACAGCATCAGGAGAGGCATGGTCCTGAAAATCCCTGTTTGTACCAAATCACGGGAAAACAGAATATCCGAAAAAACAGGAAACAGAAAAAAAGACAGGAGGCCCGGGGCGCCTGCCTTTAAATGGCCGTTGAACAGGATCACAAATTATTCCCGGGACGGTAAAAACGGAGTAAAATCCATAGGGATCCTCATAAAGAGCAGGCCCGGCTCAAAGGTTGTTTCATCCGCGGGAGGGATTGTAAAGAGAATCGGAAAGATGAGAGGATACGGGACCTATGTTGTGGTCATGCATAAGAACAGGTATGTAACCGTCTATTCCAAGCTGGGCAGTGTCAGTGTGCATGAAGGAAAAAATATCAAAAAAGGCGATATTATCGGGTATCTTGACGGAAACCGGACCCTGCATTTCCAGATCAGCCAGGAGGGGAAGTCTTTGAATCCGCTTAAATACCTGAACAACAGGTCTTAAGGATCAGCAAAAGAACATTATTATATCCTAAAATACTAAATTTAAGTAACTCCTTTCATATTCCCGGTACATAAAAAAGTATTGATTTTCTGTTGATAAAATAATCACCTGCTGAATGCTGCAAAGGGTCAGAGCAAAGATAAAAACTCAGAAGATCAGCTCCATTACGTAAGAAGAGAGAGTTTGATGAAAATAAAAACAACCGGTTCAATTATCCTTATCGTTTCACTCATATCAGCTTCGGCATGTTCTGATAATAAAAACAATGTCTACAGGGTCACTCCCCTGAAAAAAGAGATTAAAGCAGTACCCGGCAGCAGTTCCTTTGCGGTGCTTAAACTGGCCGTTCCGGAAAAATATCATGTTTATGGAAATCCCAAGGGTCCGGGTATCGGAAAGGCCACAAGTGTAATCGTAGAGTCAGACAAAAGCATCATTTTCCAGGACGCGCGGTATCTTCCGCCGGTGAAACACAGGGCAGAGGGTGATAAAGACTTTACCTGGGTCTATGAGAAGGATACAACAATCTTTCTCCCTTTTGCCGTCCGGAAAAATATACGGAAAGGGAACTATCCTGTAAATGCCAGGGTGGATGCGCTTCTCTGCGACAGCAACTCATGTTTGCCCAGAGTCATTGATGTTAAGTTCACTATTGTGATTACATCTGAAAACAGTTCCTATTCCTCCGAAACAAACAGCCTCTATAAACTCTCCCGGGCACCGGGAGGGAACAGGCGGGACATGCGTCCGTCAGAGGCCGGGCCTCTCCCCGGGTTGAAGAGCGGGGAGACCTTCAGGGGGACCGTTTTTACTCCCGAAATTATTGAATCAACCAGTGTCGCGGGGATACTACAGGCTGTAATCTTTGGCCTCATCGCGGGATTCATCCTGAACTTTATGCCCTGCGTGCTTCCTGTTGTGAGCCTGAAAATCATGGGTTTTGTCCAGCACGCGGGAAAGGAGAGGAAAGAACTTACCCGGCTGGGGCTCCTCTTCGCGCTGGGAATTCTTGTGAGCTTCGCGGTCCTTGCGGCCCTTGCGGCGTTTCTCGGGTATAGCTGGGGGGACCTCTTTCAGCACGAGCTGTTTATTGTAGCCCTGACGGCAATCGTTTTTGCCCTGGCCCTCTCAATGTTCGATATCTTTACCATTCATCCCCCTTCATTCCTGGGAAAAGCCGGTTCCGGAATGAAGAACCAGTACACTGACGCTTTCACCAAGGGGCTTCTTGCCACGCTCCTTGCAACACCCTGCAGCGGCCCCTTTCTGGGCGGGACCCTTGCCTGGGCGCTGAGTCAGCCCCCGCTGACCATTTTCCTGATATTCATTAGTGTGGGGACAGGAATGGCCCTTCCCTACCTGGCGCTTTCGCTCAATCCCGCTTTTATCAGGTTTATCCCAAAACCGGGTGAGTGGACCAGGACTTTTGAGAACGTTATGGGGTTCTTTCTCATTTTTACCGTTGTTTACCTCCTTAACATTCTGAAACCGGAATCGTTCATGCCCATGATAACATTTCTTGCCTTCATTGCCCTGGGCTTCTGGCAGTACGGGAGGTACGGTTCCCTTGATAAAAAAAAGCCGGTGAGAAGATTCTCGTTCCTTCTCCTCCTGGTCCTTCTTGTTACCGGGTACCTGTTTTCATTTAAATATATCTTTTCCGAACCGGTTGAAAAACTGGTTAATTACAATATTTTCAGCATTCACGATCTGAAAAAGAACAGGGACGCGGGCAGGATATCAATGGTAAAATTTACCGCCGACTGGTGTCCCAACTGCAAACTCGTGGAAAAGGTCTCCCTGGAAACGGGAAAGGTGGCGGAGAAAATCAGCAGCTACAATATCGATCTCATGGCTGCCGATATTACCCACAGCAATCCCCCGGCGAAGGAGCTGCTCTTAAAGTTGAAAAGCCGTTCCATTCCCTTTCTTGCTGTTTTTCCGGGAGGGAAGGGGTTCTCCAGCCCGGTCTGTCTCCGGGATATCTACTCGGAGGATGATGTCCTGAAGGCAATTGAAAAAGCCCGGGAAAAAACATCCGGAGGGGTCAGAGCAAAATTCAGGATAAAAAACAATTAAAGTTCTTGCAAAATTATGTTTTCTCCTGTTTATAAGCAGGTAAGAGAAAAACTGAATAATTTGATTCAACAAAAGCGGAGGTTTTCCCTATGGACAAATACATCTGTAACGTTTGCGGGTATATCTATGATCCCGAAGTCGGCGACCCCGACGGGGGCATCGCGGCGGGGACAAAGTTTGAGGATATCCCCGACGACTGGTCCTGCCCCGTATGCGGCGCATCAAAGGGCGATTTTGAAAAGATGTAATACCGCCTAGAACATATAGAGAGCGCTGATAAACACACCGTAGATATAGTCGTTCAGCGGCTTGTCCGGGGTCAGTTCATTCCCCCCTGGATTGAATTTGTCGACAAAATCCGTTTTCATCCACTGGAAGCGGAAACCCAGGGTAACGATCATGTCATCAAGGATTTTTGCTCCTACAGTGGGCTCGAAGTTCATCCCGTACTGTTTTGTCTTAAAGGAACCTAAATTTTGGGTGTCAGGTGTGGAGATCAGGCTTGTACCACTCGGTTCATAGCGGTCCTCTTGAAAGCTGGAAAATTTCCATTTTCCCCACATGTAGACAAATGTGAGGTTTACGGCGGCAAAATACGTATCACTAAAGGCATGGGAATAACCTGCACCCACCGCCGGCCCGTGGGCGGGAAACTCCAGGGTCTCCTGTAAATGGTTGGCTTCATCCGAATCAATGTCTATATAGGTGGCAACCAGGTCCATATCAACTACCTGGTACTTATATCCCGCGATGAGCTTGACCCCCTTCATGAGCCTGTAGCTCAGGGCCGTATCGATGTCCGTTCTATTAATTTCAACATTGTATGTCCCCGTAAAAGTTGAATATGAACCTTTCCAGAGCTTATATTCATTATGCTCTGAAAAGTACTTTGTCTGTTTCCCGGTAAGGAGCGAGAGGGAGAGTGAAAACTCATCATTTATCATCAGGGACGCAACAGGGCCGTAAAGGAGACCGTCGCCCCTGTCAACCTGTTCCAGGCCGCCCCCTTTAAGCTCCGAAAACATGGGCTCCCAGACATAGTAACCGGACTTGGCGCCTGCCATAAAGTTCATGGAGTAGAGATTAATTGTAAAAAACCAGCTAAAAAATATTAACAACAGGCAGAGTCTTTTTTTCATTTTTTTCTCCTTTTATTACATGTCATTATATATTTCCTTCACGGAAATCCGGCTAATATCATTTAGTGAAATATGTTTTTTTCTTGCCGCTTGGCACCAAGCATGAATTACTAACACGAAAATGTCAAGGTATTATAAGCTTTAGGAAAATCATGGAAGACCCTATTCACAGGATATTTGCAGGTAACGGAATTCTCAGGGATGAAATTCCCGGGTACGAGTTCAGGAAGGAGCAGCACCAGATGGCGGACTTCATCTCTGAAAGGCTGTATGAATCGGAGAACGGGCTCATAGAAGCGGGGACCGGCACCGGGAAGACACTGGCCTACCTGGTCCCTTCCATTATCTACGCCATTGAAAATGAAAAGAAGGTCACCGTGACCACAGAGACAAAGGCCCTGCAAAAACAGCTTATTGAGAAAGACCTTCCCCTTGTGAAGAAAATCCTGAAAAAAAATTTCAGCCTGGATTTTACCTCCTCACTCTGCCTGGGAAGCGGTAACTATCCCTGCAGGAGAAGATTCGAATCAGCGGTAAAAAAGGGCCAGTTTGCGCAGAAAGACCTCTCCGGGGTGGAGATCCTCAACGAGTTCTTTGGAAAGAAGAAAATTTTCACACGTTTTGATCTCCCGGTATCCGCCTCCCTCTGGACCCGGGTCGCCCGGGAACCCGACGCGTGCATATCCTTTAAGTGCGTTTTCGCGAAGATGTGTCCCTACCAGCTCGCGAAAAAAGAATGGGCGGCATCCCACGTCCTTATCATGAACCACTATCTTTATTTTACCAATATCAGCATGGGGCGGACATATCTTCCCGTGACAGATATTACCCTGTTCGACGAGGCCCATTCGGTTGAAGATATCGCCTCGGCACAGCTGGGCTTCAGTCTCGGGTACAGCCAGTTCCTTGAAATTACGGAACGCTTTTATCACGGCAGAAAGAGAAACCGGCTGGTTCAGAATATCAGCAACCCTGTTTTAAAGAAAAAAATTATTGATACGATAAAAGAGCTCCAGGCCGGGACCAGCCGGTTCTTCGAAGAGGTGAGGTCATTCTTTCCCGGAAACGCCGTCCAGCTGCGCCTGAAGGAAAAGAGAGAGTATTCGGCAAACCCCGCCGGTTTACTCAGGGAACTTCTTGCTCTCATGGGTGAAGCGGAGGACGAGTTCGATGATGATTTCCTGAGGATGGAGTACGATATCGCCATGGGGCGGCTCTTCCAGTTTTCGGAAAACCTCGCCGGGTTTATCTCCATGAACGATGAAAATTCCGTTTACTGGATAGAGAGGAGTGACCGGGAATTGATCGGCGATGTCTTCCTGAAAGGGCAGCCTGTTTCCGTAGCGAAAATCATGGAAGAAGATGTCCTCCCCCACAACTCATCGTCCCTCTTTGTATCGGCCACTCTCTCCGCAGGAGGGGACTTCAGGTACATCACGGAGAGGCTCGGTCTCAGGAGAGAGAAGTCCCTTGTCCTGGAATCGTCCTTCAACTTCAGGGAGCAGGCGGTGATCTACCTGGAATCGGGTCCCGGCAATCCCAATGATCCCGGCTTTATTGAAAAATCCGCAGAGACCGCTTCAAAGATCATCAAACACCTTGGAGGGAACTGCCTGTTGCTCCTGACCTCATACAGGTCCCTTGAAATAATGAAGGAAAAGATAAGGGAGCTCACAGACTACCCTGTCTTTTCCCAGGATGAATATACCTCCTCCCGGGCGGTGGAGATGTACAGGGACCATGACAACTCCATTCTCATGGGAACACACTCCTTCTGGCAGGGGATAGACCTCCCCGGTGATCTTCTCAGGGGGGTGATAATGATGAGACTCCCTTTCTCTGTCCCCGATTCACCGGTGGTGGAGGCAAAGATGGAGAGGCTCGCTGAACAGGGAAAGAACCCCTTCCTCTCGTTCCAGGTCCCCGATGCCATTATCAGGTTCAGGCAGGGGTTCGGAAGGCTCATACGAAGCAGGAGTGACAGGGGGATTGTTGCCGTCATGGACCCGCGGATCGTGACAAAGCCCTACGGCAGGCATTTCCTGAGTTCTGTTCCCGGGTGCGATATCGTCTATACCGTCAATGAGCTGGTTGAGAGATTCAGCCCGGATTATAATTCAAAGGTGTAAGCCACAACCCTGTTGTCAAAGAATGTGGGAACAATGAGCATCTTCAGGGAGGGAACAACCTCAATATCCGCGGCGTTGATTTTCCGGTTCGTGGTATCCGAGATCACCATCTTCTCCCTGTTGTTCACAAGCTGTATCTTCCCCGCCCAGTCGCTGATGACGTAGAGACCCTCGTCAAGGGCCTCAAGCCCGTCAATGGGACCGGTCTCCGGGACCAGGGGGGTGATCTCTTTTTTCTTTAGATCAATTTTAACAATACTGTTTTCTGTTCCCGCAAGGAGATAGTCGTTTTCAAAGAAAAGTCCGTTGACCCGTTTCAGCTTCTCCGAGTTGAGAAAAAGAGAAACTGTTCCGCCTTTAAGAAGATAAATTGTATTTGTGGACATATCGGAAATGTAAACAGACCCGTCATTGCCCACTGTTATATCATTGAGAAAAACAGCATCCTTGACGTGAAAGATACCGGCAATGATCCCGGAAGAAGTGTTGAGGGACACGATCCTGTCTATGTCGGTAACATAAAGCTTTTCGTTTGAGAGACCCATACCCTTGGGAGCGTTAAACCCGGTGGACCAGTTGAGTTTAATAACTCTTCCTTCAAGACTGAGCTGCGAGATAAAGCCGTTCCCGTCCTTTTCAAGGGGCTTACCGTTGATGTTTGATACATAGAGGACCTTTTTCTTCGGGTCATAAAGGACCGATTCCGGTGTTTTTAATTCCTTCCCGGTTGCCCATACCTGTTTCAGCTTGATTTTTTTCATAATACAGGAAGTCATCATCAAAAAGGAGAGACCGATGGATAATAAGATAAGATTCTTTTTCATGGTTATACCTCCCAGAAATGTGAAGAAGGTATTCTCTCTTAACTGAATTGTCAAACTCTTTATGAGTTATCAGGCCCTGTACAGGGGTGATTTTTGCCATTTATACATTAATTTCAGTTGACATTATAGAACTTTGAATTGTGATAGGCACAAATATCTGGGGATTTGTACATAAATTCACAGGTTTCTGCTTTAAAAAATAAAATAACTCGGACTGCATCAGCCTATGAAAATCGTAGATTCATACAATCTGGCACCTACTGATATTACCAGGGAATTTTACTTTAATGTTGGCGGAGTTGGCGGTTTTATGAGATGGGGAATTTATATCTTCATGTTCATTGCTGTCGGCTATCTTCTCTTTACCCTTACCCGCAGAATAAAGGTCTGGAAGCTTGGAAAGGGGAAGATCAATACAGACAGGCCCTTTAAGAGGCTCATTGCCGTAATAAAATATGTTTTTTTCCAGAAGAAGATATTACGGGAAGGATACGCGGGAATAATGCATGCCTCAATCTTCTTCGGTTTTCTCGGCCTGTTCGTGGTAACCATGATAATAGTTGTCCAGGAAGACCTGACGGCACTCTTTTTCCATTATCATTTCATTCATGGGTCCTTTTATCTTATCTGGTCCCTAGCCGGCGACCTTTTCGGGCTGATCGTTATCATCGGCCTCCTCCTGGCAATAAAGAGAAGATATCTTACAAAGCCCACACGACTGGACACAAAGCCCACAGATACCTTTGCGCTTTTCATAGTGGTCATTATTGTCATAACCGGTTTTCTTAACGAGGCAATGAGGATAGCAATTACCGGGTTTCCCGCATTTGAAGTGTGGTCACCGGTGGGATGGGTGGTGGCGAAGCTTTTTGTTTCCGCCAATGTGCCTGTTCTTGAGAAGGTCCACTACGCGAACTGGTGGTTTCATATGATCGCGGCATTCTCCTTTGTGGGACTTATTGCAACGGAGAAGCTGGGTCATATCGTTATTTCCACAATGAACATCTTTACAATGAACCTGGATAATGAAAATCCTGAAACCAGGTATACACTGCCCCTGATCAAACCGGAAGAGTTTGAGACCGAAGAATCGTGGGGAGTCCTTAACATGGAGGAGCTCAGGAGGAATGACCTTCTTGACAGTGAAGCCTGTACCCGGTGCGGCCGGTGCCAGGACCAGTGCCCGGCATATCTTACCGAAAAGCCCCTGTCGCCCAAAAAGATGATAAA
Source organism: Spirochaetota bacterium (assembly GCA_050298055.1). Taxonomy (GTDB): domain Bacteria; phylum Spirochaetota; class UBA4802; order UBA4802; family UBA5550; genus JBNKTL01. The sequence continues at coordinate 57,088 of JBNKTL010000009.1, forward strand.
TGACATCAGGGACAACATGAATGAAAGGGCCCCCCTTCTTCTGAAAGCCGGGAGCCCCGGGTCCGTGGAATCAACACCCCTGACAAACGGTGCCGTCACCAGGGACGAGTACTGGTCATGCACCAACTGCGCGGCCTGTATGGAGGCATGCCCGGTAAATATTGAACATGTTCCAAAGATGACTGATATGAGAAGATATACTGTTCTCATGGAAGCGGGACAGACAGGCGAGCTCCAGCAGGCTTTTGTTAATATGGAGAACCAGTTCAATCCCTACGGGTTCGGTTTTGCCGCCAGGGGTGACTGGCTCCCTGAAGATCTCGGTGTTAAGATGATCTCCGATGACCGGGAAGTTGATTACTGTTACTTTGTGGGGTGTGCCGCTTCTTTCGATAAAAGGAACCAGAAGGTCGCCGAGGCATTCCTGAGGATAATGAAAAAGGCCGGTTTAAAAGTCGGGATACTGGGGCCCGAAGAGGTCTGCTGCGGTGATGCTGCCATGAGGGCCGGGAACGAATACCTCTTTCATATGCTGGTGACCCAGAACCTTGAGACATTCAAAAACTACGGGATTAAGAAAATTGTTACAACCTGTCCCCATGGTTACAATGTGTTAAAGAAGGAGTACAAAGAATTTGCGGGAGTGGGACTTGACTCGGAGGGAAAAGCCCTTGAGTATAACTTTGAGGTATTCCATCATTCCGATATTATCTTTGACCTTATTAAAAACGGTAAGATTAAACTCAATGAATCCCTTGAAAACAGAATAACCTATCATGATTCATGTTTTCTGGGAAGATATAATGATAAATATGACAAGCCGAGAGAGATTATAAAATCCATCCCCGGGACCCAGATGGTTGAGATGAGCAGGAACCAGGAAAGGAGTTTCTGCTGCGGAGCCGGAGGCGCGCGGATGTTTATAGAGGAACATCTCGGTACACGGATCAACCAGTTCAGAACAAAGGACGCTCAGTCGTCAGGTGCCGAAAAGATCTGTACCGCGTGCCCCTTTTGCATGACAATGCTCACAGACGGCGCAACAGAACTGGATATTTCAAACCTGGAGACGTTTGACCTGGCGGAACTGGTCTACAATTCCATGGAAAAATAAGCGGGCACTTAATTATAATTACATAATATCAAAAAAACAAGGAGTATGTTTTTATGGAGAATTTGTTTTATGTTGCGCCAATCGGCTCAATTGTTGCTCTTCTCTTTGCCTGGGTTTTTTATAAGAGCATGATGAGTGCTGATCCTGGCAGTGAAACAATGGTTGAGATTGCCGGTCATGTAAAGCAGGGCGCAAAGGCTTATCTCAATAGACAGTACAAGGTTGTTACAATAGTTTTTATTGTTCTTCTGGTTATCCTGACTATCCTGTCATTTCTGGGCGTACAGAATCCCTTCGTTCCCTTTGCCTTCCTTACCGGAGGTTTCTTTTCGGGATTATGCGGATATCTCGGTATGATGACCGCGACCAACGCGTCAAACCGGACTGCCCAGGGTGCTTCACAGTCGTTGAATGCCGGTCTTAAAGTCGCGTTCAGGTCAGGAGCTGTTATGGGGCTGGTTGTTGTCGGATTCGGTCTGCTTGATATATCAATCTGGTATCTTGCTCTCAACGCGATTTATGACAATAATATATTCGGACTTGGTGAGCATATCCTCAAGAGTCTTCCGGAAGACGTGGGTGCCGGAACAACTTTCTCAGCATCTGTTTTAACAAACACTGCATGGGTCAAGATCAAAATGAGTGAGATCACAACTACCATGCTTACATTTGGTATGGGCGCGTCCACACAGGCACTCTTTGCCCGTGTTGGCGGCGGTATCTTTACCAAAGCTGCCGATGTGGGTGCTGACCTCGTCGGTAAGGTTGAAGCGGGAATTCCTGAAGATGATCCGCGGAACCCCGCGACAATAGCGGACAACGTCGGAGATAATGTTGGTGATGTTGCAGGAATGGGCGCTGACCTTTATGAATCTTACTGCGGTTCCATCCTTGCGACTGCAGCGCTGGGTGCTGCCCTTCCCCTTGCAGAGGGTGCTACAATTATCGATATCATCAAACCGATCATTGCGCCAATGGTTGTGGGCGGACTGGGTATCATGTTCTCTGTTATTGGAATATTCGCGGTCAGGACAAAGGAAGACTCTTCCATGAAGAACCTTCTCAAGTCACTGAATGTAGGTGTCTGGGGAAGTTCATTCCTTATCCTCGCGGCGCTTGCGGTTATGGCTTCACAGGGGATCATCACCTGGGGTATTTTCGGTGCTGTTATTGTGGGTCTCATAGCCGGTCTGATCATCGGGCAGGCAACCGAATACTATACCTCTGATGAATATAAGCCCACACAGCAGATTGCCGCGCAGACCCAAATGGGTCATGCCACAACGATTATCGAAGGTATCGGCGTGGGGATGTTCTCCGCGGGGATACCTGTTGTGACCATCGTTATCGGCATTCTTCTTGCTTTTGGCGTGTCCGGGGGATTTACAAACATGAACGCGGGACTCTATGGAATCGGTTTTGCCGCTGTAGGAATGCTCTCCACTCTCGGTATCACGCTTGCCACAGACGCGTACGGGCCCATTGCTGACAACGCAGGCGGTAACGCCGAGATGAGCGGTCTTGATCCCAAGGTTCGTGAAAGAACAGACGCCCTTGATATGCTGGGCAATACAACTGCCGCTACAGGTAAGGGTTTTGCTATCGGTTCCGCAGCTCTCACAGCCATGGCTCTTCTTTCCGCTTATCTTGAAGAGATCAAGATCTGGCTCGGCAAGCTTGGCGGAAAAGAGGGTTTTCAGGTTGGAGGATATAAGTTTTACGCAGTGCTCCCCGATGCCGATACAATTGCGAAGGCAAAAGAGCAGGGAGTCATAATAATGAAATCTTCTGCTGCCGCAATATCTGATTTTGTGGCCGCTTATGACTTAAGCCTCATGAATCCCATGGTGCTTTCCGGTATATTTATCGGTGCCATGATGGCTTTCGTTTTCAGCGCAATGACAATGAAGGCTGTTGGAAGGGCCGCAGGGGACATGGTCAACGAAGTGAGAAGGCAGTTCAGGGAAATCCCAGGCATTATGGATGGAAAGGGAAAGCCCGACTATGCAAGCTGTGTTGCCATTTCTACCGCAGGAGCACAAAAAGAGATGATCGTTCCTTCGCTTATGGCTATTATCGTTCCTGTTGTTACAGGGATTTTCCTCGGAGTCGGCGGGGTCCTGGGACTTCTTGTGGGCGGACTGACCGCGGGTTTCTCTCTTGCATGCCTCCTGAATAACTCCGGCGGCGCGTGGGACAATGCCAAGAAGTTTATCGAGAAGGGAAATTTCGGCGGCAAGGGGTCCGATTCTCACAAGGCCGGTGTTACCGGTGATACGGTTGGTGATCCTTTTAAGGACACATCAGGTCCTGCGCTGAACATCCTGATAAAACTTATGTCAATGGTATCGGTTGTATTTGCCGGTGTTGTTGTCAAGTATTCAAAATACTTTTCAGATTTTATTGGTCTGTAAAAACTTTTTAATAATTGATAGAGAAAAAAGGGGTCCGGAAGGGCCCCTTTTTTTGGTGCGCCCGGTATGGACGAATGCTGACAGGTGTGATAATAAATCTTACTATAATAAGGTCATATGCGCATATTTCCCTTGACAGGAATTTTTTTTCAGACGTACAATTAACTGTTTTGAGTTCAAAAAGAAATTGAGCTTGAGATGAAAGGGTTCAGAAAAAATTTATTGGCATCAGGAGGCATCTTTTGGCTAGATTAATTGTATCTTTAAGTTTAATAGGAAGTTTTCTCGTGGTTTTACCGGTTGAGTCCCGGGCCAGGGACAAGTGCTGGCTTCTCAGCAGCAGAAGTGTGGGAAGAATGAAGTGCAAGTATACCTGGAAGAAGAAAAGAAGCAAGTTGCACAGTTGGGCCACAAACTGGTGCCGGAACACGGGAATTGGAAATAAATTGAAGAACACTCAATACTTCTCATGTAATAAAAAAGGAACGAAGTGCAGGGAGATTAATGCTACCTGCTACAAGTAACGAAAAGAGACCAACTGGAGAGAAAGCATTTATACATTCAACAATCACGCTTTTTTAAAAATTAACAATTTTTTTATATTACAGGGGTTTTCATTTTAAAATAATTAGTTATATTTAAGAAAAGAAATTATAGATAATTCTAAAATTCTTAATATTTTCAACTAATTATTTTAAATGAAAACCCGGACTTCTTCAAAGACAATAAATGATCTCAATGCCATCCTTGATATTGAACAAAACCTCACAGGAAAAAGCTACCTTAAGGCGCTGATAAAAAATACGGCCCGGATATTAAATATTAAATATGTTCTGGTCGGCAAATCAACAGGACCTGACAACAGGCAGGTAAAAACAGAAATTGTCTGGGCGGATACGGACTTTGGGGATAACTTTGTCTATGATTTAAAAGGGACCCCCTGTGATAATGTTCTCAGCGGAAACCGGGTCTGTGTCTTTCCCAATGAAGTGGCAAGTCAGTTCCCCGAAGATACTTTATTAAAGGAGATGGGAGTCTCGTCTTATATCGGGGCTCCAATTATTACTCCCGAAGAAGAACTCTCCAGCCTTCTGGTCTTACTGGATGACAAACCGATCATTAATGTGGATTATTTTAAATCGATAATTGATTTTCTGGCCATGCGGGCTTCCACGGAAATGGAAAGATATAAGATTGAAGAGAGCCTTAAGCAGCGGGTCAGTGAACAGACTGTTGAACTTGAGACGGCCAATGAAAAGCTTCAAAATGTATTAGAGGATCTGGAGGAGAGTATAGCCGCCAAGAACAGGTTTTTTTCAATTATTGCCCATGACCTGAGAAGTCCCTTTATCGGGCTTATCGGTTTTACGGAAATGGTCATGAATAATTTTGAAAATTTTTCAAAAGATGATTTAAAAGGAATTTTTAAAGAAATTAATTCTTCAGGAAACATACTCTATAACCTGCTGGAAAATCTTCTTCACTGGTCCATGACACAGACCGGCTCACTCCCGTTCAATCCGAAAAGGTATAACCTGAATAAGCTGGTAAATGAAGTTCTCCTCATTCTGGAACAGAATGCCCGGGTAAAAGATATCGAACTGGAAGTAGTGGTCTCTGAAGGGGTCTATGCTGAATTTGACATTGATATGCTTAAATCTGCTTTAAGAAACCTGTTATCCAATGCCATAAAATATTCTCATCCCGGAAGCCGGGTAACCCTGGAAGTCATAAAGGAGAATGACTTTACTCATGTTTCGGTCATTGACAGGGGAAAAGGAATAAAACCGGAAGATCTTGAAAAAATTTTTCAGATTGAGAACATACACTCCACCCAGGGGACTGCCGGTGAATCCGGGACCGGCCTGGGGTTGATTCTCGCGAAAGAGTATGTGGAAAAAAACGGAGGTCAGATCCGGGTTGAGAGTGAACCGGGAAAGGGCAGCCGGTTCAGCTTTGCCATTCCGGTGGTTTTATAAAACTCTCTTTTGCCAGCCGATTATTTACCTGTGGGTTTATATATATTAAAGGATTGGTGCTTTAAAACAGGATAACTTTCTGTGACAATAAATCCGGCCTTTTTTAGCTCTCTTTTTATTGTCTCCTCTTTAATAGCGTGACCAAAAAGCTTTCTGAAAAACCCGAGTTTCTTCGGATCATAATCAATTACTGCCAGTCTTCCCTTTTCTTTTAAGACAGATCTGAGTTGAGAAAAATATTCTACCCGGTTCTGGAAATCGTGATAGGCGTTTCTGATAAAGATCAGGTCTATTGAGTTTTTTTCCAGTTTTGAATCATCGTATTCAGCAAAAACAACAATAATATTTGAAATACCTTTCTCCCTGATTTTTTCCCGGATAAAGTCAACGCTCTTTTTGCTGATATCCACTGAGTAGACTTTACCTTCCTCTCCAACAGCTTTAGAAAGCTTGAATGAGAAATATCCTCCTCCTGCTCCCAGATCAGCTACCGTGTTTCCCTTTTTCAATTTCAGGTATGGGATCACATCAATGGAATCGCGTTCCTCCCTTTCAGCCTGATCATTAAAATGCTGCGGGCTGCTGCATTCCATGAGACTTATGGCAAAAGTGATAACTATTACGGATTTGATTATATTAATTGTTTTTTTCATTTTTCTCTCCTTGTTAAATGATTAACATACTATTAAATGAATCCATAAAGTGTTTAATGTCAAGTGTCAGATATATTTTTTATTTGCCGATTTCCTGTTTCGGAGAAATAGATTTTCACCCTGTTAAATTCATCAGACTCCCCCATATCGGGGAATGTTGTTTCCCTTAGTTCGTCCATGAGCCTGTAGTCCCGGTTGGGGAATTCCTTTATCCGGCTGTCTGCAATAATGACCAGGGAAGCCAGCTGAGTGAACTCCTCCAGCAGGGGATAGTTGTTCCTGTCATAGAGGATGTCCGCGGCAAGCAGAACGTCAAAGGGGAGATCAAGTCCCTCCAGTGTTGTAACAGCTTTCAGGTCAATCCTGTTCAGAACGGCATTTTCTTCCGCGGCTGTGATGGCATGGGGGTCCATATCCAGGGCGACAACCTCACGGGCCCCGGCCTGCTTCGCCGCAATGGCCGTAACTCCGCTGCCGCAGCCAAAATCGAGGACACGCTTCCCCTGAACATGGCCGGGTCGTTCTAATATCCATCTGGCAAGGGCCTGTCCGCTTGCCCAGCAGAAGGTCCAGTAGGGGGGATCTTCCATGAGCGAATGCATTATTTCTCCGGAAAGTTTTCCTCCCGGGAAATCTTTGCTGACCAGGTATAAGCGGATTTCCTGCACATGGGGAAGGTCCTGGGGCTCAATCCTTGCGGAGGGTATGCGGGTATCTACGATTTTCTGTAATATTTTGCTCATGGTTTCAGTATTGGATAAAATACCGATGTTTTCTTTTCAATAAAAAAAGTTTTACGGTGTGGCCTTAATGGTCCATTACTTAAAAAATCGAACAAGGGGGCAGAGCCCCCCTTGTTCTTCCCATTGTAAGAGGTAAAGATGTAAAAATCCGCTGAACAGGATGTTTAAATGCCGCCCCTGTCCGGGATAAGCGAAAATGGGGCGGCTAAAAATTACTGGGTCCTCGCAAAGCGAAAGCCCAGGATGTAGATATCGTAAGATGGAGATTCGCCGTCCAAAGTGCCAATATTCAGACCAGTATTGCTGTTCCAGGCACCGCCCCGGGCCACGCGATAAGTCCCCCCATTCGCAGTAAAACACCACTCCCATACATTTCCGCTCATATCGTAAAGACCCAGAGTATTGGGCGCTTTTGTTTTCACTGCCGCTACCTCTGTTACACCGGTTGAGACCCATGAACTGCCATTATAATAGTAACCATACACCGCTACCCGGTCATTGGCCTCCTTGCCGTCTACAACACTGCTTGTATCCGTATCTGATGTGTCATCGTAATAGGTCGTGGCGCCGCTGGCTGAATTGCCTTTAGTAAAACAGGGATCTGTATATCCTGATACTATATTAGTTGAATCGCTGCCCCTGTACCGTGCGGCGTACTCCCACTCATCACTTGTGGGAAGGCGGTAACCGGTCTTCGCGGTATCTTCAACAGTATCCGCATGGTCCCAGCTGCTGCTTATTCCGGAATATGCTGCATTACCGGTATTTCCGTCACGCATCTCCGTAAGCCAGTTGCAGAACATTATGGCGCCGTACCAGCTCACGTACACTACGGGATGGTCCTCATAGCCCGGGGCCACGGAAAAGGTGTCCGTGCTCTCGTCATAGCTTATCTTCATATAGAATGAAGAGGCGTCAAGATCAATGAGCTCCTGTGCCCCATACATCACTGTTGAAGCGCTTACCTCATTATGCTCTCCCCCGGTCTCCACGATTTTACCATTGTCAAGGGCCCACTGCAATACTTTGGCGAACAAGCCGTTGGTCACCTCTGTCTCACTGAGAAAGAACTTTGTGGTTATAGTTGCTGTCCCGCTGTCATCTGCATTAGTAGGAAAGGTAATGCTTGCCTGGTTGTTGGCGTAAATCATTGCAGCGGTTTCCGAACCAACGGAAATGTCCACTGACTGCCCGGGTGTATCGGCTGAATCAAAGGTTACAGGTATACTCCCTCCGCCACCGCCGTCATCGCCGCAGGCAGTAATAAGTGATGCCGCAAACATCAGCACAAATAGTAGATAAATTTTTCTACTCATTATTCTTCCTCTCTTAATGGAGCTTCCAGGAGATCTTTTTCTTATCAAATTGATAAAAGATCACCTCTTTTGTTTTACCGGTTATAAGCCCGTTGTTTTTAAAACATGCCCTGTCGGTCTGTTCCCATATAGTGTATGTAACACCGTCTCCGGGTATGCAGCGGGTTTTGTAAACCAGGTCGCTTGATTTTGTTGTTTTACCCGCGGTTTTTCTCTTTTCGGTTCCAACTGAGATATCCATCCGTCCCATTTTTCTTTTTGCCTGGTAGGGGCGGGTTTTTGAGTAGTTTTTGATCTCAACGCAGATTTCCCTGCCGGTAACGGAGATTGAGACATTGTTATCTAGGTGTTGAACCGGTTTGTCGCACTGGTTGTTCCGGAATCCGCTTATGCTGGGTTCCGCCCAGCGGGATTTCAGCGGTTTGCGGCTTCTCAGGGGATTTTTCGCGGGGATATTATAGAATTTCCTGGCATAGGAGGATTTCATCCTTCCGGACAGATCCTCAGAGGCCTTCTTATATCCTGCAATACACGGTTCAAGCTCTGTGAAAAGTCCTTTGTTCTTTTCGCCGGGGCATTGTCTTTGAAGGTTTTCAAACTCATATTTAACGGTCTGGTACATCCTGCCGTTTGGAGAGATGTTATCACACCTGCTCTGTCTAAAGTATGAGGCCCCCGCCTTGCATTCGGGGCTTGGCCCTCCTGCCGCCACGGGCATGCTGAAGCATGAACTTAAAAGCGCCGCAGAGAAAGCGGAACCCAGAGCTGCTAATACGATCTGTTTTTTCATCTTTCCCTGCTCCTGAGATCCTCAATACATTTATCGATTTTTTTCAGCTCTTTCTGGCTTGCGGCGTCTTTACAGTTCAGGGAAATGCTGTTCCGTGTCCGCTGAACATTATCGCTGTATCCCGCCGGCACACTTTTCGGCTTTTTCGCGCAGTAGTTCTTATAGACATCATTAATTGTTTTTATGCAGTTTCCACTGCCCGCCTGCCTCTCCTTCTGGATTGCAGAGTTGAAATCGGGCGTCATTGCGCACGAAACAACCGTAAGAAATGATGCGGCAACAAATGCTGTGATTAATAGTGATTTCATTTTTTTATTCTCCTTGTTTTAAAAATGTTTTAATAAAAAATAAGATGATAAAAATATTCATTAAGGTAAATCAAAAAAGATGAGGCGAATGTGAATCGCTACTCATACGGTGTAAACGACATGCTGACCTGCAAAAAGTCATTTTCATCGGTCAAATAATTTTGTATTATAGAAGGGGATGAGGTTAACGGACTCTTTCTTTGAAAGGGTATTATATATTCCCGTCCCGAATTATTGTGAAAGAAGGAAATTGAAATTGTATCATATACTGATTGTGGAAGATGATAAACATGCATGCCAGTACCTGCTTCAATTGTTGAAGGATGAACCTGACATTGAATCGGTCCGGTCGGCTTCATCGGGTTCCGAGGCATTGCCTTTTTTGCAAAATGACACGGCGGACCTTGTTTTCCTTGATATCCACCTCCCCGATATTACCGGGATGGAACTGCTGGAAAAGCTGGAAAGGGTCCCCTATATTATTTTCATGACCGTTGATGAAAAGTATGCCCGGAAGGCCTTTGATGTGGGCGCGGTGGATTTCCTCTTGAAGCCTTTCAGCCGGGAACGGCTGAAAAAATCCCTGGAACGGTTCCGTGTTTTTTTTCAGTCCTCGGAAAAGGAGACTCTTTCTTCACCCCTGCTTCAGCTGGGGCTTACCCTGCAGGTGAGGGACAAACACTATTTTCTGCCGTATAATAAAGTGGTCTACCTTTCCGCCCACAATAAAAAAACCATTATTCATTTGAAGGATTCGGAGGTTGAGATTAACAGGTACCTGGGAGATATCCAGGCAGAGCTTCCCGAATCGTTTTTTTCCAGAATACACAAGCAGTTCATCATCAACAATACCTTTTTTTCCCATTACCAGTATTTCTCCGGGGGCCGTTACATGGTCTACCTGGACGATGATGAAGAGACAGTGCTGCCCATTGGCCGCAAATATTTTCCGGAATTTAAAAACAGGTACCGGGGAAAATGATGGACTCTTTTACCGGGACACCGGGCTGTTTTTTTTTACAAATACAACGTCTGTTCAGAAGGAATAAATATCCGCTCCTTCCCGCCGTTACTTTTTTCCTGCTGATTTTTCAAATGGGAGCAGTTCTTTACGCCGGGGAAAAGATTCATACGGGGGTTATTGAATTATCGGAAAAAACAGACCGTTTTTATATTGGCCTGAAGGGAGAGTATCTTGAGGACAGATCGGGGGGACTGTCGTTTGAACAGGTCATCTCCTCCGAATATGCCCGAAGGTTTATGCCAATTAATCAAAAGATCATGAATATCGGGTATACCGGTTCTGTTTACTGGGTCCGGTTTCAGGTCAAAAACAGGGACAGTCAGAAAAACCGGTGGTGGCTGAATATCCAGCAGGTCTGGGCACGAAAGATTGATATCTACATCAGGTATCATGATCATACCGTTCACAGAGAGGCAGGTGTGAATTTTCCTTTCCCTCAGAGGGAAGTAAAAATTAATGATTTTGTTTTTCCCCTGGTGCTCAGTGAGAATAAACCGGTCCGGGTCTATATCCGGATCTCTTCATCTTCTCTGCAGATGAATATCTCCCTCTGGTCCCCGGCGAGATACATGGAAGAATACAGTCTCCGGGAGCTTTTCAACGGTTTCTATTACGGGTTGATCTTTGTCATGGCAATTTATACCTTTATGATCTTCCTGTCAGTCCTTGACAGGAGTTATCTCTATTATGCCCTCTACCTGACCTTCATGGGGCTTTTTCTGCTCTCCAACAGCGGGTACGCCTTTAGTTACATCTGGCCCCATATGGCAGAAACGGGGATTTCCGTATATTTTATCTTTGTCTCTCTCCTGCTTATTGTAGGGATATTTCTGTCGGTACATTTCCTTGATATGAGAAAGAACTTTCCGAAGGTGTACAGGTTTATGATGATCCTGACCGCCGCGCCGGTGAGTATAGCGGTTCTTTTTTTCTTTCCCCGGGTTCGGGAAAGCGTCTACCTGAGACCTTTTACGGTACTTACCGGCAGTGTGATCATTCTTATGAGTTTTATCATCTCTTTTATCTCCTTCAGGAGGGGATTCCGTCCCGCCCGCTATTATATGCTCGCCTGGATTTTCCTTCTGGGAGGAGTAACGGTCTTCATGCTGAAACAGTTCGGAGTAATTCCCGAAAGTGTTTTTTTCGAATATGGGATACATATCGGTAACACCCTGGAGGTGGCTTTTATCTCTCTCGCCCTCACCCACAGGATTCGTCTTATCAGGAGGGAGAAAGAGAACGCCCAGTTAAATGCCCTTGAAGCCCAGCGGGTTCTTGCCGAAGAGCTTGAGGAAAAGGTCCGTGAACGGACGAACAGTCTCCAGCAGAGCGAGGCCCGGTTCCGCGCACTGGCGGATGCCACTTTCGAAGGGATCATCATCTGCCGGCAGAGGCGGATCATCGACTGCAATTATATCATTATGGATATGTCCGGGTACACGGCCCTTGAGATGGATGGGAAAACCGTCACCGGCCTTTTCCTTTCCAGGGACAATGACCTCTTCAGGAAGATATTCCGTTCCGGTCTCAATCATCCCGTTGAAATTCTCATGAAAACAAAAAAGGGCACGTTTATCCCCGTGGAGATACTGGGGAAGAACATCTCCCAGGGGGGAAAAAAAATCCTCATCATTGCCGTTCGCGATATCCGGGAGAGGAAGAAAACCCGGCGGATGAAGGAAAATATTGAAAGGATGATACGGCATGATCTGAAAACTCCTCTTTCGGCAATCATTGAATTTTCCAACCTCATGGCTTCCGGGACCGGACCACCCCGATACCGGAAATTTGCCGGGATCATACGGGAAAACAGCCTGCAGATGAATGAAATGCTGGGTCAATCCCTGGACCTCTTTAAGATAGAGGAGGGCATTTACCATATTTTTCCGGCGGAATTTGATATGCTGTCTCTCTTAAAACGGATAGACAGGAATTTTTCCGGACTTAAAAGGTCTTTCGGGGTGCAGGTCCTAATGAGGCTTGATAACAGGGAAATAAGCGAAACAGCGGAATATCCCATTGTTGGGGACGAGAACCAGTTATATAACCTCTTTGCCAATCTTATTAAAAATGCCATCGAAGCGTCCCAACCGGAGGGATGTGTCAGCATTTCTTTATCCCGGGGGAAGTCATACCACCAGGTACGGATACACAATGAGGGTGAAATTCCCGAAGAAATAAAATCGCGGATTTTCGAAGCTTACGTTACCGGCGGGAAAACCGGCGGAATGGGACTGGGTATTTACAGTGCCCGGATTATTGCTGCTTCGCACCGGGGGGATATTTCATTTAAAACATCAAAAAATGGGGGAACAACATTTTCGGTTAAACTTCCCTTTAAATTACCGGAGAGAAAATGACTTTTAAAGCTGCCCGGTATCATGTTAAATTTTCCTATGAGCTTTTTTGATCTATTAAAAAAATTTCTGCCGGTGGTCCTGTTTCTGGCCCTTCATCTTGTTCCGGCAGAGGTTTTTGCCTCTTTTCCCGGCAGGGCCGGTTTCGTGCCCCTGGAGCTGAAAAAAGGCCAGGACCGTTCCTTTGCGGGACTGTACGCGGAATACCTGGAGGACAGCTCCCGGTCATTGACCATTGATACGATTTTGTCCCGCCGGTCTGACGCGAAATTTCAACCCCTGGGAAGCAAAGTAAAAAATATCGGGTATACCGATTCCGCCTACTGGATAAGGTTCCCGGTCAGGAACAGTGAAGGGGAAAAAACAGAATGGTGGCTCAATACTTTACCGGTCTGGATCAATGTCATCGATATTTATATCATTCATAAAAAGCATATTGTTCATAAGCGGGGAGGAGTCAATTTTCCCTTCTCGCACAGGGAGATCAAAGTCAATGATTTAATTTTCCCTTTATATTTGGATGCCCGGGAAACTGTATGGATCTACATCAGGGTCTTTACCGTTTCATCACAGCTTAATATCTCCGTCTGGTCTCCGGAAAGGTACCTGGAAAACTACTATTTATACCAGGTCCTGAACGGGCTCTATTTCGGTCTTATTTTTGTCATGGCTGTCTATAATTTCATGATCTTTCTCTCTATCCGGGACAGGAGCTATCTCTACTACACCATCTATCTTGTTGCCATGGGGCTTTTCCTTATGTCCATGACCGGTTACGGTTTCGCCTATCTCTGGCCCAATCTGACAGAGATCGGGATCACGATCAGCCGCATCTTCTCTTCTCTCTACCTGATAGCGGCAATTTTACAGGCCATCAATTTTCTTCAGCTGAAGCGGAATTTTTACAGGTCCTATATCTTTCTCCTGGTTTTGATCGCGGCCCCCCTCTGCGTGATCATTCTGTTTTTTATCCCCTCTGTGAGGGCGCGGGCTTTTCTCCCCGCCTGGTCGGCGGTCAACGCGACAGTGATCACATCCGTTATCTTTATCCTATCCCTGCGGGCTTTTATAAGAGGCTATCGACCGGCACGGTATTATACCCTGGCCTGGATCTTCCCGCTTATAGGGATCGTGGTGTTTGTATTGAAGCAGTTTGCTGTTATTCCGGAAAGTATTCTTGTAGAGTACAGTATTCATGTGGGCACAACATTTGAGGTAGCCTTTATCTCTCTGGCCCTCACCCACAGGATCCGCCTCCTCAGGAAGGAGAAGGAAGCCGCCCAGAAAAATGCCCTGGATGCCCAGCGGGTTTTAATGGAAGAGCTGGAAGAAAAGGTCCGGGAACGGACGGAGAGTCTTCAGCAGAGCGAGACCCGTTTCCGTGCCCTTGCGGACGCCACCTTTGAAGGGATCATCATCTGCCGGCAGAGGAAGATCATCGACTGTAATTTTACCCTCCTGGACCTGTCCGGGCACACGTGGCAGGAACTGGCGGGTAAAACCGTCACCGGCCTTTTCCTTGCCAGGGACAATGACCTTTTCAGAAAGATATTCCGGTCCGGTCTCAATCATCCCGTTGAAATTCTCATGAAAACAAAAAAGGGCACGTTTATCCCCGTGGAGATACTGGGGAAGAACATCTCCCAGGGGGGAAAAAAAATCCTCATCATCGCCGTCCGGGATATCCGGGAAAGAAAGAAAACCCTGAGGATGAAAGAGAACGTGGAAAGGGTGATCAGGCATGATTTAAAGACACCCCTCTCCTCAATCATTGAATTTTCAAACCTCCTGATCTCCCGGGAAAATAAATTGAGTGATAAAAAGCAGAAAAATTTTTCCCGGATCATTCTGGAAAACAGCCTGCGTATGAACGAAATGCTTAACCAGTCCCTTGACTTCTTTAAAATGGAGGAGGGAATATATAACATATCCCCCCGGGAGGTTGATCTGGGGGCCCTTCTCAGGCGAATTGACAGGAGTTTTTCCCGTCTCAAAAAGATTTTTTGTGTTGAGATGGAAATATTTATTGAAGGGGAAAAATTGACCGGGGCCGGGAAATACTTGGTCATGGGAGAGGAAAACAAGCTCTATAACCTCTTTTCAAATCTTATAAAGAACGCCATAGAGGCTTCCCCGCCGGGTGAGAAGGTGACGGTGTACCTTTCCCGGGGAAGGTCTTTTCACAATATCCGTATCCATAACCGGGGGAAAATTCCCGGGGAGATAAAGGGGAGACTTTTTGAACCCTACGTAACGGGAGGAAAACCCGGCGGGACAGGACTGGGTATTTACAGCGCACGGATGATTGCCGTTTCACACAAGGGGGAGATAACCTTTACTTCTTCAAAAAAAAGAGGGACCGCTTTTACGGTAAAGCTTCCGGTGAGGTTTTAAATGGAAGATTAGGGGGAACAATGACCGGAGAGATATTCTTTCTCTTTATTAATTATTAATACAAAAAATACTTGAACAAAAACTTAACTATTCTATTATGACATTAGAATTAGTAAACTTTTTATGGATTTCATAAAAAGGAGAGTGGGTTGCCGCTCTCCTTTTTTCATATAATTGTAGAGAGTGAGCGGTTTTTCAGCTGATGTTAAAGGATGAAATAAACAGAATTATCGAAGAGACAGCTGAAGAACTGGGTTACTTGATCTATGAAAAATCTGCACTCCTGAGGGGTGAAGATTCGAAAATTGTAGTAAAGCTGGACAGTCTTGATGGAATTTCGCATCAGGATTGCGAAAAGTTCAGTAAAAGACTTGATTACAGGCTCGAGGAATCTGAACTTATACCAAATTATACACTGGAAGTTTCATCACCCGGTTTAAAGAGAAAGCTCAGAAACCTGGAAGAGATTGAGAGGTTTAAAGATTCACCTGTGAAGATTATATATCAGGATGAAAATAACCGGGTTGTTTATCAGGGGATAGTCACGGGTTTGGAGAATGAACGTATTAAAATCAGGTCCGAGAAAAAGGATATTATTTTAGAGTACGGAAATGTTGTTGAAGCATTCTTAGATTATTAGTAATTATTCAGCTATGTATAAAAATATTTTTTAAAAGAAAACAACTGATTATCTCCCCGCCGCCTTCGGCGGCGGGGAGATAATATTTATTTTTTTTATTTAATATATATTTTGAACATATAGCTGAGTACTTACATGTATTAAAGGTAGTCATAATGAGCAATAATTTTTTTGAAGCACTTCACCAGATTGCTGTTGATAAGGGAATATCGAGGCAGGAGATTGAAGATATTGTAGAATCTGCAATGCTGTCCGCCTTTAAGAAGCAGTATGGTGTTGTAGAAAATGTTAATGTGGTTTTTGACAGGGACAACAATACTGTTAATGTTGTCTCAAAACGGATGGTCGTTAACAGGCCGTCAAATCTTGCAGAAGAGATATCATTGAGCAATGCGCTAAAGATCGATCCTGACGTGAGTCTTGGTGATGAGATCATGGTTGAGGAGAATCCCCTGGAATCCTTCGGAAGGATAGCCGCACAGACCGCAAAACAGGTCATCATACAGAAGATAAAGGAAGCAGAGAAAAATCTTATCTACAATGAATTCAAGGACAAGGAGGGTGAGCTGATAAACGGTTTTCTCCAGAGGAAGTCCAGAGACGCGCTTTTTATTGAGCTGGGACGGACAGAAGGGATTCTTCCGGCCAGGGAGCAGTCTCCCCTGGAACATTTTAAGACCGGTGACAGGGTGAAAGCGCTTATCATCAATGTGGACAAGAACACCAAGGGGCCGAGTATTGTTCTCTCCAGGGCCCATCCGAAGTTTATTGAAAAGCTGTTTGAAATGGAGATCCCCGAGATCTATGACGGTGTGGTAAAGATCGTTAACGTTGTGCGTGAACCGGGCGTAAGGACAAAGGTTGCCGTAACGAGCGAAAGAGATGATATAGATTCTGTGGGCGCATGTGTGGGTATGAGGGGTATCAGGATACAGTCAATTGTGCGGGAGCTTGAAGGTGAGAAGATCGACGTGGTCGAATATTTTACGGAAAAAAGTATCATGGCTGCTAACGCCCTGACACCGGCAAAGGTCAAGGAGATTGTTGAGCTGGAGAGCGGCGGTGTGATTGCAGTAGTTGAAAACGATCACTATTCATTTGCAGTGGGAAGAGGCGGACATAATGTAAAGCTTGCTTCAAAGCTCTGTGGTTTTGATATCGATATAAAGACAGAGGACCAGTACAGGGATTTCCTTGCTTCAAGTGATTCCCGGGCCATTGTTGAACAGCTGTTTTCACAGTCTGAAGAAGAAGAAACATCCCTTGAAGAACTGCCCGGACTTGATGAAAGGACAATTAAACTTCTGGAAGCCGGGGGAGTTTTTTCTGTTGAGGACCTCGTGGAATGTTCACATGAAGATCTTTTGAAAATAGATGGAATTGGTAAAGTCTCTGCCGAGAAGATTCTGGATATTATCCGTGAATTTGTTGAAATTGAGGATGAGGATGAAGAATATGATGAGGAAGCCGAGGACGACACCGAATAATTAAAATAACGAGAAAATTAAGGAAACCTGAATATTTAAATGAAAGCCAGCGAAATTGCATCAAAGAACCATATTACAATTGAAGACCTGTTTGAAGTCTGCAAGGATCTTGGTATTGATTGTGACACTGATAGTTCAGAACTGTCTGATCAGGATCTTTTCCTTGTAGAGAAGAAGATTGAAGTCATAAAGAACAAAAAGTCCAGGCAGATTGAAAAGAAAATTGCCGGTAAAAAAATCAAACTGAAAAGGAAAGTTAAGGTTTCAACGGCAGTCAAAAAAAAGAAATCGGCAGATGAAAAAACTCAAAAAGAGAAACCGGATGTAAAAAAGAAAAAAACCGCGGATAAACCCGAAAAGAAAAAAGTTGTCAGAAAGGCCGGTGATCATGCGGCCGCTAAGCGAGAAAAGAAACCTGTTGAAGAGAAAAGGCCGTCTCTCGATAAAGGGAAAAAAGATGCATCTCCTGCTGACGCGATAAAAAAATCCGATACTTCAAAAAAGAAGAAAAAGGCAAAAGATAAAGAGAAAGAGAAAAAGTACACAAAAGAAAAATATGCTGAAAAATCATTTTCAGTTAAAAAGAAACTGCATGTACCTCAGAAAAAAGAAGCCGTAACGCCGGAAGAAATAACCATAATAGAAGGTGTAACAGTTGGTGAACTGGCAAAGAAACTTAATGTAAAAGCAAATGACCTTATCTCCCGCCTCATGAAGCTCGGAGAAATGGCCACAATTAACCAGGCCCTGGATCTTGATACGGTGGTCATTCTTGCGGAAGAATTCGGGACCGAGGTCAAGGTCGTATCCCTCTTTGATGAAACAGTCATAAAACAGGTGGAGGTCGATAATCCCGAAGATTACATTGATGCTCCTCCTGTTGTAACAGTTATGGGCCATGTTGACCATGGAAAGACAAAGCTTCTCGACACAATACGGATGACCAATGTGACCGAGCAGGAACATGGGGGAATTACGCAGCACATCGGCGCGTACATGGTAAATGTCAACAACAAGAAGATCACTTTTCTTGATACACCCGGCCACTCCGCCTTTACCACAATGAGGGCAAGGGGCGCCAGTGTTACCGATATCGTTATTCTTGTTGTGGCGGCAAATGATGGGGTTATGCCTCAGACAATCGAGGCCATTGACCACGCGAAGGAGGCGAATGTTCCCATTATCGTTGCTATCAACAAGATTGATCTTGAGGACGCTAACCAGGCGAAAGTGAAACAGGAACTCTCCAATTATGACCTGGTGCCCGAAGAGTGGGGAGGACAGACACTCTATGCGGAAATCAGCGCAAAGAAGAAGATAAATATTGAAGACCTCCTTGAACTTATTCTTATCCAGACAGAGATGCTTGAACTAAAGGCAAACCCGAAGCAGAGAGCCCGGGGGACTGTTCTTGAATCCAAGCTGGATGTGGGAAGAGGCGCGGTAACAACAATACTTGTCCAGAATGGGACCCTGAAGGTCGGGGACCCCTTTGTGGTCGGTGTCTATAACGGGAAAGTAAGGGCAATGTTCAATGACCAGGGCGAACATATAAAGGAAGCCGGGCCGTCAACTCCCGTTGAAGTTCTCGGGATCTCCGGTGTTCCCGAGGCCGGAGACCCCTTTGAGGGAGTTGAATCGGAGAAATTTGCGAAGCAGATATCTCAAAAAAGGCTTGAGTATAAGCGTATTGAATCTGCTAAAAAGATCAAAAAGGTTACCCTTGAATCTCTTAACGAGCTTATCAGGGACGGTGAAATCCAGGACCTCAGAATTATTGTAAAAGCGGATGTGGACGGTTCTGCCCAGGCGCTGAAAAAGGAACTTGAAGATCTCAGTAATGACGATGTCAGGGTAAAGGTCATTCACCACGGTACCGGGGGAATTAATGAATCCGATGTTATGCTCGCATCGGCTTCCAATGCCATAATTATCGGTTTTCATGTGAGACCAACAGGCAGGGTTGCCGAACTTGCGGAAAAGGAGAATGTGTCTCTCAAATACTATAACATAATCTTTGAAGCCACCGATGACATCAAGGCCGCAATGCGGGGTATGCTCAAGCCGGTCATAAAGGAAGTTGTCCAGGGAAGCGGTGAAATAAGGCAGGTTTTCAAAATATCAAAAGTTGGAACTGCGGGTGGATCAATTCTGGCAGCAGGGACATTTACCCGGAAGTGCAGGGTGAGGATCATACGGGACGGTGTTGTTATTTATGAAGGTGATCTTAAATCACTGAAGAGATATAAAGATGATGTAAGCGAAGTTCAGGCGGGACAGGAATTTGGATTTGTTCTTGAAGATTTTAATGATCTGAAAGAAGGAGACGCGTTTGAAGCATATATTCTTAAAGAAATTGCCAGAGAATCCGCCGAGTAAGTGAAAATGGATATGGGTTCAAAAAAATGGCATATAGAAAAGAAAAGCTTGAAGAACAGATCAAGAGGCTTATTTCAGAGCTTATTATCAAGGAGATCAAAGACCCGAGGATCGGGTTTGTGAGCCTTACCGGGGTAAACCTGAGTAATGATAAAAAATCGGCAAGAGTGGGTATATCTGTTATCGGCTCCAACAAAGAGCGTCGGAGTGCTTTTGAAGGTCTTAAATCGGCAACAGGGTTTATCCAGTACCGCGTTGGTAAAGCCATTAAACTCAGGAATACCCCGAAGATTACTTTCTTCCTTGATAATTCCATATCGGATGGCGTGGATATGGTAGATTTTCTTGAAAACCTGGTGAATGAAAATGATCCCGGGAATGATGAAGAGAAATAATTCGTTCTTTGTAAACAATGTATTCGAATAATCTGAAGATGGTAAATAATTCAGTTATTCTTGTTGATAAACCGTGTGGAATAACTTCTTCCGGAACGCTCAACAGGTTAAAAAAAATCACAGGTGTAAGGAAGGCAGGACATTCGGGAACACTTGATAAGTTCGCCAGCGGTCTTCTTGTGATATGTACCGGTTTTGTGACCAGGCTCACAAGGTTTTTCCTTGAAAGCGACAAGAGATATACCGGAAAGATCAGGTTCGGAATAACAACCGATACCCATGATCCTGAAGGAGAAGTTATTGACAGCAAACCGGTTGATAACCTCACTCTGGATGATATATCGGGTATATTGAAAAAATATACCGGTGAGATAATTCAGCTTCCCCCGGTCTATTCCTCACTGAAGATCGGCGGCAAAAGGGCTTCTGACCTTGCCAGGGAGGGAAAGGAAGTCAGTCTTGAAGGGAGGCCGGTAACCATAAAAGAGATCACTCTCCTCGGTTACAAACCGGAGGAGGCGAGCATTACCCTGGACATTAAATGTTCCAAGGGGACATATATAAGGTCACTTGCACGGGATATCGGGAATGACCTTGGCTGCGGCGCATATCTTGAATCCCTGAGAAGAACAGAATCAGGAAGGTTTAGCCTGGGATCGGCCGCGACAATTGAGGAGATTGAGCGCTTTTTAAAGGGAGGGGGTATTGATAAGGAGTTTATTATCAGGCCCTCGGATGCTCTTGCTGATTTCAACAGGGTCGTGGTAAACGAGAATGGGCGCAGAAGGGCGGTAAACGGAGCGCAGTTTGATTATTCGGATGTCATTGAGACAAATGATAAAGGCAGCAGTCTGTTTATTATTGAAGACGAAAAAGATAATCTTATCGGGGTTGCGGAAATCGACACTGACAGGTGGAATATAAAGTATTTGAATATATTTAATCAGGTAGACTGATAAAAGTTATAGAGAATTACAAAGTTTAGGAGGACTATATAAAGTCATGATTGACAAAAAGGAGACAATCGAAAAGTACAGGACAAAGGACAATGATACCGGCTCACCTGAGGTACAGGTTGCACTTCTTACGGAAAGGATTAACCATTTAACAGAGCATTTCAAGGTACACAAGAAGGACCACCACTCACGGAGGGGACTTCTGAAAATGGTAGGCCAGAGAAGAAGGATTCTCGGTTATCTGAAGAAAAAGGATATTGAAAGATACAGGAAGCTTATTCAGTCTCTCGGATTGAGAAGATAGATATTGCGTACTCTTAAATTTCATCACTCCGGTCAAATGCCGGCCTGCTGCACATTTTTTTGCTTAGGGATCACCATTTGACTGAAAAGATGTTTTTATAAAGACCATCCTGTCATGATCCAGATTTTGATAATGAACAGTGATTTTAAAAATAATGAAAATGCTCAATGATTTTTACATGCAGCTGAGAAGCTGCGGAATAATATAACAGAGGTGAACTGAATGAGTGCTGATTTTAGCATGAATATTGGAAACGAAACGTTGAATTTTAATACAGGATATTTGGCAAAGCAGGCCGACGGGTCTGTTTTGGTAACATACGGCGAAACCGTTGTCTTTGCATCGGCAGTAGCATCACGATCAGTGAGGGAGGGACAGGACTTTTTCCCTCTCACTGTTGAATACCGGGAAATGTCTTTTGCGGGCGGTAAGATCCCGGGAGGATTCATCAAGCGTGAATCACGGCCAAGCGACAGGGAGATCCTTACCTGCCGTATTACCGACAGGCCCCTGAGACCGCTTTTTCCCAAAGACTTTGTGAACGAAGTACAGATTATTCTCTATGTCTGGTCCGCGGACAAGGAGAACCAGCAGGATGTTGTAGCAATAAATGCGGCATCGGCTGCGGTCAGCATATCGGGTCTTCCTTTCAAGGGCCCGGTGGGTGCCGTCAGAGTGGGAAGGGTGGACGGTCAGTGGATCATAAACCCGAAATTCTCAGAATCTGAAAAGAGCGATATTGATATCGTGGTGGCCGGGACAAAAAAGGCCGTAACCATGATAGAGGGTTCCTCAAAAAATGTCAGTGAAGATGACATGATCGAAGCGGTTGACTTCGCTCATAAACATATCATTGAAATATGTAATACCCAGGAAGAGCTGATAAAGGCAGCGGCCAAACCGGAAATCGAGTATACGCCCCGGGAATCTCAGGATGAACTTAAAGAAATTTTAAAAAACCGGTATTATTCGGAGATTGAAGGGCTTGAAAAGTTCCTGATCAAGAAGGAACGGGAAGACCGGTTCAATGCAATCATAGAGAAAGCTGTGGAAGAGCTTGAAGAGGAATATCCCGATTCAAAGGGCATTATCGGTGAGATCCTGGACAAGTTTGACGGTGAGGTTGTGAGGAAGAGGATCCTTGAAGAGGGGAAACGCGCCGACGGCAGGGGGCTCACGGATATCCGTCCTATAGATATTAAAATAGGACTTTTACCCAGAACACATGGTTCGGCAGTATTTACACGGGGAGAGACCCAGAGTCTTGGAGTAACAACCCTGGGAACCGTGGATGATGCCCAGAGGATGGATAATATTGAAGGTGAGTCAAGAAAGAGGTTCATGCTTCACTACAGTTTTCCTCCCTTTTCTGTGGGTGAAACGGGACGTTTCGGCGGGACCGGGAGGAGAGAGATCGGTCACGGTATGCTGGCCGAAAGGTCCCTTGAGTATGTGCTGCCTGATAAGGATACCTTTCCTTATACAATACGGCAGATATCGGAGATCCTTGAATCCAACGGTTCTTCGTCAATGGCATCGGTCTGTTCCGGTTCACTTGCCATGTTTAACGCGGGTGTGCCCCTTAAGTCTGCGGTGGCGGGAATTGCCATGGGACTTGTTATGGAAGAGGACAGGTATTCGGTCCTCAGTGATATCATGGGACTGGAAGACCACCTCGGGGACATGGATTTCAAGGTTTCGGGAACCGAGACAGGGATTACCGCCTTTCAGCTTGATATTAAGATCGAGGGGATCACACTTGAGATCATGAGAAAAGCCCTTTACCAGGCCAGGGAGGGAAGGCTCCATATCCTCGGAAAAATGAAGGAAGCCATATCGGAACCTGCGGAAAATATCTCAAAGTATGCTCCGAAAATCAAGACCATAATGGTTAACCAGGACAAGATTGGCGAGATTATCGGTCCGGGGGGCAAGGTCATTAAGAAGATCATAGAGGAGACCGGGGCATCGATTAACATCGATGATGACGGCAGGGTTACTATCGCATCGGAAGACCAGGATGCCATTGACTCTGCGGTAAAGAAGATCAACTCTATTGTGGAAGAAATCGAGGTAGGAAATTTCTATGAGGGGACTGTGAAAAAGATCATGGAATTTGGCGCCTTTGTGGAGATTGCTCCCGGGAAAGAGGGGCTTATCCATATTTCCAACCTCGATCATACCCGTGTCAGGAAAGTTACGGATATTCTCAATGCGGGAGACAAGGTCAAGGTCAAAGTCATCAATATTGACAAACAGGGACGGATTGACCTCAGTAGAAAAGAAGCCTTAAAGAAGAAAGAGCAGGATTGATCTTTTCTCGGAGAATCTCTCACGCGGGTTGATAATGACGACACAGTACAAGAGTGAAAGCGGATTAACTGTTCTCCTGGAACCGGTCAATGATGTGGCTTCGATTTCTGCGGGCCTCTGGATCAAGTCCGGTTCCAGAAATGAAAACCTGTCCCAGTACGGATATGCCCACTTTGTGGAGCATATGCTCTTCAAGGGAACATCAAACCATACCGCTCTTGACATAGCCAAGGAGATAGACAGGGTCGGCGGTCAGCACAATGCCGCAACCAACAGGGAATATACCTGTTATTATATAAATGTGGTATCTGATTACCTGGAACTGGCAATCAGGATGCTGGCAGATATGTACCATAATTCTCTTTTCGATAAAAAAGAACTCGATAAGGAGAAGAATGTCATTATTGAAGAGATAAGGATGTATGAGGATACGCCTGATGAATTTATCCATGATATTTTCATTGAAAACATGTTTACCGGCCATCCTCTCAGCCATCCTATCCTTGGGACCATAGAAGGTATAGATCGTTCAACAAGAGACCTTGTCTATGGCTTCTATGATCAGCATTACAGGGATGATAACTCTATTTTTGTTATCGCAGGGAGTTTTGATGAGCCCCGGGCAAGGGAGCTTGTTGATACGTATTTTACAAAAGGAGTAAGAAACGGCAAGCCCTTGGCTGCGTCTGAACCGACCCCGCCTGAGAGAATTTCTGTAAACCATATAGAAAAGAACCTTGAACAGGTCCACTTTTGTCTCGGCACGGAGGGGATCAAAAGAAGTGACAGCAGGAGGTGGGCCCTCTATTCATTGAGTACCATACTCGGGGGAAATATGTCTTCACGGCTGTTCCAGAATGTCAGGGAGAATAAAGGAATCTGCTATTCCATTTACTCCTTCCATTCTTCGTACAGTGATTATGGCATATTCGGTATCTACTGCGCGACTTCGCCCGATAAGTTTGAAAAAGCAGTGGAACTGATCGTTGATGAGTGCCGGGATGTACTGGAAAAAGGTATTTCGGAGGATGAGCTCCAGGATGCAAAGACATTCATGAAGGGGAGCCTTGCTCTCAGTTATGAAAGTATTGAAGTGAGAATGGGGCAGCTTGCAAAGAACGAGATGACACATAACAGGATCATAACATTTAACGATATGGTCAACGAGATAAGTAAAATAACCCCGGATGATATAAGGGAAATAACAGGGCATATCCTGGAGGATAAGCAGCTGTCAATGGTATCGGTGGGAAAGTTAAACGGTCTCAACACGGAGAAGCTGAAACTGAGCATATAAATATTATTTTTTTCATGAAAAAATGTCAGTAAAGTTTTTTTTCCGCCGAAGGCGGGAAAAACAGGACAAAAAACTGTTTATTCCCGCAAATTAATTAATTATTTTCTTCTTGAAATTTTTAAGGGTAATAGAGATAAAAGCATTCTACGAAGAGGTATTAATATGGCCAACAAGGCAGAAAATATTAACAGTACCATTGGTGCAGGGTCATCTTTCGAAGGAAAATTCTATATTCATGGTTCTCTCAGAATAGATGGAAAATTCGAAGGAGAGATTAAAACCGAAAATGAACTTGTTGTAGGCGAAACCGGCAGGGTAAAGACTGATATTTTCGCGCGGTCAGTGGTAATTGCGGGGACTGTCATTGGAAATATCAATGCAGTTGAAGAGGTTCGTTTGCTTGAAACGGCAAAGGTGCTTGGCGATATCAATACCCCCATTCTGACTATACAGAACGGTGTTGTTGCAAAAGGAACCATCAACCTCACCGGAAAGCAGGGAAAAGACGCTGAAAGGGTAATAGAGGATTCATATAGCGGTGTGCAGGCAAAACAGCAAAAGCAGTAGATAGATTTCATCAATTAAACCGGTATTAATTTTATTGATTAATACCATTCTAAAAGCCGAAAGATTAAAAAAAGAGGCCCCGGCCTTAATAATAGTGTGAGCAGAAGATGATATCTTAATGAAGAACAGGTTTTCTAACAACTTTAGTCTGGGTAAACTCAATGTTACACTCTTCCCGGGTGAAATAATAGTTGTCTATTCGGGCAAGAAGAGGGTTTTCGTTAAGTCGATTCCGCGAAAATTAACCCCTGGCAGGAAAAAACCTCTCTTTGCAGCTGCGATAATTCTCCTTTCACTTGTCATTTTCAAATCGATTCCCTCCTCCAGTTCATCTGCTGATGCCCGGAAGATATCAACTGAAGAGAATTCCGAAAAGGAAACAGAGACTGATTCGGATGAGGAGATGAAGAACAGGCTCCTTTCTTCCCGGGATACGGATTATTCCGAAGAGAAGGAATCCAATGAATTCACGGTTTATGAACACAGGGTCATGAAGGGTGAAGTCCTGAGCGAAATAGCCAAGAAATACGGTGTTTCCATGGACACCATCTGCGGAAGTAACAGCCTCCAGTCATACGACCTGATAAATGAAGGAGCACTTCTGAAAATTCCCAGCAGGGATGGAATTCTCTACAGGATGAAAAAGGGTAAAGACATTGCCTCAATTGCCAAAAAATACAAGGTTGAACTTGGAAAAATCCTTACGGCAAATTATCTGAAAAATCCCGATTTCATCCCCGTGGGAACTACGGTCTTTATTCCGGATGCGCGCCCGCAGAATATTTTTCCCGGATTTCTCTGGCCTACGGTTGCCCGGGTGATCACATGCGGTTACGGGTGGAGAAGGAATCCCTTCAACAGGAAGCGGAGAGAGTTTCACCAGGGGATGGATATCAGGGCACGGTATGAGCGTGTGAGGTCAACAAAATTCGGAAAAATAACCTATGCCGGCTGGCTCGGCGGTTACGGGAAGGTTATCATTGTTGCCCATCCCGGGAGAATAAAGTCCCTCTACGCGCACCTCTCGAAGATATATGTGAGAAGAGGCCAGTATGTGAAACAGGGACAGTTTATCGGCAGGACCGGCAACACAGGAAGGTCAACGGGCGCCCACCTTCATCTTGAGATCATCAGGAACGGAAGACCGATAAATCCCTTTATCTACCTGAGAAGAAGATAAAAGAGTATCCCCTAAACCCCCCTCAATATGTTTTAAAAAAATGTATTGACTCAGATCCATTCTGAAAATATTACCCAAAGGGTAATCAGATATAATTATCTTTTGCTGATACCTGGAGAACGAGATGATCAAAGATGCGAACTTTTTATGTGAAATAGGCACCGAGGAGATCCCTGCCGGTTATATTCCCCCGGCCATGAGTGCTATTAAGGATATCCTGAGCAGCAAATTAAAGGAAAGCCGTATTGAATATGCCGATATTGAATTGTTTGCAACACCCAGAAGAATCGCGATCTTCATCTCTCATCTCTCTGACAGGCAGCTGGAAGAAGAGGTCGAGATCAAAGGACCTTCGGTAAAGGCGGCATATGACACAGATAAAAAACCGACCAGGGCGTTAGAGGGGTTCCTTAAGGGGAACAGTGTTGATTTAAAGGACACCTTTACCGTTGACACTGATAAGGGTGAGTATGTCTACGCCAGGAAAAAACTGGAATCCAGCGATACAATTGATATTATTCCGGAGCTGATTGATCATGTGGTAAAGGAGATCCCCTTTCCCAAGCAGATGAAGTGGAGCAATAAGGGGATACTCTTCCCCCGGCCCATAAGATATTTTCTGGTTCTTTTTAATGACAGGGTTGTGGAATACGAGATGGATGGGATAAAGGCATCCGACAAGACCCGGGGCCACTATATCCAGCATGATGAGATGCTGGATATAAAAAAGATCTCTGATTATGAAAAGATACTGGAGAAGAACGGTGTCATTATCGATCAGAAAAAGAGGAAAGAACTTATATCCGGTGAACTGAAGAAGGCTGCCGAGGGTGTTGGAGGAGTACTCATTGAGGACGAAGAACTCCTTGATACGGTCACCTTTCTTGTTGAAAATCCCCACATCGCGGTCTGTGAGTTCAACAGCGATTTCCTCAGGATACCTGATATCGTCCTTATCGCCGAAATGAAGGAACATCAGAAGTACTTCTCTGTTGCCGATAAGAACGGCAAACTGACCAGGTACTTCCTTGTGACATCCAATAATCCTGTTAATGAAAATGTAAAGACGGGAAATGTGCGGGTCATAACCGCCCGGTTCAATGACGCGGGCTTTTTCTATGACGAAGACAGTAAACTGAAGCTTGAGGAAAGGGTTGAGTCCCTTAAAAGTGTCCTGTTTCACAAGGACCTTGGTTCAATATACGATAAGGTTATCCGGATGCAGGAAGTCGCGGGGGCCATTATCCATGAACTTGGACTTGATGCGGATAAGGCCGGAAAAATTGAACGGGCCATTCTCCTTTCAAAAACAGATCTTGTAACATCAATGGTTATTGAGTTTCCTTCCCTGCAGGGGAAGGTTGGCAGGATATACGCCCTCAATGACGGCGAGGAGAGCGAGGTTGCCGGGGCAATAAATGAACACTATAAACCGAGATCCCAGGACGATGAGAATCCCACCAGTATGGTCTCCATTGTTGTTTCCCTCTCTGAGAAGATCGATAACATCTTCGGGTCGTTTTCCGTGGGGAACATTCCAAAGGGTTCACAGGACCCCTATGCCCTGAGAAGGCAGGCCAATGCAATTGCGGATATTCTCATAAGCGGTAATATCAATCTTGAACTGAAGCAGGTCCTTGAAAAAGTCGCGGAAAAATATAAAAACGGTCCCGGCCTTGTTGATCAGATCATCGATTTTCTTTCCGCAAGGGTAAAGACGATATTCGCGGACCGCGGTCTCCGGTATGACGAGATCGATGCCTGCCTCTCAACAGAGAGTACCGATTATACGGAGTTATTCAGGGTTGCGAAGAGCCTTAACGAATTCAGAAAGAAAGAAAAGTTTTCTGAAATGCTTCTCGGTTTTAAACGAATGAACAATATTGTTACCCAGTTCAGGAAGAAGAATGATAATTACAGCCTGAAATTTGATGAATCAAAGCTTGTGGAGAAAGAGGAGAAAGATCTCTATGCCTTCTTCAGGGAAAGAAGGAGTGATATTGACAGCTATATCAGCAGGAGCAGCTATATTGAACTCTTCAATTTTATTATTGAAGGGAAGAACCTCATTGACAGTTTCTTTGACAAGGTGCTTGTTATGGATAAGGATACGGCCATCAGGGACAACAGGATCTCCCTGATTGAGGATATCCTGGGGAATTTTACCGGTATTATGGACTTTTCAAAGATATCGGACAGTTGATATTTTTTCCTGTTAAAACAGGGATCATTTCTTTTTTAGCGGTTTCTTTTTCTTTGCAGGAGGGTTTTTCCCCGGTTTGGAAGTCCCGGCTTTAGCCGTTGATTTCTTACTCCCGGCAGGTTTTTTCCGGGAGAACATTTCCATTGCTCCATCTTCAATCCTGTACGCTCTGTCAGAAATTTCCACAAGGTGGGTCTCATGGGTAGCCAGCACCGTTGTTATCCCCCTCTCCTCTTTTAAGCGAATAAAAAGATCAATAATATCTTTCGTAGTCTCATCATCCAGGTTACCGGTGGGTTCGTCCGCAAGTATGAGAAGGGGATTGTTTATGATTGCCCGTGCAATGGCAACTCTCTGCCTTTCTCCGCCGGAGAGGGTTGCGGGATACTGGTTGATGATGTTCCCGATTTTAAGAAAATCAACAAGTTCAGCAATTTCACCGTTAATGTTTTTTGAAGTAAACGGGTTCAGGATTGCCGGGTAGAGGATATTCTCATAGGCTGTGAGTTCGGGAAAAAGACTGAAAAACTGGAACACAAAACCCATCTTCCTGTTCCTGAAACGGGACCTTTTCATATCTCCCCACCTGAATATATTCTGGCCCTGGAAACGGACACTGCCGTCATCCGGTTTCAGGAGTCCCGATATGATACCGAGCAGGGTGGATTTCCCGGTGCCCGATTTTCCGGTTATGGCGACAATTTTACCCGGTTCTATATCAAGGTTTATTCCGTGAAGAATGTTCCTGTCTCCGAATGAGACACGGATGTTTTCAAGTTGTACAAGAGGTTTATTCATTGTTTCACTTCTCAGCTTGTCTTTTTTACCGCCTTGAAGAGGCTCATGTTTGACGCAAAGAGAGCGGGAATAAATGCCGAAAGCGATGAAATCGAAACAGAGAGAAGAACGGCTTTGAGCAGAAGGTCGATTCCCGCGGGTTTGAATGTAAGGCCTTTAAGAACGGGTATCCACGATGAGAGGTTCCCGGTCATATAGCCCGTGAGATAGTTCCCCGCATAGAATCCTATAACGCCGTACAGGGCCCCGATCAGGGCTGCTTCCAGAATGAAGAGAAAGACAATCCTTATTTTTGAAACTCCGATGACCCTTTTAAGAGAAAATCCGTAACTCCTGTTATGCACGATTATCAGGTATGAGTTGAATATGGCGATAACCGTTAAGAGAAGGACCACTGCGACGATCAAGAGGGAGAGGCCGTCGACGATTTCCAGAGCCCTGTTGGTCTTTCTTGAAATGTCCGCCTGGGACTCAATCTTCAGGTTCATCTTTTTTAATTTTGCTGTCAGAGAAGGAAGCAGTTTGATATCCTTTACCCGGGCAAAAAGCCGGACATAGGAGTACCCCTTTTTATATTTTCCCGTGTCCTGGCTGTGCGCCCGGGTAAATTTTGAAATAAAGGTATTGGGAACAAGGATCCCTGTAAAATTTAGAGCTGAAGTAAAGGAGTGAAGTTTGGCAGGGAGTACGTATTTCTTCTCCACATCGGAATAATAATTGGTTGTGACAATCTGCAGTTTTCCGGGAAACCCTATCAACATCTTTTCATTAAACTGCGGCAGGCCCCTTACCGAGGTAAACTGGTTCAGAATAGCCAGTGACATCCGGGGAAGAATCACGGGAAGCACCGGAGTGTTCCTGAATTCTTTCCATCTTCTTTCCTTTCCCCTGAAAAATCCCGTATCGATTCCAAAAACAGGAACATGCTGTTTTTTCTTCTTTCCCAGGAATTCAGCCTTGACTTTGACCTCATAGTTAAGCCGGGTAAGACCGTAAACATGGGAAAATTCCTTTAATTTTCGGATCATGACCACTTTCCAGGGAGGAATGGCGTTGCTTTTACTTGCTATTGTGGAGAATGTTTCACTCCCACTTTGTGTCCGGGGATAGATTGTTATCTCATTAATTGCCATTGTTCCGAAAAGTTTCTTTCCGATATATTCCTTCACGGAACTTCTCAGGGAGAGATAGAGAACAAGAAACGAGATAAGAAAGAGTATCCCGAAGCTTGAAACCAGTGCCTTCAGGATATTCTTGGACATATCTTTTAAGGTGAATTTGAGATTACGGGTAAAGTATCTAAACATATCGCGTTATTTTACAGATTTTAATAATGAACTCCCGATTATAATAATTAATGGTATATTTACAATAAGGTTCTTTACGTCAACAAATTGTTTTAATAATGTCTTCCTACAATAGGTTACATATATTTTATAGAGGAATGATATTAATTACCAGTACATTTTGTAACTGCTGAGTTTGAGAAGAAATATGACTACTCTTCGTAACTCAGTTATATATAAGAATAATCATATTCAATAAAAAAGATAACTGATATGTCCCCGCCGCGGTCGGCGGCGGGGACATATTCTTGATATTATAGTAAATAGGTTGATTATAACCATATAGCTGAATAGTAACTATTCTCAAATTAAGCCGGAGTGGTTACTAATTTTTTAACTTTTTTAATTCTCTGTTGTCGGTATATTCAAAAAGGGAACTGTTTTTCTTCTTTAATAAAGTAAAAGGTAAAAGGAGTCATCTTTTACATATGAGGGAAGTAACATGAAAATATGTAATACAATAATATTATTTTTTTTAATTTTATTACCTGCTGAAAAGATTAAAGATCTCACTGCCGCGGAGGGGACCTCTGAAGAGAGTGTTGAACTGAAATGGATACCTGGTAAGGATAGGAGAGAAATTGCTGTTTACCGGTCAACTTTAAAAGAAGGCCCCTATGAAGAACTGGGTATTACCGACGGGAATGTATACATCGACAGATCTGCAATTCCCGGCATCGTCTACTGGTACAGGATTCTCCCCCTGGATGAAGGATCTCCACTGGAATTGAGTCCCCCGGTATCGGGGTATCGGAAAACCCTCCCTGTTAAAGGTGAGAAGCTTGAGAGCATCCTGAAAAAAAAAGTGAGAAAACATCCTGTGGTTCGCGACAAAAAGGAGAAGGCACTTATTGCAAAATTCAATAAACTCCTGTTGAAATTTTATACAAATAATGTAAAGCTCTCTATTATCATGGCCGTTGGGAAACACTATATTAAAAAGGGAGATCTCATCCTGTTAAATGATTTTGATGAATATATTTTCGATTATCCCGAAAGAATGTCCTATTTTATAAAAAAGGGAAAGTACAGGGTCAAATACTACTCGAAAAAGTTTTCGAAACTGATGCTGCATAGCAGAAGGCTGGACCCCGCTAAGAACAGGCTCTCTCAAAGGCTCTTTAAAAACAGCCTTGTTTTCTGCATCGATACCGGTGAGACGAAAGTCATGGATGAAGATGATGTTGAAAGAGTTGTGAAAACATACGAAGCTGTGGGAGTATCAACAGAGTATTACCGCGATAGTCATGACTGGCGTTTCAGGACAATTCTCACAGGTTCAAGTAACAATAAAATTAAAAAGATGATGAAGGACGCGCAGAAAAGGAAAAGGTGAATGAAGACTCAAATAAAATTTATTCTCTCTGTGATGCTGGTTGCTGTTTTCACAACCGGGTGCAGCTATCTCCAGAAGAGTATCGACAGGGCCGGCATCAGGGATATTTCCGAAAAGATCATGAATGATTTTCATCCCGGAAAGCCCCGGGAATTGCAGGAGCTGGTTGAATCCCTGGATATATCCTCTTACACTCAACCTGAAAAAAATGTAAAATTCAAACGTACACCCCTGAAAAAGTGGAGCATGAACCCCGGTCCGGGCAGAGAAATAATCGAGGAAAAGATCGAGTTCCCCGCGTATGTTACGATTAAGGGGAGTAACAGTAACGCGGTATTCTATATCTACAGGAGGAAGAGTTTAAAGAACAGGAATGTCATACTCTGGATCCCGGGAATGGGTGTATCGGATTTTGCTTTCAGGTTTATAAAAAAGTTCTTTAAAGAGGAACTCTCAAGAGATTATGATATTGTTTTCTATAATATTCCCTATCACCTTGAGAGAAAAAAACCGGGCGGGGGAAACGGAGACGGATTTATGACCTCCGATAATTCAAGGAATATCAGGCTCTTCATTAACAGTGTCAGGGAAGTGAGAACGGCTGTTCGTTATCTTAAAAATGAGGGAGTAAAATCCATAGGAGGATGGGGGGGGTCCATAGGAGCAACGATACTTCTCCTCTCGTCAACGGTTGAAAAATATGATCATCTCACGGTTATGATCCCGGTACTTGATCTCAATCTCCTGGCCCTGGATAACCGTTATATGCAGAATGTCGTACGCAGGATGAAAAAGAGCGGATACAGTGAAAATGAGATGAGAAAGGCCTACAGGATTGTAAGCCCTGTTAATTATCCCCTTAGTGTTGCTCCTGAAAGGGTGCTGATCCTCTATGCGGAATATGACCAGTTTACACCTCCTGACCTTATCAGGGAATACGCGCGGAATAATAAAGTCAAAAAAATCCTGGGTTACAGAAGGAGCCATTCGACAATTCTGCTGACATCGGATATGTACAGTGATTACGGACGGTTTCTCGACTCCTTAAACAGCAATCAGTAGCTGAACATACCTTTTTCATAGAGGAGCATATTTTTGCCGTTTTTCAGCAGGGCCGTTACCACTTTCTCCTCGGTATTTACCAGGTCCCAGTGGAGCGCGGAATCGTTAAAGCCGAGGTCTTTCTTCATCTTTGGAGTAAGTTTTGAAGTATCACCCCTGTATGTATCGGAGTAGGAGGTCCCGATGGCTATGTGGCTGTTCCCGTTTTTTCCCCCGAAGTTCTCATCGAACAATGTGTCTGCCATAAAACGGTCAATCTTTGAAAACCGCCTGTCGGTAAGGGAAAACTCACCTATTCTTCCTGAACCGGTGTCCATCTTTACCATCTGGTTGAGAAATTTATCTCCTTTACCCGCACGGGCCCTTACCACATTTCCTTTCTCAAACTCAAGCTTAACATCGGTTACATAGTTGCCGCTTCTGAAGGAGGGGAGGTTCGCGTAATAGACCCCTTCGGTGCCCCTCCAGTCGGGAGATGTGAAGATTTCAAATGACGGTATGTTGTGGCCGGAAACTCCCATGAACCGTCTCTTTTCACCCAGGGTGATGGTGAGGTCGCAGGAATCGGACTCAAGGTATATCTTTTTTATGGGGAGGCTGTTAAGCCATTTTTTTATCTCGCTGCTGTTTTTATAGATCTCCGTCCATTTGGCCACGGGGTCCTTCGCGTTCAGGTAACAGGCCTTGATTATCTGCTTTGAGTATTCTTTCAGGGATATCTTTGCCTGGGATGCCAGTTCTTCCGTGGGGTAGGTGCAGAGGGTCCAGCTGAACTTTCCCGTCTCCTCCCTCTTCTCAAGTATCTTCCTCAGTGTCTTTCGTGTTATTGCCACTTCGTTGATCTTTTTCGGGTCTGTGTTTTTCAGGTGGGTCAGGGAGGCGGGGGCCGATAAGAAGATGTTCCCGTTGAGGCTCTCCATATAGGTATTTTCCCAGTTGCCGATAAATGTCCGCTGTTTTTTATCGGAGTATGAAAAAAAGTCCTGCTCCATGACCGGTGTTGAAAGTCCTCTCATAATCGGGATCAATTTTCTTTTGATCAGTTTCCTGTGGAGGGTCTCCGCAAGGGGAAGGGCGTCAATATCGAACCTCACATTGATAATATCGTAAGGCTTATATTTTTTTGTGCGCCCGGTATCAAGGCCCCAGATGAGGATATCGGCGTATTTTTCAAGTTCCGTTTTCGATAGTGGCATCTTATTTTCTCCCATTGTTTTTCTTCAGCTGATCCTGTGAGGGTACATTTATTGCAGCAGATAAAATTTATTCAATCTTAAAATTTTAAAAATAAGATTTCTCATTCCCTGCAGAAGATCACGGTCTCCAGATTTAATAACAGGGAAGAAGGCGTACTCATGGAGGACGATTTCTGGAAATCAATGGAACTCTCTGATTATCCGAAAAGAGTAAATAAATTATACTTGAAAACAAATAAATCCGAAAGAGAGTGTACAAGCTGTTATATCGGAAATAAAATAATTATTCCTTAAAGGAGTTTTTCATGACTGATGATTTAAGAGACCTTTTAATATTTTTTGATGAGTTTGCTGAAACCGAATATACGACGACATTGATGCGGTCAGATCTTAATCTTTCTAACAGTGAATATGAACCACAAAGGGAAAAATTCATGAAATATTTTCATTCACAATTAAAACGTGGAGCGAATGATATTTCAGGTTTCTGGGAGAGAACTTCAAATTGGTGTGAGTCAGAAGTTATCAGAGACAGTATCAAGGAAGCCGAGGGGAAACATATAAAAAGAGAATTGAAACAGGTGGAAAAATACAAAAATCCTCAATGGGGAAAGGTTTACAGGGCTCTCAAGGCCGATGAACTCTATGTCTGTGCCGTAACGACTGTTCTCAAACCTGTTCCTGATGATGGTTTTCATCGACTTTTTCTTATCAAAACAAAAAAGGGTGAATTTCAAATAGTCTGCTATGATACCCGTTTAAGGGAACGTGATGAGACAGATATTGGTTATGATATGGATGATCTCTTTATTTCTCTGGGAGAAAAAATTTTCACTGAAAGAATAGAATGATTAACCTGAATAATTTACATAAAAAAAGGGTCTCTAGTGCAGGGGGCATTATGAAAAAACAAAAAGGCTGGGAATTGGATTATTTACAGGACATTTTTGAGCTACAGGATGTTCTTGAAAATGAACCCGGAAAATTACTTGAATATTGCAATGAAAACCGGTTGTGCGCTGTACATCCGAATCGAAGAAAACTGGTGATTGTCCGAAGATATCATTTTAGTATGGACGGTGATTTGATTGAACTTTATGCAGGTGAACCTTTCGGAGACAAAGGGCATTGGGGCATTCAACTGATTGACCTGGATAGGGAAGCAGTGCTTTCTTTGAGTGAGCCTCTTCCTGATAACTTAACCTACAGGCATGTTGAATTTCAGGGGGACTCTGTCTTAATTGTTTCGGAAGAAAAACAATTTCTTACCAACTGGAATGAGTTAGAACGGAAATTCCCTTTCTTAAGCAGTTTCACGGAAAAAGAGATAGGTGAAATTTATGATTCACTAAAAAATGATTTCATCATTAAAGAAAAAGTTATCCGTAAGAAACCGAAAAAAGCGAAAGTGGAAACCGATTTTATCGGTACCTTAAAGGTAGACAAATCTAAAACATCTTTTTTTGGCAGGGGAAAGTGGAGGAATAAAACAGTAAAACTGGATTTTCTGGTTGATAATAACGGCGAAATAGAGCGGGGACTTATAACCGCCAAAGAGTTGTGGAGCGCTCAAGCTGATTGGGATGCCAGGGTTAAAATGTTTGCAGCCAATGAATTGTTGGAGTTGAAAAATGAAGACTGGTTGGGTAAAGATGAAAAGAAACTGAACTTAACACAATTCAAGAGCAGAATGTCACTGGAATCCATTACATTTAATGATGAGGGAAGTTTTGAGTTCTTTTTTGATGACGGAGATCTCTTTTGGGGGCATCTTATTCAGGTTTCAGGAAATATTGATGATGGATTAACTCAAGCGATGTTTCAGGGTTAGGTATGATAGAGATTCTGGACAGACTGGCAATCTTCATTACTGTTTTCGGAGCGGCGTTTTGTTTCCTTCTGGCCATTGGACAGCTCCTGATCATTCCCCGAAGGACCAACCAGTTTGTTCTGGCGGCATTCCTCGTTATGGTGAGTCTTCTTCTTTTAAACCTGGGGTTGACGAGAGATTACATCCTCAGGCATATTCACTGGATTCATGCCCTCCATGTTCCTTTTTATTATCTGGCTTTCCCTCTTTTTTCCTCGTATATATCCTCTGTGGTACAGGAGAGGGAATTTGATGAAAAGGAGAGGCTCCTTGTCTCTCCCGGTTATATTACCTTTTTACCCTTTACGGTGGCTCTTCTTGTTTATATACCTTACTATGTTCAGTCCGGAAAATGGAAGATCTTTTTTTTCAATCATTATCACGAGTATCCATACCTGGAAGTTTACCGGTATGTACAGTTAGCTGTGATTTTCGGGGGGCTTTTGAGCACCCTGTATCATATTCTCAAAGCCCTTGTAAAAATCAATGCCCTGGCGCTTATAAAGGGAAGTGACCAGAGTGTGGTGTTATGGCACCTTCGAGGGGCCCTTATCTGGTTTTTTCTCCTTATGCCCTATGGTATTCTGATAACCTATTTTGACAGCCAGCTTCTGAAGCGTTACGGGTCCGCCACTGTGTCCATGGCTTTTATCTGGCTCTATCTTCTGGATTACCGATATCCCGGGTTTTTTATCCGGTTGGATAGGGAGATCCGTTCCTTTCAGAGGTATTGCAAGTACGAGAAGTCAAAAATCCTGGGGATCAATATTCCTAAAACTATTGAGCGGCTGGAACATATTGTCAAGGAAGAAAGGCTCTTTATCCATGAGGACATCACCCTGGAAAAGATGGCCAGTGTTATGAACCTGACGTCAGCTCAGCTTTCGGAGCTTCTGAATAACGTAATGGAGATCGATTTTCGCTCCTACATCAACCGTCACCGGATAGCCGAAGCAAAACGAATGCTCCTCGATGAACCGGACCGGACCATTCTGAGCATTGCCTACGCCGTGGGATTCAATTCCAAAAGCTCTTTTAACAGAAACTTCAGGTCCGTTGCTGGTAAGACACCTGCCGAATTCCGCAGTAAAGCTGTTTAAAAAACTTCCTCAAAACAAGAAATCGTGGTGGCAATATATATATTGCGACGACCGGACCATTGATGTTGTGTAAATTAAATGGTGAATAAGCCGTGAGATATTGAAAATATATCGATAGATTCAGAAACCGGAGAAAATGGATGAGAAAAATTTTGTTATTATTGCTGCTCCCCGGGTTTTTCATTTCTTCTGCCTTCTGTAACAGAGAACCCATATTATTGTACCAGGAGACACTGGACTCGGATATTGCGCAAATAGATGTATCATATATAATCTTTGCCGGAACCGATACCCGGAACAGCGTCACCAGGGACTTTACTCTCCTTACAACCAGTGCCAGTAGTAATCCCATAACATGGACAAGCAGTGATGACAGCAGGGTGATGATTTCAGGTGACACAGCCACAGTCACACGGCCCCCATACGGCAGTGGAGACACTACCGTAATCCTGACAGCAACTGTCACCAGGGGAGGGGAGAGCGGAACCAAGACCTTTATTCTAACCGTTCTGGAGAAAGATCCCAAGGCGGGGGACAAGGTCACCTATACGGACGGCACTGTGAGCTTCAGGATGGCCTATGTTCCCGGAGGGATAACCTTCCCCTCCGGAAAACTGGCTACAGGTTGGACCATGGATGATGCGCATGCAACCGTTGATGATCCTTACCTGATCGCTGAGACAGAGGTGACTTATGAGCTCTGGTCTAAGGTTTACAACTGGGCAACCTCCAATGGCTATACCTTTGCTAATGCAGGCCGTCAGGGCGGAGATGCAGATAATTGCGCAGGCGCCGCGGTGGGAACCGACCAGCATCCCGTGACTTGCATCAACTGGCGGGACGCCATGGTATGGGCCAATGCGCTTACAGAGTACTACAACTACATGAATAACACCTCACTGGAGCCAGTCTACTATTTTGATGCGGGGTATACTTCTCCTGTTCGGGACGTCGTGGATGATGATAGTCATACAACTGAGCTTGGGGGAGATTATACCTCTGCTGTTAATCCCAATCCCGGAGGCTTTGATGATCCCTATGTCAAGGCCACGGCCACCGGTTTTCGCCTGCCCACGGCAGTGGAGTGGGAGATGGCTGCCCGCTGGTTTGGTACCACTGCACCCGGCACGGGAGGTGCCCTGGATAGCGAGTATGTGACCCTGGATCTTCGCGATGACGGGACCTCATCTCTTACCCCTAACTACTACTGGACACCGGGGGACTACGCAAGCGGCGCAACAGCCTATTATTACGATGATCCGGCTACCAGCAATGTGGCGGTCTGGTACTCAAGTCTTACCACTGCTCCCGTGAAAAGCAAGGCAGACAATGCCCTGGGCATCTATGATATGAGCGGTAATGTGTGGGAGTGGAATTATAGCTGGTACTCAGTCGGGTCCACCCGCCAGGTGTATAGCGGCGCCTATTTTGACGGTTTGCTGTGGATGCAGGTGGGATACCGCAATGACATCAACCCCGATTATATATGTGAGGGATTTGGATTTCGCCTGACAAAAAATCCTTAACCCCGGTCATAAGGAGAAGTTCGGGGCCCCTTTGCACTTTTCTACTTTTCTGCAGGTTTCCCCTTAATGTCTTTACATATGGTGCATGGCATATTTATCTGCATCTATCCAGACCGATGAAGTTGTTTTGATGATTATTTTTCAGGATCGGTAAATATGTTCAATGACGATACGACATCAACGGCTTTTTCCCGTTTTCTCTTCCTTGCCCGAACCGATTTTCATTATCACACCTGGTTCAAAAAGAGATTTGCCCGGATAGACGTAAAACCCCAGGTCTGGGGGATATGGAATTTCTCCGTTCATGGCCCCAACATTGAACTGAGGGGCAGGGTGAAGATGTTTGCCGCTCCCGGGAGTAAAACCTATCTGACCACCATCAAGATGGGTGAACATGAAGGTGAGATACTTCTGGGGGACAATGTCCTGGTTATGAACGGTGTCCGGATAAGCAGCGCGTCCTCGATCACCATCGGGGACCACTGCATGCTGGCAAATTACTGCTACCTCATGGATGCCGACTGGCACGATATCTATGACAGGATGAAGCCCATCGGCAAAACGGCTCCCATTGTCCTGGAGAATAATGTATGGATCGGTGATTCCGCCATAATCTGCAAGGGTGTTACCATCGGTGAAAATTCTGTCATCGGGGCAGGTTCCGTGGTTACCCGGAACATCCCTTCCAATGTGATCGCGGCGGGAAATCCGGCGCAGGTGGTCAGGGAGATCGATCCGGAGATGATACGGCTGCGTGGTCCCGGCGGCAGCAACCGCCCATGAATATCTGCCTTGTCTCATACCGGGGAAATCCCTATTCCGGGGGACAGGGGATCTACCTGAAGTATATTGCCGAAGGCCTTGCAAAGAAGGGGCATAATGTTCATGTTATGGTGGGTCCTCCCTACCCGGAAAAGATGAAGGGAGTAAAAACCCACAGAATAGAGAGCAAGAGCTACTATGGACGAGATACGGCAGAACTGATCAATCCTGCCGATCCCCTGGATATCTTCCACCCCCTGAACTTCTACCAGTACCTGCACACACGGCTGGGGGCCTTCTCGGAGATAAGCGCCTTTTCATACAGGGCGTATCTTCTCCTTAGAGAACTTCATTCCCGTAAGAGATTTGACCTTGTTCATGATAACCAGTCTCTCGGTTTCGGCCTACTGCTTATGAAAACCCTGGGGATCCCCGTTATATCCACAATTCACCATCCACTCTCTGTAGACCTGCAAAATGTCATGAGCTGGCTGTCCGGTTTTAAGAAGAAGGTGAAGAGCATTATGTTTTATCCTCTTATGATGCAGGGCTTTGTTTCTCGAAGACTGGACCATATCATCACTGTTTCCGAAAGCTCCCGGAAACGGATTACCCGGGATTTTGGCGTCAGGGAGGAGAGGCAGACGGTTGTCTATAACGGGATTGACAGAAGTATCTTCAGGCCGGAGAAGGGGATCAAAAGAGAGAATAACCGGGTTCTCTTTGTGGGAAATATTGAAGACAGGAACAAGGGAGGATTCAATCTGCTGAAAGCCCTTTCTCTTATGGATGAAAAGATCAGGCTGACAGTTGTGGACGGGGGAGCTCCCCACCGTAAGCTGACCACCCAGATACTTGAAAAACTGGGAATGTCTCACAGGGCAGATTTTGCGGGAAAAGTTGACAACAGGGAACTTGTGGGGATCTATTCCGCCGCGTCCCTTGCGGTTGTTCCCTCCGTATTTGAAGGATTTGGATTTCCCGCCGCCGAAGCCATGTCATGCGGAACCCCGCTCATTACCAGCGATGGCGGGGCCCTGCCGGAAGTGACGGGAGACGCGGGATTTGTTGTTCCTTCCGGAGATCATACTGCCCTGGCGGGGAAAATAGAAGAAGTTCTGGAAAATCCCGGTCTCAGGGAGAAGATGAGCAGGGAGGGAATAAAGAGGGTTAAGGAAAAATTCAGCTGGGAGAAGGCGGTGTCAGAGATTGTTGAGGTTTACAGGAAGGTTATTTAGTTTTATATTCTTTCCTGGAGTCACATGCTTCAGTAGTTACAAGTTACGAGTTAATGATCCTTCTGTCATCATGAGGAACGCAGTGACGTAATGATCTGTTTTAAATAACATATCAGTTGTTCAAATACAGATAGCCACGCTGCGCTCGTTATGACAATCCGTTACCTATGTCATGATTGCACCGGGCAACTTGAAACATGTAACTCGGAACTCGAAACTATATTCTGAAAAGTCCCTGCTGTATATCAAATGTATCATTAAAAAGGTATCATATACCCAAAGTTGAGATTTCTCCCCCTATCCCCCTTCCTGTGAGAGAAGAACTCCCTGTTGTTTATCACCGTGCATTTCCCTGAATTAAAAATATTTTCTTCCCTGATCCCGGTTTCAAGAAGGGAGGTCTCAATATGCTTCCAGAGATTAAGATAGATCTTTTGGGAAACAAGATTTGTAAATCCTGAAAAATTGTCGGCAACGTCATTCTTTACCTCGTAGGAATCCGGTCCGATGGAAGGGAGGATAAAGATGCTGATATTTCCCCTTTCTGACCCGTATTCACCGCACATCATTTCAACCATCCTTGATGTAATTTTAAGCATTGTTCCCTTCCAGCCGGAATGGGAAGCTCCCATTATACGGTTCACAGGGTCGTAAGCAAAAACTGGAACGCAGTCGGCGGTCCTGATCACAAGGGAGAGACCGGGGAGTCCGGTGATAATACCATCGGCTTTACCGTATGTTACAGAGTCTTTATCAGGATAGTTATCCACCCTGAGAACTCTGTCTCCGTGAACCTGGTCCAGGAAGACCTGCTTCTTCGAAGATATGCCGGTAATATTTTTTAACAGCTCCTTTTCATCTTTCCGTAAAACCTGAAGTTTATGTTCGTAGTCGATCCTGTTGATCTCCCTGCCGGCAACACCCAGGGTGATCCCCCGATGAGAAGAGCTTATCCGAAAATCGCCCAGTTGACTTTTTTTAAATTGTGATGTCATAGCGCTTTCTTTTTTTGAAGCCTGATATTTTTCTGTAGCCGATCCGTTTGAGTTTAGCAAGGGCTTCATCCAGCATGAAATCAATATGTTCCGGTGAGTGGGAATCCGCGCTTATAGTGACGGGAACGTTATTGCGGAAAAGTATTCCAATGATATCATCGGAAGGATACATTTCACCCACGGGCTTCATGATGCCGGATGTGTTTATTTCAACGGTGGTCCCTTTCCCAGAGAGTTTTTTTGCTATTCTCTCAATGACCGGTGAAAAATCGCTTTTTGCCCTGTGGCCGAATTTTTTTACGAGATCGAAGTGCGCGATAATATCAAACAACCCTGAGTCTGCCATGGATTCGATTATTGAATAGTATGATCTATAGACATCATCAATATTCCTCCGGGAAAACTCATCGATAAAATCAGCATGGTCAAAAGGCCACTCACCGAGGAAGTGGCATGATCCCGTAAAAAAGTCCATTCTGTTATGAGAAAAGAGTTCCTGAGGGAAAGTATCCATAAGAGGGAAATCCACTTCAAATCCGAGCCTGATTTTAATCTCATCTTTATAGCGGTCCTGCCTTGCGGATATTTCATCAATATAAAAACCGACCTCCTCCGGGTCCATTGAAATACCCTCTCTGAACCTGAGAGGAACCGGTGCATGATCGGAGAACCCGATCTCCTGAAGACCTTTTTCCCGCGCGGTGTTGATATAGTCGTCAAGTGAACCGGTTGCATGACCGCACAGATATGTGTGGACGTGGTAGTTGACCTGCGCCATCAGTATCCGTGTCGTGAGTAGTAGAAAGAGATGTCATTGAGAAGATGAGATGTTGAACTGTCCAGTGTGGTTTTTTTTAAAAAGAACTTTTCTATGTCATCACCCTGTGAAAGACGGCTTTCACTTTTATTGTAACCGGCTATCACTGAAAGAACATACCAGAGCGGAAAAATCCTTATCTCCCTCTTTTCTCCTTCACCTGAGGTAACAACGATCTGTTTGAAGTTGAAAAGCCTCTCCTTGTCGATAGCCACAAATTTATCTTTCATATCATCCCTGAGATCAGATATTGTATAATAGTATGGCTGAGTGAGATAGAGTACCAGGATCTTTTTTTCCCATAGATAGAGGGATGAGAGTTCAATATTACCCACTTCAATATACCGCGGTCTCAGGACAATCTTTTCAACAAGGTTCAAATCATCCCTCTCAGGATAAAATGAGAGAAGAAACCTGATCTTGTCGGGATTCAGAATATGAGACCTGTTCCCGGGGTATGTAAGCTTGGGATAGATAATATCAACTGAATTATTGTCAGTCTTGTATTTGTCCCTCTTGTAAAGATTATCGAACCTGCTCTTTAAAAGGGTGTCCAGGTCAGAAGAAATATCAAGGTCAATATTGTTTATATCGTTGCTGATATTCTCCTGGTTGAAATCACTATTCTGATAATATTCCCGGATATCAAACATGACTTTTTCTTACTTTACCGGAATTTTTTCCGGCATATTAACGGGCATTTTTTATATGAAACCCATTGCTGTTCTTTTTCTGACCTCTTCCTTCCATTTGAGCATTCTTTCCCCTGTGCTCCCATCCATATCATTGGCAAGTTCTTTGAGCATATCGGCGATTGCCTTGATTTTATACTGGGTTTCCCTTCCAAAGCAGTGCATATATTCCTCTTCAAGTTCCAGTACAAGCTGTCCTATCTGCATTATTTTGAAGCTGAGTTCGGGAGAAATAGTCTGTTTCATTTCTGTTTTTGCAGTTTGTTTCATAGATATCTCCAAAAATCCTTTAAAAGCTGTTTTTATAATTACAGATACAATATATTGATTTGACGCAAAATTAGCAATAATATTTTGTCCCTGTTCCGGCTATATGAATAAAATTAATAAAATAGAGTCATTCCGAATTATTGGAAAAACCCCTAACTTCCCCAGAGGGGGACTTTTTCAGGCAAAAGTGAACCTCCGGGGGATTTGGGGCTCTCTTACTGTAGATTTTCGGGGAGTAATGAGCTTGTAAGTCTCAAAAAAATAAATGTTCCATCCTGAAAAACAGGGTAATATTTAATTAACTTTCAAAAGAGTGTCTGAAAAGTTCTTCGATGGCTGTTTTTCCCTCCTCTGTGAGGTTCCGTGTGCCGGTGCCTACAAAAGTCTCATGGACGATACGGGGAGTGCTTTCCACCCACTGGTTATCACTCCATGAGTACCAGTTGTTCTTATCCTGATCAAAAACGCTCAGGGGGCGGTTGAATATCTTTGCCAGCTCAACGCCCCAGCCGGTGCCTCCCTTTACTGTACCATCGGGCTGTATCCATCCGATGGCAAACACCTGGTGGCCGTTATTCACCATGTGAAATATAGACTGTATCA
Organism: Spirochaetota bacterium; assembly: GCA_050298055.1. Lineage (GTDB taxonomy): Bacteria > Spirochaetota > UBA4802 > UBA4802 > UBA5550 > JBNKTL01. The sequence goes on from JBNKTL010000009.1 coordinate 101,512, forward strand.
CATTCCTGATTTTCTCAACCTGGTGATATCTTCGTCCCAGCTTCTTGGATACGATCTCCATACTCACGTCACCCTTCGCCAGTTCTTCGGAACTCAGGTTCACCGTGTTAACATTCCGTTCCATCTGGTGTCCCGTGAAGGTATAATTGACTTCCTTCACACCCCATTTTTCGGCCTGCCTGCCAAATTCGCTTTCTGCTCCCTTGTGTGCTCCGCTATAAAGTGTATAATTCATATTCTTGCTCATTTTTATCTCTCAGTAATATAATTTGTTTTGCCTCAGCTCTATGATTATAATCAACCCTATTTACTAAAATATCAATGATATGTCCCCGCCTCTTTCGGCGGAGACATATGAGATATCTTTTAAAAAATATGATTATACATAGCTGAGTATTTACAATAGTTTAATTACCGGTTAACTATTGCATGTTGATCTGTCAATACATATTGTTGATATTTTAGTAAATACGTAACGACTATAAGGATGAATTCCTGGAATATATTGGCATTAAAACACATCGCTTTTCATCTCACAACCTGCATAAAGTCCCCCTTCGGGGGATTTAGGGGGTCTTCCCAACATTTTAGAATAAGTTTAATTTTTTTTTAAATCTGCCCGGGATTAATGAAGAGGCATGATCATTTGATCATGCCTCACCTCTTGATTAACAGTTTTAATTGTTCTGTTTCATAAAGAAATAATATCAGCCAATGGCTTCATTCCCTCTTTCACCGGTCCTGATTCTTACACAGTCTTTGAGGTCGAAGACGAAGATCTTTCCGTCACCGATCTGGCCTTCGCCGGCTCCCTTTGTGATTGCTTCGATGGTTTTTTCCAGGAACTCATCGTTTACGGCAATTTCCAATTTAATTTTTCTTAAAAGGTTTCCCGCCTCTTTGACTCCCCTGTATACCTCTGTTACACCCTTCTGCCGTCCGCAGCCAATGGCATCAACGACTGTCATAAGGTGTACGTCATGCTTGTCCAGCTCAGCCTTAACATCGTCAAGTTTATGGGGCCTGATAACCGCTATTACATATTTCATGGATTTCTTCTCCTTTACTAAAGTTTACTCCTGACAGGATGTAAATTAATCAATCAGCGTGTATCCTGTTTCACGGTGCTGTGTAAGGTCGAGACCGATGTTCTCATCTCTTCTCTCAACCCGTATTCCTGTGACAAGATCAACGATTTTAAGAATGATGTATGTCCCCACTGCTGAAAAGACTATTGCCACAATAACCGTTAGTGCCTGTACTCCCAGCTGTCCGGGATCTCCGTAGAAGAGTCCGTCTGCGCCGTCCGGGTTTATCGTCTTTGTGGCAAAGAGACCTGTTGCGAGGGCTCCCACAATACCGCACATTCCATGTACACCGAACACATCAAGGGAATCGTCGTATCCGAATGAACCCTTAACCTTGCTGACAAAGATGAAACCAACGATGCTTGCCATGATTCCTATGATTATCGCGCCAATCGGCGTAACAAAACCGGCAGCAGGTGTAATTCCAACAAGCCCGCCGACTATCCCGGTAATGATACCGAGCACTGTGGGGACATCGTTGAACTTCCAGTCGAGGACCATCCATGTTAAACCGGCTGCGGCAGCTGCCGTATTGGTATTAAGAAACGCGGAGACTGTAACTCCTCCAACGGAGAGAGCGCTTCCCGCGTTAAAACCGAACCATCCGAACCAGAGAAATCCCGCGCCAAGAACTGCCAGGGGCAGACTGTGGGGATGGGGAGCGTTGTGGTGTTCAAAATTATCCCTTTTCCCGATATAGAGTGCCATAACCAGCGCGGAAATCCCCGCGGTGATGTGAATGACTGTCCCGCCGGCAAAGTCCAGGGCGCCAAGTCCTGCAAGCCATCCGCCGTTGCCCCAGACCCAGTGTGCCATGGGATCATAAATAAGAGTCGACCAGAGAACTGAAAAAAGCAGGAACCCGGAAAACTTTATCCTCTCCACAAATGCCCCGACAATAAGTGCAGGGGTAATAACGGCAAACATCATCTGGAACATCATAAAAAGCTGGTGAGGAATTGTTGAACCGTAACTTTTACTTGGATCAAGACCAACACCATTGAGAGCAAACCACTCCAGACCGCCAATAAGTCCTCCTTTGTCCGGGCCGAAGGCAAGTGAATATCCGAAAAGTACCCACTGAATTGATACAACACAGAGTATCGCGAAACACTGCATCAGGATAGAGAGTACGTTTTTCTTTCTCACCAGTCCTCCATAGAAGAATGCAAGAGCAGGTGTCATGACCATTACCAGGGCTGTTGCAACTATCATCCAGACTGTATCAGCATTATTAATCATTGCTAACTCCTTATTTTTATGTAAAAGATGGTAACTACTTTGCTGTGTAGCTATAATATATGTTTAATAAAATAACAGCCATGTCCCCGCCGCCTTGGCGGCGGGGACAAATCAGTTATCTTTTATTTATTAACATATCTGTTTTATACACAGTTAAGTAATAACAAAAAGATGAAAAATTGTTTTCTAATCTGATATTTGAAACTAAAATGAAGTTTATTACAAATATGTCAAAGCAAACGAATTGAAAAACTTACATTGCTGTGTAATTTAACCTGAGCGTAACATTGATGTAACATGGATGTAACATAAGAGGAGTGATAAAAAATCTTTTTACAAAATTGGGACAAAGAGAAATTTTTTTACAAAAATGTATGATTTTTTTAACAGTTGTTGTTTATTTCCTGAAAAAATAATCTGAGTAGACAGTATATTTTTTCAGTATAGAGTTTCGGCATTTTTGAACTTCATCTTTCTTCAGGACAATTGTTTCACTTCCGATAAAATCAAATCTTAAAAACTCTCCGTCAAAGCTTTCAACAAGTTTTTTCAGGTGTCTGAGGTCCCTGATTTCAATGGAATTCAGACTTTTGAGTATCAGGTTTTTCTTATACTGGTAACCGTTGTTACATGATGCAGGGAGAATTCTGTTAAGAATAACATAACGTTTTCTTCCGTTATCAGACTTCATAAGGTTTGTGTCGTAGTAGTAAAGGAGGCGGATATCAGCCTTTTTCTCCCAATCTCCGCCCCATGTTGTCATCAAACCGTATGTGAGCTCCTGGAAGAGAAGACCGCCGTAAATATAGTAATTTGGCTGTTTATCAAAACTTGTCTGGGGGATTATAAACTTTTCCTCTTTAACCGGTTTCAGTTTAAAACGGACTTTTTTCTTTTTCTTTTTCCGGAGAACAGTCAGGATAATTCTGTCTCCCACAAACCTGTTGTTCTGTATAATTCCGTAAAAATTAAGCCGGCCGTAACGAAGTGAATTGAACATTCCGTTGTCATCAATATTTATCCCATCAATGGAAAGAATAACATCCCCCTTTTTTATGACAGAGCTGCCGCTGCTGCTGGGGGCAATATCGGTTACATATATTCCCGAGTCATTTTTTCCCATTCCCAGGTATTCTCTCAGGTTTGAATCGTTTTTAATGGCTGTATAATCGATCCAGAAAAAAGGCACTCCGTCATACTTGCCGTCATCCAGATCGCGGATCATCCGCCTGATAGTATCGGCGGATATCACATAGACAATTCCCTGCTTGGTATCGAGTCCTGTAATGATTCCTGCCAGTTTGCCGTCAATGAAAACAGGCTCACCGCTTCCCCCGCTGCTCATGTTGGTTGACATGGTGTGCATGAGTACCGCGCTGTTTGGTTTATAGATCCTGATTGATGATTTTATGGTTTCGGCGTTATATTCTCTCTCTGCACCTAAACCGTCCCATTTTTTTATAATTCCCTTCCTGCCCCTGACCCCGGTCTTGTCTGCCAGCTTTACCGGTTTTATCCCTTTGAAAAATTCCTTATTTTCCACTTTGATGATTGCCAGGCCGTTGTTGTAGTCCTTAACAAGGACCTTTGCCGGGTATTTTTTTTCACCTTCATACCGGCTAACCTCAATATTTACATGGTCTTTCAGGGAATATGATGATGTCAGTACCCAGTTTCCCCTGATAACTGTACCGGAAACGGTCTCTTTTTTGAAGTTCATTTTCTGCCACGGGTAATCCTGGTTGTACATCTGGGAAGTTACGATTATCCTTATGGAATTTGACAGCAACCGGTTCGGGAAAATTGCGGTTAACAGTGCTGCCAGAATATTGAGCAGGAGTATTCTTCTCATTTCACTGACCTTGATTCTAAAAAGCTTTTGAGGTGAGGAATGTTGTACTTTTTCATTATTCTTTTATCGGCCTCATCAACATCTTTCGCTTTAATGAGCAGGGGGCTGTATATGCCGTCAATTTTAATGATATGATAATCTCCAACCGGTTTTTTAAATGCACGGACTACATCAATGAGAGAATGTATGGGCCTGTTGTTTATTTCCGAAACAACCACGTCCTTAATATCTGAGATATAGGTATTGACCCTGTCGGGAAGAACATTGTTAATAACAATGAATTCTTGTCTTTCCGGAAGGAGACGGTCCCTCATATGATAAAAGTAGTAGTAGCGCATTCTTTTGCCTGCGTTAAGCCACCACTTATTCCATGTTTTCATATATTCCCGTGAAAGGGGTTGAAAAACAATTCCCGCGAAGATAAAATACTCGGGCTGTGTTTCATATTCGTTATACCATTTAATCCGTTCGGGAAAGATTGAAACAGGGAAGGTGATATCCAGGTTTCTTTTTTTTCTTATAATGCTTATTTTAACCTTTTCACCGGGTTGTTTCATATCAATGACAAATGAATATCTGAGACGGCCGAAAAGGGTAGAGATGCTCTCATCATTTGCCACCGGTATGCCATCCACAGCTGTGATAATATCCCCCCTTTCAAGATGCCCGAAGGCGCTGCTTTTCTCAACAACATCCGTAACAAGGATCCCCGTCTGCTCCTTTGACATCCCCAGATATTCCCTGTGGCTCCTGCTTTGCAGATTCACGGTAAAAACCCCGAGTTCGGGAAACCCGTTGTAAACACCATCCTGTACATCCACAAGAAAATGTTGAATAACCGGTACAGGTATCATATAGCCGATATTGTCTGAATTTGTGTTTACCTGGAAGGCGATTCCCACGATCTTTCCCTCCTGGACCACCGGTCCGCCACTGTTCCCGGAGTTCAGGGCCGCATCGGTCTGAATTCTCAGGAGCTGAGACTTGGCGCTGTGGGAATAAAATCCTATCTCAATTCTGGATACAATCCCTTCGGTTATGGATATCCGCTGACCGCCCTTGGGATATCCATAGGTTGTGACTTTACTTCTGGGCCGCGGGATACCTCCGAATTCCAGAGATGTTGTTTCCCTGAAGAAACTGCTCTCCTTTACTTTTAAAATGGCGAGGTCACATTCATGCCCAATCTGAATGACCCCGGCCTCATAAATACCCGGATCATTCTCTTTTTTTATAATGATATAAGTTGCATTGGATACAACATGTGCATTTGTGAGGATGTAGCTGTTTCCAATGATTACACCGGAACCGGACCTGGTCCCTTCCGATGAGGTCTTCCAGGGGCTTGAGTAGCTGTAATCTATATAATGAGTGATTATCTTGACCACAGCCCGGTCGGCTGAAGTTTCAATTTTGTTTTCATCAGCTGAAAGGGGCAGTGCAATAAAAAGTATGAAAACAGCGAGCCGTTTTATTATTTGTAAGCTGTACCCGCCATGAAGTCCGATTAACTGTTTTTGCATAATTTCTAATATCAAGAGATGATTAATACAATTAATCTGTAGTGAGAATCCTGTCAATCATTCATTCAGATATTCATCATTTTCTGTCTCATGTTTGCAGCCATATTTTCTATATAGTGAAAATCCTTAATATCATCCACATGAAGGTAGACAGCCAGTTTGTTTTTGACCAGTACAATGACCCTGTCTTTGTTGTATTCGGCAAATGAGGATATCTTTTTTATCTCTTCCTGGGCTGAACTTGAATCTTTATAGATTATGATATAGCAGACAATGTCGTCACCATAGGGGGTATTTTTTTTAGACATTATTGTCATATGCATTCCCTGGACCCTGTTGTAGTCTCCCCCGGGGTATATTCGGGCTGTGAGTTTTTTTATGGCATGTCTGTCCATCATCCATGGATTGTTTTTCAGGACCCTCCTGGCAAAGCCGGGTACCTTCCCGAACATAAATCCGGAGGGGAGGTCTTTTCCTGACAGCCTGATCCTGTTTACCAGATCACTGCTTTTTCCTGTTCCGGCATCCAGAGAAATGAATCCCATTGTGAAAACCAGTGCTGTTATGAGAATTATTTTCCTGCTCATTTTTTTCTCCATTATATTATTATCAGGGTTTTGCAGATCAGTATCTGAATTCCTGTTACGATTATCGGTCTGAATATTAAGAGTTATTATTTTTTTTTAGAGACATAATTATTTTTATTGACTTATAATTTAATATGGTCCATATTGGGATTACATCAGGTCGGAGATTATGTCTCATTAGACCTGATTCTTCATTTTAAAAAAGATAATTAGTTGCACGCAAACTTGATCGGTAGTTCAGGATGAACGTTCTGTGCATGATTACTTTTATACTTTTTTTTTGATTTTTTTGGAGCCCCGCGATGAACAGCAATATAAATATTATGAATATTCGAAAAAGGGATGGAAGCATTGTCACTTTTGACGGTGAGAAGATTACGGATGCCATTTTTAATGCTGCCAAGGCTGTGGGGGGCAGCAACAGGAAGACTGCCGAGGATGTTACTGATTCCGTTGTGGGAATTCTCAATGTCATCTATAAGGGTGGGAGGATACCAACAGTTGAGAATGTACAGGACCTGGTTGAAAAAATCCTCATTGAGAGAGGACATGCCAAGGTTGCCAAAGCCTATATTATCTACAGGGAGCAGCACAGGAAGATAAGGGATGTCCAGAGTCTTATGGATGAGGGGATCAGCCTCATCGAAAGCTACCTGGAGAAGGCTGACTGGAGAATAAAGGAAAACAGCAACATGAGTTTCTCACTCCAGGGGCTCAATAACCACATTGCTTCGAATATTACCGCCCGCTACTGGCTTGAGAGGATATATCCCCCTGAAATTATGGAAGCGCATGTCCAGGGAGACATGCATATACACGACCTGGGACTCCTTTCCGCATACTGTGTTGGATGGGACCTTAAAGATCTCCTTATAAAGGGATTTGGCGGTGTCACCGGTAAGGTTGAGAGCGGCCCGGCCAGACATTTTGGCAGTGCCCTGGGACAGGTGGTCAATTTTTTCTATACGCTGCAGGGAGAGTCTGCAGGGGCGCAGGCCTTTGCAAATTTTGATACGTACCTGGCTCCCTTTATCCGCTATGATAAACTCTCCTATGAGCAGGTTAAACAGTCGTTACAGGAATTTGTATTCAATATGAATATACCCACCCGTGTGGGTTTTCAGACACCCTTTACGAATGTTACCCTTGACCTGAATGTTCCCTCCACAATTGCCAATGAACATGTGATTATCGGCGGGGTCCCTCAGGCTGAGACATATGCAGACTTTCAGGATGAGATGGATATGTTCAATTCCGCCTTTGCCCAGTGTTTTTGCGAGGGCGATTACAAGAACAGAATATTCACTTTCCCCATTCCCACATACAATGTCACAAGGAATTTTGACTGGGACAGCAGCAGGCTGGATAATGTATGGGATATGACCGCCCGTTACGGAATTCCCTACTTTGCCAACTTTATTAATTCCGATCTGGATCCTGAAGACGCGCGGTCCATGTGCTGCCGGTTGAGACTTGATAACAGGGAACTCCGAAAAAGGGGAGGAGGGCTTTTTGGAGCCAACCCTCTCACGGGGAGTATCGGTGTGGTTACCATCAACCTTCCCCGGCTTGCGTACAGGTCAAAAAACGAGAAGGAGTTCTATAACGGGCTTGAGAGGCTTATGCTCCTTGCCAAGACATCACTTGAGATAAAGAGGAAGGTTCTTGAAAATTTCACGGAAAAGGACCTCTATCCCTATACAAAGCATTATCTTTCGGACATCTACATGAGGGACGAAAAGTACTGGAGTAATCATTTCTCCACAATCGGGCTCATTGGTCTGAACGAAGCCTCGCTGAACCTCCTTAATACGGATATCTCTTCCATTGAAGGAAAGGAATTCGCGAAGAATGTGCTGAATTTCATGAGAGAAGGGATTATGATATTTCAGAACGAGACTGAGAATTTATACAACCTTGAGGCAACACCTGCGGAGGGTGTGAGCTACAGGTTTGCCAAGAATGACAGGGATACATATCCCGATATTATCACCGCGGGCAGCGGGGACCCTTACTATACAAATTCGGTCCACCTTCCCGTTGAGCATACGGATGATATGTTTGATGTTCTGGACCACCAGGATGAGCTGCAGACAAAATTTACCGGGGGGACAGTTGTACACCTCTTCCTGGGAGAAAAAATTGAGGACATTGGTGTTGTTAAGAAGCTGGTAAAGAAGGTAGCTGAAAACTATTCTCTTCCCTATTTTACGCTGACTCCAACATTCAGCATTTGCCCCATACACGGGTATATACCCGGTTCACATAGTTACTGCCCTCATGATCACTCTGAAGAAGAATTAAACAAATACGGTATTGAAGTCGATACTTCAAGTGAGAAGGCAGGTGGAAAGGTCAGGATAAAACTTTAAAACAGGCTGGCCTTAATGGAATGATGGAAGCCGGGAGAATTTTGATCTGGCATGTTCATTAAAATCAGTAAAATTACGGGACTTCCCACAATAAACAAAAAGAGGTAAGTATTATGAGTAAAAAAGAAGTAAAAGTTCCTGTTGAAGTCTATTCACGAGTTGTTGGATACTTCAGACCTGTCAACCAGTGGAATAAGGGAAAACAGGAGGAATTTCTCAATAGAAAAGAGTATAAAGTAAATATTCTGGATGATTCTCCTGTTTATGAATGTCAGGGGAATCTATAAAACTTCATTAATTGATTTTCCCGGCAGAATTTCTACGGTCCTGTTCCTGGGAGGATGTAATCTCAGGTGCAGGTACTGCTACAATTTTGATATCGCCCTTAACAGTGATAAGCTCCCCGCCTACGATTGGAATGAAATACTTGAATTTCTGAAAAAAAGGAGCGGTGTAGTTGACGGTATCACCATTAGCGGGGGTGAGCCTACAATAAACCATGAGCTCTTCTCCCTGGCAAGTGAACTCAGAAAACTTTCCCTGGACATTAAAATAGATACAAACGGATTGAGGCCGGATATTGTTCTCAAACTGATTGAAAACGGTCTTGTGGATTATTTTGCCGTAGATATAAAAACATCTCCCGGTAAGTTCAGGGAGCTGACCCGCACTGATCTGGATTTTGGCAGAATAGCAGAGACCCTGGACTATATCAGGGAGCATGGTGTGGACTATGAGGTAAGATCAACCTGTATCCCTGAATTCCTGGACAGGGATGACCTGGCTCAGATAAGGGACTGCACAGGGAGGGTAAAACGCTACTACCTGCAGCAATTCGTGAGCAATGTTGAACTCATGGACAAAACCATGGAGAACAGTAAAACCTACACCGTAAAGGAGCTGGAAGAACTCAGGATTTTTGTTGAGAGCTTTGCCGATGTGTGCGAAATACGGGGGATTTAGAATAGCTTGATTTCCTGCATATTAACTTCATTTATTCATATTGACCGATAATTAACCTGTTTTTTTCCACTTTTTTCTGAAAAAAATTAATAAAGTCCTTGATCTCCTTTTTTAATTCTTTATAATTCATAATATAAATGGACAAATAAATATTTTTGTTTATTTCGTAGAGTGAATATATTAACCATGATTTACGACCTGAATGAAAGTGAAGAAATCTATGGACCGCCGGAACAGGAATTAAAACCTGTTGAAGATGAAGGGATCCTTGAAGATTCCCATGAGACAGGTGCTGCCTTCGAAGTTATCTGCATTTGTGAGGAATGCAACAACAGGTGGGACGATCTGGTTGTTGAAAATGTCAGCAATGAAGAACGGATATTCTGCCCCCTGTGCGGCTCGCAAAACGTCCTGGAAATTTAATTTCTCTGCATTGTAAATAACAACAGTTTTCAGGTTTTACTGTCTGGCAAAAAACTCATACAGAATCGTTTACTGTTGAGAGTTGTATCGGGTTATATATTTAATTTTTATAAGGAGGTATTTTCAAGTTTTGACAAAACCAATACAGGTTGAAATCTATGACGGAAACATAGAAAAGGCATTAAGAGACTTAAAAAAGAAGATGGCTTTTGAGGGTGTCTATAAGGAGATTAAAAGACGAAGGTTTTATGAAAAACCCAGTGTGGAAAAAAAACGTAAGCGTGAAGAAGCTATGCGAAGACTGAAGAAAAGGGAAAGGCGTATACAGTCCCGGTTTAAAAGCAGAAGACCGAGTGCGGGCGGAAACGGCAACAAAAGATGATAATAGAAACAATAAAGTCGAAAAATATGGTGAGGCTGGCGCTGGTCCAGTCTCACTATGACCCGCTGGATATTAAGAGCATTAAAAAATATATAACATGGGCTGAAAATGCGGATATCATTTGCTTCCCTGAAGCCTTTTCAGCGGGACGTTCAATCGAACAAACTTCCAGTTATATCAAAAATCTTTTAAATAAAAAAGATAATATCCTTCGGGATATCGGCAAACTTACCAATACATGCATTATTCTTCCTCTGGTGGAACAGGCTAATGACGGCAGGCTGTTCAATACATCTTTTGTCATCAACAATTCTGAGGTTGTAGGCGCTTACCGGAAAATTCATGTTTTTCCCTGGGGGGAGTTCTTTTTCGATTGCGGGGATGATCACTTTGTCTTTGAGTATGAAAAGTGTAAAGTCGGATTGATGATTTGTTACGATGCGGCTTTCCCGGAAACATCCCGTATGCTGGCACTTAAAGGCGCGGAGCTGATAATTGTCTCCGCAAGCTGGCCTGAGAAGGCCGCTTATCTCTGGGACAAGAGGCTGATTGCTCGTGCCCTGGACAACCAGGTATTTGTAGCCGGTGTTAATCGCTGCGGATATGTGGAGGAGGAATACTTTATGGGTCAGAGCCTTGTTGTTGATCCCCGGGGAGAAATACTGGGCCGGTGCGGGAACGCGGAGCAGATACTGGTTGTTGACATTGACCTTGACCAGATAAAGAAGGAGAGAGAGAGGGAACCGGTGTGGTATACCTTTGATAAAACACTCTATGAGCAGAATGGTACGGGTAAAAAATAACAGTGGTTAAAAACTGAATAAGACTTTTATTCCGAACATATATTGATATTATTAGCAAATATGCTGATTATAGCCATAAAGCTGAGTAATTACTATAAAAAAGAAAAACGGAGGTATTAAGATGTGTTCAATCTGCGGTCATTTTTCATGGGATGGCCGGATTAAGACAAATGATGTCTATGATATGCTGACAAAAATGCAGCATAGAGGACCTGATACACACGGGATATACTATGACGGATCAATTAAAAGAGTTAACCAGCTTGAAAAACTCACAGGCACGGGAAAAATTGAAAGTATTATCGCCCTCGGCCATTCACGGCTGACCATCCTGGGACGAAACCGGGAAACCCAGCCATACACGTCATCTGACGGCAAGCTGACCCTTATCCACAACGGGGAGATCTATAATTATCAGAAACTTCAGACCCTGCTGAACAGGGACAGTATAATAAAATCGGGCAGCGATAGTGAGGTAATAGTCTATCTCCTGGAAGAACTCTACAGGGGAGATCTTCTCGAGGCAGTGAAAAAGGTGATGGGGCTTCTCGACGGGATGTATTCTCTGGCTGTTACAGACGGAAAATCGATGGTTGTGGCGAGAGACCCGGTGGGGAAAAAACCGGTTTACTATATCATCAATGAAAATGTGATATATTTTGCGTCGGAGAGAAAAGCCCTCTGGAACGGAATAGAAAGGCCCAAAAGGCTTAACCCGGGAAACATTCTCTATATAGACAGCGAAGGCTACCGGGAAGAGCAGGTACTCACCCTCCAGTTTTCCCAGGTGGATATTACGGATTTCAGAAAAGCCGTAGATCTTTACAAGGAAGTCCTGATAGGAAGCGTTAAAAAACGTCTGTCGGGGCTCCATGAATCAACCCTGGGTGTCATATTTTCAGGAGGAATTGATTCCGTACTTGTTGCGCAGCTTCTCCAGAGAGAAGGGAAGAATATCATCTGCTACTGTACCGGGACTGAGGATTCGGGTGACATACAGGCGGCAAAGAGCGTTGCGGACGATCTGGGCCTTGAATTAAAAACAACGATCATTAATGAGGAGATGATAGAAGAACTGCTTCCCGAGATCATTGAAAACGTGGAGGAAGGAGGACTGCTGCAGGTGGAGGTGGCGATACCCATGTATCTTGCCGCGAAGATGGCGTCTGAGGACGGTATTAAGGTCATGTACACCGGGCAGGCCGCGGACGAACTCTTTGCCGGTTATCCCTGGTATTCAGATGTTATAGAGGAGTCCGGATACCTGAGGCTGCATGAAAAGCTCTGGGAAGACCTTAACTTTCTCTATACCGACACCCTTGAACGGGAAGATAAGATAACCATGGCGCATTCTATCGAACTCAGGGCACCCTACCTGGACAGGGATGTTATCGATGTGTCCATGAGAATCTCACCGCGCCTTAAAATAGCGGGAACAGACGATATGTTGAGGAAAAGGGTCCACAGGCAGGCAGCCGTAGAACTGGGAGTTCCCCCCTACCTCTCCTTCAGGAGGAAAGATCCCGCTCAATCCGGTTCGGGGATCAACAGGATCATTAAAAATATTGCGCGAAAGAAGCTCGACAATATTGATGAGGGGATGGTGGATAAGAACATAGAAAAGGACAAGGGGAGCATTTTCAGATATGGAGATGAAGTCTATGGAGATGAACATGCCCGGACCTATCTCCAGCAGCTTGAGGACAGAATTGTCAAAAAGTTTATTCCGGTGATCTGACCTTATGGCAATTCAGTTTGATATTACCATAGGTTTCTCAACAACCAGGCTGTATATTTCCCGAGATGGACCTCAAGCCCATTAATATTTATTGAGACGGATTGTCCGCACTGAAGGAAATACCATGAATTCCCCGCAGAGTACTATCCCGGACCTTTTTAAGAGTTCCTGTTACGGAGAAAATGCGGATTTACGGTCCTTTCAGTGAAAGGGAAGACCGGTATCTTCCAGGTAATGATGGAGATCTTTGCCGCTTATCATTTCCCTCGCAAGGGCGATCTCACCGAACTTTCTCCCGTCGCCATGCTTCTGGAACTGTATGACCTGTTTCACCATCATCTGGTCCATCATCCCGTGATCCATAAACCATTCACCGGCTTTTTGTATCATAGTATTCTCCTCTGACTTTTTCATTAATTTAATTAATATACGGTAACGAATCAAAAAATAGTGTTGCATAAGATATATTATAGCTTGACTGAGCCGGGAAACCGGTTAGTGTATTCAAAATCCTCTAGCGAAATTAAAGTATGAAAAAATCAATACTCCTCCTTATCATAGCAATTACATCTGCCCACGGCAGTCAGGAACCCGTTCCGCTTACGAGCGTGGGAATTAAAGAGATCATTAAAGAGAAAGACCGGTACGACCTGACCAATTTCAAAACATTTCTCCGGGGAGTAAGACGGTCCTCCGGGAAGAACTCTTTTATGGATGAGACAATCACTACAGAAATCACCGGCAGAAACAGGATCGAAACCGTAAACCTTTCCCGGCTCCTGGGACTCTATGCCCGGTTAAAATATGCCGAAGAGATAACGGGTCTCCTTTCGGAGATGGTCTCCCTGGAGACATACAGGAGACCCGGTGTCCCGCAGCGGAAGAACCCCCAGGTTGCCCGGTTCGGAAAGCTCCTGGAAAGAACAGCAGGGAAACTTGGGCTTGAGTACCGGAACAGGGAAAACTGGGTCTTCGAGGTGCTCCTCAGGGGAAGCGGGAAAGAGAGCCTGGGAGTTTATGCCCACTGCGATACGGTGCCGGCTGAAAAAAAGGGATGGGTCCTTGATGACGGAAGAACAACGGACCCGTTCCGGCTCACCATTGCGGGCAGCAGAATATACGGCAGGGGAGTTCTCGATGACAAGGGGTCCGTGGCAATTGCGCTCTATTCCCTGAAGACGGTGAGGGAATCGGGGATAAGACTTAAAAGGACTATCAGGCTGATTATCGGAACATCAGAGGAGACAGGAAGTCATGGTTTAAGATATTACAGGAAACGGTTCGGGCTTCCCGAATACAACGTGGTCCTGGATAACTATTACCCGGCAACACTCTCTGAAAAGGGATACGGGCAGCTCACAGTAAGCTTCAGGGAAAAGAGAGGGAGGGGAAGAGGCCCGGAGATAGTGAATGTTACCGGTGCTTCCGCGTCGAACATGGTTCCGGGAAGTTCAACTGCGACAATAAGGACCGCAGATCCCGGTAAACTTGAAAGATTGCTTGCTGCCCAGAGCAAAGGCTATACCAAAGAGAAAGGAAAGGGACTGACTTTTACTTTCCGGAAAGGTAAAGGGAGACTTCTTGTAAAAGCGAAAGGAGTCTCAGCCCATTCATCGGAACCTCAGTATGGGGCCAATCCCGTACAGGGGATCTTCTGCTTCCTTCATGAATCGGCAAAAAAGTTCAGGTTCAGAAAAAACCGTTTTACCTCAGCGGCTGCTTATATCTCTGAGAAGCTGGGGACTGGGTATTCCGGTGAAAAACTTGGTATAACATTCAACAGGGAAGAAACAGGTCCCTTCACGGCAGTGCTTACACAGGTCAGTAAGGGAAGAGGGAAACTCGACCTTGTCATCAACCTGAGAATCCCTTACGGAATGAACAGGGATGAACTTAAGAGACAGATTAAAAGGGGACATGAACAATTATTAAAAAGAAGGGGAAGGAGTTTGGGATACAGACTCTTTCTGGGAAAGCCCTTCAGATCGGGGGCACCGGACGGTTTTATCAGGATCCTTGTTGATACTTTTAACGGGGTTACCGGCCTTCAGGTTAAGCCCACGGGAGCAGGAGGGAGTACCGCGGCAAAATACCTGCCCCGGGCAATATCCTTCGGGCCCTGCTATCCCGGGGAGAAGTGCCCCATGCATGTTGAAAATGAATACCGTGAAAGGGAGAGGTTTCTTACGGACATCCAGCTGATAACAGAAATGATTCTCCGTGCGGGAAATTACTAAAAAAATTCTTGTCTTTTATCTGAGGTTTCCTAAACTCGTACTAATTCTGCGGGTGTAATTCAGTGGTAGAATGTCAGCTTCCCAAGCTGAACGTCGCGAGTTCGACTCTCGTCACCCGCTCCATTTTCAGGGCTTATCCAATCAGGATAAGCCTTTTTTATTGGGCTCTCCATCATCCACCGGGTTCACCATAATCGGCAATAGCCGTATGGAACATGAAGCTGAAGGGCTCAGCCGCCTAAACCGTCATTCTGATTGACGAGCCTCCTTTTCGCTGTTTGAGTGCATCCCGCGAACTGAATTTGAAGGGGTAAC
>JBNKTL010000010.1:0-101976 GCA_050298055.1 Spirochaetota bacterium
TTAGGTGACATTTACTGATACTGAACAGTAAAAAAGAGCCCCCGGCGGCGACTGAGCCGGCGCGCGGGGGTCGCAAGGGCTCCCGGCACGGATGCCGCAGTGGAGAGCGCGGACAGGCAGATGCTTTTCAAGACGTCCTGTCATGCATCGGGCAGATGGCTTTTCGGCCTCCTGCCTCCCATCGGGCAGAGCGCTTTTTGAACATCGTGTTCGCGCTCTGCACTAAAGCATCCATGCTTGGCGCATTAGAGCATTCCTGCTCGTCACATCAGAGCTTCCTGCTCAAGCGAGGTCCAAAAAGCGCTCTGCTGCTGTCCGCGCTGACACCCCTTTGCATTCTTCATGTCCGTGCCCACGGACAAATCCCCCGCAGGTGAAACCTGCGAAAAATTAATATTTATAAAACAACATATTCAGCTATTGCAGATGAATCAGGAATTGGGATATTATCTTCTTCCATTCCTTTTAAATGCATTTCTATGGCTTCATACATATTTTTTTCTGTTTCTTCAATATCCGATCCTGTTGCTACACAACCGGGCAAATCGGGGGAATATGCAGAATAATTTTTCTCTGCTCTTTCTATGACAATTAAAAATTTTCTCATGATTATTACCTATCAACCTTTATTTGAGCTTGTTTCAAAATACTATTCAATGCACCAAGTGTAATATCGTCACCGCCGACCAGGAAAAGTTCAATTACACTGAAAGTCGGCCTTTATGAAAATCCATGTTTGAGGTTCGCCCACAAACCAAGTGTACCCGTTAAAAACATTAACCCTACAAAGAGTGAAACCAGTGACGAACCGGGCTCTGCCGGCGGGATGGGATTTGTACTCTGTATAAAACCTGCTTGCTGAAGGAGTATCAGTATAAAGGCCAGGCCTCTTAATATGTATATACTCCCTATTAACAATAATCCCGGACGCAAACAGGGAAATCTTCGTATATACCCGGCACCGGACAATCCATAGAAACCGAAAAGAGCAAAAATGATGGCAGCTATTATCCCTGATATACAGAGTAGAACAGGATTTGACAATAATTGCTCCGGGGCATCAAAATACCTGCTCCATTCTACCGAAAAGGATATTACCGCCTGAAATAGTGAAATCAGGATACTTGATATTCCCGCAATCAATAATATAATTTTAAATAATTTCATCCGGTTCTCCTGATAACGCGTCTCTTTATTACTTTCCGGTTAACCAATAAATCCAAAGCGGTTCATAGTGCGCCCAATATCCGGATAAACTGTGATCCCCTTACCCGCATTTCAGACAGAAAACAAGTGATAATCCACACAGTATTTTGTAATTCTATTTGAATAATAGAATCAATAAATATGTCACAACATATGAAAAAACCGGAGCTATTCCCCAAACAGTAAAAAAACGTTTTACCATGTTATTCTTAAAAGTTTTTTTCCAACCATTTTTACTAATACTCAGTGCGATGAATGCAGCTCCATTTAACTGGACCAATGATGTCGGGATGCCTCGTGTTACAGATGCCAGTAACAGCAGAGTAGCAACCATCGTTGCAATAATTGTAGCGTAGAAAGGATTAATAGCAACAATTTCTTTACCTGTTGTTTCAGTAACCTTGTGTCCTAAAATTGAACTGCCAATTGCAAAACAAGGAGCTACAATCAAAACAGATAAAATGATAATGGGGAGAAAGTTTTTGATGGCTTCTTGCCCTAACTCATTGGCGGTCAAAGAGGCGATAGGAGCAGCCGCATTGGCTACGTTGTTTGCTCCAATAGAAAATGCCACATACATTGATGATAAAATTAACAATGCTTTTAAAGCCCTGTGTTCTTTTAAGCGAGAATAGTCATCTGTAAAAATTTTCTTTTTAAGAAATGGGAATACCCATTTGGTAAGAGACAGCATTATCAGGAACGAGATAACCGGCAAAAATAACCATGTCGGTATTATCTCATAAAATAGTTTCCTGGTATTCAAGCCATCCAAAGCTGTAGCCGCCCCTGCTATTGACAGAACTGTTGATTGACTGGTAGACTGAGGAACTCCAATTAAGTTTGCAATAAATAGTGACAGTCCAATAGATAATAAAATGATGGACGTATTAAAAGATGTGAAAAATGACTGTTCCAACAGTCCTTTACCAAGAGTTAGAGATACTTCCTTTCCTGCTATCAACGCACCTGCGAGAACCATTATTCCAAAAAGTCCCGGGATCATTGTTCTTTTTATAACATCTGCACCATAAGCGGCGGAAAAAGATGGAGAAGTACCGCTACCACCCATGTTTATTGCCAAAAACATGGCCAAAAGAAATGGGATCGTTAAGACATTAAATAGTTCTGACATAGTTATTTAAACCTCTAAAAATGAATGAGCAAATTTTTTATTTTTCTTCTTTTTGCCGACAAAGTCCTTTCGCCGTCACCGTTGCGCCACCGGTTATTCAGCGGCCTCCGTACAGGTCCCGGCACGGGGAACTCCCGACCCGAAGAAAGTGGCTTACGCATGGATCATTACGGTAATAAAGTCAATAAGTTTTTATTGATCTCTGTTATTCGGAACTTTTTTCTCTCGTAACAGTTGAGAATTTTGCGAAAGGTATTAAAATTAAAATCTTATCAGACTCTACCTGTCAGGCAATCGGTGCAGTCAGTATAAAATAATTATAAAAAGTTTTAATCATTTTCAGAAACCTCCAAATAATTTTCTGTTGACAGAACGCCCTCTCCGTATGACCGGTTATTCAATTATTCAAAAAAAAAATGAACCTTTTCCCCATAAAACAGGTCATAGGTATAACAGGTAAAATAAATAAACCGGAAGGAATCGTTCAGAATGAAATTTAAAGTTGCGCTCTTATGGTGTTGTTTACTGAGTCTCATTACGGTCTCCTCCGCAAAAGACAATTCAGCGGAAATAAGCTGGCATGAGTGTGTCACAACAGCATTTAAAAACAACCCGCTCCTGACATCTGCCCGGGAAAAAATCAACCAGAGCCGTGCAAACGCGGGTATTACCCGCAGCGCGTTACTGCCGAATCTATCCGCCGACGCCAGCGGCACAAAACAGAAAACCGGCAATACGGACAGCACAAGGTATTCTTACGGGATTTCCGGGAAACAGGCCCTCTTTGACGGTGAAGGCTATTATAACACAAAGAGCGCTGACACACTGGTCAATTCCGCGGTTTACCGGTATAAAGTCGTTTCTTCAGATCTCAGGCTTAACCTGCGCGTGGCATATCTCAATCTGCTCAAAACACAGGAACTTCTTGAAATAGCAAAAAAGATCGAAAAACTCAGGGACAAAAACTACCGGCTGGTAAACATGATGCACAATGCCGGGCAGGAACACCGGGGAGCGCTTTTGACCTCCCGGGCCAATCTCGCCCGGGCCCGGTTTGATGTTACGCAGAGTCTGAGAGGCATTCATGTGGCGCAGAGGCAGCTTGCCTGTGAACTGGGCCTCCGGGCGACCGCGCCATTAAAAGTCCCGAAAGAATATTATTATCATACAGATAGCGGGGAAAAACCCGATTTTGAAACCATCGCCCGCAATAATCCCCTGCTTCAGGATATCATAAGCCAGCGTGAAGCCGCCCGTTATGACCTCAAGGCCGCGAAAATGAATTTTTTCCCGAAGGTCTACGGTTTTTTCAGCGCGGCAAAGACCGGCAGTTCCCCGGTACCTAAAGACACCGAATTGTCCGCCGGGGTCCAGATGAGCCTTTCCTTTGACGGCGGGGAAAAAATATACCGGGCAAAAAAAGCGAATTCCCTCCTGCGGCAGCTGGATGCAGACACCCTTGATACCCGGAACAGCGTGCTGCTGATCCTGGAAGAAAAATGGACGGAATTGCTGAACAGGAAAGATAATGTCCGCGTTCAGCAGATCTACCTGGAAGCGGCAGAAGAGCGCTCAAAAATTGCCGAAGCCCAGTATTCGGTGGGTTTGATTACATTTGATAACTGGATTATTATACAGGACGCGCTGGTAAGCGCCATGAAAGCATATCTCAACGCAAAAGTTGACGCCTTATATGCCGACGCGGAATGGATACAGGCAAAAGGAGAGACACTGGATTATGACAGGAAAAAGTAAGGCAAAAATTGCGGTTGTCGCTGTTATTATTCTTATAGCGGCCACGGTTTATTTTTTTAAATTTTACGGCAAAAATAACCGTGAAGAACTATCGCTGATTTCACCGGCCAGGGGCACAATAAAGACATTCATTTCCTGCACGGGAACCGTGCAGCCGCAGAACAGGCTGGAAATGAAACCGCCGGTTGACGGCAGGATTGAAAAGATCCTGGTCAAAGAAGGGGACAGGGTCTCCCGGGGCGGTATTCTTGCCTGGATGAGTTCAAAGGAACGGGCCGCGTTAATAGATTCCGCACGGGCAAAAGGTTCCGGATCTTACGCTTACTGGAGGGACGTCTATAAACCGATACCCCTGGTGGCGCCGATCAACGGGATGGTTATTGTGCGCTCCGTTGAACCGGGCCAGACAGTCACTTCATCCACCGCGGTACTGGTCCTTTCAAACAGGCTCATTGTCCAGGCTGAAGTTGATGAAACCGATATCGGGCGGGTGAAACGGGGACAGCAAACAATCATTACCCTTGACGCCTATCACAATATTAAGGTCGCGGCAACAGTAAACCATATTTCTTTTGAATCAACCACTGTGAATAATGTTACGGTCTATAAAGTGGACATCGTCCCCGTAAAAGTCCCGCCGGTGTTCCGGTCCGGGATGAGCGCCACTGTAGAGATCATCGAAAACATAAAAGAGGACATCCTGATATTGCCCCTGACAGCTGTCCGGGACGAGGCAGGGCAAAAGTCTGTTAACGTCATGGTGAACGGAAAAATACAGAGAAAGAACCTGGAAACCGGGATTTCAGACGACACCAATATCGAAGTTATCGGCCTGAGTCCGGAAGATAAAATTGTCGTTACGCAAAAAAAATTCAATGCCGCGTCGTTCAAAAAATCGGGCAATTCAAACAATCCTTTCTCTCCTTTCAGGGGTAGAAAACATAAAGAGAAAAAAAAGTGATTGAGCTGAATAATATCTCCCGGGTTTATGATACGGGCAAAGTCAAGGTCCATGCCTTAAAAAATATCAACCTGCGCATAGAACAGGGAGAATTTGTCGCCATCATGGGGCATTCCGGTTCGGGAAAATCGACCCTGCTCAATGTCCTCGGTTTTCTGGACAAACCCGATTCGGGCGAATACAAACTCCTGGGTAAAAACATTGTCGAGTACAACGAAGACCAGCTTGCTGTTTTGAGGAACAGGTTCGCCGGCTTTGTTTTTCAGCAGTTTCACCTTATCCCCTGGATGACGGTCATGGGGAATTGCCGGCTGCCCTTATTTTATGCGGGTGAAACAGACTCAACGGACCGGATGCTCAAAAAAATTGACGAGGTCGGCCTCTCCCACCGCCACGACCACTATTCCAATGAGCTGTCAGGGGGGGAACAGCAACGGGTGGCCATAGCCAGGTCGCTGATGCTCAACCCCGGGATCATATTTGCCGACGAACCCACGGGCAACCTCGATTCGAAAAAAAGCGCGGAGATAATGGAAATTATCACCCGGCTGAACAAGGAGGGCAAAACCGTCATCATCGTGACCCATGAGGATGATATTGCCGCGTATGCGGGACGTGTCATTTATATGCGCGATGGTGAGATCATAAAGGAGAGAACAGTAAAAAAAACCGGAAGAAAAAAAGAACCGGTTCCTTCGCCCTCTTTTAACAAAGTCCCGGATATTGAGGGAAACGTTTCCCGGAAAGTTTCTCTCAACGGCAGGATATTCGTGAGTTATCTGCGCCAGGCGCTCCATTCGGTTTTTCTCCATAAATTGCGGTCATTTCTGTCAATGCTCGGGGTGAGTATCGGAGTGGCCTCCGTCATTTCCATGATAGGGATCGGCCAGGGGGCCAGGGAAGATATGACCGAGCGCTTAAAGTCTCTTGGTTCCAACCTCGTAACGGTCCGTCCCGGTTCGTTTCGAAGAGGCCCTGTGGCGCTGGGAGCCGGTTCCGTTACACGTTTTACCTTACAGGACGTTAAGGCAATAGCCGCCGTAAACGAAGTCAAAGATGTATCGCCCGCGGTGAGCGGTTCGGGACAGTTAGTCCATGGAAATAAAAACTGGAATTCACAGGTCATGGGTGTGGGGACCCGGTATGAATTTATCAGGGCGTCCACTCCCGTGGCGGGCCGTTTTTTCAGCGCAAGCGATATGGCGGACCGGAAACGGGTCGCCCTGGTGGGTCTCACCGTGGTCAAAGAGCTGTTTCAAAACAGGGACCCGGTAGGAGAAATAATAAAAATAAACAGGATCAAATTCAGGGTAATCGGCGTGCTTCCGGAAAAAGGCTCTTCCCCTCACAGAGACCGTGACGACATAGTGATTGTCCCCATAACCACGGCAATGTACCGGCTGCTGGGAAAAGTCTATGTTGACAGTATTGATGTGGAAATTAAAGAAGACAGGCTTATCGACAAAGCCAAAACAGTGATCAGAGATCTGATCATCAAACGGCACCGGCTTACGGGGGACAGAAATGACTCATTTTCAATCCGGGACATGAATGAAATTCGCCAGGCAATTTCCGGGACGACAAAAACCCTGGGCATGCTTTTAGGGGCCGTGGCCGCCATATCACTTATTGTGGGGGGTATCGGCATCATGAACATTATGCTCGTGACCGTAAAAGAACGGACCAAAGAGATAGGCTTGCGCAAAGCCATCGGCGCCCGGAGGTTTGATATTATACTGCAGTTCATTATGGAGTCGTCGATTCTTACCGTGTGCGGCGGAATTGTCGGCATTATTGTCGGCTGTGCCGTTTCGATTTTTCTCTCTTTCGCGGCAGGCTGGCCCATTAAAATACCGCCGGCAGCCATAGCCCTGGCGACGGTTTTTTCAGTGGTCATCGGCATCTTCTTCGGCATCTGGCCGGCAATCCAGGGTTCGCGGCTCAACCCGGTTGAAGCGCTCCGGTATGAATAACCGTGGATGATCTCAAGTATAATCCCCCTGTTTTTTCAGGGGATTAATTCATCATTTATACAGCATTAATCAATTGCCGTAAAATTTAAATTTCTCCATAACTGTATAGACTACGGAAAAGGCAAAAAAACAGATGATAAAAATTCTTATGAATATGAAAAAAAAAGGTGCCCTTTTTAAAAGTAAAGGGCTTCTCATCAACGAATTCAGCACCCTGATTCTTTTTTTATAGAGGAAGTGACTAAGCTGACTTCCTGTAAATACCATCCACCCCTGCCGGGCTTTTGGGCTATAACGGTTTTGCATCCATGCAAGATAACCCGTAATACCCTTCACCTGGTCCGAGGGTCTATTGCCTTGATCTGCGAAAAAACAGGCAGAGTAAATATCAGCTTCTACTTCAAAAAGAAAAGAAAAAAATTTGATCACAAAATTCCATAAAACAACCAGGGTGAACAAAATACCTGCAAAAACCAGTCCATTGCAAAATCCCTGAAAAGATTGATTACCGGCAATTGCTTCCCAAATAACCGACTCAAAACTACTTAACAAGAACAACGAAAACAGTAAACCTGCAATGGTTATCAATATCAAATATGTTGAATGCCGGTATTTTAGATGTCCCTTTTCATGGCAGAGTATCATCTTTACAGATGGGGAATTCAGGTTTGAACAAAACCCCTCAGTTACTAACAAATACCTTCTGATGCCAAAAATATCAACGAGAGCGGCATTACTGTTCCGGGATTTTGACGGTAACACAAATGCATTATGGCAGGGTAATCCAATTTCAGTACAGAGAGACTTCAATTCTCTCAACCGGGGAACTGTATACAAACAAGTCGAATTGAAAATATTTAATAATCGTTTAATTACAGCAACGGCACGTGTGATTCCGTCCAGGAATAATACGTGTATAAATGATCCGGCATGTTTTTTCAGATTTTTCATTTTACCATTACAATTCAACTTCAAAAGCATCAATGATTACTCTATGATCTGATGACCTGGTATTTTTCTTTTTATCAACAGTGACTTTTATTTCATGAGCTCCTTCCTCAAGGCCGGATATGGAAAAAATTTCTTTAGATCTCATCAGCTGAGGAGAAAACAAGTCAAATGTCTTTACCAGTCGGTTATCAATAAACACATGAGCAATCCCATGATCGGGACCACATGAGCCGAAGAGTTTGACACTTTTTCCCGGAAAAACCAGAGATACTTCTGAGTCAGGATGTCTTGAATAACTTACCCCGCTGTTGCTATTACCTGAAGTTTGACTGATCCTCCACTTACCCGTGTACTGAAGTGACTTACTTGTATTTTCATGTCTGACCATCCGTGGGACTTTTTGCCATGAAATACCGTCATCATTGGATTCATACAGAGATTGCATTGTCGACATGTATATATTCCGACAGTCGGGATACCCCGGTGAAAATGCGATCATTGTTGCAAAATCGGGAAATCCCGTTAAATGTGAAAACGAGATTGTATTCATTGCACAATCCGAAAACATCTTTACAAATGACCTCCCCCCGTCATGCGATCTGAAAACACCTTTCCCAACTGTATTTACAATAACCTGTTGATCATTTTTATAGTCTGGAGAGATGATTATTCCATCAACGGAGACATCCGAATCATTATCGCAAACAGACAATTTCTTCCATGTTTTTCCCCCGTTAAGACTTTTGTAGAGTCCTGAGTAATCACCTGCTAATAATACCTTATCTCTCTTATAGTCAGGAGAAACAGAGACTTTTGGTGCTCTCAGATCATGATCCTCTGTAAGTTTCGTCCAACTTTCTCCGCCATTGATGGTCCGGTAAAGTCCATCATTTAATCCTGCAAACACCGTCCTGTCTTCGGCATACTCGGGGGAAAGACAGAGAGAAAAAACAGGACTATTATTTGTATCAAGAATACAGGTAAACATATTGCCACTGTCAGTTGAACAAAAAAGGCCTTGTGATCGGGTTCCAACAAAAAGCGTTGCATGAGACCCGGTAGCGGGATGCATAACAATACTGGTAGGAAAAATATAATCGCTCATTCTTATCCGCGCAGAATCCATAAAACGTCGCACCATTTTTTTTATGGTATCCGTTTTATGAATTCCGAAGGTCTTATGCAGTGTAACTTCTGCACTGCGAAAAAACGATCGCATATCAGTTCGAAATCGTTGTGGACTTTTTTTTCCCCGCACGGGAAGCATTTCCCAGGAATCTCCTCTATCCGAAGAACGCAGGACCCCCTCTTCACAGGCACAATAGAGTGTGTTGTCGATTTCATATGATGGAGAAAAGATTACCGAACCCAATCGTTTTGATTTGATATTCAGGTTACAGGAACGCCATTTATTATCATCTCCCCCACGGAGATACAGGCCGTTTCCGTATGTTGATATGCAGAGATTTTTTTCTTTTCGGTTATTTTCGGATATATCAAAATCAACAATCATATCTGTTGAAAGAGTCTGGACTTTTAAAAAACTTTCTCCGCTGTCAGTTGATTTAAATAATCCGTTAAAACCTCCCACATAAATCGTAGAGCTGTCCGGATTCTGTTGGCAAAGAGCCAGGCATTTAAAATGCGGCATATGAAAACCCGGTTCATCAGCTTGAGGATTGGTGGTTAAGCCCTTACTGCATTTTTTCCATGTTTTACTTTTCTCATGAGACATGAAAACTGCATGATGCGCTGTTGTTACAAATATCTTTTGATCGGCGCTTAAAGTTATTGATGTTATAGACTTTCCCTTTAACAAGGTATTAATTCTCTTTTGTTTTTTTTGATGAATAAGACCTTTTGTTGTTCCGAGTAAAAGATCTTCTTCATCACTGATAACCTCCATGCAGGTTATCATTTCATTTTGAAGCGGTGAGGTGTGCTTTGTGAAAGATCTCCCGCCGTCCCGTGAAACGTGAATCTTCCCTGAAGATTCAGCGAGAAAAATAGTTCCCTGTTTATATTTCGCCGCAACAAATCCACTGCCGGAAACCAGGACTTTTTCCCACTTACCTGTTTCCTGTTGTTTGATATAGATATGTGAGAATTTGCCAAACTCAAGTCCATCTTTCTTTTTAAAAAGGCTTTCCCAGGTATGGCCCATTTCTTTAGTTGGATAAGGATTTATATCACCCGTTATTGCGACTAATGTTTCACTGGTGCCCGGAGATTGTACTACATTGACAGATGAAACGTTTGTATGATCTAACCCTTCGTTGAAAGGCCTCCAGGACATTCCCCTGTTCTCAGAAATGTATACACCGCCACCAAAAGATGAAATGTATAAAACATCATTCTCTTTAAATCTCTCTGACAATGCAAGAGAAGAAAGCCAGTAAGGACCTAATCCCTGTCGAGAGTGATACCACGAGGCACCTCCATTGGACGAGACGAATAAGTTGCCCCGTACAATAATAAAAACAAGATCTTCATCTGTGCCTGCCGGGGCTAATTTGATGTCTGATATAACATCGTGCGGTGAATGCCAAAGTACGAAACAACTTAACATCATTATGAAAAAACAAAAAAAGAGCAGTACCATAATTCAAAAATATCTCATCTCATGATTTTCATTTTACCGGGGATTATCCAGCGCCAGAGATACTTTATTGTATTGCTCTTGATCCGTTTGTTCATAAGCAGGAACGCACGCGGTGCCCATATTAAAAATTGAATAAATGAAAATGCTATTTTCAGAAAATTAGATACAGAATATTTTACAGGTAAAATCTCATATTCTAAATCGGTAACCGCACTACGAGCAATTTGATTCATCCAGAATAAATCCTCACCGGATAAATTTATCTGACTTGAGAATTGGCTGGATGAGAATACCCGGCTTTGAATACCTTCAAGTTCAGGCTCATATTCAAGAAGAAAAAACTTCTGAATATTCTTTAATATCTGTCGTTTTTTCTCAATAATTTCCTCCAAGCGTACAATTAAAACTTTTCCACGGTAATCCTGTGCTATCTGAAAAGCCTGTCTTGCATACACTTTATATACTTGCGCACAACCAAATGGATGGTAGAGTTTTTTATACATTTCACCTGACCGGGCCTCCCAGCCTTTCTGGTTTTTATATGATAGCATAAAAGTATACGGTTCACGCAGAGTGACAACAAACCGCGATTCAGGAAGTTCTGAGAGTATTCGATCAATCCAATTAATATGGTGCGGCGTCTTTTCGACCCAGCGGTATTTTCCTTCAGCTTGAGCAATCTCTTTGGCAAAACTTAAAAAGACTTCACCGGGTGTAACCGGTGTCTTCAACGCAGTGAATGCTCTGTCTACAAGCCCTGGCATGTCATCTGGCTGGAGATTTTTCAAGTAGCCGGGTTCATTTTTCCCCATAATCGTATCCATAAAATTTTTCTTCAGGATACTGGCTACCTGATTAAGATGCATGGCATCGTATTTCCCATCAGCATTGGGGTGGATATAATTTCTGCCCCAATAAGCTGTCTCTCCAAATGCAGCTATCTGGTGATGAGTATTTAATGATCTGAGCAACCATGTCGTTCCGGATCGGGGCATACCAACAATAAAACAGGGTGTTATTGTTTTTCTTTCCGGGGATTTAGCTGTTTGAGTTTCCATCATCTTTCTCAACACTTGTGATGATCATAAAATTCAACTATGTACTCCCTTAAAAAAGAGACAAGTGAGTCATGTTTACTTGTAATTTCCAGAGAAGCTTTCTCCTGAGATACCAGTTGATTGAACTTTAAAAACAATTCAGTATCACTGTACGCAACATTAATTTGAGGAAAATTCAGACTCTCCAGAAATTTTGCAGTATGCAATTGATGATCATTTCGATGCTCATTATAAATTGCTTTTCTCGGGTAGACTAATATGTTTTTATTATGCTTAAGTGCAACCAGAATTGTGCCTATGCCGGCATGAGTAATTATTAATGATGATTGGATGACATGCTCTCTGAATTTGTCCGGTGTAAGATATCGAACAGATTCAAAATTAGTTGGAATATAACGGGAATTTCCAATTTGAGAGAAAAATAACAATTGAGTATATTTTGCTGCTAAAATATCCACCTGTTTAATCAAACGATCGAAACCGACCTGAGTACCAACGGTTATAAATATCATACCAGGCGTCCTTTATAATGTAGTTTATTCGATTTGGCTAAATTCTCATGTTGTGTTAACATCAAGTTTACAAAGGGTTTAGCCAGCCATCCAGACAATGAGATTGATTGACAATTAGCAAGACTATCGAGCCAAATAGTCCTTGCATTGAGAAAGATCTTGCCAAAAAGAACTGCAAAAAAACCCGGAGCAGCTCCGGTTGAGATAACAAGAACCGGCCTCTCTTTCAGAATGATAAGAAGTATTTGGATTGACAAAATGACAATTTTAATTTTATTCCAACGAGATGCACTTTTGACCGCATAAAATATTCCGGGTTTCGTCTCATCTTTATAGCACTGTTCTGTTATATAGACAACCGGATAATTTTTGAAGGCAGGTTTCAGTAACTTCATTTGTTCCCAATGGCCTCCTCCGGAACATACAGCAAGTATCTTCTTATTTTTTACTGTTTTTGAAGCCTGTTCATCTTGATATTTGTTCTTTACATTAAAATCACCTGATTCCATTTTTTCTTTCCCCCAATTAAGTTCACAGAAAAAAAATTACAAATGGCTCGGTTATATTTAACCTTCCAGACAGGTACAAATACTCAAGTTTACTGATAAGGGATTTTTGATTTATAGATATCATTGATAATAGAAATAAAAAAAATCAATAATATTTTATATTAATTGAGAAAATATAATCATATAAGATAAATATCTCATAGAAACTTCAATATAATATAAACATATATATAAAATTTGAATAAAATAACCACCATCTATTGTTCCGACCCGGAACACTGTTTCTTTTATCTACACAGGAAAAACAACCGGGAATCATCAGAAAATACCATCCTGTAATTCACACACCCGGCACTTCACGGTTGTCCATTATTGAATACTTTGCTTGACACCAGCCAGATGAAAAGGATATCAGTGGCATTACTATCTAAAAACCAGGAGATCAAAACCGATGTTTGAAAAAGGATACGTGCAGCTCTATACCGGAAACGGAAAAGGGAAGACAACCGCTTCCCTGGGACTCACACTCAGGGCGGCTGGGGCCGGTCTAAAGTCCATGGTTATCCAGTTCATGAAGGGACAGCACTACAGCGAGCTTGACGCGGTATCACTTCTGGACGGTTACCTGACCATTGAACAGTACGGGAGCGGCAAATTCTGCAGGGCCGATGAAGAGAATTTCAACGAACACCTGGAGTTCGCGAAGAAGGGATACGGAAGGGCGGAAGAAGTCCTTAAGGGCGGAAAATTCAAGATAGTTGTCCTGGATGAGATCGTGACCACCCTGATGTTCAAACTCCTTACCGTCGAGGAGATTATCAGGCTCATAGACCTTAAGCCTTATGATGTTGAACTTGTCATCACCGGGAGGGGAGCACCGGAAGAGCTCATGGATAAATGCGACCTCGTCACCGAGATGAAGGAGATCAAACACTACTATAAAAACGGCGTCATGGCACGGAAAGGGATAGAGAACTGAATTGACCGGGAACCCGGCAGACAACTATCTCACTTTTTCAACAACGATCCATGTGGCCCCAAAGCCAATATTATTGGAACCGTATTCAACCCAGATATACCCGTTCTCACCCCACCGGGGTCCCCATGAATTTTTTACGAGGTAAGACTTTTTCGTATCGTCCCACCCCACGATTGTGATGGCATGATTGATGTCCCGTGAACTGCTTACCCGCGGATGTTCGTCAAATATCCCCCCGGCATATGCCTGGAACGCGGGGGTTACCTTCACACAGGCCGCAAGAGGGCCGTACTTGCAGAGTGCTTCCTTCATCTTACTCACCGCCGGTATCCCCGCATCGGGCTGCAGGTATCCCCAGGCTGCGATCCTGTATCTCCCCCCCGATCCCAGTGTGGGTTTGCAGAAATAGTCCTTTGTCCGGTAAGGCATCCTGCTTTCGGTCTCCGCGTCCTTTTTCATAAGAAATTCAAAAACACCGCCATACCATCCTCCGCCGCAGCTTCCCGCTTTCCTTCCCCTGCTGTCCATGGCACAGTCAAGAATAAACTGCTCGGAGAGGTCCGTGGAGAGGTTGTTCCTGATAAGATAATTGGATTCAAACACAGCCATGGATGTAAAAGCCCAGCAGCTTCCGCAGGTCCCCTGGTGTTTCACGGAGGTGACCTTGTTCCGGTCTACCCAGTTGAAGGCCACAAGGTCCGACGTTGGCGGGTTAAGAATATCGGTTTTCTTCTTCTCTTCCAGTCTCCTCTTCTTTTCGGCAAGTCTTCTCGCCTCATCCTCCTGTCTCTTTTTCTCTTCCGCCAGTCTCCTTTCCCTGTCTCTCCTCATCCTCTCCTCTTCGGCAAGTCTTCTCTTCTCCTCATCTTTTCGTCTCTCTTCCTCGGCGCGTTTTTTTTCCCACTCCTGTTTTCTTCTCTCTTCCTCCAGTTTCTTCTCTTCTCTCTCAAGCCGCCTCTCCTCTTCCTCAAGCCGCCTCCTGTCCTGTTCAAGTTCTCTCTCCTCGCTGCCGTACCTTCTTTCTATAAACCGGTTGTATTTCCTTATGTATTGCTCCCATCTTTTCCTCCCGAAGCTAAACTGGACATTGGCGGCACTATTGAGGTTGCCGGGAGTTTTCGCGCCGGTGACTTCGGCTATCTTATACCTCATGATCTCCGTGAGTTCCACCCTGAACTTGAGGTTTTTCTTTTTGATATTGCTTATCATTTCTTTCATCAACCTGTTGATTTCCCTGGGATCACGGAGTATTGTGCTCCTGTCCTGCTCATACCTTCTCCTGATCTCATCCATGGACAATCCCGAACCTGCCGCATACAGGTTCCCGTTTTTTTTATTACCGGCAAAGCTCTCTTTTGCGTCCCGGTCTGCCCCCTTTATGATAAGCAGGGAGAGCAGAATAACAGCAAATAACGATATATTAAATAACTTCTTCATGACCTGACTCCTTTATGTGTAGAGACTGTTCTGATATTATTGAAATAATCCGGACAGTTATTACAAATTCTCCGGGAACCTCTTTCCAATAATTTTAGAGGCGCCCTGAAATAAATTCCCTTGGGGTATGTATAATATGTAAAAAAACTATTTCCAAGTAAAAAATGAGAAAAAAAAGTAAATTTTTCCCGGAAAATCGTGCAATAAAATAAATCTTCTCACCCGGAAATTACATGTTAAATGGAATAAATAAAATAAGGAGATTTAATCCCGTTAAAGGGCCTCAGTGAGTCTATGGACACTTATTACCTCTTCTGCATTAACCGCTTCAGACTCTTTGTGTCGGACCTGACCCCCTTTCTGATATCGCGGAGATCATTACGCAGGTCTCTTTTATCTTCCTTTACATCAGATACATCAGATACATCAGAAGTTTCAGACCCGGTATTTTTTGTCCTGGGAACGGCTCTTTTGGAAATGCTTGATTGCAGTTCTTTACAGCTCTTTTCTCCCTGGATGTTCGTAGAAAAGGACTCTGCATTCAGCCCCTTCTGTGCAGTGACACTGAACTTATTCTCTACCAATTTTATGAGCAGGTTTTCCTCGTCACTTATGACATCAGACTCGATAACATCCGTGATGATATATTTCTTGTTGTGTGTGGCAGTCATCTCGCTGCCTGCGGTCTTACCCTGCACAGGTTTCGTGGATTTAAGTTTTACTGTTCCCTCTTTGAGCAGCAGAATTGTCTTATTGTTATCTGCGGTAAGAATAAATTTTGTCCCAATAGAATATATTTTCGAGTTGGGGGTGAAGAATGAAAACCTGTTGTTTTCCTTATCATGTTTGAACCGCGAATAGACAATTCCCTTTAAAAGGCTGAAGATAAAGTCCCTCTTTTCATTCTTTTTATAGCTATCGACCTTCTCAATACGAAAAACAGAGTTGCAGCCGAGATTAATAGTAAAGAGGTCCTCGTAGTTTATATCGACTTTAGATTCATTTCCCGTAGTAATCATATGGATGTCATGTATGTCGGTCTGGTGCAGAATGATATCATTATCGAGAAGCACATCCCCACTGATATTTTTCAAAGATATTGTGATATTCTTCTCCGCACCCCTGTTCATCACCAGGTTAAAAACCAGTGCCATAACGAGAATTGCCGCTATGGCAAGTGAAAGTTTTATTCTATTAAAAGTTCCTCTTTCCCGGTCAATTTCAATGAGGCTCTCTCCTGTATGAGGACCGTTAAATATCCTCTCCTCAAGTCCTTCTGAAGGGGAAATGCCGCTCACATCGGACTTCTGAAGAATGGCCGCAAAATCATTGTAGATACTTTTACAGGTCTCACAGTGAGAAATATGCTCACCTGTACCAGTATCGGGCTTCCCCTCAGAAAGCAGATAATTGAGAATTCTTTCTTTTTCCGGATGCTTCTTCATTGTTACATACCTTATACTCTATATGACAATTATTGAATGATAAAATGACAACAAATAATTATTTATGTTTTTTTTTATTAAGACTCAGCCATATATAAAAATTTGCATGTTAACAAAAAACATAATCGATGTGTCCCCGCCGCCTGCGGCGGCGGGGACACATTTTTGATGTTTTTGTTAATAATCATATATATTAAAAAAATAACTGATATATTTTCTCCCCGGTTACATATACCCTGTTTTTTTCAATTCAGCTGCCAGATAATCCAAAAGCTTTGCAAGTTTTCTCCTCACTGTTCTTTCTGATACATCACAGTAATCGGCAATCTCAGAAATATCTCTTCCAAGTTCTTTTTTCATTATAAAGATAGATTTTGACACTTCGTCAACGCCATCAAGAAGTTCATAAATTTTATTGTTCAGCTCATCCGCATGTATTTTATGCAGAACATTATCGTTGTTGGAAAGATCTATCCCGGGATTGTCATCTATACTTGAAAATTCAAACTTTTTACTCCTTTTCAGGTAATTTATGCAGAGATTATGAGCAGTTTTATACAAGAAGGCCCTTACACTTGATTCCTTTATTTCATATTTTTCAGAGTATTTTATGAGGTTAACAAAACAGTCGTGAAGAATATCTTCTGATATTTCCTGGGAACCGGTATATTTAAATATATATATAAATAACTCTTTATTTAAGTTATGATAAATATCTCTAATTTTTTCTTTTCCAAACATAAAAAGTAGTTGACCGGAACCCTTTTTTTTGATTGATCAATATAATATTAACAGGTATAGTTAAGTTATACTATATAGCGTAAGAAAAATGAATTTATAGAGGGGAAGTTGTCAATGAAAAAAACCGGGTATATCTGCTGATTTCCTGTTTGTTATGTACAGTTCATCAATGGTTGACAGGTATAACCGGATTGTGTGAAGCATAAGAGCAATTAGAATTGCGAGTTACATCCAAATTAAATATATTTTTAGCAGGTCTTCATCTCAATGAAACCTGCTTTTTTTTAATTTTTTTAAAAAAAGTTCTTGTCAGAATTAAAACACATAATTATATTGTTTGATATAACTTAGTTGATTCATTCAATAAAAGTTTTTTATTTTTGCGAGTTACATCCAAATTGAATATACCCCTTTGAGTAAGCCTAAAAGCATTTGGGCTTACTCTTTTTTTTTCTCAGTAAAATATCAGTACACAGGAATAAATTACTTGATATACTCAACATCAGTTATCTTTTATTCATTAAAACTTAACTGATATTAAAACGCCAATTTTTATATATACAGCTGAGTAATTACAAAAAAAATTATTATGGATAAAAGATCAAAGCAGATTGAAAGGGTATCTTGGACTGCCATCACGGGAAATACAATTCTTGCAGCATCAAAGATAATCATAGGGCTCATGTCCGGCAGTCTTGCTGTTGTGGGAGATGGGATAGACAGTTCTTCAGATATTGTCACCTCATTTATCACCTTGGCAACATCCCGAATAATTTCCAAACCCCCTGATCATACCCACCCATACGGGCATTTAAGAGCAGAAACAATTGCCACAAAAATACTTGCATTTGTTATTTTTTTTGCAGGTGCTCAACTTGCACTTTCAACAGCCACAAGAATTATCTATCACACAGCACGGGAAATTCCGGATATCATAGCAGTTTATGTAACTCTCTTTTCTATTGCCGGCAAGATAATTCTCTCATATATACTCTACAAAGCAGGGAAAAAAACAGAGAGTTCCATGCTTCTGGCCAATGCGAAGAACATGAAAAATGATATAATAATATCATCGGGAGTTCTGGTGGGAATATTCTTTTCAATTACTATGGGCAGGCCAATTCTTGACCTTATCACTGCGTTTATCATCAGCCTCTATATTATGAAATCCGCCCTGGAAATTTTTTCAGAAACCAGTACCGAACTAATGGACGGTATAAATGATAAATCAATATATGACGACATATTCTCCTGTGTGGAGGAAATTAAAGGTGTTTATAATCCTCACAGGACCAGGGTAAGAAAACTGGGCAATATGTTTATCATTGATCTGGATATGGAAGTTGAGGGTTCTCTGTCTGTAACAGAAGCCCATAAGAAAGCTGTTGAGGTTGAAGAACTGCTCAAGAAAAGAATAAAGAATGTCTATGATGTCATTATACATATTGAACCCCTTGGAAATATTGAACACTCTGAAAAGTTCGGAATATCCAGAAAAAACCACTCCCATTGAATATCATATACAGATAATCACTTGCGGTATAAGTACTTACCTGTAAGGTGTAATTTTATCTTTTAAAATTGAATTCATACTTCTGATGATTTTTTTCATCCTGTAGGGGGATATGTTCATCTCCCTGGATACATTAACCTGCTTTTTGCAGTTATAAACCGATTCCAGGTAAACCTTTCTTTCCCTTTCTGTGAAAGAGTATAATGTCTCCTGCAAAGTTGATACCAGCTCCCCTTCAATATAAGAATCTTCAATGTCCCGGAAAAACCTGTCATCCATGACTATTTCATCAAAGTGGGCTTCCTTTAACTTTTCAATTTCCCTTTTGTTTTTTTTTATAAAATCAAATGCCTTGTTTCGTGCAATTGTGAATATAAATTTTTTCACCCGCCCCGATTCCGGATCAAGATCTTTTCCCTTCTCATAGACCCTCATGAAAACATCCTGTGCTAACTCTTCGGTGTCATGATAATTGTGAATATACTTCATGATATATCTCATAACCTGTTTATAATATTTTTCATAACAGAGAATAAAACCTCCGTTAAAGAATGGTCTGCCTTCCATTTCAAATTCTCTCCTCTCGTAATTCCCTTTTACCGGCAATACGAATAATCTCTCAATTACCCGGTTAACATGATTCTGTTTAATTGATGGGAACAGTTTCTTTTGCACTCTGTATTATGATAGTGTTCGCCGGTAAAGTTTTTGGACAAAAAAATAATAAAGAGTTGAACTAAGAATATATATCTGATCATAATTATTACGTTTTCTCATTACTGTCACAGCGAGCGCAGCGCGGATCGTCTCGTTACGATCCTGCTCTCGTAATGCCGAAGGGAGTAGCCGGGAAACGGCGTATCAAGATGCAGGATCGCTCGATGAGCATCGGCTGTGTTTTCCGAGTGATTTGCCGCTTTATTGATACAGTGCTTTATGGTTTAAAATGCGGCAAATTGTATCGAGGGGAACTGATCATTACGTAACTCCATCCCTCATGATGACAGTCTTCAACTCAAAATCGAAACTCTGCAGCAGATTATAAAATTCAAGGAAGAAAAGGTGAATAAAACTGAAGCCAAAAAGAGAATAAAGGTAATTCTCTATCAGAAAAAACTGGGAAGGGATGTTCCGGATAGTGACATCAGAGAGATGCAGGATTTTAGTCCGCACTTTGTATGCTTCCCGGAATATTTCTTTGTGGACCGGGAGCTTGGCACAAGGAAACAGACCCCGGAAAACCAGGAGTACCAGCTGGAGAGGATCAAGAGCCTTTCCCTTGAGATGAACAGTGTGGTGATCGGAGGGACAATGCCGGAGCTCCGGGACGGGAAACTGTACAATACATGTTTCGTTTACAACAAGGGAAAGCTTCTCGGATTATACAGGAAAATAAACCTCTTCTTCGCAGAGAAGGATGCCATCACCCCGGGAAAGGAATTTAGAGTTTTTTCAGCTTACGGCATCAGGTTCGGAATATTGATATGCGCGGATGTCCTCAACCACAGCGGTTTCAATTTCATGAGAGAGAACCGGGTAAAGATAATCTTTTCACCAACATTTTCACCGAGAAAGGAAGAGAGTGTTGAGACAAAGTTTAAGAGGGACAACGACATCTATGTCAGGGGTGCGGAAAGGTCCGGGAGTACTATTGTGAAGGTCTGTGGAGTCAGGTCTGAATTCAGGGACTTCCTGCAGGCAAGGAGCCTCATCGCAGACAAAAACGGTGTGCTCTTCAGGGTCATGCCGGAAGATGAGGAGAGGGAGATGATCATCATGAAGGAGATCGAGATCGATTAGTTATCCTATAAGCTCATTTCCCAATAAATTTCTGTAGAAAAACCAGTATTGTCATGAAGAGAGGCAGAAACCATGTGAGAAAGGTCATCCTTTTTTCCAGTGAGTCAAACTTTGAGTCTATTGCATCAAATCTTGAGTCTATTGCATCAAATCTTGAATATATTGCATTAAACCTTTCATTTATTGCTTCAAATTTGACATTCAACTCCTCCATGAGAGAAACTTTAAACTCCTTCAATCTCCTGGTAAGAATGTTTTCAAAACGCTGTTCGCTTATCTCAATGATCTCATCCTTGATGGTTTTATACTCATCAAAGGTCAAAGGTTCTTTGGATTTTTTTGTTCGGGAAGTCATAGATTTTCGTCTCCAGTATTAATAAAGTAAATTTTTGGGAAGCATGTGTCAATAAATATATTCACACATTTTGCATTTAATGCGCTCCCTACTCTCTATACTGTTATGACTGGAAAAAACTAAAAACTTTTTTTAAAAATTTATCCGTCATTCCCTATGGCTTCAGAGGGACAGGAATCCATTGCATCTTCACATTCCGATCTTTCATCATCATTTTCCGGCTGTTTGAAGACATAGGCATTGGACCCGTCTTCATTCATCTTAAAGTTGTTTTCCGCCACATCCACACATGCTTCACAGCCGGTGCATTCCGTATCCACATAAAAAGAACCGTCAACATTTTCCGGGACCTTGTTGTTTTTATCAGCCATTATGATCCTCCCCTTGAGTTAATAATCTGATGACGGAATGATAATACAGATGTTATAAGATCATGTCCAGTGAAAATTCCTGAAAAGAAATTTTTTCACGCCTTTCTTTACGGGATACATAATTTAATAAAGATAAGCTGCCGGTTTTTTATAATTACTTGACAAAAGAAGACCCGGCATGTTTTCAATAATATAAGGGGACTTCAACTGCGTACGCTTCGCGAAAATAACTATATGTTTGATGTCCCCTTAGTCGCAATTTTGACATCGATAAATCCCCTGGATAATGCAGCGGATACATTTTATAAGGATTTTATTATATCAATGAAACTGGTCCCCCGGCTCATAATATCCTCACTCACGGGTATCTCTGTTCTCCTTCTCTTCTCAATGGTCTTTGAGGCGGGGGCGTTCATTTCTTCCCTTTTCGGCCTGGCTTCATTTATCGGCGGGACCCTCCTTTTCTCCCGGAGCAGGTTCAACAGGAAACTCGAGGAGCTTGAAAAGATCCACGGGATAAAACCGGAGAAAGTAAAAAAAGTCATTAAGGAAGGGAGAAAGAAGATAAGGACCATTAAACGGATGGCAAAAAAAACGGAAGATGAAGGGATCAAGGATCAGATCCTTGCCATTCATTCGGTGGCAAGGAAGATCTTTGACAACTTTGAATATGACCCGAAAGATATCAAGGCAGCGCGGCAGTTTTTAAACTACTATCTCGACGCGACCATAAAGATCATTGAGCAGTACTACATCCTCTCCGGCACAAAGACCGATGAAAAGAAAAAGGAGACCCTGAAAGAGGTTGAAAAACTCATGGGGAGGATCGAAAAGGCCTTCGAAAACCAGCTCACAAAGCTCTACGATGATGATTTTATCAACCTGGATACCGAGATCCGTGTACTGGAGAATGCCGTCAAACATGACGGGTTATAGTGCCCCCTCCCCTTCTACTGAGAAAGAAAGAGTATCTCAACACGCTTGAGCCGGGTATTATATCCCCGGTCGGACTCACCCCTGTTTTTAAGGAGCGGCTCCCGGGACCCCATACCCAGCACCCGTATCCTGTTTGCGTCTATATTAAAGGAGTACTGCAGTTCTTTTTTCACCGCCGTTGCCCGCTTGAGAGAAAGAGCGGCATTTGCCTTCGGGTTCCCTCTCAAACCGGTATGTCCCTTAATGAGAATTCTGAAATTGGGATAATGCATGATGTTTTCAACGATCTGTTTTACCTGTTTCCTGCCGTTGCCGTCCAGCACCGATGTCCCGCTGCGAAAGGTGATGGGACGCAGTTTCAGCGCCCCTATGACGGTAAGCTTTTCCCACTGTTTGTCAGAGAGCCGGGAGAACTTCCGGGAAAGGGTGTTCTCTTCGCCCCCGGCAGCGGCAGATACGGTAAAGGCCCCCGACCTGTAGAGTTCCTTGATAAAAAGTGAATTCATGATTGTGTAGGGGTCTTTATCGATAAGGGGATTGCCGCTGAAGTCTCTGCTGTTTACCAGAATGCTCACCGTTGAATTGATAGACTCTATGATCTCCGGCTGTCTGTGGGTAGACCGGGTGGTGAGACCGAACCACCTTATATTGTCGGGATAGGAGAGCCATTTCACTCCCCTGAGCATATAACCTGCCTGTCTCTTATTGAGATTTACCTTCGCCGTAATATCATTAAGAAGACGGTCCCGGGAAGCGGAATAGATATTCAGGGTCTTGAAGTAATTTTTCAGGAAGAGGTTTACCCTCTCAGGATTTTTCTTCGCGAATTTCCGGTTCACAAGGAGGATGTCCACAATAAGCTTTTCAATATCTTCGGAACCGATGATCTTCACAATCCCTTTGTGGGCCAGGGCTTCCGTTACATGGGGTTCCCATACCGCCGCAAGGTCCGCCTCCTTCTTCATAAGCATATTATAGGCTTCTTCGGCCCCGTCAACCTCAATGCGCCATTCACCCTTCCGGTCCTCCAGTACGGGGACCCCGAAATGAACGGCAATAGACTTGATAAGGTGCTCGCTGGGAGATGAAGGGGTGTAAGCCATCCTGAACTTCCCTCCCTTCTTGAGCTGGTCGATGTTGGAGATCTTCTCCTTCCAGGCAACAATGGCATCGCCCCCCTTGGACTCGTCAATGATGGCGACAATGGTTCCCGGATAATTCACGGACTTTCCGTTGAGGATATAGGAATCGATGGTGCAGACCGAAAAGTCGATCTCACCCTTTTTCAGCATCTTCATCCTGCCGGGATAATCGGCCCTGTCATCTATGATCTTGACCCTGTAACCCTCTTCCCGCATGAGACGGGCAAAGACAGGAGACCTGAAGGGGAAATACCCGATCCAGCTGTCAAGGGCGATGGAGAACTGCCCCTTGAGGTCGCCGGCATCGCTTGTGCTGTATGTGATGCTCCTCTCCTCCTCCTTCTTCTGGAAGAAGGTAAAGAAGGCGCTCCCCGCAACCCCGGCGAGGATCAGAAAACCGGCAATTCTCTTAATGACATCCGATGAAATCATGCTCATGGCTCAGAATTTTTTCACCGTAAAATCCTCGATCTCGCCAAGCACCTCTTCCAGCCCTTTGGATAACTCGTCAAAGTTCTTTGCGGTCTTATAATATATCCTGCCGGGCTGGTTAAGGGGGTGGCCTTCGCCGATCTGAAAACCAATTGTATGAATAACAATGGGGCTTTCGTCCAGGATCTTTTTTACGGCCCGTTTCATCCTTCCCACATCGGTGGCCTGCCCGTCAGTGATGATAACGAGGTTATATTCCCCGTACCCCAGCTGTTTCCCGGACTGTTTATCAAGAGTCTCCCCGGCGATCTCGATGGATCTCCCCAGGGGGGTCTGTCCTCCCGCTCTGACCCTGTCAATTTCCGAGTCGAGCTGTATCCGGGTAGAGCCGAAGGAGGCCCGTTCATAGTTCCCGTTTCTGTCAAAAACAGTCAGGGCGATATTTGAATCGAGGGGAATGAGGCTGATAAACTTTTTCAGGGCAACCTTGGCTACAGCCAGCTTGTTTCCCGTCATACTTCCCGACCCGTCGAGAATAATATAGTAGTTTTTCTTTGATATCTGTTCCGGGTCGGTAATCACATCACCAGTACCGGTTTGCCAGGTCTTTTCCGTCCCGGCGCTTTTAACAGCGGCGGCTTTATCGCTCTTCTTTCCGCAGGAAAAAAAAGCGGATACTATCAGCAGACAAACAGTTGTTCTATAGATCTTTCCCATACATATGCCCCCTAATCAAGAGGTTTAAAAACTTCCTCTTCCGCTTCCACCTGAATAATCTTAAACTGCACCCTCATGTTCCGGAGCCACTGATCCCGGCTCCCGGGGACTTTAAATTTCGGTGACGATATCCCCCTGCCGATTATGGTGAGCTGGTTGGGATCCAGGGTAATATTCTTCGTCAGGGCATAGGCGATAATCTCCTTTCTCACGGAACTGGCCCTGCTGTAACTGAGGTTTTTCGCCGACTGCTTTATCTTTTTTAAGAGGATGGGAGAAGCCCCCTCCTTCTGTTTTCGGAGGTAAGCCATGGGATCGGAGTGCCCTTCAACGGTTATCAGCGCACCGCCGTATGTTGAGGCCAGGTCGATCACCCTGTCAAACTCCCCTTTATAAGACTGGATGGAGAATGTGTTCTGGTTGGGTTTGAACAGTATTTCAAACTGGAAAAGAGAAGAATCACCCTTTCTGCTGAGCTTCTCCGCCACGATGGAGGTCTTGCCGGGATTAAACCGGGTAACGGCCACCGCATCGGCGTACCGGAGACCTGCCCTTAGCACACTGTAGTCCCAGCCCGCGGTGAGTATGGCGGACCGCCTGCTGATGAGCCCGTAAGAGATGAGGGAATCCTGTATCTCCTTTGAAAGATTGCCGTAGTTCCGGGGATAGTTGGGATCGGCAAAAAAACGGTAATTGCCGTTAAAACCGGCCATCTCCGCGTCATAGTACATCCCCTGAATATCAGCCGCAGCACCCGGGTCATCCAGGAGAAGTTCGCCTCCCACCTTTAAGAGGTCCCGGAACCCGTCTGAATCCTTTTTCTTAAAAAGGTCCTTCACCTCCTCTTCCGATTTCAGGAGAGCCCGGACAAATTTCTCAACCAGTCCCCTGTTGGCGTCAAAGTAATCCTTTCTCACCGCGTAGACGTCGCTTATTATCCTGCTGGCGGTTTTTGTGGAGAGGAGTATCCTGGCCCCCTTCACCGAGTCCTCGGCTCCGGTACCCGTTCTTCCGTTGGAGGTGAGGGCCAGGGCGTCGGGAATGATCACGAAAGCGGCATCAATATTGCCCTGGTAAAGCTTTGCCATGGGGGTATCTCCCTTGGGTCCCACAAGGTCCCGGGTCCAGACGATGTTCACGTCACCCTTTTTCAGGCCGGCATCTTTGAGGAGCTTGAAGAGGTAGTCCACATGGGGTCCGTAACTCTGTATGGCTATGCTCTTTCCCCGGAGTCCCTTTACGGAACGGATGCCGCTCTTCACCACAAGGGCGTCTCCCCCCGCGGACCATGAGTGCTGGAAGATGAGCACCGGTTTTGTCCGGGGACCGGCATTCAGTTTTTCCGAGGCAATGTTTATCATGCCCATGGTCCCCCGGAGGAAAGCGATCTCACCCCTAATGAACATATCTGTCTGCTTGCTGAAATCATCCTCCCGGAAGAGCTCGATGTTCAGACCCTCCCTGTGAAAGAGGGACCCCGTGACGGTCTTCCTGCTTTTCCCGTTGGCGTTAATGGTGACCAGGTCCGCTCCCCACGCTATCAGGGGGACCTTTATACTCTTCCCCTGGACAACATCGCCGGATTTAACGCTGCTATCGGCACCTTGAACATTCTTTTCCGCTTCTTTCTTTTTACAGGATGAGATTGAAGCAGTCAATATGCAGAGTAACAGGATATGGAAAATTGAGTTTGCTACAGGTCTCTTTTTCATACGGTTCTTCCCCTGGAGAATTGTTGTATGCTTCTGTTCGATATGCTACCGAATAATATTTATATGTCAAGTAACTAGTGGGGCTTTCACGGTTTTCTCCTTTTTTCCGATTCTTCCAGTGTCTGGAAAGAATCGGGGTGTTTGAGGTTAAAATCCTCCGCGTGCTGAAGGTACTCCGGATCAAAGCCGTCACGCCTTAATGTTCCGATGAGCCGGCCGAAATCCCCGGTCTCCTTGAACTTCGTAGAGGAAGCCCTCTCCTTCAATTTATAATCGGCGACAATCCTCGCGCCCCTTTTCACTGAATCCCCCCTGCCGTCGGTATAGAACTGGGAGAGGACAATGATCCTTGTCCCCAGAAAGGCAGCCTCCTCCAGGTCGTGGGTGACAAAGAATATGGTCATATCCGATTCTTCCCATATCTCCAGGATAAAGATCTGCATGCTTTCCCGGGTGCCGGGGTCCAGTGCCCCGAAGGGCTCGTCCATGAGAAGTATCCGGGGCTTCATGATCAGGGCCTGGGCGATTGCCACCCTCTGCTGCATCCCCCCGGAAAGCTCATGGGGATACTTATCACCATCTCCCTGCATCCCGGTCCGCCTGAGATATTCATCAGCCTCTTCCCGGATCTCCCTGAGCCGGGATTTTGGTTTAAAGAAACCCAGTTCAAGCTTCTTCCCCAGCATGATGTTCTCAATGACCGTAAGATGAGGGAAGAGGGAGTATTTCTGGTAGACGATCCCCCTTGACGTATCGGAATAGCCTATGGGCTCTCCCATAAACCTGATCGATCCCCCTGTCTGGATCTCCTGGCCCAGGATGAGCCTGAGGAGGGTCGACTTCCCGCACCCGCTGGGACCCACAACCGTGCAGAACTCACCCTCCCTTACCGCAAAGTCGATATCGTCCAGTATCACCCTGTCCCCGTAAGACTTGTAGACGTTTTCAAGATAAAGAAGTTGACCGTTCTTTTCCATGAGGATCTCTCCTGCTATTTCTCTACCCTGTACCAAGAGTATTTAAGAGTGATGATCTTCTTTAAAAGCCAGTCGATGGTATAACCCATAAGGGTGATCAGCACAACGTAGGGGATGATGATATCCATGGCAAGATAACGCCTCACCAGGAATATCCTGTATCCCAGGCCGTTTGTTGAGGCGATGGCCTCGGAGGCAATAAGGAAAAGCCATGCGGCGCCGAAGGAGAGCCGCGTAGTATCAATGAGCCGGGGAATAACCTGGGGCATTATGATGGTATAGACAGTCTGGATCTGGCTTGCCCCCAGGGTCAGGGATTTTGTTATCTGCTCACGGGGTGTCTTTTTTGAATAGAGATAGACGTCCCTGCAGATAAGGGGGAACGTCCCGATGAAGATAAGGGCGATCTTGGCGAATTCATCCACGCCGAAGATGATAAAGAGTATGGGCAGAACCGCAAGGGGGGGTATTATGGATACCACCGTTATAAAGGGGGCGCTGAAGGCCTCCATGCCGGGAAAGAGTCCCATGTTGATCCCCAGAATAAGGCCCAGGAGGGATGCCGCGGCTATTCCCGCAAGAAGCCTTTTTAAACTGGAGAGGGTATCGGTGAGCATCAGGTACTCTCCCGTACGCTCATCCTCGAT
This sequence comes from Spirochaetota bacterium, assembly GCA_050298055.1. Lineage (GTDB taxonomy): Bacteria > Spirochaetota > UBA4802 > UBA4802 > UBA5550 > JBNKTL01. The sequence goes on from JBNKTL010000010.1 coordinate 27,867, forward strand.
GAATGCCATCCGGTAAACGGCCCTCCCCATCTGTGTCAGGGTGGGGAGGATCTTGTCCCGGGGGTTGTCCCGGTGGCGGATATGCGAAGCCGTTATATATGTCCCCAGCAGGAGGACAAAGAGGACCGCCCCCAGAAAAAACCTGAAGGCCTTAGATGGATTTGCCGCAAAGCCCCAGAACTTTGGATACTTCCTCCTCATAGATGTCCGGTCTGCCCTGCTCAGAGCTTTCCGTCAGCGGCAAGCTGCATATATTTCGCATCGAACCTGAGTTTGACGTTGTTCTTGTCCCCGATCACGGAACCGTCGGGAAACTGTATCCCCACAAAGTCTTTGGATTTTGCCCCCTGGCCGAAAAGCCCGTTGTCGAAGGAAAAGGTACGGACATACTCCATGGTCTTTTTGAGCTTGTCGTCCCTGGCAAAACCCACGGCCTCCTGCGCCCGGTAGAACATGGCGGTTGTCTTCAACTGATCTTTGAACTCATCCACCGTGGCCCCCGATTCCTTTGCCATATGCTCCAGGGCTTTCCCCGACTTACTGCTGTCAGCAATTATCGCCATTGTCTCGTACCAGGCCCCCGCAAGGGCTCTTTTGAGACTGTCGGGAGCGTCGGTATGCACGACCATCATATCTATTATCTCACCGGGAATCCGGGAGGAATCGAAGATCATATTCACTCCCTTTGATTTTGCCACCTGCATGAGGATCGGGTTCCATGTGACGGCAATGCCGTTCTTTTCGGAGAGGAAGAGGGTCCCGATATCGGCATCGCTGGTATTCACGATAGTCAGGTCCTTGTCCTTCATTCCGTTCATGGTGAGGGCCCGGGAGAGGAGATAGTGTGAAACCGATAACTGAACCAGTTTCACCTTCTTCCCCTTAAGCTCCCCGATTGACTTTTCCCCTTTTGTGACAATACCGTCATTGCCGTTGGAAAAATCACCGATGATAAGGGCGGTGCTGTCAATCCCCCCTGTTCCAGGAATAGTGAGAGCGTCCATATTTGTCATTGCGCAGCCATAATACTTTTTCGCGGTAAAGAGATTGATGGATTCAACATAGTCATTGATCCGGACAAGCTTTATTTTTATTTTGTACTTATCCCCCCACTTCTTCAGGATGCCCGCCTTGTCCGCGTAGTCCCAGGGTTCCCAGCCGGTATAGTGGGACCAGGCAACGGGGTATTCGGCAACTTTTTTCGAGCACCCGGAATTTATCACAGATGACATTATGATTACGAGTAGAAGAAACAGAAACCTTTTCATCGTACTTTCCTTCCTTTTAATTAAATAATTTTAACAACTCACCTATATATGAAAAATCATATTCATTGAAAAAAGGTAACTGATATGTCCCCGCCGTGGGCGGCGGGGACATATTGTTTATATTTTAGTAAATAAGTTGATTCTAGCCATATATCCGAGTATTTAAAAAACAGTTATGAAAACATGTAATCCTGTATCCCTGTTTCAGGGGAAAGTCAAGAAGTTTTTATGACAGGAAAGGGGAAACAGGAAACCGGCAGTTATTTAACAAACCTCTTTACAAGCTCCATGAGATAGGGAAGGAGCTGTTTCTTCCGGGAGAGTATATCCTTGAGGAGAAAGATATGATCCTCAACCCGGGGATAGCTGATCTTACCAATGAAATCCCTGTTGCCCGTTATGAAGAGAAGACTGTCCAGCTTCGTAATATCGGTGACCATGAGGGCCGAGAAAAGAAGATTCCCGCTCATATTCCCGAGACCCCGGAGGATCTCTTCCTTTCTGTCCATTATCTCTTCCTGGGAGTTGACCTCAACCTGGCTGACACTGAATTGAAAATCTCCCTCTGAATACTCCTTAAGGTCAAGGTTGAGGATCTCATCAACCGGTTTCTTGCTGACCAGGGACGCCGCGCTGAGAATATCGGTCCCGAACTCCTGGATATCAAGGTCCGTTATCTCCGACAGATACTCCGCCATCTCCCTGTCAGTGGATGTAGTGGTGGCAGACTGAAGGATCAGGGTATCGGAGAGTATCCCCGCGAGAAGAATGGAGGCTGTCTCTTTTTTCAGGGGGACCCGGTGGTCCCTGTAAAGTGTTGCAACAATTGTGGAGGTTGACCCCACAGGGAGATTAATAAAACGTATGGGATAGCTTGTATGAATATTGCCCAGCCTGTGGTGGTCGATTATCTCAAGTATCCGGTAGTTCTCAACCCCTTCGGGTGACTGGCTTATCTCGTTGTGGTCTACCATGATTATCTCAATATTCGGGTTCCGCATAAGGTCTCCCTGGGTTATGATCCCGGAAACCATATTGTCCTCATCTACAACAGAAAGCGACCGCGAGATGGACGAAGAGATGAGTTCCCTGATGTTTTTAACGTAATCATCATCCTTCACCGGCCTGATCTCCGCGTCACCCATATTTTCCACGGGTGTCGAATATATGACAAGCCAGGAGGTGGTCTGTGTATCGAAAGGCGTCGTAATAATGGATATTCCTTTTTCAGCGGCAAGGTCCCTCAGTTTCTTCTTTACCACCCTGCCCCCTGTGACAACAAGGCACTTGATCCCCCTGTTTATGGCATATTCGTGCACATCCTCCCTGTCCCCTGAAATGACAGTTGTATTCTCCGCCGGGATGGAATTAATGAACTCCTTTACCGTTTTCAGGCTTGAAGCCGCAACAACGATCTCTGTTCTGAAGATTTCATTTTCCCGGTTAGTGACAACCGGCTGCGCCTTCAGGGTTGAGACAAGGTGGGATATTGATGTTGAGATAACACTTCTTTTGTGGGGATCGATCTTCCTCATGAGGTTCTCCGCGAACACGGTATAATGAAGCGTGGAGATATACCTCTTTTCACTGTCAACGATGGGGAGCATACGGAGCTTCTGCTTATCGAGGATCTCAAGGGCATTCCAGAGCGTGGTGTCATTGGGTATGACAACAGGATCACTGCTCATATAATGGCTCACCCGGGGAATCAGGTTACTGATAAATTCAGGGACCGGGACCTTGAAGCGGTTAAGGATATACTCGGACTGGAGGTTGAGTTTTCCGGCCCTGGCAGGGAAGCAGTTGTCCATTCCCAGTTTCTGCTTGAGTTCGGCGTATGCTATTGCCGAGACAATTGAATCCGTATCAGGATTTTTATGACCGATGACATAAACTTTTTTTGTTTTCATATTTTACTCTCACTTCTGAAAACGAGTAAAATTCGCTCTCAATCCCTGACAAGTAATTTTTTTCTTATGCATAAAAAAACCCGCAGCCGAAACCGGCCAGCGGGTTTCCCGATAAAAAAATATAAGTACTAGTCTACTGTACCCAGGATCTTGTAGTTTGCCGCATCACACGAACCGCTTGTTCCGCCAACGTCGCATCCAAGGGCCTTTGCTTTTTTTCTCTTACTGAAGTCGTCAGACCCTCTATACTTCACATAGGTTCCGCTCTGCCCCCTGCAAATATAGCAACCTGTGTAATCCTTAGTAATACCCGTTCCCGTTATCAACAGGGTAAAAGCACATATTGATGCTGCAGAAAGTAATAAAATCTTTTTCATTCTGGAATCCTCCCGAATTTAAAATCTGGTTCTGAATTTAATGACCCTCCGACACCAGAAATATAGCCTTATACCAGTAATTCCAGAAAGTCAATCGTAAAATTGAAAGAGAGAAAAAAAAGTGACAAAAAATACTACCGGCAAATTCCGGGACTTAGTTCGCGCCTAATACCCGGACCACATGATCGGCGGCAAAATCCATGATCTCACAACAGGCGGAAGACCGGGCAATATGATTGATAAATTCTCCGGAATTTCCAAATGAGACTCCGCAGAGATCTGAACACCTCATGGACCCGAAGCGGTTTCTGAATTCCGTGACCAGCTGTTTTCCCATGGCAAAGACCTCCTTTTTTTCCCGGTTTGTCTTTCGGATAAGGTTCGCATGCCCGCGGAGAAACCGTCCCAGGTTTTCCAGGAAACTGATGGAACGAATATCAAACCCGTATACCAGGTTAATGGCCATCACGGCACCCGCAAAGGCGCCGCACGCCTCTCCTTTCAGCCCCACACCCCCATCGAACACAACGGCCAGGCGCTCAAGCCGGGGATTGCCCAGTCCGGTTTTCATTCTGATCCGTTCCAGAACATACCGGGCGCAATGCCTTATCTCACCGGCCTCCGCGGGAATCTTATCAACCTTTCTTCGGGGAGCCGCGAAGGCCCGGTCATGGACCAGTTGATTGAGGGTCCTGCCGGTCATGGCCATGCATTTGGCCACTTTATGTCCGGGAAAAAGATATAAAAGCTGGCCTGAAAGTGTATGAAAATCAACACCGGTCCTGTCCCGGCAGAGTGAGCTCCCATGGGTCTCCCGGAACCAGTCCATAAAATCTCTCACCGTCTCCACAAGTGCCATCTCCCCTGCAAGTCCCTTCCGGAGAAGGTCTTCATTCATCAGACCCACTCCCAGGGAACCCCCCGTTGCCACACCGCAGGTCAACCCGCAGGCCACACATCCCCCTTCCAGCCCGTTGACCGATCTCAGCAGCTCATCATCCCGGTCGTCCGAGGCCTTTTGAACACTTCCGAAGGTTGCCAGGGCACAGTTGAGATTTTTCACAAGGACCAGGTAGCGGGACCATTTCTTAAAAAGGGTTCGAATTTTCACCATAACACCTCCGTTTTTAATCAACTATTATTTTCAAATACCTGTCAATGATTTCTTTTCCGCTGATACTCATATTTCTTTTGCCAAATACTCCCTGCGGGAAATGTTTCTATTGACAAATTGAATCCCCCTTTTTAACAATACAAAAAAAATAAGGCCGGGAAAGATGATGAAAGAGATAAATATCGGGTTAATTGGTTTCGGGACCATCGGGAGCGGTGTCTATGATCTCCTGGAGAAAAACGGAGAACTGATCAAGGAGAGAACAGGTATCAGCCTCACCATAAAGACCATCTGCGATCTCCGGATCGATGACATAAAAAAGAAAGTCGGGAACGTTGAACTCACTCAAAGGTGGGAGGATATCATCGAAGATGAAAACATCCACATTGTCATCGAACTCATCGGCGGGATAGAACCTGCCAAAACAATCATCCTGAAAGCACTGGAGAGCGGGAAGAGCGCCGTAACGGCAAACAAGAAGCTCCTTGCGGAGGAGGGAAAGGATATCTTCAAGGCTGAAAGCAGTTCCCCGGGGAGCCTGAAATTCGAAGCCTCCGTAGCCGGGGGGATCCCCTGCATCCTCGCCCTGCAGACAGGCCTGGTGGGAAACCGGATATCCTCCATAACCGGGATACTTAACGGAACAACCAACTATATCCTCACCAGGATGAAGGATGAGGGACTCCCCTTTGATGAAGTATTGAAAAAAGCCCAGGAGAAGGGATTTGCCGAGGCGGACCCCACCTTCGATATCGAGGGACAGGACGCGGGGCACAAGATCGCCCTCCTCTCCATGCTTTCATACGGGAAAAACGTGGACTTCTCATCCCTCTCAATCGAGGGCATAACAAAAATCAACAGCCTCGATATTTCCTATGCCGGGGAGATGGGGTATGTGATAAAACTTCTGGGTATTGCCAAGATGGTGGATGACAAGCTCGACATCAGGGTCCATCCCACCATGATCTCACAGACCCACCCCCTTGCCCCGGTGAGGAACGAGTACAATGCCGTGATGTTCGACTGTGACATGACCGACCCCGTTCTCCTCTACGGGAAGGGCGCCGGGAGCCATCCCACGGCATCGGCAGTGGTGAGCGACCTGGTACAGATTGCCCGGGAGGAGGGAAAAACAATGAGACCAATGGAAATGACCGGCGACGCACTGCTCCTCCCCTCAAAGGAGAGGCTCTCCCGCTATTACATACGTATCCATACGGAAGACCGTCCCGGCATACTTTCAAAGATATCCGGCATCTTCGGAAAGTTCAACATCTCAATCGCCTCGGTCATACAGAAGGAGGCAAACACCGATTACGTTCCCCTGATCATTATGACGCACCTGGCCCAGGAGGAGAACATGCTTTCCGCCATCACGGAAATCGGCGATTTCGATTTTGTGGACGGGGATGTGATTCTCATAAGGGTTGAGGATTCCCTGCGGGGAGGGACCGGATGAGCAGTAAGTACAGCGCAGTCTTCAAGTGTATTGCCGGCTGCAGCAGGGAGTATCCCCTCGACGAGATCGTCTACCGGTGCGAAGAGTGCGGAAACCTGCTGGAGGTTGTTCACGACCTCAATAAGCTCCGGTCAAAGAGCGCGAAGGAGTGGAAGGACACCTTCGATTCCCGTTCCGGAACAACCGCGTGGCCCTTTGGAAGCGGGGTCTGGAGCAAAAAGGAATGGGTTGTTACCGGTATAGACGACGGGAACATCATATCCATGCTTGAAGGGAACACCAACATGCTCTGGGCAAAGCGCTTCGGGAAGATGTTCGGCATGGACGACCTCTGGGTCAAGATGTGCGGCAACAGCCATACCGGTTCCTTCAAGGACCTGGGGATGACCGTGCTGGTGTCCCAGGTAAACGAGATGATCCGGAAGGGAAAGAAGATCAAGGCAGTTGCATGCGCGTCAACAGGCGACACCTCCGCGGCCCTTTCCGCCTACGCGGCTTACGGGGGGGTACCCGTCATCGTCTTTCTCCCCAGCAACAAGATATCCACGGCGCAGCTTGTCCAGCCCATGTCCAATGACGCCATTGTATTATCTCTCGATACCGATTTTGACGGCTGCATGAGGGTGGTGCAGGAGATAACCGAAGACAACAGCATCTACCTGGCCAACTCCATGAACTCCCTCAGGATAGAGGGACAGAAGACCATCTCCATAGAGATGGTGCAGCAGTTTGACTGGGAGGTCCCGGACACGGTGATCATCCCGGGAGGGAACCTGGGGAACGTATCGGCCCTGGGGAACGGCTTTAAAATGATGCATGAACTGGGGCTTATCAACAAAAAGCCGCGCATTGTCTTGGCACAGGCGGAGAAGGCAAACCCCCTCTACCTCTCATATCAAAAGAACTTCGAGACCTTCGACCCGGTGACACCGGAGAAGACATTAGCCTCCGCCATACAGATCGGTGATCCCGTATCGGTGAATAAGGCCATAAAGACACTGAAGGAATTTGACGGCATAGTGGAACAGGCCAGCGAAGACGAACTGGCCAACGCCGCGGCCCTGGCGGACACAACCGGGCTTTTCTGCTGCCCCCACACCGGTGTGGCCCTGGCCGTTCTTTTAAAACTCCTGGAGAAGCAGGTCATATCGAAAAACGAGAGGACCATCGTCATCTCCACCGCCCACGGACTCAAGTTCTCCGAGTTCAAGGTGGGCTACCATGAAGGGACCCTGAGCGAGGTTGAGAGCCGGCACGCCAACAGACCGGTAACACTTCCCCCTGACACCAGGAAGGTGAGAGAATTCCTTGAGGGGGAGTTTAAGAGGAGATATACCTGTTGATTGGTGGGTACCGCAGCCACGGGTTTTAACCCGCTGCTGCGGAGGGTGTTCCCTGACTTTACTTCGTGTTCAAGATATTAAACATTACCTTGTATAAAAATATATATGCACTTAATAAATCACCCCTACGTGTTGGCCGTTGTGGCAGTAGATGGTTCTTTATTTATGAATAGTAAAAATTTCTTTACTTTTAGGGCTCATTTCACTACTTTTTACTCAAAGAAGGTCAATGACAGATTTCTTTTAAAATTACAGGGAATTAAAGACATTACAAAAGATGTCGCCTTTTTAAAAAAATGGAGTTTACCATGAACGCTGTAAAATCAATATATAAAAATGCCCCCTCTTCAATTCCAGTACCGGAAGAATTCCAGAAAAAAAACATTGAAGTCATTTTCCTGCCTATTGAAGACGAGAGAAAAGATACCGACATCACCCGGTTTTTCGGAGCACTACCCGACTTTCCAGAACGCGCGCCACAGGGGGAAGTTCAAACACGGGATAGTTTTTAGTGAAATATTTGCTCGATACCAACGTCTGTATCCAGTTCATTACAGGGAGAAGTGATCCTCTTAAAGAAAAAATCAATAATTCCGTCATTTCATCCTTATTTATCTGTTCCATCGTTAAAGGAGAGCTGGAGTACGGGGCACGGAAAAGCAACAATCCCGAAAAAACTTTATCTGTTTTAAAAGACTTTCTCTCAAGCTTCCCTGAAGTTGATTACGACTCTAAAGCTGCCGAACACTATGGCATTATTCGTGCAGAACTGGAAAAACAGGGAAAGCCTATAGGTCCCTACGACATGCAAATAGCCGCTATTGCCCTTGCGAATAATTTTACGCTCGTTACTCATAATATCAGATAATTTGAACGCATTAAAAGCTTACTCCTTGAAGACTGGGAATAAAACCCTCCCCCCGCATCCCCAACTTCAGTGATAAAATCCCTTATGCCACACAAGGGTAACACCCGGTTTGATGTTAGTCACATCTTCTGTCTGTGTGGTCCTGTTTTCATTGACGGCATCTGTATCAAAGGCAACCACCCTGTAGAAGTCCCTCATTCCCGGGCCCAGTATTTTTACTCCCGCGGTCCTCCCCTTGGCGTTTTCTTCAATGATCTTGAGGTTGTCCCCCGTAAAGCTGTCGTTCAGGGAAAGCCTGTAAATTGAATCCGCCACATGCCTCATTTTATAGTCGATGAGAAATATCTTCGGGTTATACCCCCTGTTAATGGCATCCTTTATTTCCTGGGTATTGAGATTGCTCAATTCTATTACATAAGGACCGAAAGTGGTTTCCCCGTAGAGTTCAATACTGAATATGCTGTAATCATCATTTCGCAGTCGAAAGCTCTGGACAGGAAGAAGCTGTCCGTCGGGAGATTCCAGCATAAATGAGCACAATATATCGGTGACCTTCACCGGCATGTTCACCGTGTGGTTTGTGATGTAGAGGGCAGCCCTCACATAGCCCGCGTTTGGTTTTATTATGTAGCTGTTGGTTGTTTTATTCCGGGCCTCGCTTCTCATGTTTCTCGCGTTTCTCGACGCACTGTTGCTTTTAAGGGACCAGCCGTTCCTGTTGCTATTGTTCTTGAAGAGAACGTCCTTCCACTTGGTCTTTGTTTCACCGTACGAACTGCTGTGTGACTTTGCAAACTTGCTTGTCTTTGTGGTACTGTTTGTTTTGCTGCAACTACCACCTCCGAAAGGTGATGAAACACCGCCACCCCGTATCTTTGTTTTTGAAACACTCGTTTCCCTGCTGCTTGAATCACTCACAGACTTATTATATGAGTCCTGGAATTGCACAGTTCTGAGGTTTATCTCGTTTTTATGGACCGCTTCGTTGGATTTATCTTTTGTGCTTTCCACGTCTTCGGAAGATATTTCCGTATCAACAACTTCTGATTCACCGGTTACACTGTCCTCAATTTCAATTCTCATGTGTAACACTTCCAAACTTACCGGCATAGCCGGTAGTTAAAACTATAATTTAATTTTACAACCATTACAAATACAAAAAGCCCCTTTGAAGATTGCAATTCATGCATACATATTTTTCTTGACATTCCAAATCTGTATAACTACATTGATTCCATGGATTATATTGAGAGAACCATTGAAAAAACGATACGAAAGTATCTTGGCATCTTTTCATCGGTAGCCATAACGGGTCCACGTCAATCCGGAAAGTCAACAATGCTGAAGGAAAGATTTGTACCTGAATACAGGTATGTGACCTTTGATAATCCCCTTGAAATTGAACACCTTGAAAGTGACCCGAATGGATTCATTAAAAAGTACAATAATAAAGTCATCTTTGACGAAATACAGAAAGCGCCTGAGCTGTTTAATTATCTGAAAATTGAGATTGACAATGACCGCGATAATTATGGGAAGTTTATTATAACAGGATCAAGTCAATTTTCCATAATACACAACATCACAGAAACCCTTGCCGGAAGGATTGGCTCATTGTCCCTCCTGCCCTTCCAGTGTTCCGAAATTCCGGAAGGGTTGAGGGAAAAGCAAGTTTTATTTGGCAGCTATCCGGAAATTGTAAAAAGGTGTTATAAGGACCACAGTGACTGGTATGGCGCGTATATTTACAATTATATTGAAAGAGATGTTAGATCGCTTGCCAATATCGGCAATCTAAGGGACTTTCAGAGACTCATATCTCTTCTCGCCGCTCGGTGCGCACAGGAACTGAACATGAGTGAACTCGCCTCAGATATAGGAGTAAGTGTTAAAACCGTTAGGTCATGGATATCTATTCTGGAGGCAAGCTATATTATCTTCCTGCCCGGACCTTATTATAAAAACCTCGGAAAACGGATTGTCAAGAGACCCAAAATATATTTTTTTGATACCGGGATTGTATGCTACCTTACGGGAACATCGTCAAAAGAACTGCTGGAAAAAGGCCCCATGGCGGGTCCTGTTTTTGAGAATTATGTAATTTCTGAAGTAAAAAAGAGCATTCTTCACAATGGAAGCAACGCTGATATCTTCTACTTTCGCAGCAACCTTGGCCTTGAGGTTGATCTGATCGTACTCAACAGGGACACTCAAGAGCTTCTCTTCACGGAAATAAAGAACACGCATACGGCACGTATCAGGATGATCGATCCTCTCAGAAAGATAATAGACCTTGAGAAGAAGTCAGAGCATCTCACACCCCTTACAATTACAGGGACCCTGGTATATCGTGACCATAAGAGGGTTATGTTGTCAGAAGAAATTGAAGCCCTGGGAATGGAGGATTTTTTAGACGGTTTTGCAGCAGATAATTGACAAATACAATACAGCTGTCACAAAGACGAAATGAGCAGTCTTGATGAAGCTTTCTTTGTCTCAGATCGCACCTGTTATTAAAACTACCCTGTTTATCATGCTCAAAAGCTAAAAACATCCGGTCATCTTAAGAAGTAAAATCCCTTTTCCCATAAAAAACCCAACCAACCATAATCACTATAACAACCGTTAAAATCAAACTGTATAAAGGAAGCGGATCAAAAACAAACAGGACACATTGCCAGAAGATTCCTAATATCCCGGGCACCAGAACACTCCGCATACCGCGGCCCATAAAAACCAGGGCAATCATCCCGAAGAATGACAGGAGTATACCGGAGAACCAGAGAATATCGGCAACATAAGAGGGCCGGGCATGAGGTTCAAACTCTGCTTTGAAACCGATCATCATTCTTCTTTCCATAATGTAATGGAGAGGAATCACCATAAACCGGCTTACTCCGTTCCGGAAACCGGGTAAATTCGCTTCATGTGTCCGTACGATCAAACGGGTTTTCTCCGGGGTGATTTCCTTTAAGACAAAGGCCCCCCAGCCCTTCAGCACATAAGCCCGGCCCGGATCAACTTCCAGGACTTTCCATTCCCAGTGATATTTTTTTGTTAGTCCTTTCACGAATTCGCTTGATCCCTCAAGGCACCCCGGGACCACCCGGCCCGCTTTCATGTCATAAATCTCGGGTTTGGATTTATCCGTTTTTTTCCCCGCATATCCCGCCAGATCTTCCATAAATGTATAGCTGTAAAAACCTCCCCGGTCCGCGCCCAGGCTGATAATGCTTTGCCAGGCTTGGGAAATGGGGGCGTTCAATACGATCGCCCGTGTAGAAGTGTAAGAGGGGGTAAGATCATCTCCTATGAGGGGCATATGGACTTCCTCATCGGAAGCCCCCCATGATGTTATGTAAGGAGCAATAAAAAGGGAATAGATGATGACCTGGAGGATGAGAAGAGATAATATAATGATTAATGATCTTTTAGTGTTTAACATAATAGCTTTCAGCTCCCGGCTTATCCGGCTCAGAATTTTTTCAACATGATCTTAAGCTTGCCCAGGATCTTTTTATTGAAGAGGGCCCCCTTTTATCAAGTTTTTTTCTTAAATTATCAGATCGAAGACTTTTTTTATAATCACATACTCTTGCCCCCCCTTTACGAAAGGGGGCCGGGGGGATTTAACTATCTTCCTTACCTGAATCCCTGGGGTCGCTCCGCGCTGGCTCGTCACTTTGGACGGCCAAAGTAACCAAAGCCGCTCCTCAGTCGCCGGAGGGGCTCTGGACTTTCATTTGCAAAGGATCTTCTCTATTGTACCGCTGTACGCACGTCCTGTGCGACATCGGCACCAGGTCGTTTGCCCTCCCTGGCGCACTCCCTTTCCTTAGTTAAGAAATTTTTTACTTTTTGGAAGAGATAAATTTTATTCGGATTCTCTTGAACTTGTGAAAGATTTATATAAGGGGAATGAAAAAGTCAGCCGGCTGACTTTTTCATTCCCCAAATCCCCACTCCTCATTCAAAAACCGTTTTCAAAGAACACTCCTCCCTATATACTTCTTCCCAGCCCCTTCTCAATGATCTCACTGTTCAGGAGCTTTCCTTCACCCGCGACCTTATCAGGATCATCTTCACCGGGAAGATAAAAAATATCAGAAAGATACCTGTCATACATGTCCGTCTTATATGTTCTTATAATAATAAAACCGCATTTCTCCAGAATACGTTTCACAAAATCCCTCGCCCTCTTTCCCTCGGGGAACATGATCTCCGGGGTGTCAACTCCCCGAAGCCGGATCTTCTGCCGCACCAGGGTTTTGAACCCGCAGTCTATGTTCACCCACAGGGTGTCTCCGTCTATGATCTTCTCCACATATCCTTTGTATGTATAGAGAAGGTCTTCCTTTTTCTTTCCATAGCCTTCTGTTATATAATATTTTCCCTTTTCCTTCTTCAGTTTAAAGACTTCTTTCCCTTCATTCTCTTTGAGGTTTTCAATGACCTCACTGCGCCAGGTATTAAATCCGCAATCTATCAGGGCATCTCCCCTCTTAACGGGTGCTCCCTGACCCTTTGCGAAAGAATACCTGTAGAGAGAACCTCTTTGCGGGAGAATACCGCTTTTTTCTTTTTCAACCTCATTCCGGTTCCTCAGCCTGTACACCTCGACAAATTTCTTCAGTTGAAACTTTGTCAGGTTCTCCTCCATTGCCAGTTGTTCCATTTCCCTTCTCTTTTCCTCATCCTTTACGGGAAACAGGGCAACATACTTACTCCATTCCAATTGGGCAGCCGGCTGACTTTTTGGATAGAGCCTGAAGAATCTTCTCATGTTCTTGATGTTTGTCACGGAAAATCCCTTGCCGAATTTCTTCGTTAAATCTTCCGAGAGATTTTCAATGATTCTTTTCCCGTACCCGGGGGCGGTATCCCCTTCATGGTTTTGCCTGTACAGGTCTTCTGTTTCTATGATATACCTGCCGGTTTTCCAGTATGCTTCCAGCAGTGAGTCTTTTGTGTTTTTGTAGAGTTTTGAGATCTCTTTGAGGAGGGCGGGATAATTTTCCGGTTGTTGGTTCATTTTTTTCTCATGATTTGGTAATGGTTTTTTGATTTTCGTTTACATTTTTTTATTCTGTTGTCGTATGACGGGGGATGATAGGTTCATTAATTTATTTTGTCAATGAAAATATTAGTTACAAAGATACTATCAGGCGCCGGAGGGGTTCTGGACTTCGACAGACATTTTATGTGGGTATAAAACAGGCTCTACATAAGCTCAGTACAAAAGACTCTGTTGGATGGAACCAACATTACAACCACTGCCCCTTTGGGTCACGGGAAATGCGCACAGGGAGAAGAGAGGGGAATTTATCTTGACAGGGGGGATGGGTAGTTTACGGTTAGGGGCGTGTGGATTCCTATGTCAAACTTTGGTTTCTAATATTGTTTATTGATATATTTTTTGGTAAAGGCATAAATTAGAGATACATATGATTAAAATAAATCTTAGTAATTGTAATAATATTTCCCAATGTGATATTTCTTTGAAAAAGGATTTTCTAAATATTTATTATGCAATGAATGGAACAGGAAAATCAACTATTGGGAAAGCTTTCGAAATATTATCAAAAGGTGAATCATTAAAGTCACTTAAACCTTTCATCGGTAATGTTATTCCAACCGGTACTTTAAGTGAAGAACTCAAAAATGTATTATTGTTTAATGAAGAATTTGTAAATACAATCGTTTTTAATAAAAGTGAAGTGATAAACAATGCCTTCGATGTTTTCATTAAATCACCAAAATATGATGAATTGCAGAATTCTATTAACAATAAATTATCAAAAATCCATTTCGAGCCAGAAACTTTTGAAAATCTTGGAGTCTTATTTAGAGTTGGGGAATCGGTTCTACAAAAATTTTCTTTAACAAAATCTGGTAATTTAAAAAATGTTGGCTTGATGAAAAATTTAGCTAATTCAAAAAGCATTTTTACTTTACCTGAAAGAATAAAAAAGTTTCAACCATTAATGTCAAAAGAATATAACATCGACTGGGTTGGTTGGAAAAATGATGGAGGCAAGTTTGACGACAATGACATTTGCCCATTTTGTGCTAATGAATTAGAAACTGATTATCATGCTGAAAAAAAAATATTTTCTGATTCATATTCCAAATCTGGTGTAAAAAGTATTATTGAAATGATTGGATTTTTCGACTCAGTTAAAGAATACATGAATTCTGAAAAAATTGAAGTTCTTTATAAATGCATAAAAGAGCTGCAAGATGAATCTGTAATATCATTGTGGATTAAAAAGTTTTATGATGAATTAGATTTTCTAATAGATAAGGTTAAAAATGTTATAGAATTCAATTCTTTTATTGCCCAAAAAGATGATATCTCAAAACTTGAAGAACAACTAACAAAATTAATAATTGATGATTCAGCCCTTGAGATTTTCAATAGTGATAAGGTAAAATCTTTAGTGCAATCAATAAACACAGAAATAGACTCGTTATTAAAAGAAACAGAAGTTTTAAAAAAGAATATTGGTGAATTGACCGGATACATAGGTAGTGCCACCAAAAAAGCAGTTAAAGATATTAACGATTTTTTATTTATGGCAGGTATTACTTATGAATTAGAAATTAAGCATTTAAGTGAGACTCAAACACAGACTACTTTAAAATATAGAGCAGATAAAAATACCGATGGAGTTCCTGTTTCAGAAATAAACAAGCATCTTAGCTGGGGAGAGCGAAACGCTTTTGCACTTGTTCTTTTCATGCACTATGCTTTAAGCCATAATCCTTGTTTAATAATACTTGATGATCCAATATCTTCCTTTGATACAAATAAAAAGTATGCAATTATCAATAGATTATTCGCAAATATTACAAGCAAAAACAGTTTTTTTAGAAAAACAGTCTTAATGCTTACTCACGATTTTCAACCAATTATTGATTTTATTTCTGTAGGAAAACCGAATGAACATGCTGTTTATGCTAACTATATGAGAAATAATGCTGGAGAAATTAAAATTGAGGAAATCGAAGAGACAGATATTATTTCTTTACCAATCCTTCTATCAAATAATGCAAAAGATGACTCCTTAAATTTGATACATAGAGTAACATGTATAAGAAAATTAATTGAACATACCAACGCTAATCTTAGTAATGAAGCATCATATAATATTATCTCTTCTCTTCTGCATGGGAAAGATGAACCTACATATAGAGACGATTCAAAAATGGAAGTAAGCGAAATAAATAGAGGTGAAGCCTATATAAAAGAATTTATAACTGATTTTTCATACAACAATTATTATAACACTAGTTTTACAAAGGAAAATTTATTAAATCAGTTTTCCATTGAGAGTAATAGTTATTTTAAACTACAAATATTTCGTGTCATTTTGGCTGTTTACAATCTTAGATCAAAAATTCAGAATGACTCATTAATAAAATATATTGATGAACAATTTCATGTCGAAAACGACAGTATTTATTACCTAGATGTAATAAAATTTGATTTAGTTCCAGACTTTGTGATACCTACTTGTGAACATTTCCTAAAAGATGAAGGGATTTTGTAAAATTATTAAAAAACTTACCAATGGAGAGACTATGGCTATAAAAGAAACAATCCACTTAGCAGGAAAAAACCTTCATACAATCATGATAACTGCCAAAGAAAAAGATGGTTCAATAGAAACTCGTGAAGCTGAACCATACAGCTATCGAGTAACAGCTGGAACAGAAAAGTTTTTTTGTTATGACATAAAAAAAGGTGGAACAAGAAATCTTTTCGTTTCTAATATAATTTCTGTAGAGGAGACAAAAAACAAATTTATTCCTCGATGGACAGTAGAAGTTTGATATTTTCTCAATAATATATCTATTAAGAATTAATGCTTAACATCTGTCAAATTGAATTCAATTTTATACTAATTCAACTAATATCACTATCTGCATATAACACTTTAAAGAATTTTGTAAAATTTTAGAGAAATTTCTCCATTCTGTGATAATTTTTCACTATTTAGAATGCTGGATAAAAGAACTATAAGAAAGGCTCAAAATCTCATGGTATGACTACCCGCGAACCCTGGTTGCTCTTCTCAACCAAAATCTGACAGGGAATCCTCTTCTTTAGCTCCGATACATGGGATATCACTCCAACCATCCGGTTTTCGCGGATGTCATCGAGTATGGATATAGCCCTGTTGAGGGACTCATCATCGAGAGTGCCGAATCCTTCGTCAAGGAACAGTGAATCCATCTCAATCTGCCCCGCCCTCTCCTGTATGGCATCCGACAATCCCAGTGCAAGGGATATGGACGCAAGAAACTTCTCTCCTCCAGAGAGGGTTTTCACGCTGCGGGGATGTCCGGTATAAGAATCCATAACATGTAGTTCAAGACCGGCCTGGCTTCTCCTGTCTATCGCAGCGTCACTGACTAGAAGGTAATACCTGCTGTCGGAGAGGACCTTAAGTCTGTTATTGGCATACATTGTAACACGTGAAAGATAGTAGTTGAGAATATAGTTCTGGAAATTGACCTTTCTTGGATTTTGGCCAGCAAGGTCATCTGCAAGTTCAAAGAGTGCCTGGCTGTTCTTGATGATTTTTTTCAGTTCTTTTTTTAGCCTGGCATGATCACGGTTCTTCTTGTCAAGATGAGACTGTTCTGTACTGGTCTCCTTGAGTTTAACTTCTATCTGCTCAAGTTCACTATGATTCTTCTCCAACTTAGCTATTGTGGTTTCAATATTAGGCTTTTTAACGTCAGTAAGCTTTTTCTCAAGGTCTTCAATCCCTGAATTTACCTTTAACACACTATCGTTGTATTCTTTTATCCTTTTTCCAATTCTTTCAATCTCTTCTTCAGTAAGGTATGCATCGGTTATTTCACCGTGTAATGAGAATCCTCTTTTCTCCATTTCTTTCTTTAGCTTGATTTCAACTTCTTCGAGGATTTTCTTCTCATCTTTTAGCCTGCTCTTTCTTTCCCTTATCTCTGTTTTGTTCCTTGTGATTTCCTCATTGATCCGTTTTTCTTCATGGGTTATGGCTTTAATTTCCTCATGGATTCCTGCTAAGCGGTTTTGGATTTTCTCAATTAAAGTTTTTATATCCTTCTTACCTTCGAGGTCGCCTGTAAGATTTTTAACTTCTGTTTCCAGCTTTGTCTTTTGATTCCCTTTTTCTATAACGAGTTTTCCAAGCTTTTCAATATTCTCAGAATTTTTCTTTTCCAGATCAACATTATCATCGATATTCTTCTGGAGTTTTCCGGCTTCTTGTACTAACTCCTTATTAATATTGATGATTTTTTCAGTATCCTTCTGCTCTTTTTCCAGGACGGGACCGTCCTTTAAAGGATCAATGCCTTCTTTTCTGATGTATGTTTCAAATTTCTTTAACTGTTTGTCACTATCTTCTATCTTCCCGGCAAGCTTGTTTTTTTCTATAAGTGAATTTTCATAATTTGTTTCACAAGCTGATAGGACTTCATCTTCCGTAAAAGGCTTTTCCTTCAGGTTTGCGGGATCAGGGTGTTCTAGAGATCCGCAAACAGGACACGGCTCATTATCCACAAGGGAAGCGGCAAGGGTCGAAGCGAGACTCTTATCCTTCTTCATCTTTAATTCTTCAAGTTTGGATTTATTGAATTGTAATGAAGTCTCCATGTTCTTCATGTCTTTTGCCAGCTGCTTGCTATTGTTTGAGGCCTCCTTAAAGTCATTGATAAGTTTAATTTTTCCTTTAATAATATTGAGCCTTTCAACAAGGTCAGTCTGGTCTTTTATTTCAACTTCAATTACTGAGACCCTTTTCCTGTTTTCTTCAATTTCTTTCTTAATTTCTTTCAGCTTTTTCTCAGCGGCTTTTTGTTCTTCACACTGTTTTTTATACTGGCCGGTCACATCTTTAAGCTCTTTGGATTTCTTTTCGAGCTCTGCTTCTTTTTCAACCAATGGAGTAAGCTCACCCTTGTCCCGTTCAAGCCTGCTCTGTTCTTTTTCAAGCTCTCCCTTCCCCTTCACTCTTTCGTTGATCTTTTTTTGTTCATCAATGAGTCTGGTTTCGGTTTTTTGAAGAGCTGATATCTTTTTCCCGGTTTCCTGGACAGCCTGTGTCAGTTCACCCTGCCTGTCCAGGTCTGGTTTGAGTTTCGCAGCTTCTTCTCCTTTTTTCTTTTTCTCTTCCTCCTTATCAATATATTTCTTTTCCGAGTTCAGCTCTTTGAGCAGTTTCTTTTTTTTATCAAGTTCATCGAATTCACCGACTATACCCTCCTCTTTCTGTTTCTGTGCTACAAGATGATCATTGAGGGCGCTATTCCTTTTCTTATCTTCTTCGAGTCCATTTATCTTAACTTTGAGGGAATCCATCTCATCTTCAAAAGTTTCCGGATTGAACTCATTTTCGATTTCATCAATTTGAGATTCTTTTAGTTTTATATCATCAGCGACCTTTTTCTTCTTCTGTTTGAAGAATTCTGTCACTGTAAAATGTTCCTGGGTGGGAAAAAGTTTTTGGAGAATCTTCTCACGCCCTTTGCTCTCTTCTTCCAGGAATTTCTGGAACTCTCCCTGGGGTAGAATGATTATTTTTGAAAACTCTTCTTTTGACAGGTGCAGAAGGCCGCTGATGAATTCATTAAGCTTTGTCCATGTCCCTGTCTCTTCAACAGGAAAATAGGCATCCCCTTTTCTACTGTAAATTGCATGAGACCTTTCAGTGACAATATCTTCGTTTCTGTTTTTCCTTACCTTAAGTTTTCTTTCAACTTTATAAAGGGTTCCTTTAACTGCAAATTCAAAAACTACGGCTGTCTCTCCTGTTTCACCCATGAAGTTTGATTTGACATCATCTTCCTCCCTGGTTCCCGAAGGTCTTCCATACAACGCATAGAGCATCCCATCGAAAATAGTTGTCTTCCCACTTCCCGTTGGACCCGAAATAAGAAATATCTCTTCCAGGTTATCAAACCTGATTACCTGTTCATCAACAAAGGGGCCGAAATTATTGAGAGTGAGACTAATAGGCTTCATGTTAATTTTCCATAGTTTGTTTTTTCTTTAAGTAATCACTGAAGAGCTTCTTTTTATTTTTCAGGAGCTCATTGTCTTCATGATGTATGTAATCCTGAAAACTCTCAAAATCATCAGAAATATCCAGCCCTTCCCGTCTCTGGATCTCTGTTCCTGAAAGCAAATACTCTGATTCTTTTCTTTTAATGGACAGGATATTATCGAATTTTTTTGAAAGTTCCCTGAAAGGATTAAGGGTTAGTCCCTGGTTCTCTATTTCAATTTCAAGATAGTGGCCTTTGTATTTTTCATATTTTTTATCATTGATAAGATCATTCAACAAACCGGTTATACAGGAAAGTGGACGGAGAGGATCAATTACTATATTCTCAACCTCACATCTTTTCTTTTCAAGTTCTATGGATAGGACCCTCTTCTCATCATTCGCCTCGGAAAAAGAATATTTCAGAAGACTACCGGAGTACCTGATTTTCTCCTCGGCTTCCTGAGGTCTATGGAGATGGCCAAGGGCGCAGTAATCAAATTTTCCTAAGATGGAAGCATCCACTTCACCACTTGTGCCGATGAATTTCCTTTCTGAATCAGATACTTTACATCCCCTGGTGAAGAGATGGCCGACAAAAATATTCAGCCTTTCATTCGCCATAACATCTTCAATCATTGATACTGCGGTTTTTAGGGCATTTTCATGTGTTCTTTCCTGGCGCTCTTCCGCATCTGCATGTATATCATAAGCGTAAGGGTCAAGATAAGGGACCGCGTAAATATCCGCATTTCCGATTCTTACCGGTATATGAATATTCTCCGGATCCCATTTTATGAAGATATCTGACATGTTGATGATTTCAGAAAGATATGACAGCCTGTGCGCACTGTCATGGTTACCAGGGATAATTACAAGGGGTATATCACTTATTTTTCTCAGATTACAGATAAAGTCACTGAAAGCGGTAACGGCTTCCTTGGGCGGGATACTCCTGTCATATATATCACCTGATATAATCAAAACATCGTGTGGATTTTCCCCGATAAATTTCACCAGTTTATCAAGGATATAGACCTGGTCCTCAATGAGCAAGTGATCATGAAGAATTTTCCCTAAGTGCCAGTCAGATGTATGTAATATTTTCATTGATTATACTTAATATCACCTATCATTACTGATATAGAAACCAAAAATACGGTGACTGAATAGTTTTATTTTTACTCTTAGAAATTTAAAGATGACTTATTTTATTTTACCACTAGAAAAACTAATAGTACCTCCAGGACCAATATGTAATTCTTGATATACTCCAATTTCAAGAGCAGTCTTTACATGATGATTATTTTTATAACGTGGGCCAATAATAATATCTTTGTGAATTTTATTAATATACAAAGGATTTTTTTCAGGATGAGGATTTTCTTTAGTTACTAGTTCTTTTAATTGTAACTTATAAACCATCATTACTTTATTTCCATCAGGCTTGATAGAAATATTAGGGTTTCCAATAGAAGTATTAATAAATAACCTCCATTCTTTTTCTTGTTTATAGAAGTCATGTTTTATATATGAAGCAAAAATATACAAGTATTCAAGAAATTCTCTTTTTATACTATTTAGAATTCCAATATCATTTAGTAAATTCTTTTCATTAAGTGAATAAATATTGTTATCTATTTCTATAATAAAATTTGTTATTGTATTTAAGTAATCAAGATTGATTGATTTACTAATTTTCCAATTTTCAGGGAAATATGAAACAGGCATGAGTATAGGTTCATATGATAAATCACTTAGTGTCGGTATTATTTCCTTTAATAAGAATGAAAGAGATACACCATGACCATTGTCACCATAAGAAATCCATTGACTCATATCATCTGGTTCTTTGGAAAATGACATTAGGAATATTGGCTCATAAAAAACATTTTTTGTCTCATGAGTATTAAAAGGGTCAATTTCATTAATCCACTCTAAAATTATTGATTTATCATTTGTTATTTTATTTTCAATGTTTTCTTTAATTACTTTAAGACCAAAGCTCAACTCCTGAGGATCATTAAGATTACTTATATGGGATAACCATAGTTCTTTTGTTTTAATAATATTTAAATAAGCAGATTGACTAGTATAATGATAAATAGTATCAACTTTAGGTATGGTTTTAGAAATATTTTTAATTGTATTAAAAAATTTTTCTAAAATAATTTTATTAAATTGATTTATCATGTTAGTATTAATATAATCTTACTACTTCAGTCCTATCTTACTCGCCCCCCACTCTGCTGCCGCTTTACCTTTCATTTCATTCCAATTTTTAAATTTGGTATGACCGGATACATAACGATCCCACTCAGCATCTGGAATTTTATTAAAATCACTCTGATTATTTATATTAAATCCGCTTGCATTGAAAAATGCATCGATTGAACTAAATTGAGTATATTTTCTCATAAATGAATTTGGAAACAGCTCATTCTGCGGGACTTTCTTTGTACCATTTATTTTCCTGGCGTTTCTTTCCATTTGTTTAATATTTTTTTCTAGATCCTTTAAACCTTCGATTTTTATCTGCATGATTGTGCTCCTTGTTAGATTGACTTACTTTTTCTTTTTTCTACCCTTCTCACGCTGAGAAAGTGCACTTGCAGCTACTGATTTCTCGGACTTTGTTGATTTTTTGCTCTTTAGAATCTTTGAAGCCTTTGATGCAACATCTTTACTTGTTACTTTTTTGGCCATTTTTTTTACCTCTATAATGATTGTTATGTTATTATCCACACTACTATACATAATAGTAGTGTCAAATTAATTAATCAATTATCATAAAAAAAATACGTTATGTCTCATTTCTTTTCACTCCCCCCTAACCTCTTCTTAAACTCGATTTCCGGGAGCCAGGAATTAACTTCTTTTAGTTCTTTCAACTTTTCTCGATACTCTTTTTTAGTAATAATTTCATTCTTTAACAATTCATCAAATATCCAGAAAATTCCTTTAACTTCAATTTCATTATCTGAAGCAGCTGTCCTCAATTTCTTTTCACCGGTCAATAAAATGGCATTAAAAGTTTTTGCTAAATAGAAAACGGAGCAATCTTCAATTGTTAAGGCAGGATACCTGGTTTTAATAATCAATAAATCACTATAGTCTTCAAAAATATGAGTATTTAATAAACCTTCCTTAACAAACTCTGAAAGTACACCCTGCTTATCCGATAAACATTCATTTATTACCATGTTGCTTGTATGCATATCACATTCAAGCCGAAAGAATGAATCAATTAGACCGGTTTTAATAAGATCAATAAGAATATTTGCATCGTTGACGACAATTTTCATCCCACAGACTGATACTCCATCATGAAACTCTCCAGATTGCTATTGCTCAGGGCAGCTGCCTTGCTCATGGTAATGACTCCCTCAGAAACAGCCTTATGGATAAGTCTCTTAAACCGTCCGGGGGATTCACTGTTCATGAATTTACCAAATTCATGTTTTCTATATCCATGTTTATTTAGCCATATATTAAACTGACGATAAGTATGTTCTGATATTAATCCCAGGCTTTTTGCCCTTGCAATAACAGCCTGTATTGATATACCGTAATATTCATCAATGAATTTTAACTCTTCTATGGAAACATTGCTTCTTTTACTGCCCCACTCTTCTATGAAGGGTTTTTCCGGTAAAAGGAAAGCTCCTGCAAAGCTGCTGCAAAGCTTTTCTTTACTCCTTTCATCCAGTTTATCATCAATTTTAAGCACCTGGTGGGCAAGCTCATGAAGAAGAGTAAGACGTTTCCTCTGCGGAGTGATATTCTTATTTATTACTATAATAAATATATGATCAGTAACAGCAGACATCCCATCAAATTGTTCATCAAAATCCCCCTCAAGGATCTTTACTTCTTTTTCCTCCAGCAACTCAACAACGCAGGGTATAGGATCAATGCCAAGCTTCCATTTATTCCTCAAATCATGAGATTTACTTTCTATGTCCTGAATACCGGAATCATTATTGTCTTTTAAAGGGTTTTTGAACTCCGACTTGATATTCATTAAGGCCTCAAGCTCAAGATACCTTTCAAGAAAGTCTATGGCTTCACCCTTGATCATATCGATTTGCCTTTTTGAGAGCCTTGACCTCTTTCTGAATTCTATACCTGACAATTGAAAACCGGGAGCTCTGAAAAAATAATCCAGGGGGACATCTAATATATTAGCTATTTTTATCAACATAGTGCTGTTTGGTACATTTATCCCCTTTTCATATTTATTCAATGCCTGCTTGGAAATGCTGTTCTCAAGTTTATCTGAAAGTGACTGAAGAGAGAAACCGGACATTTTTCTTGCAGAGACAATTCTTTCTCCAATATTTACATTAATATCACCCACATCAACCTCCTCTCCTTCTGGTTGACAATATATTATATTTTTTCTGCTTTGTCAACCTATTATTGTAAAAAAAACCGGCTGTAGGATCTATTTTTTGTAATAGTCTGATAATTTATATGAGATAGTGAGATAGGCATATTTTGGAAATGTGCAGCTGGTTGTTGCACATTTGGAACGGATTTTTTAAGAGTTACACAGAGGTTGCAGAGTTAGCGAGGAAAAATTACGGAGGAGAGGGAGATTTTACCAGGATTTTATTAATTTCATAACCGGAGTTTACGGGAAATGGTTTATAGTGAGATAGAAGATGCTTAAAATCCATAGGAGTTATTATTAGCACATTTTTTACAGCATACTCCTGAGCTTGCTCAGTATCTTTTTGTTGAAGAGTGCCCCCTCCATGAGCCCCCTGTAGAGATAGTTGGACCTTCGGGCAACCTGTTCGTCTTCCGGGAGGTCCTCCTCCCCTTCTTCCAGCCGGTATCCCTCGTTAATGGTATGGATCACCCTCTGTATGGTCAGGCTGATCATGTCCTTGACGTTTTTCCCCGATTCCACCGCGGCATCCACATCGGCAAGTTTTTTCAGTATGTAGTTTATCTTGTTGCCGTCCCTCTTCTTCCCGGTCATTATCTCCACCAGGTTCTCTGAATAGTTGATCCCCCTCTCCAGGTGGGGCAGGAGCTCCTCTATCCCCCGGAGCATTTTATCCACCCTGCGGCCCAGCTCTTTCCCGAAACCTTCCGCGGGGGGAAGACCCGTAAGGGCCCCGGAATAGATCTCATCAATAATTGAAGAGGGTGTCCCCTTACTCTCCTTAAAGACAACATCCCCGGTTGACATGTGACGGACCCCGTTGATGTAAGCCCCGTCAGCGGTAAGGTTGACCAGGTCCTCATCCTTCCTCTTTTCGAACCATGAGAGAAAGATCATCATCTTCTGGTTGGTATGGATGCTCCCGCTCCGTATCCCCTTTACATTTATCCTGGGTAGGGCGGAGAGCTGGAACCTGTTATGCATTTCGGAATTTTTTGTCCGTGTTGTTCTATAATGCACCTGCTCCTCCATATAGGAACCCCGTGCATGGGCCAGCCCTCCCGTGAACCCCAGGTCCTGCCCCACAAGGTAGACCGGCGAGGCGCCCAGCCTCCCGGCAAAATCACAGGCATTGGTGGAAACGGAACCGCCGTGGGTTATCTCACCCTTGCTCCCGGCGGTCCCCTCGATCCACTTCATGATATCAAAGGGTATTCCCGCGGAAACACTCCTTCCCCGGAAAAACCTGAGCACGGAGGGATGAACCGAGGGCTCATAAACAAGGATGGTCCCGCTCTCCCCGCATCCTTCGAAGTACCGGGCATTGACGACCTGGGGATCAACCGAGAGACAGAAATGGGGTTCAATGCCGTTATTCACCAGCATCCTGTAGGAAGTATCAACGGCCACAATGATCATCCTCTCCCTGTTTTCCCTGAGGAAAGGGAAGCTTTCCGGCAGCGAGGGCCCGGCTCCCGCTACAACAGCCGGTACTCCTCTGAACTTTCCGTAGAATTCGTTTACACCGGGTGACCTGCCGAAAATATTTATGTTCCGCGCGATGTTGGAGCACCATATCTTTTCAAACTTGGCAAGAGTGGCAATATTAACGTCCTTTGTGGAGAGATATGACCGGGAAATCTCCAGCATATTGGCATAGTACCCGGGATATGCCTGGTGTGATCCCCTGTGGGTGATAAAGGAGACACTTTTTGATGACAGGCCCCTGAGTTTTCCGGAAATTTCATCCTCAGCCGGATCAACGAGTATCATGAGCCGTGTGTCCCCCAGGAGCCCGGCCAGGTCCCTTCTTTTTAATGCTTCGGAGAAGAGTGAAATATCTTTCTCAACTACCAGGACCCGGGAACCGGGACCGATCTTATCAAGGAGGACCTCCAGGTGAAAACCGAATCCAAAACCGAACACAATAAACAGGTTGTGTTTCTCCGTATTTATTTCACCCATAAACCTCTCCGCCTCCCTGACCGGATCAAACTTTGAGTGTATGGATATCTTCCGATTTTCAACGTAAAGCAGGGGGACAGGATCTCCGTTTTTTGATGCAATAACTTCAATCTCACTCCCTGCTCCCGCTTCATTGAGCAGGGACAGGAGGCGGGGGTCTCTCTTTTCAATTATGCTGATATTTTTATTTATAAAACCGCTCTCCATCTATTTCTCTTTCTCCCTCATATAGAGGACAATTTTCCCGCCCCTCGGGAGCTTGACTCCCGGTTCGGGAGATTGCGCGTAAACACTCCCTGAACCCTTAAACCTGTATTCAACTCCGAGCTTCTCCTGGATCATATTCAGGCTTCTCAGCGCGGGGGCAAGCCTCATCCCTCTGAAATCGGGCATCCTGTTCCCCTTTATCTTTATCGTCCGGTCTTCTCTCTTTTTTAAACTGCCGGCCGCCATCCCCCTGCCTTTTACGCCCATCTGCGGTAAAATTCTCTCAGCGATTTTTTTGAAAACAGGAGCCGCGATTTTCCCCCCGTACTCTTTCCCTGCAGGTTCGTCAATAACAACATAGATACAGACCTCCGGATCATGAAAGGGCCCAACACCGATAAAGGAAGAGATGACCCTGTCAGAATATTCACCGCCCTTGAGTGAAAACTTTCTGGAGGTCCCGGTTTTTCCGGCAAAAGAATAGAGGTCCGAGAAAGCCCTCTTCCCGGAGCCGTTCTCAACCACGTCCTTCATCATCCGCATGAGAATCGCGGCATGTTTTCTGCCGAGGACCCTCCCCTTTGCCTCGGGAGGGTATTCCCTTATCCTCTCACCGCCGCTCCCCTCGATGCGATTAATGATCGTCGGCTTCATATAGATCCCCCCGTTTGCGATGGCACCAATGGCAGCCGCCATCTGGACCGATGTCACCGATATCTCGTGCCCTATTGCTATGGAGTATTTGGAAAGCCCCGACCACTTTTCCGGTGTCCTGAAAATACCCCCGGACTCACCGGGAAGCCCGCTCTCCGGGGATATCCCGAAACCAAAGCGGGCAAGGAGCCGGTAGAGCTGCTCCTTTTTTACACTCTTCATGGCTTCGATTATTCCCACGTTGCATGAGTGCCTGAAACTCTTTCCCAGGTCAACCTTCCCATGGACCCCGGTACAGTTTATTGTTGTATCAAAAAGCTCAATCTTCCCCCTGCAGATAAATTCCCGCCGCGCGGTTTCCGGGCTGTTTTCGAGAATCGCCGCGCTGGAGAGTATCTTCAGGGTTGACCCGGGCTCGAAAAAATCTATGACGGTGAAATTTCTCCTTGTAAACGCGGAGGAGCGAGAGTAGCGGTTGGGATCAAAGTTCGGATACTTTGCCATTGCAAGGATACGGCCCGTCTTGACCCCGGTAATGATCACCGCGCCCTGCTTTGCCCTGTATTCCAAAACGGCATTCTTTATTTCAGACTCGGCCACATGCTGGATAAACCTGTCGATGGTAAGAACAATGGTGTTGCCATATACAGTGTGAAGGTTGCGGTCAGATTTAAATGTTTCGTAAAAACCGGTGAGGATACGGTTATATTTGCTTTCCATTCCTTCAAGCCCGGAATTTTCAATGCCGGTAAAACCGATAAAATTAGATGCCAGGGTTCCGTTGGGATAGACCCTCCTGTACTCTTTTTTCAGATAGATCCCCCCGGCACCCAGTTTTTTGATCTTTGCCGCGGTTTCCGGTTCAACCTTTCTCCGCAGCCATATGAACTTTCTTTTGAGAAGAAGCCTCCGGAGAATTTTATCCCGGGGCAGTGTGATGATTTGAGCGAGAATATCCGCAAGTTCCTGCGGATTCTTTATCTCTTCAGGGTTTGCGTAGATCGAATCCGTTTCGATACTCATTGCGAGGATATCGCCGTTCCTGTCTTTGATGACACCCCTTTTAATTTCAGGGGTCCTCCCGGATTCAACGATTATTTTGCCTGAGAAGTGGAGCCTGATAATTTTGGCTACGAGAAGAAATGAGATGATGATTAAAACAAGGGCGGATATATAGATACGTCTTTTAAATACCTTCTGGTCCATATCCACCCGGGAGTTTAGATCATATTATGATTAATGATTCCTGAATTTTGTTTAATTTTATAAATAATAAAGTATGCCGCTAAGGCATAGAGATTTTTTACACTGTCATCATGAGGAGCAAAGCGACGTAATGATCTGTTCCCCTCGATACAATTTGCCGCACTTTATAAAGAGAATAAAGCACTGTATTAATAAAGCGGCAAATCACTCGGGGAACACAACAGGTGCTCATCGAGTGATCCTGCATCTTTATTTACCAGTTTCTGGATATTCAATGAGCAGGATCGTATCGAGATGAGCCACACTGCGCTCATTATGACAGCAATCTATAACTTCTTTAATTTAACATTCAACACTTAAAATTTAAAATTTATCCGTAACCTGAAACTCGAAACTTGTAACTTTTTTTTATCTGATAAAACCGATTCGTGAAAAATCAAGCTTTCTGATCTGGTCCGAATTCCAGTAGAGGAAAAGGGCCCTTCCCTTTATCCTTTCAATATCAAGATAACCGAAATACCTGCTGTCCATTGAGTTTTCACGGTTATCACCCATAACCACAATCTTCCCTTCGGGAACAATACCCTGGACCTTGCTGTTAGGATCGATTGTTTCACCCTTTACATAGGAGGATTCATCGGTTTTCTTTCCATTAATATACACCTTGCCGTTCTTGACCTCGAATTTATCACCCGGCAGAGCAATGCATCTCTTAATATAGTCCTTGTCGGTT
The DNA here is from genome assembly GCA_050298055.1 of Spirochaetota bacterium. Classification (GTDB taxonomy): domain Bacteria; phylum Spirochaetota; class UBA4802; order UBA4802; family UBA5550; genus JBNKTL01. The sequence goes on from JBNKTL010000010.1 coordinate 56,409, forward strand.
TCATGGGGAGGCCTGAATATCACAATATCACCTCTCTTGAGTTTTCTGATCCCCAGAAAATCAAGATGTACGGGCTTATCCATTCCCAGCATCTGCGGAATGATGGGACCGTAGGTAATTTTTTCAACAAAAAGATGATCACCGACCTTCAGGGTATCCATCATTGACCCTGTGGGAATAAAATACGCCTGAACAATAAACTGAATAATATGCACGGCAAGTATCAATGCCACCGCGACCGCGTCGAAAAGCTCCCAGACTTTATTATACATTGCAGTTCTCTTTGGTGACATATCGGAAAAGTTATCCAGGAGTTTTGTCCTGTCTTCTGCTGAAAGGATTCCCGCGGGGAAAACAGTGTTCTTCTCTTTCTCCTTTATAACGATATCCCCCAGGATATTCAGTTCCACATAGGTAATATCTTCCGTATTGATTCTAATGGTCCCCTCATTTCCGCTGACTTCAATCTCTTCTTCGTTTATCCTTATTTTACCACTGTTGAATTTACCGGCCTTAATGATGTAATTAACAAGCCTGATCGCGTAGAGTGTGGAGGCAAGTGCCCCTATAAAGTAAACGGGTAAAAAAGGTGTTTTCACGAAAGGGATTGCGACTGCCAGGAAAAGTGTCGAATATATTATCAGGATGAGGTATAAAATCCTCTTTATGAAAAACTTGTTCTTTTCTGATCCGGTTAAAAGAGTATATTCAGAACTTTCAACCAGTGATTTATCAAAACGGAAGACCTGTATCATTACAACTCCTTGGATTTATAAATTTTTCCGCAAATTATAAATATGGTAGTTTCGTATAGTTAAAAACTAATTGACATATCTCATTCATTTGTATAAAGATATGAAGGTTTTTCTGAGTCTATTTAAAATATACCTGCTCCGGTGTCTATAACTTTTTGAGTAACGACTCAGCAGTATACATGAACCATTATATCTATTGAAAAGATAAATAAAAAATTCCCGCTGACGACAGCAGCGGAAACAGACAGTCGATATTTTTGTCTATACATTTGCTTTGTATCCATTATAGCTGAGTAGTTACCTTTTTTATAATGAAAAATATAAACGAATTAATAAAAAGACTGGCACCTGAGAGTGCCGGTGTTCTGGCAGAACTCTTCAATTTGAAAACGCAAAAAGAGAAGGATATAACCGCTTCTCTTCTCACAAATACCGGCATTCATTCACTCCTTTCAAGCCTTGATCATAATGAACTCATTGTATTTAATACACTCTACAGCGGAAATGACGGGATAACTTTCAGAGATGTTGAAAAAATTACCGGTCTCGGAATAGAAGTGATAGAAGATATTTCAAACCGCTTGATGAACAGGCTCCTGGTTTACCGGATAAAAAACCGGCAGCTTCTCACCAACAAGATGGACAAACTTTACTGCATCAGGGAAATTTCCGTGATTATCAACCTCTCATCGAGAGAGAGTATTTCCGCCCATCTTATTAATCTGAAGAACAAACTTGAAAAGCATAACCAGGGCAAAAAGGAACACGCTGAGACATTGAACAACAGGGAGCGCGCGCTTCTCAGGAAGATCGTAACAGGAGGTTATCTCATCTCCCTGCAGGAGGCAGGAGAATCTTCGGGCAAATCATTCAACAGTCTTATTGATTCTCTCCATGAAAAGAAAGTGATCAGGATTTTTCATAATATAAACAGGGAGTACAATGCATACCTGACTGTTGATGAAAATTTTATCCAAAAAACCGTTTCACTTTTTGATACTGAGGGAAAACCTGAAGACACAGCAGTCAACAACAGGTATTTCTTTCTGCTGAATATACTGAATGTTTTTGATACAGTCTCCACCTTCGGCCTGTTTCTTACAAAACAGGGCAAATTCAGAAAAATAGACAGGAAAAGGATCACCGATTCCCTTTTCAGGCTCAAAACATCCGGGGGATCGGATATTTCGCAGTCAGAAATGTCACAGCTGACCATGAACGTGATGAACAGGTTAAACTGCCTCAGAATGGACAAGGATAATGCCGTGGCAACACTCAGGAGTATCTCCGACGAGATAAAGAACCCGGTAAAATTTACCCTGAAGATCATCCATGCATTAAAAAACCATCACCCCGCAGATGATCATTTCCCTCAGCCGTTCTTCATCCCCTCCTATGGAGATGTGAGAAAAATTCTTTATTATTTAAATATCTTCAAAGAAACAGAATTTTCCCGGCTCTTTTCAATTGTACATCTGGAAATACAATCCGAAGAAATTGAAAAAGACCTGGTGAAAGGCGTAAACGATTTCGAGAAAGTCAAAATACGGGTCCAGGGTACAATAAATTTTCTCTGCATACTTGGTATTATTGAAACCGCAGGCATGAGGCTCATGCTTTCAGCCGCAGGCCGCAAAGTTGCCGCGGGAATCCTGAATATCAAACAGCAGGAAAAGACCATTGAAAAACAGAGGAGCATCTACATCAACCCGGACTTTACACTTATCATCCCCGCGGAGGAGATGGATTCCGATGCCCTTTATTTTCTTCTTGCATACACGGATATTGTCAAGAACGACTTTATTCTCCATGCGGTCCTAAGCAAAAATTCAATAGTGAAAGCGCTGAAGAGGGGGCTTGAAACCGGAAAGTTCATAGAGGTACTCAACAGGTATTCGAAAAATGATATTCCTCAAAACCTGACTTTTCTTCTCAACGAGTGGAGTAACCAGACAATTATGCTGGGAATTAACAGGGCAATTGTCATGAAAGCGAGCCACCCCTCTTTCATTGAAGATATACTTCACAGCAGGATAAAAAACTGTATAGTGGAAAGGATATCCCCGCATCATGCCATTATTGATATTAATTCAATAGATGAAATTGTAAAGTTTGCACGGAAGTGCGACGCGGTCATATCACTCTTTGGGGAATAGGATCTAATCGGTATATACGGTTATCTTCTGAGGGAAGTTCCATTCCATGAACTCACTGAGAGCATTTATCGTCTTTTCCTGAACAAAGTAAAGTTTACCGTTTACCTTTACCAGCCCGCCCTTATAGTGAGAATGTTTCATCTGGTGGTTTACCCACCCAACCAGTTCTACGCTTTTCCAGTTATCAACGGTCCTGAGCACCGGGACCTTGCTCAGGTGAAGTTCTTTAATCCTGCCGTCTTTCACAGAATCTGAAAGTATATGATCCCAATCCATTATTCCTCTCAAAAAATTACGGTCCTTGCCTTTAATAAATGTTTGCCTGTTTTTACTTCTTACTGTACTCGACTATTTTTTCTCGGCTTTCAGCTGCTCCAGGCTCTTCATGAGGTCCTCAACCTCTCCGGCAAGCTGTTTATTCAACTCTTTCTGACGTTCAAGCTCTTCATGCAGCTCTATGGCCTCGGTCCTGCTCAGTTCAGATACCTTTTCGGACGCGCCGAGAATCTCCTTTGTTTCTTCAAGCTGTGTTGCCGAAAAATCTATGAGAGATTCCTGGGCATTAATAACCTCTTTCGCGTCCATCAGTTCCCTCTGCCTGAGTTCGTAGAGAGACTCCTCCGCTGATATCCTCTTCTGCATATCATAAAGGCTGACCTGTCTCAGCATTGAGAAGTCTTTGATGGATTCGTTCAACTTGAACTGTTCCTTCAGGAGCCCTTTTTCATAGTGGACGATCTTTTCAAATGCCTCTTTTTCACTGGCCGATTCGAAAACGTTTTTCCTGTTTATATCCAGAAGCCGTTCATAGGCTTCAATTCTTGATTCGGACTCTTTGGAAACAAATTTTAATATCTCCCTGTATCTTTCAACAATAATTGTCTTTTCAAGAAGAAGGAGAAACTCGGGATTAAACACAGGCCTGGCAATATATTCAAGATGAAGCATATTATAAGATTTTGAGGAAATCCCTTTTATCTCCTTCTTTGTGAGAATGACAAACTTGCAGAACCCCCTCAGGCTTAAATCGGCTTCAAGAGTTTTAAGAAGCTTATCGGGTTTGACCTTGACAATATCAAATATAAAAACATTAATTTCATCTTCTTTTACATTTATTTCATCAAGATGCAGCCCGTCTATATAATTGAGGTTAAGACCGAGCTTTCTTATGGATTCGGTCAGTTTGCTCCCGTGATTATTATCGGAAAATATCCATATCTTTGTTTCTTCCATTTTATACTCTTTATACTCGCAATGTTATTTACTTCATTTCCTCCCGGGTACCTGTGACAATTCACAATTTTGCCACTTCAAGCATGATGGGTAAAATTAAAAAATTCTTCACTAACAACTTGTAATAATTTGTACCCCGAAGGGAACATCACAAAATAATTTATTGAAATTCCCTACTCCTGCATCCCTGAAATTATATTATTCAATGCATGAAAATTTTACAACAATTTTTTATTACCGGTCCGCTATAAGATTAAAAATATCATTATTAGTAACTACTCAAGCTTAGTATAAGAACAATCACATTCAATAAAAAAAAGATAACTGAGATGTCCCCGCCGCCGAAGGCGGCGGGGACATATTGCTGATATTATAGTAAATAAGTTGATTATATCCATAATAGCTGAGTAGTTACCATTATTGTTAAAATTGTTTTTTATCTTTACAGGGCTTCTGTCTTCAGGTTAACATAAAAACTTCTTGATTTTTGCTTCCCTGAAATAATTTTTGTTAAAAATTTAAGAGGCAGAAAAACACCGATGCAAATGACCCGATTGTTCATTATTATAACCGTAATAGCAGTAGTGCTGGGGTATAATAAAAAAGTTTTCTCATGGGGACTTTTCAAACTTTTTACAGAGAAAGGATATAAAAGTGAAAACCTGGACCGTGTAATGGAATTTGATCCGGACAGGGACATCCTCTACCTTCCAAAGCTGGAAGGGAAAAAGCTTTTTCAGTCAATAGATGATCTCTCCATATGCAGAAAAACCCTGGTGAGAAAATATATCTATATCTATCTTACACGGGGAAGAAAGTTCCTTATCGATGGGATCAGGAGGTCAAACAGGTACATGGAAACTGTTGAGAGTGTCTTTTCCGGCACAAACGGCCTTCCGGAAGACCTGAAACTCCTCCCTCTTCTGGAAAGCGGATTCAATCCCCGGGCCGTATCAAAAAGCAACGCCATGGGATTGTGGCAGTTTCTCTCCCAGACATCGAAACACCTGGGATTAAGAATAAACAGGTGGGTGGACGAACGGAGAGATATAAAAAAATCCACCCTTGCGGCCGCCCGGCACCTCTCCAACCTCTACAGGACGTTCAACTCATGGCCCCTGGCACTTGCCGCGTATAACGGGGGAGGCGGATATCTTAAACGCGCCCTTTATAAAACAGGGACAACCGACATCTGGAAGCTTATTGATTCCGGGGAACTCCGTGATGAAACAAGCCAGTACCTTCCCCGGTTCATCGCACTGGCAGTTATATACAAGAACAGGGAACTTTTCGGTATAGATGACGAAATACCGGAGGATGATACCACCGTCACTGATAACTATGTCCTGGACTACCCGGTCAAGCTTCAGCATATATCACAATTCTCAGGAATCACGGAAAAGAGAATACGGGAACTCAATCCCCAGCTCAGGATGAACATTACGCCCCCCGACATGAGAAACTACAGCATCCGTATCCCCGCGGATGCCGCAACACGGCTTGAGAAAAACCGCAAAAAACTGAACAGCTACAGGATAAGAAGAGTAAAGATCTACAGGGTCAGGAGAGGTGACTCCCTTACGGGAATTGCCCGAAGGTTCAAAAAGAATACAAAAACTCTTATCATCTTTAACAATATCCGCAATCCGGATCTGATAAGGCCGGGGAGGGTGATTTATATCCCTTACCGGTAGTTTCCAATCCGGCACAACCGGGGTAGATAAGGATGAGAATGAGAAGAGAGAGTTTCAAATTCAACCGGGACAAAGCAAAAAAATTTTTTTGTGGACATTTTAATCACCGTAACAACAATTTCTTCTTTAAAATAGAGTATTCATCTTTCATAAAATAGCAGGTAATTACTCAGGCTGAGTTTTAAGCATAATTGTATTAAACGAAAAACATAACGGTTATGTTCCTGCCGCCCGAGGCGGCGGGACGCATTGCGGTTATTTTATTGAATATGTATATTTTTTCATCTCACAGGAGGAGCTATGTTTCAACTACCGGGTGGATGGGAAATAATCTTAATAGTCGTCATAATAATCCTCCTCTTCGGAGGAACAAAAGCAAAGTCAACCATCAGAAAGATGGGTCAGGGGATCTCCAAAGCCAAAAAAGAGGTGGATGAAATAACTGACCTTACAAAGAAAGACCTTTAGAGGGAGAAAAACGTGGACATTTACAAAATTAAAGGAGGCACAAAACTTTCCGGGAATGTGGACATATCCGGGGCAAAAAACGCGGCACTCCCCATCATCGTGGCAAGCCTGCTTGCAGACGGCGAATACACACTCAGGAACATACCGGACCTGAAGGACATCAGGACAATGCTGAAAGTCATTGAATACCTGGGCGCGGAAACCGATTATAACCCGGAGAAAAACCTGCTGAAGATCAGGGTGAAAAATATCAGGAACGAAGAAGTCCCCTACGAACTTGTAAAAACAATGAGGGCCTCGGTTTATGTGATGGGGCCTCTTCTGGCGCGTACCGGGGAGGCATCGGTCTCAATGCCCGGGGGATGCGCAATCGGCGAGAGACCCGTAGATATCCACCTCTCCGGTTTTGAAGCCCTGGGCGCGGAGATCAGCCTCGAACACGGATATATCAGGGCCACCGCAAAGGACCTCAGGGGCACAACATATATCATGAGGAATGTGTCCGTGGGGGCCACTGCCAACCTGTTAATGACGGCCATTCTCTCCAGGGGGAAAACAGTGCTGGAAAACTGTGCCATGGAACCGGATGTTGTGGACCTGGGTCATTTTCTCATTAAAATGGGAGCAAAGATTGAAGGTCTGGGTACGGAGAGGATCGAAATTACCGGTGTAAACAGGCTGAAACCCGCAGACTATTCGGTGATACCGGACAGAATTGAAGCAGGGACATTTCTTCTTGCCGCGGCGGCAACCAGGGGAAATATAACCATCAAAAAAACAATCCCGGAACATCTGGAGGCGCTTACCCGGTTACTGGATGAGATCGGGTTTACCCTGGAAAGCGGAAAAGATAAGATCTCACTGGATTCACCGAAAAAGTTTAAAGGATCAATAGTCAGAACACTCCCCTACCCCGGCTATCCCACAGACCTCCAGGCGCCTATAATGTCACTTCTGGCAGGGGTCCCGGGGATAAGTGTTATCATTGAAACGATCTTCGAGAACAGGTTTACCCACATTCCCGAATTAAGGAGAATGGGCGCGGATATTACCGTGGAAGGTAATATTGCCATCATTAACGGCGTCAGCAGACTCTCCTCCGCCCCTGTTATGATGTCAGATCTCAGGGCGGGAGCGGCCCTTGTGATCGCCGCCCTCTCCGCCCGGGGGACAACCGAGATCCGAAGGATTTACCACTCTGACCGCGGTTATGAAAAATTATCCTCTAAATTATCAGCCCTTGGTGCCGATATTAAAAGGGTGAAGGGAGGAAATCCGTAATATGATCAAGGGAATATATACAGGCGCCAGCGGGATGATCGCCCAGCAGGCCAAACTGGATACCATAGCCAACAACCTGGCAAATGTTGACAAGACAGGCTTTAAAAAGGACCTCACGGTATTTAAAACATTTCCGGAGATGCTCATGAGAAGGATCAATGACGACGGCGTGGGGATAACACCTGCCGGTTCATATGATACCATGCCTTATCTGGGCAAGATGGGTACCGGTGTGGAGGTCAACGAGGTTTACACCCAGTTTCAACAGGGTTCCCTCCAGAGAACGGAAAACAACTTCGACCTTGCCCTTGAAGGAAGAGGATTCTTCACCCTGGGAACCGAACGGGGCGAGCGTTATACGCGGAACGGATCATTCACCATTAACCAGGAGGGTGTCCTGGTAACACATAACGGGAACCCTGTTCTCGGTGAAAACGGCATCATCAGGGTCCAGGAAAATAATTTCATGATAAACAAGAGGGGGGAGGTTCTGGTCAACACCGCACTTTCCCTTGATCCACGGGACGTTGTTGGAATTAATAACAACTGGGAAGAGCCCGTGGTCATTGACAGGCTCAGGATTGTGGATTTTGAGAATATCAGGGAGCTCAAAAAAGAGGGTGACTCCATGTTCAGGGAGACAGAATATTCGGGACCGCCTCTCCCGCCGGAAAAGGTCAAGGTTATCCAGGGTTTTCTTGAAAAATCAAATGTTAACGCGGTCCGCGAGATGGTGGACATGATCGAAGTTCAGAGAAGCTATGAAGCAAACCAGAAAACAGTGACGGCTCACGACCAGGCCCTGGGACGACTGATCAATGATGTTGGAAGATAAATAATGAGCGGGATATCGTGATATTTTAACAAACAGGTTAATTTTTCTCTATGGCTGAGTAGTTACCAGGAATCAATATTATCCGGCTATATCTGTTGACAAAAACCTTTTTCCCTGCTAAAATACGAGGAAAAAGGTTTTTTATTTTAGAATAATGAGCTATAAAATTGAAATCCCGGAAAGCCGCAAATATATCCACATACGGATTGAAGGTGATTTTTCCGCTCAGGATTCCCACGAATGGCTGGCAAAACTTCAAGGAACTATTTCAGAACAGGGCATCGAACGACTCCTTATCGATGTCAGGAAATCGAAAAACACCTCAAGTGTCCTCGACAATTACACCTTTGCCTATAAAGATACCGACAAACTTCAATTGAACAAGAGAGTACGTACTGTCATCCTGGCAAATCCCGACGATAAATCCCATGACTTTGTATTGACCGCAATGCTCAATGCCGGATTCAATGTACGCCTGTTTCAGGACCCGGCGTCTGCAGTCCGTTGGCTGGAAAAAGCAGACCACGAGAACCCCATTCAATAAAAGCGGTCCGCCCCTGTCCTCAAAATCCGCAGTATCTTTCATAGAGCCGGGTAATTACAAATTTTTTTTACATTGATTGATATAAAAAATTTGATTGAATACTATATAATAATTGACAAAAAAAAAGCCAGGGTTGAGAGTAGAGCTTCCTTTAATCACAAAAATTCATTAAATATTAAAACATTATTTATTATACGAAAAGATAAAAATTATGGAATACCTCAACTGGGACGAAAACTTCAGCGTAAAAAATGACAAAATTGACGCGCAGCATAAAAAATTAATAGGCATGATCAATGATGTCAACAGGGCATTGAATTCCGGATCAGGCAGGAAGGACATATCAAAGATATTCAATGATATGGTTGAATATACAAAAGAACATTTTTCATACGAAGAAGATCTTTTCGCACGATACTCTTACGGCAATGGAATCAAACACAAGATTGCCCACTCGAATTTTATCATTAAAACCCTTGAACTTTATGGTGATTTTGTCAATGACAGGGGTGTTGATCTTAACAGCTTGCTTGACTTCCTGATAGAATGGCTGAAGAACCATATACTTGTTGATGATAAGAAATTCGGGGAATTTCTGCTGGAAAAAGATCTTATTGAGCAGTAAAGATGTTGTAAAGTCTCTCATCCGGGAAACCCTCCTTTAATATCATCATGTATGGCAATAAAATTACAGGATATTCCCGCAAATATCAATATTTAAATCTTTACAATCTTCACCAACTCTTCAGATTACGCATTACAGATGAATCTCTGCCTGAGAGAGCAATTCTCACAGAGATCAGCTGAGAGAAATCCAGTGAAAAAACTGAAAAAAAGAGGACTTAATGTTAAAAATATTGCTTATCATTATCGGCATTATAGGGGGATTGGGAATTTTATTTTTCTTATCCATTTTTGTTAATATGGCTTTTATCGGAAAGATCACAGAGTTTAAATTAATCTTTGCTTCGGGTGAGGAACCCCTTTCCGAAGGAGTTATCATCAGAGAAATTTCAAAGAATGAAAAACCGTGGCCCGGGCAGAGTCTATTTGGAGAACTTAATACGGGAGATATTCAGGCGGCTGTGGAGATGGTTATGCTGGACGATGGGCAATTATTATCAGAGCGTCGTTTTTTTGACAGTGACCCGGGTAAAGAGGTAGAAGTCATAAAAGATGCAAATCAGAAACCTGAATATATTTTTACCGGGAACCGGGTTTATCATGCGAAAAATAGAAAACGCGGAAAACTCCTGGGAAGTTTTTCCGATCCGGAGGTTTCTGTGGTCCGGTATGCGTCTCATCTCAATGACAAATTTTTTCTCATGATCGGCGATCCCGCGACCTATAAGTATGCATACAGCTATCTCTGGCAGGTGAACAAAAACAATCTTGAAAAAAGAAAAATAGCCGAAGGGACCTACTTTACATTTGTAAGGCCGCCCATGATTTTTCGGCCCCGGGGCTTTGGCGGCCTGGTTGTTGTTTATTATACCGGCAGCGTGAATTACGGTTTTGGAGGAGATTCTTCCCGGCCTGAATTCAGCTTTATTCGGATCTACAATGACAGGTTCAAAGAGGGCCTGGATATTGCTCAATTCGGATTCAAGGCAGGAACCATTGTTCATGTGGAATGGAGTGATAACGCTATAATTGCTACCGGGGACCCGAGCCGTCCCGCTGCCGCATTAATGGAAGCAAGGCCTGCAAGGATCTGGAGAATTGAACTTCCCCAAAAGAAATAAGCTAACACCTCAGCTATATGGCTATAATCAGCCGCCCAGGGCAGCGGGGACATATCAGTTATCTTTTTATTGAAAATGGTTATTCACATACTCAGCTTGAGTCGTTACGAAATAAGATACATTTGTATTTGACTTTTGTTTAACACATTTTACACTGTAAACGCAAATCAAATTGGAGGCGCTTTATGGGTTTTTTATCCGGAATATACTTCAGTCATTTATTCTGGGCTGTCTTCGCGGCATCAGGAACAATATCCGTTACCCTGATGAAGTTAAATAAGCTGAAAATAGTGAAGGTATCCCTCTCCCTGCTCTTCTGGGGCATGTTTCTTATTCTCTTTGCGGGAATGATCAACCACGAATCTAATATTTCACATTTTCTCAAGGAAGTAGAAAAGAACCTTGTTGAAGCCAATGTTGAATCAAAAAAAGCCCTGTCCCAGGGCAGGGACATTAAGTATGGCGTCCAGGTGTCCCTGAGGGACGGCAGTAAATACCTCATCAATGATGTCAATATCGAAGAGAGGAAGATAAAGCTCTTTGATAAAAACACAACCGATGATGATAAGTTCGAAAACTTCAAGCTGCGGGAACTTGTCTACGGGGGATACAGTTTCAGCCGCATAGAACTCTCGGAAGAAGAGAAAGAAATGGCCATGAAAAAATCCAAGGTCAAAAAAGCAAGACAGCCTATGAGGTAAGTTTTTGAATATCAGAGTATCTATCAGATATCGAAGGGGTTCCTTTCAATATATTTTGAATAATCCTTTAAAACAGGCTTATATTTTTCATTCATAAGCGGCGAAGAGATTATAAAATCAGCAGTGGCGCGGTTGCATGCTATGGGAATGTTGTACACAACCGCAATTCGGAGCAGGGCCTTAACATCCACATCATGGGGCTGGGGCTGCATTGGGTCCCATAAAAATATCATAATATCGATATTCCCCTCGGCTATCATTGCTCCCATCTGCTGATCACCCCCCAGCGGTCCCGATTTAAGTTTCTTTATGACCGGCTTCTTTACATCAGCCGGTTTTAAAGACCCCTGTTTGGCAAGGGTTTCTTCAACCAGTCTGCCCGTTGTACCGGTACAGACAAGATTATGCTGTAAGAGAGTTGTGTAGTTCCATTCAACCCACTCTATAAGGTCCCTCTTCCTGTTGTCGTGAGCCACAAGCCCGATATTTTTCCTTACTTCCATCATTTTTTCTCCGGTATTATTATTTCTCTCTTCGCGAGGGTATCCTTTTCTCGCAGGGAATCTTTACCTGACAGAGCCCGCAGGGAGTGGCCCCTGTCTTATAGTTTTTCTCCGAATAGGGAGTTGTCACATTTCTGATGTACTCGAAGCATTTCTTCTTATCGTGGCCCTTTTCGGTGATGGCGCTGGCCGGGCACCTCTTCATACACTCACCGCATCTTTTCTCACTGAACCAGAGACAGTACTCCCGGTGGTTCCGGTAGGGCCTTTCCGTGGGAGGAAGTTCCATCCTGGCAACAACCGATCCGAAACGGACTGCCTTCCCCACGGCAGTAATAAGCCCGTCGCTCAGACCGAATGTCCCCAGCCCGGCAATCCATGCCGTGTGGCGTTCGGACCAGTTTGACGCGAGACCAAAGTTTTCCGATTGCCTGTAGTCGAACCCGTGCCACCTCTCGGGAGCCACCGCCGCATATCCCGCATCTGTGAGCTGCGAGGCCAGGTGATTCCTCAATTCACAGTTGAACATCTCTCCATAGTAACGCGAGCAGGCCCATCTCCTTGCGGGATATTCGGTCTCTTTCCTCTGGTCAAGACGTGTTGGCTCTGTCTGGGGGAGGATGTAACTGATTACGGAAAGGTCCCCGGCATTGCAGCTTTCACCGGGAAATGCCCTGCAGAATATTTCATGGGGTGTCCAGTAGAACTCTCCGATATCGTTTTTCAGTTTCCGGAAGAGGGGGTCAGAGCCTTTCGCAATCCCTACCTGCGGCCTGTCCCAGGCATGCTCGGAGAGTTCCGGTCCCAGGTTGTTACGGGGTGAATCCTCCCAGAATTTCGTAATAATCTCCTCTATCCAGGGCAGAGTCCCTTCGGGAGTTTTTCTTACTTCACCGGTCATCTGAATTATCCTTATTTGACGGATACCGAATAATATCCGAAAATTTTTCCGCTCCCGTTATGTCTATAAATCCGGACTCAGATGTCAAACAATAGTTAAGCAGCTTATAAGTTTTCTTTATAGCTCTATAAATATGTTTTCCTGTCTTTTGAAATCTGTGTAAATCCGTGTAAATCCGTGGCATATCTTCTGCCCTTTCCTTTCTTTTATCAGTGCCTCCATCATTAATCTTGATAGCGTTGTATTATTACAAAAAACTCAAATCAATAAAAGAAAATCGGTGACAAAAAAGAGCGGGTAAAGTAATATAAATAATAATTTATTGCTGTAAATAATTTGCAGGATGCGTCAGGTTGCCAAAAAAAAAGAGAAATGATATGCTTGTCCGATTTTGGGGTGTAAGGGGATCAATACCCACTCCCGGAAAGGAGTATTTGAAATATGGGGGAAATACACCCTGTGTTGAACTTCGCTGCGGCGATACCATTCTTATTTTTGATGCCGGTACCGGGCTGAAAAACCTGGGGCTCTCGTTTGTTAAAGAATTCGGGAACAGCCCCCATGAGATAAACCTTCTCCTGAGCCATACCCACTGGGACCATATTCAGGGCTTCCCTTTCTTCAGTTATATCTACATGGAGAGTAAAACAATAAACATCTACGGTGGGCACCACTTTATGGATACTAAAAGCCTCCTTGCAGGGCAGATGAGAAACGAGTATTTTCCCGTAAAACTGGAAGACCTCCCCGCTTCAATTAAATACTTCGATCTCTTTGTAGACCCCATAAAGATCAACGATATTGTCATCTACCATACACACCTGCTTCACCCGGAACTCTCCCTGGGTTTCAGAGTGGAATACCGGGGTAAAGTCTTCGTCTATGCAACAGATAATGAACTGGTTAAGAATGACGAGATGCCGGAATTTAATATCGACAATATCGGGGAGCTGATAAAAGACGCGGACCTCCTCGTTGCGGAATGCCAGTATACTGACAGGGAGTACCCGGAAAAAGTGGGATGGGGACACTCCACAATCGAAGGTGTCATCGATCTCAGCAAAAAGTACGGAGTGAAAAAACTCTATACCTTCCACCACGACCCCTATCATAACGATAACAAACTGGACGAGATGCTTGCTGACGGGGAAAAACGGGCAGGAAGCAGGCTGAAGGTTTTTGCGTCAAAGGACGGGATGGAAGTAAAGATATAATGCCCTACCCCTCGGAATATCAACAGGCAACCGACCGTTTCGCGCAATTTCTGGGAGATGCAAGGGATGCGGCAGAACTTGGCTCACGGCACCAGGCATATACAATGGCCCAGGGTGTTTTCCGGGCCTTTCGTCGCCGGTTGACATTGAGCGATGCAATTCTTTTTGCCGGTATTCTTCCGGTGGGTTTGAGAGCACTTTTTGTGGCAGACTGGAATACTGATGAGCCGGTTCTTCCGTTTGAAGAGAGAGAGAATATTACGAAAGAAGTCAAATCGCTGCGGAAAGATCATAACTTCTCTCCCGATACTGCTGTTCACCATGTTGCGGTTGCATTGAGAAAGAATGTGGATGAAGAAGAGCTGGAAAAAGTCCTGGCAGCACTTCCTCCGGGAGCCAGGGAGTTCTGGCAGGTATAAAACAATTGTTGAAGATACAGGAAAATAATAATAGAATGGCAAAGAGCCACGGGTTTTAACCCGTGGCTCTTTTTTTATCACGATAATTGCATTCTACAGGGTTATCGGCTTCCCCTCCTGCTTCTCGTTGTCCCAGAAAGGCGATATGGAAAGCAGCCTGTTAACGATTTCCGGCATGACTTCCAGCGTATAGTCGATCTCCTCTTCGGTTGTAAACCTGCTGAGACTGAACCGTATTGAGCCGTGGGCGGAGGTAAAGGGAACACCCATTGCCCTGAGGACATGGGACGGTTCGAGAGATCCCGACGAACACGCGGACCCCGAGGACGCCGCTATTCTTTTTTCGTCAAGATAGAGGAGTATCGCTTCTCCCTCAATAAATTCAAACCCGATATTCGTTGTATTGGGGACCCGGTTCTCCCTGTTCCCATTGAGACTTGCGTTCTTAAAGTTTGAAAGAATACCCTCCTCAAGTTTATCCCGGAGCCCGGCCATTTTATCGTGGTCTTTCAGGTGCTTTCCCACAAGTTCAGCGGCCTTGCCGATACCGATAATCCCCGGAACATTCTCTGTCCCCGGCCTCCTCCCCTTCTCCTGGTGCCCTCCGTACATGAGAGGTCTCATTCTTGTCCCGCGCTTGACGTAGAGCACCCCGATCCCTTTGGGGGCATGAAATTTATGACCCGAGATAGTGAGAAGGTCGCACTTTATCTTCTTTACATCAATGGGGATTTTTCCTGCGGCCTGGACCGCGTCAACATGGAACGGGATCCCTCTCTCGTGGAGGAACTCACCGATCTCCTCAACAGGAAAGATCACACCCGATTCATTATTGGCATACATGACCGATACAATAGCAGTGTCATCATCAACCGATTCTTTCAGAACCTCTGTGTCCAGGTTTCCCTTATTGTCAACCGGGACATAGGTTATCCTGTAACCTTCCCTCTCGAGCTTCTTACAGAGGGCAATAATTGCCGGGTGTTCAACCCGGGTTGTGATGATATGCCTTTTGTCCCTGTAGTATGCGATGGAACCGAGAATTGCCATGTTATCACTCTCTGTTCCGGAGCCGGTGAAGACAATCTCATAATCATGATCGGCGCCTATCATCTCGGCCACCTTTATCCGCGCCCTGTTAATATCGAGGCCAACGTCCCCGCCGAAGCTGTGAATACTGGAAGGATTCCCGTAGCGGTCCCTGATATAGGGAAGCATTGCGTCCACAACTTCCGGATCGATCATTGTCGTGGCATTATTGTCGAGGTAAACAACATCTCTCATGTTTCTCCTCCTTCTATTTCACTTCATGGACGATAATATCATCCTCTACAAATTCTCTTAACTTGGCCTCAACAAGGTTTTTAAGAGTCACGTTGGAAACCATGCAGTTGGTGCAGCTTCCCCGGAGCGCAACATAGATGTTCCTGCCGTCCAGGTCCATGAGCTCAATGTCCCCGCCATCCTCCTGGAGTATGGGCCGGATAACGTTGGCTATTGTCTCTTCAACCAGGTGCATCCTCTTTATATTGGAAAGCGGTTTTTTCTCCTGTTCCTTCTCGGCAACCTTTTCATGAACTTTGAGTTCCTCGGCCAGGATATCCTCGATATCGGGTATGCATGAACCGCATGCGCCCCCGGCCTTTGTATAGTTGGTGACATCCTCTACTGTTTTGAGGTTGTTCTCATGGATCATCTCCCTTATAAGGGTATCCTTGACTCCGAAGCAGTGGCAGACAATTTGTCCTTCCTCTTCCTCTTCGTGCTCCACCTTTTCACCCCTGTAATGCTTGAGTGCTTTTTCAAGGGCCTCGTATCCCATGACCGAGCAGTGCATCTTTTCTTCGGGGAGACCTCCCAGGTAATTGACAATATCCTGGTTCCTGATCTTCTCCACCTCTTCCACGCTCTTCCCGATAATCATCTCGGTAAGGGCCGATGAAGACGCGATGGCACTTCCACATCCGAAGGTCTCAAACTTCGCATCTGTTATAATTCCCCCGTCATCTATCTTGAGATAGAGCTTAAGCGCATCACCGCATACGATGCTCCCCACTTCGGCAACTGCATCGGCATTCTCAATTGAACCCACATTTTTCGGATCCGTATATAACTGCTTAACCTTATCCGTATAATCCCACATTTCATTGACCTCCGGTAAATGAATTTGGCTATATTATTCCGCTTCATGTTTTTGTCAAAGATAAAAACTTGCGTAAAACCGCCATTAGATTATGAGTACTCCTAACTATATCTGTTACTTTTTTTATCTCTCCCTCCATTCTGTTTCAGGTATTCATTTACCAGATGGTAAATCACAATACCATATGCAACCGCAACATTCAGAGACTGCTTGATCCCGTACATGGGGATATCGATTGCCATATCGCTGGACTCAACAAGACCGCTGCTGATACCGTCAACCTCGTTACCCACAATAAGGCAGAGGGGGAAACGATACTCAACTTCATTGTAGGGACGGCTCCTGTCCGTGTGCTCAAGAGAGACTATCCGGCAGCCGGCACTCCTGCACTCTTCAACGGCACGGGCGGTATTTTCAACCCTCCTCCAGTTAACACTTTCAACGCTCCCCAGTGCTGTCTTATCGATCTCTTTGCGGGGTGGATAACCGGTATAACCGCAGAGATAGAGTGTTTCCACAAAGGCGCCATCCGATGTCCTGAAAATAGACCCCACGTTATAGAGACTCCGTATATTCTCCAGCACAACTGAGACGGGGAACTTTTTCATTTTTCTTACTTCATCCAGGCTTGGCCGTGAGGACTTGATTGTTTCATATTCCAGTTTTTTAATCATATCATATTACCTGTACCGCTCTACTATTCAATAAAAAGAGAGACGTTGTCAAAGGATTTATCTTTTGTTTCTATAATTAAACAGTGTTTTCCAAAAAAACTTTAATTTGCCTCTGTGGCCAATCTTGATAGAGTTTTGCCAGAAGTCATGATAATGTAAATCATATTTATGTCACATTATCTTTCCATCCTATAATTATGTCACATAACAAAAATTATGATAAAAATCTTTTTTAGCCGGTTTCCTGATAATTTTCCATTCAGTAAAATTTAATTAATATCGATATTTACACTAAAGAACGTCACGATTCACTTAAGAAAACCAAAATACCAGAGATATTGTGAATATGAACAGGATTGAAACCAATTTACTCTCTTTAATATCCGGGAACAGGGACCGGGACAATGGTATCCAGATCATTGAAAACAAAACCGGCCTGAACTTTAAGGATATGCTGAACAGCAGGATCAATGAATCTGAAAACTTTTCTCACGGGGATGAACAGGCTTTCGGAAGAATCCCTGAGAGAAACGAATCCGTGGTTTCCGGGAATTCTCCTGATACTCTGCAAAAGAGCAGGGCTGAAGAGAATAAAATAAACGGAGAAAGTGTCCGGAGAGAAGAAGATCCCGGGAAAAACAGGGTAGAAGACAGCGGGAAAGAGGAAAAAGCAGCAGAGAGGAGCGTCAAAGAACTCTCACCGGGGGAACAGGAAAAAAAGGCCTCCCCTGCAGAGGAGAGGGAGGGTGAAGATATCCGCAATAAGAAAGAGATGTTGAATGAACTTGAAGAACTGGGTGTAATAATTGAAGGCGTTAAGCTTGAAAACCTGAACAACCCGGAACTTAACCGTCTTCTCAAGATGCTCAGGAACATGATGGACAGTGTAAACCCATTACTGGAAAATTCACAACTGAAACTCCAAATGAAAAATCTTCTCTCTCAGATAAAAGAGATAAGCGAAAACCTCAAGCTCAGGAAGAATAATCCCGCCCTGAAGCAGGCAGTTATACAAAAACTGAAATCAGAAATAGAACGGCTCAACTCTCTCATAAAAAAAGCCGTTGATGAGATGAAAAACATAAAACCGGGACTGAAAGATGTCCTGGCAAAGATAAACTCCCTGGTGGAAAAGATTGCCGAAAAAGGCAGAGGACACGGTGCCGAACATGCAGTGTCCCAAACCGGAGCCAGGGGACAGGCTGCTGATAACACAATGGCTGTCCTCAATAAAATTGACACCCTCCTCTCCGAAGCGGTAAAGGAGAACGGGAACGGTTCATTTGAAACAGGAAGCGAACGGGAGGGCCCCAACGGCTTCAGCATGAACTTCATGAAGAATATAAGCGGAAAAAACATCAGCGGAAATGAGGCCAGAACCGCCGCCAACTCACGGTTCAGCCAGCAGATGCACTCCATTATCGAAAATGCCCGGGTGTTTGTGAAGGACAGCAGAAACGGATCATTTGCCGTCAAGCTCTACCCGAAGAAACTGGGAGTGGTCAATGTGAACCTCGGTCTTGAGCAGGGTGTAGTAAACGGTAAGTTTTTCGTTGAAAACAATGATGCCAGGGAACTCCTCATGGACAATCTCAATTTCATAAAAGAGCAGCTTGAGGAGGCCGGGATTAATATCGGTTCATTTGAAGTCAATGTCAATCACCAGGGTGAAATGTTCACCGGGGAAGACCCGGAAGAGACCTTATTCACACTGCCGGGAACAGGCAGAGAAGTGGCAAAGGAGTACACCATGAGCTCCCTGTTCCTTCATGACGGTGAATTTAACATGGTAATTTAATTAAGGCGTAAGCCGCGGAGAGTGATATGATTAATACAAAAATGTCATCCATGGATCTCGCACGAACCAACATGCAGGTCAATGAACTGAACAAAAAGATCGGTGACACCAAACCCCCCGAAGAGGGCAAGAAGGCCCTGGGAAAAGACTCTTTTCTCAAACTGCTGGTTACACAGCTCCAGCACCAGGACCCCACAAAACCCATGGAGGACAAGGAGTTTATCGCCCAGATGGCGCAGTTCTCTTCACTTGAGCAGATTACGAACCTCAACAAAGAGATCCGTTCACTTCTCAAAAGTTCCCAATCAAGCATGGCGTACGGGATTCTCGGAAAGAGGGTTGAATCATACAATCCCGCAACAAAAAAGTTTGTGAGCGGGATTGCAGAATCAGTAAAATATGCGGGCGACCAGGTGAGAGTCAGGATTGGTGAAAATGAGGTCTCACTGAACGATATAAATGCTGTCCACTATGTTGAAAAGAACAGCACAATTGATGTAAAAAAATAAATTCAGGAGTTTCCAGTTATGATGCGTTCACTTTTTTCCGGTGTATCCGGACTGAAAAATCACCAGACACGGATGGATGTGATTGGCAACAACATTTCCAATGTTAATACCTACGGCTTCAAGTCAAGCAGGGTAACATTTCAGGACATGCTGTCGCAGACAATCGCGGGAGCATCCAAGCCGGAGGAAAACAAAGGTGGTGTAAATCCGAAGCAGGTGGGTCTCGGGATGACCATTGCGTCCATCGACAAGATATTTACACAGGGGAGCCTCCAGACCACCGGCAACCAGACAGACCTGGCAATATCCGGCGACGGTTTCTTTATCCTTGCCGAGGGAGATAAGAATTTTTACACACGGGCAGGCACATTCGGTCTTGATAAAAACGGTAACATGGTAAACCCCGCCAACGGCCTGAAAGTCCAGGGATGGATGGCCACACGGAACGAACAGGGCCAGATGGTGGTGAATCCAAGCGGAACTCCTGAAGATATCATTGTACCCGTGTACAACAAGGTAGAGGCAAAGGAAACCAACAACGTCAGGTACAAGTGCAACCTCGATTCGCGAAAATCCATCGTCCCTCCCAATGCCACGGGAAGAATGAGGGCATCGGCGGGAGTGACCACGAACATAGATGTCTACGATAACCTGGGAAAGACCCACAGACTCACCATGACCTTCTGGAAAACCGGGGCAAACCAGTGGACCTCCTCGGCGGCAATAACCGATGCAACGACCCCCATCACCCTGGATGTACCCGCGGGAGGGGGTCAGCAGAACAGCGCCAATACCAGTACACGGATAAACCTGAGGTTCTCTCCCGACGGCAGACTGGTAGCGGTTGGGGACGCGGCAAGTCCCGATGAACTGAACCAGGGGGACCTCTTTGTCAACGCGAACTATCGTGTAGCGGGAGACCCCAATGTGCGGCAGATCAGGCTGAACCTGGGTAAAGCGGGTCTCCTTGAAGGGATAACTCAGTTCTCCTCCGAATCCACAACAAAGGCCGTAGAGCAGGACGGTTTCGGAATGGGCTACATGGAGTCCTTCAACATAGACAACTCGGGACGGATAACAGGAGTCTACTCCAATGGGACAAAACAAACCGTGGGACAGGTGGCCATGGCGGTCTTTACAAATCCCCAGGGCCTCACAGCCACAGGGGACAATTTCTTTGAAGTCTCCAACAACTCGGGGCTCCCCAATATCGGTCCCGCGTCTCAGGCCGGGAGAGGGAAGATCATTGCCGGTTCCCTTGAAATGTCCAACGTGGACCTGGCAGAGCAGTTTACGGATATGATCGTAACCCAGAGAGGGTTCCAGGCCAATTCACGGTCAATAACAACTTCGGACCAGATGCTCCAGGAGCTTCTCACTCTGAAGAGATAGGACAGGATAAATAAGAAAGATTAAAAAACGGCGGATGACAACCCGCCGTTTTTTTATGTATTAATTTTTAAACTAAGTTCTTTGTAAAATCCATTAAGATTAGCCACAGAGGCACAGAGACACGGAGAAAAGACAGAAAGGGTTAGAAGATATGCCACGGGTTTACACGGATTAGAACGGATTAGACAAAAAATAAATTCATGAATTTAATCTTAATTCATTTTGAAAGAAATTATTAAATCCATTATTATCCGTATAAATCCGCGGCTAAACAGATTTTTACTGATTTATAGAGAAAACTTATACCACCCTCTGTGTCTCTGTGCCTCTGTGGCAAATTTATAATTTTGGAATAAAGATTGTTAAATCGCCTGACTTAAGTGAAATATTTCTTCTCAAAGTCTTCCGCGGAAAGGGGCTTACTGAAATAGTAGCCCTGAAACATATGGCAGTTTCGTTCTCTCAGGTAGTCCAGCTGTTCCTGGTTTTCTACCCCCTCCGCCACCACCTCAAATCCCAGGTTGGCCGAGAGATCAATAATTGAATTTACAATAATGTTTGCCTCCCCGTTATCCGGCAGCTTATCAACAAAGGACTTATCGATCTTTAAAACATCAATGGGGTAGGAAATCAGGTTGCTCAGTGACGAAAGCCCGGTACCGAAATCATCCATGGCAATCTTTACGCCCAGAGACCGTATCTTAAAGAGCTTGAATATCCCCTCCCGGGCATTTTCCATGATCCCGCTCTCAGTGATCTCAAATTCAAGGAGCTGGGTGTTTATTCCGGTCTCCTTTATGATGGCCTCAACCTTCTCCACAAATTCGGGGTCCTTGAATTGGGCCAGGGACACATTAACACAGATTGGCAGAGGGTATCCCTTCAGATGCCAGAGCTTTGCCTGTTCACAGGCCTTTCTAAGGATGGTATACCCGATATCCACGATCATACCATTTTTTTCAACAAGGGGGATAAATTCTACGGGAGCCACTATCCCCCTTGTATCGGAAACCCACCTGATAAGGGCCTCGATACTGACCAGTTTTTCATTCCTGTCAAATTTCGGCTGATAATATGAAACAAATTCATCATTTTTCAGGGCGCCCTCTATTTCCAGCTCCATCTGGAGATTTTTTATAAGGGTCTCATGCATCCCGATATCAAAAAGAAAATACGCGTCTCCCCCACTCTCTTTGGCCCTGTACATGGCAGCCTGGCTGTTGTTTAAAAGAACATCCGCGTCCCCTCCGTCATAGGGATAGAGGCTCAATCCAAGGGATGCGTTTATATTCATGGTGATCTCATCCACAACAAAGGGCTTTTCAAATATCCCCATGGTTTTCTGGATGATGTCTTTAATGTCAAAGTCCCGTGCAATATTCGTCAGGAGAACAACAAACACATCACCCCCGAACCGCGCCACAATATCGTCATCCCTGTATGAGACACGGAGTCTCTGGGCAATGCTGTTCAGGAGCCTGTCACCTGTCTCGGAACCGTAGAGGTTGTTGATATTTTTAAACCTGTCAACCCCGATGCTCATAACACCTATCAGCTTTTCATCCTCCCTTTCCTGGACCTTTATCAATTCAAGAAGGAGCCTGTTTTTCAGGAAACCGATATTGGGCAGCTTCGTAACCATGACATCGTGAAGCTGAAGGTGCGCCGCAAGGTCTACGGCTTTTTTCTTCTCAGTTATGTCCTTGAGGTTGAAGACGATGCCATTTATCAGGTTATCCTGCATGAGGTTGGAAAAGATTATCTCCGCGTGGCACCAGGTGTTGTGCTTATGTAAATATCTGAACTCACCGGTAATGTAAAGGTTCCTGCTGTAGATACACTTATTGAAGTTCTTTACAATATTCTCCCTGTCATCCTCATGTATTTTTTCAAAGAAGTCCGTCCCTGTGAGCTCATAGGGTGAATATCCGAAAATATCCTCAACCGACTCAGAGAGGTATTCGACCAATCCGTCAGAGTCGATTACGCCTATGACTTCAGAACTCTTTTTCAAAAGGGTCCTGAACTTCTTTCCGCTGTCTTTAAGGTTTTCCTTCAAAGTCCTTATTTCGGTATTTTTTTTGAAGGTAAGGAGCTTCATCCGGTTATTATCTATGGATATCTCTTCATACTTCAGCTTTACAGGTATCCGGTCACCTGAATGGTCCAGAATATCAAGATCAAACTCATTATGTGTACCGGAATTAAGGAGAGCATTCACCTTTTCCCTGTATTCAGGGGCAACGAATGAAGTAATATCTTTTCCGGAGATATCAATTAAGCTGCTGCCGAAACTCTCCACCATGGGGAGATTGGCATAGAGGAGTCCCTCCTTCTCATGATAGACAATCAGGCCGTCTGAAATCTTCCCGAGAAGTTCCCGGGGGAGGTCCCGGTAGTTGTCACACCGGTAAATCTCCTTCATTTGAATCTCTTTTTTACTTCCCATTTTTTATACTACTACTCTCGATATCCCACAACCGGGGGCGGCGGGGACATTTTGTTGATATTTCCTGTGAATACAATTGTCGCCCTCTCGTTGAGTAGTTACTCTATTCTCTATAATAATATAATACGCACACTTCGTCAAGGAGCTGTGTAATAAATGCTACACATGTTATCCGTTTTTTTCTTCACTGCTGTCGCATCTCTCCACAGTACAGATCCCAAAGGGGAGGTAAAGTGAACAGAAACCCAAAAAGGATGTGGCCAGCATGGCTGCTCCTGCGACGGCAAGGATAATTGTCCCTGTTGTCCCCGGCTTAAGGACCTGGATATTTACAAGCAACGCCACACCAATGAGAAACCTTATATACCTGTCAGCGGAACCTACATTTTTTTTCACCGGCAAACCTCCTTATGCTATTTTTTCTATATAAAATAAAATATATTCTTACGGGAACACTTGCAAGTATAATTTTATTATTGACTATTTTTTCTCAGTATTAATTCCTGAACTTGATCTGCAACTTGACTTACAAGCTTTGTATAAAAAATCATCTCTGTAGTAGATTTATAATTTTGGGAAAAAGAGGTTTACAATG
Organism: Spirochaetota bacterium; assembly: GCA_050298055.1. Lineage (GTDB taxonomy): Bacteria > Spirochaetota > UBA4802 > UBA4802 > UBA5550 > JBNKTL01. The sequence continues at coordinate 80,418 of JBNKTL010000010.1, forward strand.
TCAAGAATACTCTCGGGAATTCAGCCTTCAGGCACACTCCATATTGCAAATTACTTCGCGATGATGAAACCGATGATCGAATATCAGTATGAACACGAACTCTTCTGTTTTATTGTAAACTACCACGCAATGACAAGCATGACAGACGGGGAAGAACTCAGAAAAAATACAATTGATGCGGCCCTGGATTTTCTTGCACTGGGGCTTGATCCTGAAAAGTGCTACTTCTGGGTACAGTCGGATATCCCGGAAGTGGCAGAACTCACATGGATCCTTTCCTGTCATACCTCACTGGGTCTCCTGGAGAGGAGCCACAGCTATAAAGACAAGGTGGCAAAAGGTCTTGTCCCCAATGCAGGTCTCTACACCTACCCTGTTCTCATGGCCGCGGATATATTGCTCTACAAGGCGGAGATAATCCCCGTGGGCAGGGACCAGAAACAGCATATTGAGATAACCAGGGACATTGCTGAGAGATTCAACTCCACCTTCGGTGAGATATTAGTCCTTCCCGAGCCGAGGATATCAGAGGATATCGCGGTTATTCCGGGAACAGACGGCCAGAAGATGTCAAAGAGTTACGGAAACACCATTGAAATTTTTGAAGATGAAAAGACCCTTAAAAAGAAGGTAATGCGGATCGTCACGGATTCCACACCGGTTGAAGATCCCAAGGACCCTGAAACCTGCAGTGTCTTTGCCCTCTACAGGCTCTTTGCCGACACCGGGATGGCTGAAAAGATGAGGGAGCGCTACAGGGCCGGAGGCATGGGATACGGTGAAGTAAAAAAGGAACTGCTCCGGCTTATGCTCGATTACTTCAGGCCCTACAAGGAAAGAAGAGAAGAATTGAAAAAAGACATTGGAGAGGTCTATAACATCCTTAAAAAAGGCGCCGATAAAACCCGGGAGATCGCCCGGGAAACCCTTGATGAGATTAAAACCGCGGTTGGACTCAGGTATTGATGTTCATTTTATCCAATTTAATAATAAACTTTCTCATATGTTCGGGAAGTTCTGCAGTAAATGACACAGATTCGCCGCTCTCAGGGTGCGTGAACCCGAGATAAACAGACGCAAGGAGAAGATAGGGAACTTTATACTTCTCCCACTTCTTGGAATAGATGGGATCGCCGATTATGGGAGTCCCCATTGAAGAGAGGTGGACCCGTATCTGGTGGGTCCTTCCCGTATGTATCTCGATATCAAGGAGTGAATAGATACCGGTTTGAGTATTCCATTTCCTGTTAATACGGTATTCCGTAATTGCCTCCTTTCCGTCTTCTCTCACAGTCATCTTGTGCCTGTACTTCCCGTGCCGGGCTATGGGCATGTTGATGGTATCTCCGGACTTTCCCGGTTTTCCCTTTACAATGGCCATATACTTTTTTTTGACCTGCCGTGACGCAAACTGGTCGACAAGACTTCTGTGTGCCGTGTCGCTCTTTGCAACAACCAGAAGTCCCGAGGTATCCTTATCCAGCCTGTGGACTATTCCCGGCCGGACAGTATCACCGATAGCAGAGAGATCACTCAGGTGGTAGAGGAGACCGTTTACCAGGGTCCCCTCCCAATTCCCCGGACCGGGATGGATAACAAGACCGGGCTGCTTATTGATGACCGCCAGGGACCTGTCTTCGAAGAGAATATCCAGGGGTATATCCTCCGGCTGGAGCTGGAGAACTTCAGGGGCGGGGAAACGGATCTCTATGCTGTCATCGGTTTTTACCTTATAGTTTGCCCTGGTTGTCGAATTGTTAACAATGATCTGCCCGTTCTTAATAAGCTTTTGAAGATAGCTTCTGGATATCTCCATCTCCAGTGAGTTCACCAGGAACCTGTCTATCCTCTCAAGGTGGTTCTCCTCCGGGACTAAAAGATGTATCTTTTTATTTTCCATTAAGATCCATATCTCCACCGCAAATATATTGCAGTAAGCACTGTTACAGGCCGTTAAATAATTGACAAGAAGAATATATTAAATGTTTACTACGAAGACCCCCTAACCCCCAGAGGGGGCATAAGAGTTTTTTTGCTAACAATATTAAAGTCCCCCTCCGGGGGATTTAGGGGGCTTCTCCTCCGGGGGCTGGAAACGATAAGGGAGAATTGAGAAAATTTTTTAAAATGACATATAGTAAAAAATTAATATTATCCTTAAAAGGAAGGCTTCCCGAATTTGTTTCCTATATCTCTCTTCTCTACTATATAGAGATAATCTACATGATGCTGGTTGTCGTCATTATATTCGGGAAGGCCGCTTCACTGGCAGCAGGCTTTATCGCGTCTCTTTTGCTGGCATTCCAGATTATCTCTCTCTCCATGAGAAAAGAGTTCAGCATTAAGGTCCAGCTGGTCATCATGGAACTTCACTTTGCCTTATCGGCTGTTTTTATTACAAACCTGTTCATGCGGGACTTTACCCTGTACGGGCAGGATATTCTCATCACTGTTGTAAGGCTCTTCCTTGCAGCCCTGGAACTGCCGCTGATTTACCTCTTCACCGGCGAGAGACATGAAAAGCCGGTGTAACTGACTTTAGATATTTCCCGCCACAGCCTCACCAAATTCGGAACACTTCAGGAGCTCGGCTCCATCCATCTGCCTCTCCAGGTCATAGGTCACCCTCTTCTGCAAGATCGTCTTCTCAAGGCTGCTGATTATCGCATCGGCCGCTTCCTTCCATCCCAGGAACCTGAGCATCATCTCACCTGAAAGAATGAGAGACCCGGGATTCACCTTGTCCTGTCCGGCATATTTGGGAGCAGTACCGTGTGTTGCTTCAAATACGGCCTCACTGTCGCCGATATTTGCCCCCGGGGCCATGCCCAGTCCCCCTACCTGTGCCGCCAGGGCGTCTGAAAGGTAGTCCCCGTTGAGGTTGGAGGTGGCAATGACATCGTATTCCGAGGGCCTGAGGAGTACCTGCTGAAACATGGCATCGGCGATCCTGTCCTTAATGACGATTTTTCCCTCCGGCTGATTCCCGTCATGTTTTTCCCAGAGTTCCTCTTCAGAAATAGTTACACCGGGAAACTCTTCAGCGGCAAGTTTATAGCCCCAGTCCTTAAACCCCCCTTCGGTGAATTTCATAATATTCCCCTTATGGACCAGGGTCACGCTCTTCCTGTTGTTGTCTATTGCATACTTAACAGCACTTCTCACGATATTACCGGTATTGGTTATGCTCATAGGCTTGATCCCGATACCGGAATCCTCCCGTATTGATGTTTTCATCTCACTGTTCAGAAAATCAATGACCCTTTTTACTTCAGGGGAACCCTCCTGCCACTCAATTCCCGCGTAGACGTCCTCCATGTTCTCCCTGAAAATCACCATATCCACCTTTTCCGGCTTCTTTACAGGGCTGGGAACACCGCTGAAATATCTTACCGGCCTTACACACGCGTAGAGTTCGAGCTTCTGTCTCAGTGTAACATTAATGCTGCGTATACCGCCACCCACAGGGGTGGTAAGGGGCCCCTTTATTGCAACTTTGTATTCTCTTATTTTCTCCAGTGTTTCATCGGGAAGCCAGCTTCCTGTCCGGTTGAATGCCTTTTCACCTGCAAGGACCTCCACCCATTCAATTTTCCTTTTCCCGCCGTAGCTCTTCAAAACTGCCGCATCAAGAACAGTTCTTGTTGCCCTCCAGATATCGGGTCCTGTTCCGTCACCTTCAATAAAGAGTATTACAGGATTATCGGGAACGCGTATTTCTCCCCTGTTGTATTCAATTTTTTCACCACTCATAAGGACCTCTATTTTTTTTTTGATTATTGGAAACTTCGCAGCTGTATTGTTAAAATATATTATAATGCTGGCTTTCTATTCTTCTAAAAGCTTCATGGCTTCTTCCCGGGATCTCACTGTGATAATTTTATAGTCAATTCCCGCAATTTCTTCACTCTGGAAGACCTGTACCATGGCGCCTGTATTGTCCGGATCAATAATTCTTATGACCTTATCCGGTTTTTTGCTGTCCAGAAGCTCCATTAATTCCTTAATGAGAAGAAAGACATTATCCGACGGCGGAGTAAACCGGCTCATGTCATTTACAAGGATAAAACCTTCATGGAGCCTGTTGATCTGTTCCCTGAACTCCTCTGTAAATCCGCTGATCTCATCAGAGTCCATATACCCCTCAACCTCCAGGAAGAGGACATTCCTTCTACTTTCATATTCGATTTTATACATAAGTCTGCCTGTTCCCTCTTAAGATGAAATCCCCTTCCCTGTCTGACTTCCTGCGGGTCGTCACCAGAAATATCTTCTTCTTTCACTTGCCGAATACGGAGAAAAATACTTACGGTCCGGGTTCTTTACGCAACAACAATTAATATACGAAAAATTATCTGTCAATTGATTTATAGATTAAAAACTGTGCGGACCGGCATGTCAGCATTATGAAATAATCTGCACCGGGGAAACGGGTCAACACTTTTCATAGATTTTATTGCTGATAAAGACATCTACCAGGTCCGGATCCAGTTTACCTCTTTCTGCTTCTTCGTTGAGGATGCTTATGACTTTTTCAAGAGGTACAGCCTTCTTGTAGGGCCTGTCGTGGGCGGAAAGCGCGTCGAAGATATCCGCAATAGCCATCATCCGCGATTGGAGGGACGTACTCTCCCTGCCCTGAAGCCCGTCAGGATACCCGCTGCCATCCAGGGCCTCGTGATGTCTCAGGGCTATGTCCGGGATTTTCCTGTACTCAGGGGGCCAGGGGATCTTGCTTACAAAGCTGTGTGTGTGGACAACATGGCTCTCGATCTCCTTTCTTTCAAGGGGATTGAGACTTCCCCTCTTTATGGTAAGGTTAAGCCTGTCAAAATCGGAAATGACCTCCAGAATATTCCCGCTGATGTCCAGGCAGCTGATATCACTTATTTCATCAAGAATATCCTGGAGCTCCATTTCAGGATCGACGTCAAGGACAGTGGGTTCATTGAGCACCGCGACCCTCTCTTTTATTTGCCCCACCTGTTCAAGCCTCTCCTTCATCTCCAGGTTCAGGAGTTCAATCTCTTTGAGAACAGCTTTATCAGGATTGCTGATACCCATAAGTTCCATCTCTTTTATATTGAACTGAAGCTGTATATACCTGTAGAGATATTCGATCCTCATATTGAGGTTTTCAAAGTCCTTTGGAAAGAGTTTTTTCTCCTTTTTGAATATTGAGTTATCAATATAGACCTTTCCAAAATCGTGCAGAAGCGCCGCAAATTCAAGTTCCTGAATGGCATTGTCATCAAAGGTGAAATCTTTCAGGTAGCCCTCATGGACCCGGTTTACGGCATATGCCATTTCCCTGCAGACATCAGCTACCCTGAAAGAGTGGCCCGAAGTCGCGGGGTCCCGTGATTCAATGGCCGTTACAGACGCCTTCACAAACTCCCTGAACTGGTTCTGTATCTGGCGTATGAGCCTGTTATTCTCAATGGAAATACCCGCCTGCCCGGCTATTGCCTCGAGGAGGCTGTCATATTTTTCATCAAAGACCGTTACATGCCTCTCAAAGTCTTCCGGTTTATCGAGAATGATTGTAAATGCTTCATTCCCGGTTGAGCTCTGTCCTCCCAGTTCCTCCTTGCTGTTTATAAGCTGAATGACCCCGGTTATTTCATCAATATGGTTCCTCATGGGAACAACAAGCATGGAACGGCAAATATAGTCATATTTCTGATCAAAGGATTTGTTAAAAGAATAAGGGGCCCCGGGAGGAAGCCGGTAAGCATCTTTAATGTTAAGGACCTCCCCGGTCACCGCCACATACCCGGCTATGGATTCCCTGTTCATATCCATTACAAACTCTTCAAGGGGAATGTCACGGGAATAGGTATGGGAATATTTGAACCTCAGCCTTTTTTCACCTTTTTCATCAAGTTCAACCAGATAAATACTGCCGGCATCCGCACCGGTAATTTTCTTGCTCAGATCGAGAATCAGTCGAAGGAGTTTGTCAGGATCTTTTTCACTGGAAAGGGACTTCCCGATATTGATGAGATCATCCTGGTCCTGTTTTGTATCCGCGAGCCTGGCCAGCGTCTTTCTGTTCAGGTTCATAAAATTTAATTTCTCGTTTAACTCGAAAAATGTTCTCTCTGTAATGAACCTTAGCCTGTTCTCTGAGATTTCACCGGTTATTAAATCGGATATCAACCCGGTCCTCTCCGAGTTAAACCTGCTGTATTCACTGTCGCTGCCTAAAAGAATAATTCTCGCAAGAATTTTATTCTGGTCCAGAGATTCAAGCCCCCTGATCAGGACATCAACCTCATCGGTACAAATAAAGAGGACAGTTTTCAGGGGAAGTTTATCGGATTTACTGATAAAATCCTTTAACCCTTTCGGAATATCTTCAAAGGTAAGAGTCGTAAACTGAGAACCGAAAGGCAAAGACATCTGCCTGTTCGCGGCCTCAGATACTATAACAACTTCATCATGATGGTTCATATTATCTGGATCAAACCGAATCTTTTTAAATTTATAACGAAACGCAACTACCCGGCTATATGGCTATAATCATCCTGTTTGTTAAAATATGAGAATATGTTCCCGCCGGCTAAGGCGCGGGAAGATATCAGTGTTTTCAATTTTTTATTGAATATGCTTGTTCTCATAACGAGTTGAGTTGTTACAACGAAACAACTCGTCGCTCCGGTTACAATTTTCATTAGACCTGTATTCATAAAATATTTAAAATTAGTAATAGTCAATAATAATTTTATCGATATAATAAGGAGGGCGGTACTCGCAACAAATATTGCTTGACTGATTCATTTGTATTTATTTGAGTATTAATTCCCTTCTTAATTAAACAAGGAAACAGCATATGGATAATAACAATAAGAGTCCGGAAATTGCCAGGGACATGGATAGAATCGGCAAGGCTGTGCTTACATCCATAAACTACCTGTCAATGCCGGAAAGGGAACTCAATGAAGTAAGCGATTTAATAGATAACATTATAATGAGCGACAGTTCCATTATTGATTGCGAAATTTACCTCAAGAGCATCGGGAAAGAAGATTTTCTCCTGTTCCTCTCCAACATAATCTATAACCTGAAAGCAAAAAGTGATCTTGTCCTCACCCCGGAAATCCTGAAATGGCTTGGAAGTGTCTGGAAAAACTTTATTAAAAGAAATCTTTCTTATATTGAATTTATGCCCGAATTTGACAAAAACAGGGAGAATATAAGTAAATACTATCCTGATAATTCCATGATAATAAACCAGATCCAGAACGCCCACTTTGTTAAACAGGAGTATATCGACAATGCCGAACCCGAATACCTTGAACTGAGAAAGCTTGAAGATTTTTACAGAAGATCTGTTGATATCATGAACACAATGAGGCCAACATATTTTTTCCTGCTTGATTACTATTACGAGATACAGCTGGCACAGGGAAAAAACCTTGAAGAAGGCATCAGGCTGGAACAGGACGGCCTCTCAAAATTCGGGGAAAATGGCTATAGCTTTGAGGATATCAGTATATTAACATGCAAAATTCTGGGGGTCATAGAAGCCACTTACCTCATGCTCAAGAAGAAAAAAACACAGAAACAGCTGATCAACATAGACGGGAAACAAAAGTTCCTGACTATCAGTGAGATCTACAATATCTATCTCAACAAATTTAATGAAATGAAAAAAGACCTGATGAAGCTGAAATAAAAGACTTGTGCTGAGCCCGCGTGATTTTGCACAAATAAGATTCTCTGAATAGCCGGATTAGTTAAAATCACGCAGTCGAAGTACTACTTTTCTTCCTTTTTATATTTTACAATAAACGGTTCCTGCTTTGCCAGCCCCGCTATTTCTTTGCCCAGATCTTTCCTCTCTGTTCCGAAGGTTATCCGGGCAAGCATCATGTTCTTTTCAATATACAATATTTCAGTTTCTCCGGGAAGCTCCACCTTGTTTACAAAAAGTATAAACTTGATTTTTTTCCCGTCAATGGCGTATTTCCCGCCCACCGCGTCACCAACTGTCATCCTGCCATCAGCCGTGTAACTGGTTGATCCGGTTACTTTCTCATCACTCTTGCATTTTCCGGACTCATCACAGTTGTTCTCAACTGCAATCCATCTTCCCACAATCTCTTTCCTGTAATCTTTGCCGCATCCGGTAATAACCACCAGGAGAGTAAAAAAAAGAGCACTGTAAAGAACAGAATAAATTGATCTGAAATTTTTCATAGTTTTCACATAAACCCGGGGTATGAAAGTTCTATCTGGTTATCATCCGGGTCCAGGAAAACCACGGTCCTGCCGTTCCTCAGATTTTCCGGACCATAGACTATGGTGATTTCATTCTCTTCAATCTCATCCAGGGCATCATCAAAGTCCTCTTCATCAACAAAAAATGAAATTGAGTTTTGCGTTCCTTCCTGATTTTTATAATCCTCTACTTCACTTAAGGATATAAGCAAATCACCCATTTTCAGAAATGCCTGGTCGGAACCGCTTATTTTATCAACAACATCGAAATCGAAAAGCTCCTTATAAAAGTTTATGGATCTCTCAAGATTGGAAACCGTCAGCCCTATATAGTTTAATTTTTCAATGACTATCATATATACCTCTATGAGTTTTTACCTCAGTTGAACTTTCTCAAAATAATTGCAACTACTCAGTTATATGAAAAATATTATTTATTCACTAAAAATATTAACAATATGTCCCCGCCGCCCTGGGCGGCGGGGACATATCAATTATTTTTTCTGTTAAATACGAATACTCTTATACATAGCTGAGTTATAACAAATAATTTATATTGATTCTCTTATTTTAAAACACTTATATTGTCAATAAATATAATTACAGGAAATGAAAATATTATTGTAACTGCTCAAACTTAGAATAAGAACAATCATATTTATTAAAAACAGAGCTTATATGTCCCCGCCGCCTAAGGCGGCGGGGACACATTGTCGGCATTCTGTTAAATATCCATATTTCAGCCATACAGCTGAGTAATTACAATATTATTTTTATCATCCCACAGCAGGGAAATACCCGTTATGATTTTACATTGATATAAATTCAATAGCCATCCGGCCGGGGGGGCCGTTTTGATCACGGTTTGTGGACCTTGATCTTATAAAAGTATAGTTCAACCGTGTCTCCATAGCTGTCTCTCCCAATCCTGTATTTCCTCACCCTGCCGGATACGGTGAAGAGCATTCCTGACCTCCACCATCTATTAACAAGGGTTCCATCTTTTTTAACGAGCTCCTTCAATTCAGCAACATCAACCATGCCGTGCAACTTTAACCACCTGCACTCACGTAACTTACATATGACCTTTTTATCAATATGTGAAGCGGGTGATTCAATGATGTAGCTTCTGTCCGTTTCAATTCTTTTCCCGATTATACTTAAGAGGTGTGACTTCAGCTTCCTGAGATATGCCCTGCTGCTTCCATAGAGTCCTATCTGCCACCTGGTGTAGTATTTCTTTATTTTCAGGAAGTTTTCCTGGGCCTCATTAATCTCAGAAGCACCGGTTCTCTTTGGAACATCAGTTTCTTTTGAGAACGCTTTCCGGGAAAGATCAGGGGTCCCCGGACCCGTTGAAAACAGCAGGAAGAAAAGAATGGAAGCTGCCCTTATCTTATGACTTTTTTTGATCATCTTTAATTTTTTTATTTCCCATGGTTTCTCTGTGCCACTGCGGCCAATCTTTAAAAAAAGTTAAGTAGTAAATCCAGTTCCGGGATTACTGTATATTTCCCACCACACCCTGACCGGGTTCATTTCGGATTTCACCGAACCTGGATTCGTACTCTCCGAGGTTTTGTTTCAGTGTCTCCAGAAGTCTTTTCGCATGGGCTGGAGTCATCAGTATCCTTGACACCATTTTACCGAAACCGGGCGGCGGAGACGGATGGATAAAGATGAAATCCATGACGAATTCATCTGCGGAATGACTGATATTCGTAAAATTTGAGAATCTTCCCACAGCTATGTTTTCATCAATCTTTATCTCTATCTTAATATCTTCCTGTCTCTGTGCCATTTTGTCCTCCGGTTTATCCTGTCATTTTTTATCACAGATTATTTGAACAAATCGATTTTGTAAATGAGAATTAATATTCGGGAAATTTTTTTCACTTCATATCAATTCACCGCAAAAAGTTACCGTTAAATAATACCATACATAAATTTTCATTGATTGGTTATTTACTATATGTTAAAATGAGCCGGAGAGGATAGTCGTTATGTCGACCATTATAAAAGATATTGTTACTGTTTTTCTTTTTGCACTGGTTTTCACCACCTGCGGACAGGCGGAAAAAATAAAAAAGGGAAAAGTCACAATTGGCATTCAGGCGTCTTTAATATCAACACCAATCATTGTTGCAAAAGCAAAAAACTATTTCAGAGATGAAGGAGTTGATGTAACCATAAAAAAATTCCCCAGCGGCAAAGTTGCCATAAAGAGCATGCTGAAAAACGAAGTTGATCTTTCCACTTCCGCTGACATTCCCATCATGATAAACAGCTTTTCCAGGAATGATTTCAGCGTTATTTTAACATTTGCATACACTGACAACGGCGCATGGATCATTGCACGGAGAGACAGGGGAATAAAAAAACCTTCCGGCCTGGAGGGTAAAACAATTGCCACCCAGAAGTCCTCTGCAGTGCACTTTTTTCTGAGCCTTTTTCTTCTTCACAACCAGATACCCGAATCGAAGGTAAAGATCAAGTATATGAAAGCGGTGGATCTTCCCGGAACCCTGATAAGAGGAAATATTGACGCATTCAGTATGAGAAACCCCTTTATCAAAAACGCCCGGGATGCACTGGGACCCAATGCAATAGAGTTTTTTATGCCGGAAATATACAGGCAGCGATTTAACCTTCTCGTTATGAAAAAGTATATCAGGAAAAATCCCGAAATAATTAACAGCATCATACGGGCATTATTGAAAACCAGGGATTTCATCCTGAGAAAAGAAGAGGATGCAAAGAAGATGGCAGCCGAAGAACTTGGAATAGCCAATGACAGGGGACTTGAAAATGACTGGAAAAACTATGTTTTCAGAATCTCACTGGACCAGGCCTTTCTTAAGACACTGGAAGACCAGGCACGGTGGGCCATAGGAAAAAAACTAACCAAGAAAAAGACCGTACCGGATTTTTATCAATTCATTGATCAAAAGCCATTAATGGCTATTAACCCTGATTTGGTCAGTATAATGAAATAATTTCCAATACCTGATGAATATTAAACAGAAACTCTATATCAATGCTCTGGTCACGACAATTCTGGCAATTATTGTTGTTGTTGCGCTTCTCTATTCATCGAGTAAAACAGAAGACATTTATACGAAAGCCACCATAGCAGAAAGCGCCCACAGTGCCGTGTCCGAACTGGATATTCTTGCCTATGAATACCTCCTCTACAGAGAACAGCGAATTGAAGAACGATGGACAGACAAATATTCGGCAATAAAAAAAATACTCAGGAAGTTTCCCGCATCTGATACTGATTTATTGGATATTATAGAAAGTGATTTTGAATTACTCTGGAAAATATTCAACGAAGTGACTGAAAACTACAGGAAGATGCTCAACCTTATTGAAACAGGGGCATCCCGGGAAAAAATAGATCTTATCAAACAGCTTGAAGAAAGGCTTGTGGGACAGCTCCTTATAAAATCACGATCAATTATTACCAATACTTCACGGATTTCTGAAAAACTGAATCACAGGCATATCCGGTACCATCACCTGACCAACAGAATAGTAATTTCATTTACTCTACTCTTATCCGTAACAATTATTATTCTCTCCCTGTTCCTGCTCAAAAGCATATCAAGCCCCCTGGAGAAACTGTCATCAGGTGCGGCAGTCATCGGGAAAGGGGATTTGGATCACAGGGTTGATGTTGTCTCAAATGATGAAATCGGCCGACTGGCCATGGCCTTCAACAGGATGGTTAAAAACCTGAAAATCGTTACCGCGTCCCGCGATGACCTTAATCTGGAGATCCAGAGCAGAAAGAAACTGCAGGAAGAACTCATCATTGCCATAAAAAATGCTGAAACGGCAAAAGAGGAAGCAGAATCGGCAAACAGGTTAAAGAGCGACTTCCTGGCAAACCTGAGCCATGAAATACGCACACCTCTGAACGCGGTCATCGGTTTCAGTGAACTCTTATCGGGCAAGACATCTGATAAAACATGCAGCGGCTATATCCAATCAATCAAAACAGCCGGGAAGACACTGCTCAATCTCATAACGGATATCCTCGACCTTTCGAAAATTGAAGCAGGCATTATCGACATTGAATATGATTCAGCTAACATACGGGACATATTCAATCATCTTAAACTGCTCTTTCAAATAAGATTTTCTGAGAAAAACCTGGATTTTATCATTGAAATTGACGAAGACCTTCCCGCAACTGTCATGATCGATGAAGCAAGACTGACACAGGTTCTTATCAATATCATAAGCAACTCCCTAAAATTTACGGATAAAGGTTATGTGAAGCTCTCTGCATTTGAAGAAAAAGAAAATGACTCGGATGAGTTCATAAGGCTGATAATCAGAATAGAGGATACCGGGATTGGCATTCCGGAAGAAGAACATGAACTGATCTTTGAAAGCTTTAAACAACAGTCAGACCAGGATACCGGCGACTATGGGGGTACGGGCCTTGGTCTTGCTATCAGCAAAAAACTGATTGAGATGATGAATGGTAAAATCAGCGTAAAAAGCAGAAAAGGGAAAGGAAGTACATTTGATATTGAATTAAATGATGTGGAATTACTTAGTGAAAATGAGAAAATTAAAAGTGATTCATCCATTGATTATACACAAATAAAATTTGCCGGGAAAAAAGCCCTTGTTGTGGATGATAATGATTCCAACAAAAATCTCATAGTCGAACTCCTTGTAAACGCGGGAATGGAAGTGGAGACTGCAAATAACGGGAAAGAAGCGCTGGATAAAATCAGGAAATTTCAACCTGAACTTGTCCTTCTCGACATAAAGATGCCGGTAATGAATGGTTTCGAAACCATTATCAAAATCCGGAACAATCCCGATATTTCATACCTGCCTGTCATTGCGCTTACCGCTTCAGCAACAAATGAAAGCAGGAAAGAAATAAAGGATGCCGGATTTAACGATTACCTTTTCAAACCTGTAAATATCCTGAAATTATTCAGGAAAATATCCAATCACCTGGATTACCAGATCGAGGATATTGCGGACGCAGAAGATGACCTGGAAGATTATTTAGATGAAAAGGGAATCTCTGAAAGCATTGCCGAAAACGGGGAACTGGTTCATGAACTTATAACCGGGACATTGCCCGGTATTGCAAACCAGAAACATGCATTGAAAATAAAAGACGCACAGAGAATTTCCGAACAGTTAATCAATACGGGAGAAAAATACGGCAACACGACCGTCAGAAATCTTGGCAAAAAACTGCTTTACTCTACAGAAGGTTATGACATCAGGAAGATAAGGAAGTTCTTAGGTATGCTGGAATCCGTACTTAATAAACTCAATGAAACCGGAGATTAATACATGAAAGACCTGAAGGCATTTTTACTTATTGTTGATGACAACCCGGTAAACATCCAGGTACTGGGAAACATGCTGGAGGATTCCGGTTACAGGACCGCGGCCACTCTCAATGGAAACGATGCTCTTAAATTCATCCAGGATGAGAAACCCGATCTTGTCCTCCTGGATATCATGATGCCGGAAATCGACGGTTACCAGGTATGCAAAATACTCAAAGAAGATGATGATCTGAAGGACATTCCGGTTATTTTTCTCACGGCAAAAAATGATACAGAGAGTATCGTCAGGGGATTTGAAGTCGGAGGTGTGGATTATATTTCGAAGCCGTACCATTCCGCGGAACTTCTTGCCAGGATCAAAACTCATCTGGAACTCAAGCACGCCAGAGAGGAAATTGTATCATTGAGGGGGATCATTCCCATCTGTGCCAGCTGTAAAAAGATCCGGGATGATGAAGGCTTCTGGGCAAGTGTGGAAACATACCTGGAGACCCGCACCGATGCCCGGTTTAGTCACGGGATATGCCCCGACTGTGAAAAAAAACTTTATGGAGATAAAGACTGGTTTAAGAATATGAAAAAATAAAGACTCATCCGGCGGATTAAATTATTTATTGACACCATTCTCCCCTACTATAGATCATTATTTGATATCAGTTTTATCACTTGAAATTGCAAATCTGCCGCTGAAAGTTGGTTGAGTGTTAAATGTCGGATTGAAGAAAAGAGATTTAATACGAAACGTACGAAATTCACAAAGACCAGGAAAGAAGAGTGTAAGATAAGGAGATCGGGGGAATATAGAGGAGATGTGGGGATAAGAATGACAGCAGACAAACTTAAATCAACCCTTCGTAAAATAATCGAAGGATCAGAGTATTTAGAGTCAATAAAATCCCTCAAAAACAGCGAAGGAAAGAGCAGGATATTCGGCAGCAGCGTCCGGGCACTTGATAAAGGGGAAATTGTCCGGCTGGAAGAGAACGGGAACAGGTGTGAAAACTGGAATGATATCATGGTCACGGAGGGTTTCACCACAGACTTTATCCATGATAATATCTTTACGGGTAAGTGCATACTGGGAGAATACCGGGGGGTTGTCATGGATACCGGCGACTCGGTGAGCATGAAATCGGGAATATACAGGTGCTGCATTGCCCATTCCGAAATTGGAGATAATTGCCTGTTATACGACAATGGTATTATTTCCCGCTATCTTATTCTCCATTCCGCCGTGGTCTTCAGGACCAACACGCTCTCTGCCTCCGGAGAGTGCAGCTTTGGCAACGGATACGGCCTCCGTGTGGGACCGGAAACCGGCGGACGGGAGGTACTTTCATTCGCGGAACTGACTCTCCCTGTTGCCGAAACAATCGCGTTAAACAGAGACAACCGGGAACTTCTGGAAATTTACACTGAATTCATCACGGAATATACTGAAGCCGCCCGTGCCGATTTCGGGATCGTGGATTCCGGCGCGCTGATCAGGGGCGCAAACAGGATATATAATACATATATCGGAAGCCACGCCAGGATAAACGGAGCAGCGGGCATTGACAATACAAGTATCCTCTCATCAGAGGATGAACCCACGGAAGTAACAGGGGGCTCGCTGGTCAACAACTCATCTCTCCAGTGGAACTCAGCGGTTTCATCAATGGCACTGGTGGAAAACTCCGTTCTCTGCGAGCACTCACATGCCGAAAGGCACGCGAAGCTTTCCCACACCATACTCGGCCCCAATTCCGGCATTGCGGAGGGAGAGGCTACTTCATGCCTCATCGGTCCGTTTGTGGGTTTTCACCACCAGTCCATGCTGATCGCGGCCCTCTGGCCCGAGGGCAGGGGAAATGTCGGTAACGGCGCCAACATCGGTTCCAACCATACATCCCGTGCTCCCGACCAGGAGTTCTTCTGCGGTGAAGGAGTGTTCTTTGGCCTGGGTGTAAACATCAAGTACCCTTCGGATTTCAGGAACTCTCCCTATTCGATTATCGCAACCGGTGTTGACACGCTTCCCCAGAAGCTGGACTTTCCCTTCTCCCTGGTAAACAAACCGGGCCGGGTTTATGACGCCATTCCCGCCGCTCATAATGAGATCTTCCCCGGCTGGGCCTTTTCTCATAATCTCTACGCGGTCATGCGGAATGAAAACAAGTTCAGAGAGAGAAACAGGGCCGCGAGATCGGACATCCCTCTGAAGATTTTTCGTCAGGAGATAATTGAAAAGGTCATTGATGCCAGGAAACGGCTCAGCCGGGCAGAAACAGGGGAGAATATCTATACCGAAATGGAGATCCCCGGGCTGGGTAAAAACTTTGCCACTGCTCACAGCTGTGTGAAAGGGATACAGGCATACAATATGATAATCGATTATTATCTCCTCATACAGCTTGCAGAAATACCGGATGAATTATCCGCTAAAGGCAGATTAAAAAAATTTGAAGATCTCATCTCAATGAAAACAGGGAACAGTGAATGGGAATACGCGAAGAGCATTATTGCCGGGAGTGAAGACTTCAGCGGCAACCTCCCGGAGAGGCTCAGGAAACTTCCGGATGTCCTGGACCACCTGGTCGAGGGAGTTCTCAGTTCAAAAAAAAGGGACGATGCAAGGGGAATGAAAATCATCCATGACTACGGAACGGTAAACCGGCCCGCCGAAGAGGACAGCTTCATCATTTCATTTACAGAGAGAATGGGAAAAATGAAGGAAAATGTCTCGGGACTGATAAAGAAACTCTCATAGGATCAGAACTCAATATTGATCTCATTCACCTTCCGGATAATACCGCTGAATATTTTCCTGCAGCTTTTACTGATTGTGAGTTTTTCGAGATTTTCAGCCGATTCTTCAATGAACTTCCCGTGAAGGGCAAGAGAAGCTTCCAGCCCCCCCGACTCAACAATCATTTTGCGGATAGAGTTCACCTGGGCCTTTTTCTTCTTCCGCTCAGTGATAAGGGACCTGAATATCTTTTTCCCTTCACCTCCCAGTTTCTCTATGGTCTTCTGGACAAGTATTGTCATTTTGCCTTCGAGGATATCCGAGTCATTGGGCTTACCCGTTTCCTCCACTTTCCCGAAAACACCGATAATATCATCCCGTATCTGGAAAGCAGATCCCAGGGGAAGGGCAAACTTCCTGATATTTTCCTTCTCCCCGCTGTCATCCCTGCCGGTGAGAATATATCCCATGAGCAGGGGATAATAAAAAGTGTAGTATGCCGTCTTCATGCTGATTATCTGCATGGGGACATCCTGGCTGAAATCCGCCTTCCGGGGAAGAGAGTGGAGCGTATCGAGGATCTGGCCCCATGCTGTCATTTCATAGGTCATTGAGAAGACCCGGAGAAACTTCTTCCTCACTGCCGGCTTCATATCCGACTCGTTGATAATCTCAAGAGCATTGGACATGATCACGTCAGCCAGGACGATGGCAATATCGCTCCCGATACTTTCGTTATAGGTGTAACCGGAATAATTTTCATCCGCGGCAATATGCAGGGCCTTCCCTCCCCTCCTGATATCCGACTCATCAATAATATCATCCTGTATCAGGAGAAAGGAGTGCATCATCTCAACGGCAGACGCGAGCCTGATAAGAGGCGAATAGTCCCCGGTCCTGCCCTTATAACCGGAATACGCGGACAGGAGGACCATGGGCCTGATCCTCTTCCCTTCACGGGTGCAGTACTCTTTCAGCATTTTATACATATCCGCAATAAACCCGATGCCGGATTTTTTTATTTTTTTCCGGTAATAGTCCATTATGAACTTATCAACTTCGGGGATAAAAATGCCGCTGAACTCCTCAAATGAAGCAGGAATTTCTTTTAACCTGAATTCTTTCATACTGTAAAATTTATTAAGTAAAATATTATGATTCTCAGGAGAGGTTAAAAGTGTCAATGAATTATTTTTTGCTCTTTAATTATGCAGTAGTGAATTTAAAAAGGCAGCCTGACTTTTGTTGTACTCGACTTTCTTATTTTTTATTCTTTTTTAAACGCATGAACAAGAGGGTACATTCCCCACTCCCCGTATTTTTTCCGAAGCTTCTGTGATGTAACAATAAAATTGTCCGCAATCTCATACAGGCCCCACTGAATATGATATATCTTTTTTCTGGAATATCCCGTATAGTCGCCGATATAGACAGCATTCCCTTTTCTGACTTCAAAGGTATCAAGAAAATGCTTTAAATTTTCCGGAGGGTAAACACCAAGGTATCGGTATGACAATCTTGTCTCTGTGTTGAACAATCCTGAAATCCTGTACATCCCGGGATTGACTTCAATTGCAAAAACCGGATCAGATCCAAAAAAAAGAAAATAATCCCTTGAGAACTCTATATGAAGCTTCTTGCCGCTCCCGAGCTCTTCGAGAACAAGCCCAATATCCGATTTATACACGCTTTTCTGATAAAAGCTGCCGAAGATATATGACTTATTGGCATCCGGTCTTGAGCTTTTACTTATTTTACTGGCCATCCCGGGAGTGGCGCAATTGTTGAATACAACCGTTAATGTAAGAATGGAAAATATTGATACGAATTTTAATAATTTCATTTTATTTTTCTATCCCAAAATATAATTAATAAAAAAATAAGCTAATTTAAATTGTGTTTTTAAAATCCCTCTGCGTTATAAAATAACATTGACTTACACTTACCATGCGACAAGTGATTTGTCAATTCTAAATCTTCCAGATTCCCGGCAGACTTTCTCATCATTATCGCAGGAGAGTTGTTTGAAATTCTCAGTAAACCGGAACCGGCCTCATCCCCAAAGCCCCTTCAGAAACCAGGGCCTTGAGAAAACTTCCGTACCACCGGAACCTCACCTGCTCAGCCTGGTCAGGAAAACAAACAGGCCGGGGACCCGGCCTGTTTGTGACCATTGCGTCTCTATAGATAATATGCTGAGTGAATTTTTGTCCTGCGAGTATGCAATTGAATACGCATTTAAAAAACGCCATTAAGGACAAGTATAATCCGAAGGATAATATAAGTTATCATCATTATCTATTTCACATGTTACAGTATAACCCAGCGATTCACATGTTTCATCACTATAAAAATACATTTTTGTACTATTGTTATTAGTAGTACAAGCATTTTCTCCAACATGGAAACAGAGAGCTGGATATTGAAGTATATCATTTGTATAGTGCTCCAATACACAAGCTCCATCCGGGTCTTCTTCATAACCAAAACACCCTGACATGAGAAAACTTAAAATCAACACCAGTGCAATAACCGGCAATCTTCTAGATATTAGTTTCATCTTTCATCCCCTTACATATATAAAAATTTAAATTAAATAAACCTACCTGCCATTAACCAGGTAGAATTCAATACTAAACAATTATTTCAACTATTAAGAAAACCACACACACCTGAATCGATGCCCCCACGCAAAAAACCAACACTCACTCAAAAACCCACTCCCCGCACCGCTGCTTCGCATAATTGACGGCAAGCGTTCGCTTCGCACATTGCCGCCTTCTTCACTGATAAAAAACTTTTCCCGGCAGGGCGGCAACGTCGCTTACCTCTGCAATTATGCGAAACGCTCAACACACAGTTTCCTTCACCGGTCCAAAACAAGCCCCATCCATAAACCCCTTTCTGCGGCAAGGGCAGGGAGGGAACTTTGCTCTGTATGTCCCGAAACCTGAAAATATCAGAATTCTGATATTTTCATGAACATTGCTTCTATATAGAAAGTGCTGTATGAATTATTTTTTCGCCTCTATTTTTTTCATTTGAATCGTTTCAATTTTAATATCATTTAGTGCTGTATATTTCTGTAATAAAAGTTTTTTATCGGCTTCATAAAGATTTTTAACTTTAGAAGAAAATCTAGCCGGAATAGAACTATGGGAAAACTGAAAAAAACCAATATAAGAAGCTGTACTTTCATTGATACTGAATTCTACATTTGTATACTTTACAAAGTCTTCTGTTTCGATTAACGCGCTTAAACTATTAAGCTGATAATCCCCTGCAGGTAATTTAAAAATAAAGACACCTTTTTCTTTTTCCGGCATTTCTAATCTTAATTTTATTTTTTTCCCATCAGACTTTCGCTGTACAAACAACATAACAAAAGGATCGCCAATTAATTTTGTATAATCTCTTGAATAGGTTCCACATAAAAACCCATTTTTATCTTTTTTAATTTCTGTATTCTTTAATACTCCTCTTGGCAACTCACACCCTGAAATACTTGCTATTATTAAAAGTGCAAACAGTAAATTTGTTTTTTTCATCTATTTTAATCTCCTTATGGTTTTTAATATTTAATCGTCTGTAGAATTTTTGCAGATCAATTTTATGCTTTTTAAACTCTCCCCACCGCTTCGCACATTGCCGCCTTCTTCACTGATTAAAAACTTTTCCCGGCAGGGCGGCAACGTCGCTTGCCTCAGCAATTATGCGAAACGCTCAACTCACGGCTTCCCTCACCGGACCGGAACAAACGCCATCCATAAAGACCTTTCCGCGGCCAGGGCAGGGAGGGAACTTTGCTCCTCCATGCGCCGGGGGACTTTTTGTCCTGACTTTCCCGGAACCTGAATTCAGCAGATATCTGCTATTTTCATGAACATTGTTTTTTACTCTTTCCATCAACAACAAATCAGTTCTTCTCTTCCTCTACGTTCTTCGGAAGCTTGATCTTTCCGTGGTTCTCTTCGAAAAGGTTGATATTGTCCACAAGGAGCTTTGCCAGCTCCTTTGCGAAAACAGGACTCATACGAAGATTGACTGCAGGCTTAACTCCCTGGTAGTTACTGCTGCCGAGGCCAAGGGTGATCTCGAATTCATACGGACTTGTGTTTACCGTGGCCGTATTGCTGTATACTTCAGGGATTTGAATGCTAATGTTTTTATTGTTTTTGCTATTTGACATGATTTCCTTTTTTCACAATTTACTTATTTTATCATTATTATTTTCTTCATTTTTTTAAATGAATAGAATACAATTGTTATTATTTACAAATTACGATTCAAAACAACACCTAATATAATAAGTCCCAATATCTATCATCATAGTTAATGAAAATTTAAAATATCAACTCAAATATCTTACCATACTTAAAACCTACCATTCCAAGAGAAACGTCATTAAGTTCATTAAAACATACCTCATTATTATACTCATTCTTAAAATCTTCAGATACGATACATTTAATCTTTCTATCAATACCAATTTTACTCAAAGCCTCACAATATTTAATATTGCTACCTAAAATCATATGTTTGAATCTATTACTAGAACCCCAATTCCCAATAATTACTTCACCTTTATGTAAGGCATTAGTAAATTCAATTTTACTTAAATTTAATTTTAAAATACTACTTATAATTTTTTTTACAGATTGTATTGATTTTTCAATTTCTTGAAAATATACAAGAGTTGTGTTAAATCCAAAATCAACAATTGAACCCATATTTTCTTTATCAGTAAAATCATAAACAATATTAAATATATCTATTAATGTTTTCATTTGTTCTTCAGGTTTAACTGGTTCTGTAAAATTAATTACCCATTTATTTATTATTAAATCTTTATTCTCACCAAATAGACCAAAATAAACATCTTCATTATTATCAACAGATTTCGATATTTCTTTCCCACAATATAATTCCAATATTTTTTTGTATTTGTGTTCCATAGATACCTCTTATTATTTCTCCTCTACAATTACTTTACCGTCTTTATAACGCCATCTTTTAATTTTAGTTGCATCTAGCATAATATTATTACTTGAATCAGTATCTAATGGTATTACTTCACCATGAGTTTCAATATATATATCACCATAATTCAACCCCATCTTCCTTGCAATATCATCAAATACTTTCCAATCATCATCGTTTGAATTTTCGCTAGTAAATATATTATTAAGCAAATCCAAATCATCATCTATAGTATATCCTGGTAATCCAAAATAATCATCTATCGATTGATACCCCGGTGTGCCCTGTATAT
>JBNKTL010000011.1:0-99205 GCA_050298055.1 Spirochaetota bacterium
ACCCCGCCTGCAAAGACGGCCCTTCATAACATTTTCTATTTATGCAGATTTATGCTTCTGATATAGAATCAGAAGGACATACTGCCACGCATGCTCCGCAGTCTGTGCATTCACCAGCGTCGATGACTCTCTTGTCATCCTTCTCGCTGATGGCCTCAACCGGGCATTCCGGTTCACAGGAACCGCAGTTTGTGCAAGTGTCGTCTATTACGTGTGCCATCTTCTCCTCCTGCAATAGTAAAAATATATTTATCCTGGGAATTCTTATATTCAGGAAATTCTACAACCTGTTTAAATCTCTTGCCGGATATGTCAAGGTTTTCGTTTATAAAATTTGTAAAAAAAATTGTTGTTTTAAGCGCCTGAAGCCTAATAAAAAAAAGGCCGGGTCACGTGACCCGGCCTTCCCGTTTGTTTCATGAATGTGTCTTTTTATCCTACCAGACAAAACCCGCGGATATTCCCGCGGAGACACCGTCATTGATATACCACGTTGTGTTTGCGTTTACGTGTACCCCGAGGATGGTAACTCCCGCACCGGCCATGAGTTTCGGCTTGAAGCGTGACGGGGAGGTTTCAGGTGTTGAGGCGTCGATTGTCACATAACCATCCTGGGTAAGTGTCATCGGTGTTCCATTATATAAAACTTCGACTGAATTTCTATTCTTTATTGTTATATCCGTTCCACCAAAGATCAGGTCTGCCCCCGCGCCCACATTCACATTGAGTACCAGGACCTTTATGGCCGTATGGAGCTCCAGGGGGATCACATAGGTCTTAGCTTCATAACCAAGCTCAAGGGTTGGCTCCATTCTTAAACTATATCCGTTAGTAAGGTCTTGTGAAAAATCAAGACCATCGATATCTTTAACAGTCAGATCGACTTTGTTGCTGTTGTATATGAAGCCTGTTCCGAATGAGAGCCCCCTCCAGGTGAGGAGTCCGAAGAGGCTCCGTACCCTGAGGAACTGGTAGTTGATCCCGAAACCCATGGTCATTGTATCACCCTTGCCGTCAAGTTCGTCGCTGTTTACCTCGTATGAGATCTTGCCGAACTTCACGTTGGCGTAGAGCCCTTTTTTAAGGAAACCCAGGTTGAGCCCGGCGTTGAAGGCGGCCCCTGCGCCTACTCCCGCGTAAATATCACCCTCTTCCTGGATGTCCTGGCCTACCGCTTCCAAGTCATCGGGCGTGATGCCTACAATGCTTTCCGGGAACTGGGCGGAGACCTGGAACCCAACAATGATCCCGAAGAGGTCGTAACCGTGGTAGCCGTCAAAGGGGGCAACGTTTGAAGAATAAGCCGTCGCGTTTGCAATCCCCTTTGCAAGCTCAGACTGGTCGTCCCAATTTGAATTTATCTCATTTCTAATATCATCAAGATAAGTATTCCAATAGGTACCTATATAACTGTTAACCGTGCCATCACTAGTTGAAGGTTGTTGACCACCTATTGTTGCAGCATACAGACTGCCGCTCCCTGCCACCACTGCAAACAGGACCATTATAAATATTTTCTTTGCATATGGTTTCATGCATTCCTCCGTATTTTCATTGGTTTTAATAGTTTTCAGTTTATTCATACAAGATATACTCCCTTGAGAATAAAACAAGTAAAAAATGGCGGTTTTTCAATATTTGCTCAGAGTAAACCCAGAGCAGGCTCAGAGTAAGCTCAGAGTAAAATTTTGTGGAGGTGGGTGTTTATGTATAAATATAATCATTTTATATAGTAATGTCACTTCTTTACCAGTAAAAGCCGATTTCCTTTCAACAGGGGGTCAGAGCCTCCCGTTCAAGAGCACCCTTATTCGAGGGGTCAGAGCACCTTGTATCCAAATCCAAAACCTGAATTGCCTTCCCCTCTTTCAAATAATATAAAAAACTGATAAAAATAACTCAACCAGGGAAAAATTTTTATTATTCCATCTCCTTGATCGTATAGATATTAAGGAGCAGGATATGGAAAACAGCAAAGTCCACGACAAATTTTTCAAAAAGACCTTTTCCGACAAAAAGAACATCAGGGATTTTCTTAAGCTCTCCCTGCCGGAGGGGATAAAGGAGGAGATAGACTACTCGTTTATAAATGTTGATAATACAGGGTATGTATCAGAAAACATAAAGGGATACTTTTCCGACATTGTCATCAAAACCCGGTTAAAGTCAAAAACCGGTAAAGACAGTCCCCTTAACGCGGATATCTATATCCTCTTTGAGCATAAGTCATATAAAGACAAAAGGATATTTGTTCAATTGTTAAAATACATGTACCTCATGTGGCAGAAGGACTCGGACAATAGCAAACCCCTGAGGATTGTTCTCCCCCTGGTATTTTATCATGGGGGGAGCTGGTGGGATAATTTTGAAACTGAACCCGGATTGAAAAAAACATTTTTCTGCTCACATCGTTGATGTTATTGAAAAGCGCAGCTGACAATAATCATGAAATAATTGAAAAAATATTTTATTTCTGGATAGAAAAGGGATTTATTGATACCAGTAAAGATGAAAAACTGGTTTTTTTCTTAACATATATTGTTTCAACCAGGGACATTCCTGAAAGGGAACTTATAAATCTTATAGAAGAGAAAAAACTGCTTGGAGGTGATCCGATGCCTACATTAGCACAGAGATGGATTGAAGAAGGCAAAACCGAAGGATTAATTGAAGGTAAACTTGAAGGCAAAATTGAAGGGAAAATTGAAGATGCCAGAAAAATGTGTGAAAAGGGATTTTCCCTGGAAGATATTATTGATATTACCGGCCTCTCTCAGGAAGACCTGAAAAAAGCCGGGATTTCTTAATAAACGTCTTCTTCACCCCGGAACTCAGAACCCGGAACTATCTTACCCGAACACAATCCTCTTCCCGTCAGAATCCACCTTGATCACCTGTTCTTCGGTGATATCACCCCCAAGAAGCTTCATTGAAAGGGGATTCATCAGGTGTTTCTGTATGGACCTCTGCAGGGGCCGTGCCCCGAAACGGGGGTCAAAGCCCTCTTTCGCCAGGAAGTCCACGGCCTTTTTGGAGAGCTTCAGGATGATCCCCCTCTCTTTGAGGCGCTCCGACACGGTTTTAAGCTGTATCTTCACGATGTCCCCGATGTTCTTCTCATCAAGGGGATTAAAGATGATGATCTCATCGATCCTGTTGAGGAACTCAGGTTTGAAGAAGTTCTTCAGCTCGGCGTTCACCCCCTCCTTCCTCTTCTCAAAGGGGATTGAGTCGTCGCTGATAAAGGAGGTCCCGATATTGGACGTCATGATGATCAGGGTGTTCCTGAAATCCACGGTCCGTCCCTTGGAGTCGGTGAGCCTCCCCTCGTCAAGTATCTGGAGGAAGATATTGAAGACGTCGGGGTGGGCCTTCTCGATCTCGTCGAAGAGGAGGACAGAGTAGGGCCGCCTTCTCACCGACTCGGTGAGCTGTCCCCCTTCGTCGTATCCCACGTAGCCGGGAGGGGCCCCGATGAGCCGTGCCACGGCGTGTTTCTCCATGTACTCGGACATATCGATCCGGATGACCGCCTTCTCGTCGTTAAAGAGGAACTCCGCCACCGCCTTGGCGGTCTCGGTCTTTCCCACCCCTGTAGGGCCCAGGAAGATAAAGGAACCCACCGGCTTTCCCGGGTCCTGTATCCCCGACCGGGACCTTCTCACCGCGTCTGATATGGCGCCGATGGCCCGGTCCTGGCCCACGACCCTCTTCCTGAGAAGATCCTCCATCTGCATCAGCTTCTCCTTCTCTCCCTCAAGCATCTTGGAGACCGGGATTCCCGTCCACCGGGAGACAACGGCCGCTATCTCCTGTTCGGTGACCTCTTCCTTGAGGAGTGTCCCCTTCTCCTGGAGCTCTTTCAGCTTTACATCCATCTCCTTCTGTTTCTTCTCCAGTTCCACGATCTTTCCGTAGCGGATCTCCGCCACCCTGTTCAGGTCACCCTCGCGCTCGGCCTTCTGTTCCTCCAGGCGGAGGTTTTCGATCTCCTTTTTTATATCGCTCAGGTCGGTGATGATCTCCTTTTCGTTCTGCCAGAGGGCCACCAGCCCGTTCTTCTTTTCGTTGAGGTTGGCCAGCTCCTCCTCGATCTTGTTCTGCCTCTCCCGGGAGGCCTTGTCCTTCTCCTTGGAGAGGGCCTTCACCTCGATGGTGAGCTGCATGATCCTCCTCTCGATCTCGTCGATCTCAATGGGCATGGAGTCGATCTCCATCTTGATAAGGGAGGCTGATTCGTCGATGAGGTCAACGGCCTTATCGGGAAGAAACCTGTCGGTTATGTACCTGTCTGATAAAATGGCCGCGGCAACCACCGCCGAATCGGAGATCCTCACCCCGTGGTGGACCTCGTACTTCTCCTTGAGCCCCCTGAGGATTGCGATGGTGTCCTCAACGGTGGGTTCCCCGGTAAAGACCGGCTGGAACCTCCGCTCCAGGGCCTTGTCCTTTTCGATATACTTCTGGTATTCCGCAAGTGTGGTGGCGCCGATGCTCCTGAGCTCTCCCCGGGCCAGGGGTGGTTTCAGCATATTTGAGGCGTCAACGGACCCCTCCGAGGCCCCGGCCCCCACCAGGGTGTGGAGTTCATCGATAAAGAGGATGATCTCCCCCCCTGAGTCCACGATCTCCTGTATCACCGCCTTGAGCCTCTCCTCGAACTCGCCCCGGTATTTTGCCCCTGCGATGAGGGCCCCCATGTCCAGGGAGACCAGCTTTTTGTTTTTCAGGTTTTCCGGTACGTCCCCCGAGATGATCCTCTGGGCAAGCCCCTCCACAATTGCGGTTTTCCCCACACCGGGCTCACCGATGAGTACCGGGTTGTTCTTGGTCCGCCGTGAAAGGACCTGCATGACCCTCCGGATCTCCTCGTCACGGCCGATGACCGGGTCCAGCTTATTGGCCCGGGCCTGCCGGGTGAGGTCGGTGCTGTACCTCTCCAGGGCATTGTACTTCTCCTCGGCATTCTCCGCGTCGGCCCTGTGGCTTCCCCTGATCTCCATGAGAACTTTTAAGATATTGTCCCGGGTAAAACCGTGGGCATTGAGTATCTTCCGGGCGGCATTATCTCCCGTTGATGCCAGTGAGAGGATCATGTGCTCCGTGCTGAGGTAGTCATCGTTGAGCTTCACCGCTTCGTCCCAGGCCTTGTTGATGATCTCCCGGAGGGACGGGGAGAGTGCACCGCCCCCGGGTCCCGCCCCGACCTGCCGGGGCAATGCCTCCAGGGCCCTGTTGATCTCGCCGCTCATATCGCTTACGGATGTTCCGATTTTCCGGGAGATTGAGGAAAACATCCCTCCTTCCTGCCCCGAGAGCGCCTTCAGGAGGTGCTCCGGCTGTATCTCGTAGTGGTTCTGTTCAGTGGCTATGTTTTGTGCAGTGTTTATGGCATCCTGTGATTTCAGTGTAAACTTGTCCATTCTCATCTGGTAATCCTCCCTGGTTACATGATAGTTTATCTCCCGGCAATGGATGTTGTCAAAGGAAATAATATCATGAAATGTATTATTTGGTATAAATTTTTAAATCCGGCAGGATACGGAAGTATATTAAACTTTTTTTATCTGTCATTAAAATATACAATAAATTTCAATTATCGTCAAGCACCTGTTATTGTTTTTATTATCCTTGTTCCTCCGGGTGTATCCCTCTCAGGCTTACAGACTCCCTTCCATAAATATCAGGACACTGTATGTGAATACATCAGGATCTCGTACCAGTTCATCAAGATCAGAAAGAATGAGCTCAAGCTTCTCCTTATCATGATGGACTCTTCCGAAATTATTGCTGATTGTTTTTCTTTTTTCATTCCAGTTGTCAAGTTCTCTGGCAGCGGGGACCCCGGCGATGAGATGATGAGGGACCAGGTAGGGGGTTATCTGAGAAAAACCGGCCTTTCGGTAATAATGGAAAAGCTTTCTTCCAACGAAAGGATCGAACCCGAAACCGGAAAGAAATGAAATCAGATCATGCAATCCTTTCTCTAAAGAAGGCTCAATGGGATAGTGGAATAATGAATTACCGTCAAGATCACCGGTAATGACCTTTCCCTCAACAGTTGCCACACGTTTCATCTCAAGAAGAGCCCTGACCGGTTCTTTCAGATACTCAAAGAGGAACCTGCTCCAGACAAAGTCAAATGTTTTGGGAGGGAAAGGCATGCTGTAAACGTCTCCCACATAAAACTCTATGTTTCTGATATTTTTCTCCTCTGCAAGAATTCTGGCCTCCCTGATTCTCTCTTTGCTTCTGTCAATCCCTGTGGCAGGAGAGGGGTATACCAGCTTTGCCATCTCTATGGTCGTTACTCCTGAAGCGCAACCCACATCAAGGGGATGCATCCCTTTCCTGAGCCCGAAGTTTTTCAGCTGCTGTAACGTCGTTTTCACATCGGTCTTTTTTAAGATCCTTCTCCCTTCGGAAGAGCTTTCCATTATATATTCGTCAGGCATTTTTCCCTCCGGTTGTAAAAGGCGTTAAAATGCTGCAGAATAGGATCATACCAGTTCATTATCTTTGAAAAGATTAATTCCGCGTATATTTTCTTTTTTTGCATCCCGGTACTTGAAAGAATCTTCTCATCCTCCGGTCCTGCGAGACAGACTGCGAAATTCCTTCCCCGTGCCACATAATAGTTTATTGATTCATGGATAAGAGCTTTTCTGGCTGAATTGTTTTCTTCAAACATCTGCACTGAGAATGAGTTAAAAAAGAATGAAAAATTTATTCCGATCTGAGAATGGTCGATGAGGGAGTAACCGAGAATTCGATCATTGCTTCGGGCAAGGAGAAGATGCCGGTCTCTCCGGATCCCCGCGGAATTGTATTTTTTTGATGTTTCAAGAATACTATCAAAAGGATTTTTCAGGCCTTTTGATCCGATAAAAACCGGCCGGTGGGTCTTTTCTATCAGGCTGATATAGTCTTTTAAGTCTTCTTTTTCAAGGGGGGTTACGATTATCGCATCATTTCTCTTGATTTTTTTCACGAATGATCCGATATAATATCCCTTCTCCCGGTATTCGAAAACGTCTGAAGAAATTTTATCCATCAAAGAGCCGAAAATCCTGTTTGGCCAGGGATTATCCGGCCGGTAAAGGAACAGAATATAATCACAATAAGGATTTTCAATGGTCCACTTTATGAGAGAAACGATGTTATCATGAACACCTTTTGGATCACTATCCCCTGTTGCGTGCTGTATAAGCCAGGAATAATCCGAATATTGAGCAGCAGAGATCGAGCTTATAAGCTTTCCTTCTTTCAAATTATGAAAAAATACAAAAACGTCATTTTCTGTTCTTAAAAGCTTTCTCCAGGTATCCTGTATCTCGGGAAAAAAAGGCGACATCGCCTGTTCTTTGGAAGGATAGATGAAATTTATTTTTTTGTAAAAATTAAACACGTCTTCAAAAGAGAGGCTGTTGCCCGGCGCAATTGTTCCATCGGTTCTTCTGAGCATCTTTGACCCTCCTGATATTTGCGGATTTAACTTTCGATCAATAACAGGTCTTTATGACATTTGCAACAGGACAGGATTTGAGATTATTTGTGTTATACGGTGTGTTTTGCTTGCTTTGATTGTCATAGATATTAATCCTATCATGTCGATTAAAAACTATAACATCACATCTAAAAATATTGGGAAGGTATGATATGAATTTTGTCAACGAAAAAGCAGTTTTATTTTGAAATTATGCCGGATAATAATTGGGTGGTGCTGCCGAAGGAGAGTAAGGTGATGACCATAAAATTTCTTATTGAACTCAATCAGAAATAAGTTTAATGTACCTTACCATGTCAATAGAAATGAAATTTCTCCTGTTTCAGGGCGTAATTATCCTCCCTCTTCTGTCCGGAACTCTTTTTAAACAACGTTTTGATAATCCGGAGAAACTTGCCAAAAGGATAATTAACCTGAACCTGTCAACTTTCCAGCCCCTGATTATTCTCTGGAGTGTCTGGGGGATGAAGCTGCAGAAGGACCTCATTTATCTGCCTCTGGCCGGGGGGGCCCTTGTCACTGCGGGTTTTCTTCTGGGAATGCTAGTGGCTCCCGTATCGGGTCTCAAGGATAAGAGGAGGGCTTCATTCATCATCAGTTCATCCCTGGGGAATCACGGCTTTACCATGGGCGCGTTCATCTGTTACCTGGTTGCCGGCGAGAGGGGGCTTTCCCTTGCCCTTCTCTTTCTCGCTTATTTTATTCCTTATATCTTCGGGTTTATCTTTCCCTATGCCCGGTTTTCATCATCGGGAAAGAAATACTCGTGGACTTTCTTTCGGGAATCCCTTGTCAGTATTCAAAATATCCCTCTTTATGCGGTGTTTGCTGCGATTATCCTCAATTCCCTTGATATGGGTAAGCCGGATATTTTTCTTCCCCTGGATCTTTTCCTCATTGTTTCCATCGCGCTGAGCTACTTTACCCTGGGAATAAATTTCAGTTTTAGGGATGTATCTTTTTTCAGCAGGGAACAGATCCTCCTGGCAGTCATTAAGTTCATGGTTCTCCCCGCTGCCGTTTACCTGGTACTCATACCGGTTCATCTTCATCCTGACCTGAAGATGGTCATCAGGATAGAGTCTTTTATGCCCACAGCTGTTTATTCTGTTATCAGCTCAATTCTCTTTGATCTTGACGCCAGGCTTTCCGCCGGTCTCTTCGTGGTAAATACGGTTCTCTTTATTCTGATTGTTCTGCCCCTCTTGATCTTTTTCAGAGAGTATCTTATTTAACCGGAAGTTCAGGACCGGGAGAGTTCCCAGATACCCTTTTCCCAGTCATACTTTTCATTGGGGTGGAACATGTTCTTATAGGACATGCTGCCGTTTTCTTCGATATAGTAACCGAGGTAGTAATATTTTTTTCCCAGGGAGCCCGCTTTTTCTATTTCCTTCAGGATGCTGTATGTCCCGGGGCTGTATTCTTCGTACCGGGTCTTAAAGATGTAATAAACCGAGCTGAATGCCTGGCTGGAGATGTCCAGAAATCCCACGCCCATGAGCTCATCATCCAGGTAGTACTCCGACTGCATGCTGGGACAGGTTTCGGTGTAGAATGTTGAAACAAATGTCTCAACATCAACCTCCCTGTCAAACCTGTTCAACGAATGGTCCCTGTATATCTCGAATATTTCATCTTTGTAAGTCAGGGGTTTGAATTCAACCCTGATCTTTTCGGATTTTCTCAGGACCCTCTTCTGGCTCCTGGAGGGAATGAAATCTTTTACAAGGACCCTGAGCGGGATGCACTTGAAGCATTTGACACAGTTTGGCCTGAAATAGTATATGCCGAACTTTCTCCAGCCTTTTTCCAGCAGAATGTTCAGATCGTCATAGTTGAGTTCATAGGCAAAGAAGTACTCAAATCGCCAATCAAGGTTTTTTATATATGAGCATTCACTGAAGCTGCTCAGTTGTTTTTCCTGTATTATCTGCATTAATAAATTTTACACGCTCTTTTGTGTTTCGGTCAAGTTTAAATTTTCCGGATTTTTCCCCTGAAGGGAGTTTCTGCAGGTTATTGCTCATATGGGTCATAAATGAGTTGTGAAAAGGTCTATTATGTTTGCAATCAGGGAAAATATTTTTTATTTGTGGATGAAATAATAAGAAAAATATATTATGACTGAATCTTTTGTTCGTAATTGAAATCAGTACAGAAGGAGATATCATGCCACAAAGAGAAAGGCTCCGTTCATATGTTGAAAAACTGGCTGCATATTTAAAAAAGAGTCCCAATGCGCTATTTGAAGATAACCCGGAAATCCTGGATAATTTGATTAATGAAAACTGGGACGCGAATGTTGATTTTGTAAAATCCCAGATAGAAAAAGGCCTTAAAGAAGCCAAGGAACATGAAAGTGTTTTAAGTGCTGAAATTGGATGCGTGGGATTTGAATGGAATGATATGGACCATGACAGTTTTACTCTCTATCTGGGAACAGAAAACGTTTATGAGCAATGGATGGAGTGTGATCTGGGTGATTTCGCGAATATTGATGTTGAACCCGTTTTATCGAGAATTTTCAAGGACATTGAAGAGAGGACCGAAGAACTCCATGATGATCTCAATGATATTAATGACCTTATGGAAGCGCTTCTGGAGGTTGCGGTTTCAGAGGCATGGAAGGAGAATCTCTTTCAGATATTAAACTGTAAAAAAGACCTTATAATAATAAGCCGTCTCTGGCATGATGTGGAGTGGATGCTTATCGCTGCTGACGATGATTCGGAACAGTCTGGTAATCTTTACCGGGTACTTGATTATCCCCCTGAGGTTGATGAAGAAGAAGATGAAGGTGATGATGAAAACGAAGAAGGGATAAAAATTGGCAGAGAAGTGATCAAAACAGATTCGCGGTGGCTGCGCTGCAGAGGGGCCGGTATCCGTAAACTGCCCGAAGAGATTGGCATGCTGACGGATGTTGAAGAGGTTGAATTGGGCGACAACAATATAGAATCGATTCCTGACTCATTCTGGAAACTGAAAAAAGTTGAAAAACTGGCATTACAGAACAATAAAATCGGAGAAATATCAGAAAATATATCGGAATTGAAAGAAATAACACACCTTGATTTAACGAATAATAAGTTAAAGTCTCTTCCCGGTTCTCTTTCTGCTTTAGAAAGGCTTGAATCTCTTCATCTGGGTTATAATGAGTTATCGGAATTACCGGAAGAAATGTATAAATTGTCAAGTCTGACGATGATTGAACTTCATTATAACAAACTTTCCCGTCTGCCGGAGTTACCTCAATCATTGGAATGGCTTCAGCTTTTAAACAACCGGTTAAGTGATCTCCCCTCTTCCCTGGCTAAATTGACCAGGCTGGAAACCCTCACAATTTCTGAAAATAATTTCACAGAAATCCCCGAGGTTGTTTTCCGGCTTGAAAACCTTGAAAGCATTACTCTTGGAGGAAATCCTGTTACTGAAGTACCTGAAAAATTAATGCAGCTTCCCAAATTGAGAGAAGTGCACATTTATCCAAATAAGTTTTCCATAGAAGAGCGTAAAGTTCTCAGGGAAAAGTATGGTGAAAGAATTTTTCTGGGATATGACACTGATGAAAAGTCCTTTATGAAATAACCACTATAACAGTATTTTAGTTGAAATTCTCCCGATCTTCAAAAATAATAATATTAATTGTAACCACTCAACTTTATGATTAGAATATGTCTGTATTAATAAAAATATCAACAATGCGTCCCCGCCGCCGAAGGCGGCGGGGACGCATCAGTTATGTTTTTTGTTGACATACCAATTCTATACATAGATGAGTTACAATTAATGTATAAAAAACTCATAAATCACAGAAAGAGCGGGCAGGACGTTAGGGCTTGAACAGATTAAAAACATCATTTTACCTTCTCATTATTACCATTCTTTTCGGTGTCCTGGGATACACCTTTGCCGAAGATATGGGGATTTTCGAGTCCCTCTACATGACAATAATAACCATCAGTACCGTGGGTTTCATGGAGGTCAAACCTCTCTCTGTTTACGGAAGAACGGTAACAATCCTGCTGATCATCTTCGGCATAACAAACGGCGCATATGCTATCGGGACGTTTATCCGCATGTTTATCGAAGGTGAACTGAAAAAAAACATCTGGAGAAATAAAGTGGAAAAGAAAATATCAAAGCTGAAAAGCCATTTTATCATATGCGGTTTCGGAAGGATTGGAAGCCTTATCTGCCGGGAACTTGAGGCCCATAACAGGGACTTTGTAGTTATTGAAAATCATCCTGAAACAATTGAAAAACTCGAAGAAACATCTTATCTTTATCTTCCCCTGGACGCGAGCACGGACGATTCTCTGTTGAGCGCGGGAATAATGGAAGCAAAAGGAATCGTCACGGCAGTAAGGTCGGACGCCGATAATGTTTTTATTACCCTTACGGCAAAGGGGTTGAGGCCCGATATATTCGTTTTATCACGGGCATCTGATGAAAAGAATGAAGTAAAACTTATCAGGGCCGGTGCTTCCCGTGTTGTCTCTCCTTACCTCATGGGGGGGAGAAGAATGGCGCAGGTGCTTATAAGGCCAACAGTTGTGGATTTTATGGACATTGCCGTAACG
Organism: Spirochaetota bacterium; assembly: GCA_050298055.1. Classification (GTDB taxonomy): domain Bacteria; phylum Spirochaetota; class UBA4802; order UBA4802; family UBA5550; genus JBNKTL01. The sequence goes on from JBNKTL010000011.1 coordinate 12,094, forward strand.
GAAGGGGGGATAGGACTCAAGATGGAGGAGGTCATGGTCTCCCCCCACTCAAACCTGGTAGGGATGAATCTTATTCAAAGCAACCTGAGAAAGGACTACGGCGTGATCATTGTGCTTATAAAAAAACATCATGGTGAGATGATATTCAACCCGCTGCCTAACGAGGTCCTGGATGCCAATGATGTGCTTGTCATGCTTGGAAAAGTTGAAGACATGAGGAGGATGAACGAAATAATTTAAGTGTCGTCAGCTGATGTTCTTGTGCTTTATGTCCTTGACAAGCTTTGATATTTCGGTAATCAGGCTGTCAAGCTTAAAGGGTTTTGGGAGAAAAAGATCAATGACGTTCTTGTAGGCGTCAAGATTGTTAAGCATCCAGCCGGAGAGCAGCACCGTAACGGTCTTCTCTTTCAGTTCCTTCACCCTGGCGGCCAGCTCTATCCCCGTTAAGCCTTCAATATCATAATCTGTAATGACCAGGTCATACTGGCTTCGTTTGAATTCTGAGAGCGCTTCATCCCCGTTATTGGAAATAAATACCCTGTTTCCCATCCTGTCGAAAAGTTCATAGAGAATCTTCTGAAGGGCTTCTTCGTCTTCGGCTATGAGTATGCTGAGATCTCTCAGCCTGAACTTTTCATCCTTTATGCTCTTTTCCCTGGTGTCAAATATAACTTTTGACGGGAATATTGTTTTAATGGCATAAGTCTCCAGGGACTCCTCTTCAATGATTTTCAGTTTAAGTTTTTCCGCTGCCTGCCTGATATCTATTCCGGGGTAAAGGCTGGTGTTTCCAAGCTGCGGAACGGCTGTTCCGGGCAGTATCTCCTTGTTAACCATCACCTTGATAAAAAGATCGTTGTTCTGTTTCAGTGTTATTTCAATTGTCCCTTTCTTAAGAATAAAAATTGAGACTTTCAGGATAATTGATATTATTATCTCTTTAAGAAGGCTGACATCGGTCTTTATATCTGCGCTGGTAAAATATTTCTTATTGATATTTATACTTCTCTTCTTGTCCTTGTCTTCCACCTTGAACTGCATCTTTGAAAAGTCTATTGCGTCTTCAATGATATCAATGATTGCTTCAATCTTTTCTTCAGGGAGTTCCTTTCTGTCTCTCAGGAAGTTCTCAACCCTTCGTGTTTCGTCTGCGATTTCGTTTGTGGCGTCTTCTATCATCCTGATCCCTTCGATGACCGATTCCTTTTCAGTAATCTGGAGCAGGAGCTGTGTTTTACTCATGATAACATTGATGGTGTTATTCAGTGTATGAAGAAATCCCTTGGCAATGTTCCTTAAAAGACGGTCTCTTTTTATGGTATTGAGCTCATTCCTCATTTCAGCCAACCGCGTCATATCTTCCAGGATAAGTTCAATTGCGGCAATTTCATCATCAATAATAATCGGGTATATCACCAGGTTGACTATTCTCTTTGAACCTTCACTGTCCTCTATCTTTACTTCACCCAGTCTTTTAAAGGTTATATCTCCCTCAATAATACGTGTTATATATTTCCTTATGGATTCAAAAGTTGCGGGGAAGAAAGTTTCCAGTTTAAGGTCCTGGGTCTCCTGTTCTTCATATGAACTGAGGCCGAGAAGACCTTCTGCGGAGCGGCTCATTTTAACAATCTCATATTTTTCATTGATCCTGATGACCGGTACCGGTGAAAACTCATAAAAAAGCCTGTCGTACTGAAAGTTTTCTTCTGAAATCAGCGAGAGTGTTGATTTATCAAAAGAGAGGAGTCTCATGTCCACGACTTTAATGAGAGTGAGAATTGACGAGACTTCACCTTCACTGTACATGGGGAAGAGGAATATCTCAAGGGGTTTTTGTGAACCGTCAGGCAGGTTTATAACCGCAAAGCAGTGTTTTTCCGTGCCTTTAATGGCACTGAGATATGCCGTGGCAACCCGCTTCCGGTACTCAAGGGCAAGAGGCTGGGTCCAGTCCAGTTTTATCTCTTCTTCATTACCGCCAAAAAGAGTATTGAACGCCTGGTTCCCATACTTGATAACACCGTCAGTTCCGATTATACATGTCGGATAGTTTAAAGATTCGAAAATTTTATGGTCAGAAGAAACGGGAGATGAATGGTCTCCCGTTTCCTTATCTTTCTCATTAGCCATAAAAACATACTCCATGGAGAGAACAGTTTTAAGGGAACCTCTCTTTTTTAAAAGAGGGGTTCCCTCCGGGTATATCTACAGGTTAAAAACCGGTTTATAGATGTACCCATAACAAATGAACCATTAATTCAAAGTTCTGACATTGAAGAAGAATTTTTTCCCTTTTTCAATATTTATTTTATAGTTTTCTCTTAAAAGGACTCTCCCGCCCCTTCCCACATATTCCAGGGCCATGATATGCTCACCCGGTGGCAAAAATGTTTTTACCAGCTGCAGGTTCGCGGGAAGAAAATGCCAGCACCTGAGATCAGGCTTCATCTGGGAGAAGAGGGCCGCTCCGGTGCCTGCCCCGGCGATGGTACCGATAAGTCCCGAGAAGGCCCCGGCGCCCATTTTCTTGGCCACCTGTTTCGCGGCGATTCCCGCGGCAATGGATACGGCTGCTTTTGTAACTATTGATGCCGCGACTTTGGCAGAAAGCATTTTATAGTCGTCCTTAAGCGTTTTCACCGCCGTATTCTCTACGCTTTCGAGCATAATGCTTCTCAGTGTCCTGCCTGCAATCCTGACCCTTACATATTGCGCAAGGTTTGATCTCTTTACGAATTTCGGGATGGGATTTTCCGCTTTACTTATTGCAACCATAATCGCCGCTATGGAAACACCCTGCTGCAGGGTCAGTCTCCCCAGGGAAAGGTTTATCTTTGCCTTCATATCTCCGCTCTGAAGAAGCCCGCCCCTGCTGGCCTTAATGGCCGTCTGCCCGCTCTGGTAGATAAGAACCAGCTCTCCCTGGCTCTGGTTCCATTTGTTGGGATTATCCATCATTCTTTCAAGACGGGCAAGGTCAGCCTGTGCCATTCCGAGGCCTCCCCTGAGCTTGAGTATCTGCCTCAGTTCAATCAGGGCGAATTCAAGGTCCTCATCATCCTTCTGCTCCATGGCAACGGTTTCGAAAGCGATGGCTGTCATATATTTTGCCATGAGGTTCTGCCTGTACCTGGCCTGTCCTTCAACCTTTATCTTTGCAAGTTCGTTGTTTACTGATTTAAACTCAACACGCGCCGCGTCATAGTTTTTAAGCATGAGGTAATTGATCCCCGAGAACATCCTGATGAGGACTTTCTCAAAGTCTTCACCCCTGTAGTTTGTGGCGCGCTGGTTTGTGAGGAGAGAAGCTACCTGCTTGGATATGCTTATGGGTGTTACCTTGGCAATGTTCGCCGCCTTGGTAAGAATTATATTGCTGAGCTTGTAGTCTCCCGCTACATGGAAAAGGTATCCCGCTTCCATCATGTAGAGAAGCTGGTTTTTGTCCTGTTTCTGGGCATAGGGTTTGAGTATTGACGCTGCTTTATTGTATTGTTTTTTGAGAAAGAGCAGGTCCGGCTGTTTCATGACTTGCCGGTAATTCTGACCTCCTCCGCATGACAGAACAGTCACTGTAATTATTGTTGCCAGTAAAGCATTTCTTCTTTTTTTCATGATCGACTCCTGAATAAGTGCGGATAATGCTCCTCACCCAACTTTCCTTTTTATGAAAGGTGAGTGAGGATGCTCCTGAATCAGCTGTTTCCCGGTAATGTTATAATTACCATCCAACCTTTGTATTTTTTGTAGCCTTGAGGAATTCTTTCTGCTCTTGCCATACCTGTATCCCTGTTCTCAGCTCTTTCATTTTGATGGTAACGACCAGATACTGAATGGTCTTTCCTCCCACAGTCCTGGTGTTGTCGCTGATGTCTCCGTAGAGGTAAAGGTTTGGTGATTTCAACTCACCAACCGGAATAGCGCTGTCCGGATCAATAATTCCGGTCATTCCTTTTTGCATCTCTTCCAGTGCCTCTTTGGTAAAGGAGGGATCAATAAACCGGATCCTTTTTTTAATGAGGTTGTTTACCAGTTCATTGGAAAGCATCTTTGTATCAATATGTTCTGATGTCCTGTTCCTTATTTTTCTTACCTGGATAAATGCGGATTTTTTCTCTGACTTAAGATAGCCGTAAAGAGAACCGACCATCTTCGCTACGGTATCTTTTATCTCTTTTGGACCCCACTCACGTGATCCTTTGTCTTTAGTCGGGTCCCTGTATTGCGTACCTCCGCAACTTACCGTAAAAAGGGCAACAGCAATTAAAAGAACTGATAATTTCTTCATCTTTTGTCTCCTATAAATGACTTCTCTTAATAAAATTGCGGGTAATTAACTACCCCAAAGACTTCCTCTGAATATATAAAAGTCTTTAAATAAAAAATGATGATATATATTTCCTATCATCATATTAATTCTAATTATTCATATATTAGTCATTTATGTCAATGAAGTAAATGTAAAGGGATAAATTTTTTTAATTACTCAGCAACGCATAAAAAAAATCATTTCATAAAGACAGACAACTGATATGTCCCCGCCGCTCAAGGCGGCGGGGACATATTGTTGCTATTTTAGTAAAAATAAGTATATTAAAGCCATAGTGTATTTTTATTACCTGTTGATCTGCTTTTCTATACATTCTTTGATCTTTTCAACCGTTTTCTGTGTGACGGTAAAATCGATTTCTGCAAGATATTTTCTTCGTTTCAGTTTATGCAGGTAGAGGGGGTCATAGTATTCTTTAAACATGATCCGGGTAAAATCTCTCAGATTCCCGCTGTCGAGGAGATCATTGAGCTCATTGATAACCGGGGGGCCCAGTTTTGATCTGAGGCTTTTCACAATGGTTTTTACCTCATCTTTATTGAGACCTTCTGAATATTCCCGAAGAATAATATCTATTCGCTGTTCAATATCCGCCACCAGGAGTATGGACTGGGCGTCATTCATAAAACGAAAAAGTGCAGGCGGTATGTGAAGGTTGCCGATTTTTTTTGATTCACCCTCCAGAATGATATAGGGGGCATTTTCCAGTTCATCGAGCCTTTTTATTATGCTGCTTTCAAATCCTTTCTGTGTTTTCTGTTTCAATCCTATTCCGCCGAAAATAGAGCTCCTGTGTCCTGCCATCTCCTCCAGGTCCAGTGTGAAATCCATATTTCGTATAACTTCTGTTTTCCCGGTACCTGTAAGCCCGTGGAGAACAAAAAGCGGCGGCCCGACCCTGAGTGAATTGAGCCGTTCCCTGATATACTGCCTGTATCCTTTATAGCCGTCCCGGATCTTAACGGCATTAATGCCAAGTGAGTTGAGAAGTGAAACTACGGCGCCGGACCTCATGCCGCCCCTTGCGCAGGTAATGATGAGATACCTGTCACCGTAACTGAGGATTGAGTTAATAATATCACCGAGCTTTTCACCCACAAATTCGGACCCCCTGACAATTGCGGTTTCTTTTCCCAGTGCCTTATAGATCTTTCCGATTTCATCCCGTTCACTGTCACTGAAGAGGGGGATATTGACAGCACCGGGGAGCGAATCCAGTTCGAACTCCCGGGGCGAACGAACGTCAATGTACAAACGGTTTTCTCTGGTGAGGGATTCAGTGTAGGATATTTCTTTCATGGCAGCGATAGTTAGTTACAAGTCACAAGTTTCAAGTTTCAAGTTACAAGTTAATGTTGTAAATATTGAAAATGCGATCACAAACATATAGTTTACAAAACTATTTGCGTTTATCAGCAGTTCCAAAATTTTTATTTATGTATAAATCTCTTTAAACTTGGAACTCGAAACCTGAAACTCGGAACATAAATATTTTTATTTCAGATTATTAATTATGGAATTAATAGTGGTAAAATATTAGTTATTTTAAATCTCTCCCGAGATTAAACGCCTTCAGGTTCATCTCAACAAACTTTTCCTTCACCAGGGACTTTATGGCATCTTCCCACTCCTCTCTTTTAAATTCAAGGTGGTTTGAAAGAGTACCCAGCATAATAATGTTCAGGGCCTTTCGGGAACCGGCCTCTTTTACCGCTTCCCCTGTATCGAGGATCAGGCTGTTTTCAACATGTGATTTCAGCCATTCTTCAATATCTTTCGGATAATCCATGAGACCCGTTTCAACGGGAGCCGGGTCGATTTTGTCTCTGTTTACGATAAGTTTTCCCCCGGGTGAAAGATAATCCAGCTTCCTCATAACTTCAAGGAGTTCAAAGCTGACAATATAATCGGCAGTCCCCTTCTCGATAAGAGGAGAGTAAACATTCTCTCCGAACCGCACGTGACAGTCAACACTGCCCCCCCGCTGGGCCATCCCGTGTACTTCGGACTCCTTGACCGCGTAGCCCTTTTTCATTGCCACATCCATGAGTATCTTGCTTGCCAGGATGACCCCTTGGCCGCCAACGCCGGCAAATATCACATTTTTCATTCTCTTTTATCCTATTTAGTCAATATACACTTTCTCTTTGAAATGATGACCGAAGGTTCCCTGGCCGCCACTTCTTCCTTTACAATCCTCTCGAATTCATCCATCTCCTTCGGGTCCGTAACAACAACCCTTTTCACTCCGCAGGCCCGTGAAATCATCTCCAGGTCCAGTTCGTGGGTCGTCTCTCCCATGAGGGTTTTTCCCGTTGCGGGATGGTCCTGGTGGCCGGTCATTGCGGTCACCCTGTTGTCAAGGATAAGGACGGTCCCTGTCCCTTTATTGTAGACAAGGTCTATGAGGGGAGTGATCCCGGAATGGACAAAAGTTGAGTCGCCGATTACGGCAACACTCTTCCGCGCCATCTCATCACCATGGGCCTTTTCGAAGCCTGTATGCATCCCTATACTGGCGCCCATGCATCCCTGTGAATGCATGGATGAATAGGGGGGAAGGACTCCCAGTGTATAGCATCCGATATCGCCGTTAACCGTAAGGTCCAGTTTTTTGAGGACCCTGAAGACAAAGCCGTGAGGGCACCCCTTGCAGAGTGCCGGGGGACGGGGCGGTATTTCAGTTGTGTATTCCGATACTCTGTCCGGGATGGGCCTGCCATTCAGAGAATGATCCACAATTTCAGGGGTAAGTTCGCCCAGCATGGGAATAATCTCCTTCCCGGTTATCTTTATCCCCAGTGACTTCACATAGTCCTCTATAAAGGGGTCCAGTTCTTCTACAATGTAGAGTTCCTCCACGCCTTCTGCGAACTCCCTGATGAGATCATCGGGCAGGGGCCAGACCATCCCGATCTTTAAAACGGAATCCTCCGGGCATGTTTCCCTGACATACTGGTAAGCAATTCCGTTTGCGATTATTCCTCTTTTCTTCTTCCCCCATTCGATCCTGTTCAGTCCCGAGGTGTTGGAATACTCTTTCAGTTTTATGAGCTGTTCCTCGATGATCTTATGCCGCACACGTGCGTGGGCGGGTATCATGACATATTTTTTCGGGTCCCTGACAAACTCCCTGACCGGGACCTCCTCTCTTTCATTGAGCTCAACGATCTCCTGTGAATGGGCAATCCTGGTTGTTATTCTCACAATGACAGGCCTGTCAAATTCTTCGGAGATATTAAATGCCAGTTTTGTAAATTCCTTTGCCTCGGCGGGACCGGAAGGCTCGATCATGGGGACTTTGGATGCCCGTGCCAGGTGCCTGTTGTCCTGCTCGTTTTGAGAACTCCACGCTCCGGGATCATCGGCATTGATGATCACGAAACCTCCGTTAACTCCCGTGTAAGAAAAGGTAAAGAGAGGGTCCGCGGCCACATTTAAACCCACATGCTTCATGGCGGCGAGGACCCGTGCGCCGGCTATTGAAGCCCCCGCGGCAACTTCAAATGCCACTTTTTCGTTTGGGGACCACTGGGATTTTATCTCCCTGTAATGTGCGGCAACAGCCTCAAGTATTTCCGTACTGGGTGTTCCGGGATAGGCGGTAGCAACATGACAGCCGGCTTCATATGCGCCCCTGGCAATGGCCTCGTTGCCAAGTAAAATCTTTTTCTGCATTAACTATTCTCCGATTATATCAATCTTACGTACAATATTAAACCCCGATTCTTTCAGGGTTTCCTTGGCAGTTTCAATATCATCGAACCTGAATATCATGACTGCCATTCCGTTTCTCTTTTCAGTAAAGGCATACATATATTCAATATTCAGCTCCTTTTTCCTGAATGTATCAACCGCATTGAGGAGCGATCCCGGCTTATCGTCAATCTCGATTGCCAGGACATCGGTTGTTGAACATGTTATATGGTTTTTTTTAAGGGTTTCCGCGGCTTTTTCCGCGTCACCCACGATCATTCTCAGTATCCCGAAGTCTGATGTTTCCGCTATGGTCAGGGTAATGATGTTGATGTTTTCATCAGCCAGAATTTTCAGAACATTCTGAAGATGACCCGGTTTGTTTTCCATAAAAACTGAGAGTTGTGTAACGTTCATCTTTTATCTCCTTAATATTCTTATTGAATTTTTCTCTTATCCACAACGCGGACTGCCTTGCCTTCGCTTCTCGGTATCGTAAGCGGTTCTACAAGTGTTATCCTGGCCGAGATTCCCAGGGAGCTCCTGAACCGGGCAGTGATGTTTTCCTTCAGGCTGTCCAGGACCTTCAGTTCATCGGAGAAGAGCTTCTCGTTCACCTCCACCATGACTTCGATATCGTCAAGGGCTGTCTTCCTGTCCACAATGATCTGGTAGTGGGGTTCTGTTCCCTCAACTTCCATAAGGACAGACTCAATCTGTGAGGGGAATACGTTAACGCCCCTGATGATCAGCATGTCGTCAGAGCGGCCGGTTACCTTCTCCATTTTGACCAGTGTTCTGCCGCACTTGCAGCCGTCGTGATAGAGCCTTGTGATGTCCCGGGACCTGTACCGGATGCCTGGGAAAGCCTCTTTGGTGAGAGATGTATATACGATTTCGCCCTGTTCTCCCTCGGGAAGGATCTCACCGGTATCGGGATCGATTATTTCAACATAGAAGTGGTCTTCAAAAACGTGGAGACCCGATTTTTCACTGCACTCTGCTGATACCCCGGGGCCGATGACCTCGCTGAGGCCGTAGATATCATATGCGTCAATACCGAGCCTCTCCTCGATTTCATCTCTCATGGCATCTGTCCAGGGTTCTGCTCCGAGGATTGCCGTCTTCATCTTTGTGGATTTCATCTGGAAATCGGGCTTCTTCTTTTCAAGATAATCCGCGATGTTCAGCGCATAGGAGGGCGTACAGGCAAGCATTGTGGACCCGAGGTCTTTCATGAGCATAAGCTGCCTCTCCGTGTTTCCCCCCGATATGGGTACTGTCAGGCAGCCCATTTTTTCCGAACCGTAGTGGAGGCCCAGGCCGCCGGTAAACAGGCCGTAGCCATATGCTACCTGGATGATGTCTTTCTCTGTTGCTCCGTAACATCCGAGACACCGGGCAACAACCTCGGAGAATACCTCGATGTCATTTTTTGTATAGCCAACAACGGTTGCATTTCCGGTGGTACCCGATGAAGAGTGGATTCTGACAACCTTATCCAGGGGTACCGCAAAGAGCCCGTAGGGATAGTGGTCTCTCATGTCCTGCTTTTCCAGGAATGGGACTCTTTTCATATCATCGAGACTCTTAAACTTGTCCGGATGAAATCCCGCCTTCTCGAAGCTCTCTTTATAAAATTTCACATTGTCGTAGGCATGTCTTATGGACCATTTCAACCTCTCGAGCTGAAGTTCCTTCATCTTTTTTTCAGGCATTGCTTCAAATTCTCTGTTAAACATACGGATTACCTCTCTGGAGAAAATATGCTGTTGAGGGACATCTCTGCTGGAATTATCCCGGAATTTTGCTGATTACCTTTACAGAATCATAAACAAGCTTTATAAATACAATGACTTTTTTCAAGTAAATAATTATTAACATTTGAGGCGCCGTTGTTTAATTATAAATTATTGGGTGCTACTTAGTTATATATGAATAATCATATTCATAAAAGTATATCATTGATATGTTCCCGCCGCCGACCTCGACGGGAAGATATTGTTGAGTAAATTCATTTATTTTCAGCCGTACAGCTGAGTTATTTATATAATTTTTGGATGAACGGTAACTTTTAATAATGAGTAACAGGTAAGATAAGGAAGTATGATGAGATATGAAGAATTGAAGGTATTAAAACCTGACTTGAACACTGTACGAAAAATATCTGGTATCCCTACCGCCAGTGGCGGCAGGGATATACCCGTATTTATATCATTATACCGAGTCCAAAATAAATATCAGCACCGGTAAAACCGGCCTCTACTTTTGAACCGTCTTCCTGGTTAAGAGTATAACTGCCATCTTTAAATTCGCTAATTTCCATAAACCGGGCTCTAATACCAATAAAACCATTAAGTGTTCGCAAAAAGGACGTATTATATTCAATGAGCGCATGATAGCCAATAGCACTTCCTTCATATTCATCAGTTGCTTTTCCACCGCTATCCAAATCTGTTGTTATTGTAATTTTAGAAGGATAATAACCAACTCCCGCGCCAAAAAGTAAAAATGAATAATCACCGGGATTATTATAACTTAATGTTGTTTTATAGTATGCCGTAAAAATTACCGGTACGGAGGTGAGCTCGCTTTTTATGGAAAGTTCATCTGCCCAATAGCCTGAGTCTGCTTTTAATTCCGATTCAGTCGAGAAGTATCCTATTCCAACTCCGAAACCAAAAGATGAAGACAAGGCGCGAATCTCTGCGTATAAATCATACATGGAATCCGCTTTTTCGTTACTGCCGCTAAAATCTCCTGTATAACCTTCAGAAATGAGATAAGCATTTAAGTTGTCAACAACATAGTTGCCGTAAGACTCGTTAAAATCAGAAAGTCCTGAATTATTCGCATAACCCACACCAAGCCCCACAATTATATTAATTTTTAAACCTGTGTCTTGATTCATAGAATCATTGGGTTCTGTTGACAGTTCCTGGGCGGACAATGCGGAATTAAAACCCGCAATTAATGCAAACAGAAATACCATTCTTGAAATTATTTTACTCATAGTATAAAATACTCCTTTTTTAAAAAGATTATAACTTTTCAGCTATGAATAAGAAAAATAATTTCCATTGATGATGGATATTTCTCACTCTCTAGCCAAACAGTAATAATGTATTTTGTTATCGGGAAAATTCTCTTTAAAGCAGGATTTCCATGGATTTTACAAAGCTTGTTCTTCGAAACAATATACTTCTGAATATTGAGAGTAAATTACTGAAGCTTCCCAGAACAGGAAATCCTTTGTAAATAACCGGAATTTATCCCTCCAAGAGAAAAACAACCAGACACACATACACTTAAAATTAAAGTAAATATGTATTTTCAAATGTCAACAAAAACTCATTAACGATATCTAAAAAAATATTTTTTTTTAATTAAAAATTGGATATAGCTCCTTAAATTATTATTATTTTTATACGGAGTAAAGAACGAAAAAAATGCGTTATTAATGCATTGACATTAAAAATTTTTTGGTGTAAAATTCAGTTCTGGGTGGTTTTCTCCAGGCAGTTTAACAGGCTCATCATTCCCGTTAAATGATTCGCTGCCGGAGTAGAGAGAAACTGCCATTGTGATTTTAATTTTTTAAAGGGGATGTAATATGGATGATGGAAAATCAGCTGATATTGCAAAGCAGTTTCTTACCTTTAAAGTTGGCAGTGAACTTTATGGTATAGAAGTGGATAATGTTCGTGAAGTTATTGAGCTCAGTGATATCACACTGGTCCCGAGAACTCCGGATTATATCAGTGGTATAATTAATCTCAGGGGGGAAGTCGTGCCTATCGTAAATCTCCCGGTTCTTTTCTATAATCAATTCAGTGAAGTTACGAAATTTACCTGCATTGTCATTCTCGAAGTAAGTGATGAGAATGAAAAGTATCTTATGGGGATACTGATTGATGCGGTAAGCGCTGTTGTAGATCTTAAAGATGAAAATATAGAAGAAACCCCCGATTTTGGGATAAAGATAAGGGCGGATTATACATCGGGAGTGGGAAAACTGGGTGAAAAGTTCATTATCCTCCTTAACATTGATTCTATTCTTGATATTGATGATCTGGCAGACTTTACAAGGGCAAGGGCCAGGTCTTATTCGACACCGGTTTCTTCAGGCACTGAAGAAGATAAGGTATAAATATTATATTTAATAACGGAGTAATATTATGAGTGCCAGTGAAAGTCCGCAGGGAATTGAAGTATTGAGTGATACCCAGCAGTATGTTTCGTTTAGCATAGGAGAGGAGATATTTGGCATTGAAGTGATGAAAGCTCAGGAGGTACTTGGTAAGGTAGAACTGACCAGTGTTCCGAAAACAATGCCATATATGAAAGGTGTTATAGATTTAAGGGACACGATTGTTCCCATTATTGACCTCAGGGCCAAATTCGGAATTGATGAAAAGGAGTATGACAAGGATACAGTAACACTTATTACTGAGATCAGGGGCTTCCTTATCGGCCTGATTGTGGATTCCGTATCGGATGTTGTTACCCTTTCATTCGAAGAAATACAGGATACGCCTCACTTCAGCAGTGAGATTGATACTGACGCGGTTAAGGGAATAGGGAAGCACAATGAGAGAATCATCATCATCATTGATGTTGACAGGATTTTCAGCCAGGAAGAACTAAAACTTCTTGTGGATAGTGATTAATAGTTACAATATGGGATGCCAGAATTGAAATCAGACAATGCCAAGGAGAGTGAGTAATGGGAAAGAAAATTATGATCGTTGATGATGCCACGGCAATACGCCAGGTAGTGGAGCTGACTCTTAAAGAATCCGGATATGACACACTGCAGGCAGCAGACGGCAGTGATGCGCTTTCAAAACTTGACGGGAGCAATGTTGATCTTATTATCTGTGATGTGAACATGCCTAACCTGAACGGAATCGGATTTCTCGAAGCCATAAAGAATGATGACAGGTATTCATCATACAAGTTTACGCCGATAATCATGCTGACAACTGAAGCAGGTGAAGATATGAAAACAAAAGGTAAGGAACTGGGTGCAAAGGCATGGCTTGTTAAGCCTTTTAAACCGGACCAGCTGCTTTCCTCTGTGGAAAAGCTGCTGTCGTGAGAGATCAATTTTTTGAGATAAAAAGGAGAAAAAGATGAGTACAGGAGAAACTGTGGAAGGCAAAAACCTGAAGATAAAAATAAGTGAAAAGAGCCAGGGGAATATAAGTGTAAATTTTGACGGTGAAATGACTATCTACTCGGTTGGTAAAATCAAGAATGTTATACTTGATAAAATTGCTGACGCGGAGAGTCTTGAAGCAGATTTGTCCGGAGTATCACGCATTGACACCTCGGTATTCCAGCTTTTCCTTAAGGCAAAAATTGAAGCTGAAGAAGAGAACAAGTCTTTTAAAATTGTGAATCCCTCCCGGGAAACCAGGAGAATCTTCGATCTTTATGGAGAACCCATATAAAGAGGAGGCAGAGCATGAGTTCAGGAGAACGTTTTAGCAACCAGAGTGCAATAAATACATTTTTTATAGAGAGCAGGGAGATCCTCGAAAATATGGAGTCTGATTTCCTCCAGGTTGAGAAAGGTGAGCAGGATGAAGAGCTTCTCAACTCAATTTTCAGGGGGGCCCATACCATCAAGGGTTCTGCGGGGATGTTCGGGTTTGAAGATATTGAGAGTTTTACTCACATAATAGAAAATCTCCTTGATGATGTGAGGAAGGGACAGATCAGCATTGATTCCGAAATGGTATCACTGCTTCTTGAGTGTAATGACTTCATCTCGGACATGCTTGATTTCTTTGAAAACCAGGAAAATGAGTCCCTTGACACGGTACTCACAGAGAAGAGCCATAAGCTCCTGGAAAGGCTTAACAGGTACTTCCCTTCAAAGGAGGAGGATAGTAAGAGGGTCATAAACCAGTGCTGGCACGTATCCCTCCGATTCGGCAGGGACGTGTACAGGAACGGTCTTGATCCCCAGTCCTTTATCAGCTATCTGAATAAAATCGGTAAAATAATCAATATTATTACTGTTAAAGACAGGATCCCATCATTAAAAAATTATAATCCATCGGATTGTTATCTCGGATTTGAGATTGATGTAAAGGCAAATGTAAAGAAGGAAGAACTTGAGAATGTGTTCGATTTTGTCATGGATGATTGTGAAATCAGGATACTTCCTCCCAAGAGTAACATTATCGAATATGTGAAGCTGATCCAGGAACTTCCCGAGGAGCCGGCCAGGATCGGTGATATCCTGAAAAAGGTGGGGAGCCTCACGGAATCCGAGCTTAACCATGCCCTTGATCTCCAGGTAGATGAAGCTGTGGTTGAAGAGGGTGAAATCGTGAAGCCCATAGGTGAGATACTTGTAGACACACAGATTGTTCAGAAACCGATAATTGATGCTGCGATTGAGAAGCAGGAGAGTATTAAGAGGATCAATGAGAAGAAAAAGAAGACAATCAGGGTCGATGCGGAAAAACTTGACAACCTGATAAACCTTGTGGGTGAGCTTGTCATAACAAGCGCCAATGTTACTCAGCTCTCATTGAAGACCAGCAGTTCGGAACTGATCGAATCTGTTTCCGAAATGTCACGGCTCATTGAGGACATACGGGACAGCACCATGAATGTCAGAATGGTACAGATAGGCGAGACTTTCAGGAAGTATGAAAGAATCGTAAGAGACCTCTGCCGGGAGAGAAACAAAGATGTTGAATTTGTTATAAGCGGCGGCGATACCGAGCTTGATAAAACTCTTATTGAAAAGATATCAGACCCTCTTACTCACCTTGTAAGAAATGCCATTGATCACGGGATAAGTTCTTCTGAAGAGCGGGTAGCACTGGGTAAATCTGCAAAGGGAACGATTAAGTTGAACGCGTACCATGAAACCGGGTCTATTGTTATTGAGGTGATAGATGACGGAAACGGTCTTGACAGTGAGAAAATATATAACAAGGCGGTTTCCAAAGGGGTTATCCAGCAGGGGCAGACACTATCGGATAATGAGCTCTTTCAGCTTGTATTTGAACCCGGTTTTTCCACTGCTGAAAAAGTGACCAATATCTCCGGCCGCGGTGTGGGTATGGATGTGGTCAAGAGAAACATTGAGTCACTCAGGGGGACGGTTATTCTCAAGAGCGAGAAGGGTGTGGGGACCACAGTGAGGATACACCTGCCGCTTACGCTGGCCATAATTGACGGTTTCCTGGTGCAGATAGGCAGCTTCTCCTATGTTCTGCCTCTTGATATGGTGGTTGAATGTACCGAGATATCCAAAGATGATCTGAAAGAAAAGGACGGGGGGAATTTCATCAATATGAGGGGTGAAGTCCTTCCTTTCATGAGAATGAGAGAATATTTTGATGAAAAAAGTGAAGACCCTCCCAGAGAGAACATTATTGTTGTGGAGTATGCTCAGAAGAAAGCAGGGTTCGTAGTGGATAAACCTCATGGAGAATTTCAGACCGTTGTAAAACCGATGAGTAAGATCTTTAAAAACCTGAAATGGATCAGCGGTTCAACAATACTGGGTAACGGACAGGTTGCACTGATTCTTGATGTCCCACGGCTTGTCCAGGACCTTCAGATGGCTGGGAAGGAGAGCTGAGTCGTTACTCTTACTGAAGATTAATTATATAACGACTCAGTTAGATGGCAAAAATAAGTTTATTTACTAAAATATCGACAATTGGTCTCCGCTGTTCTGGGCGGCGGAGACATATCAGTTATTTTATTATTGAATAAGATTATTCTTAAATAGAGCTGAGTAGTTACAATTAATTATGGATAAGATCAAGGTTCTTGTTGTTGATGATTCTGCCTCTGTTCGAAAAGTGCTGACTGAGATACTTGAAACAGACAGCGGTATCGAGGTGCTTGGAGCCGCCTCGGACCCCCTTCTGGCCATGAACAGAATGAAGAATGTCTGGCCTGACGTGATAATTACCGATATTGAGATGCCCCGGAAGGACGGGATTGCTTTCATGAAAGAAGTCATGGAGACCCACCCCACACCCTTTGTTGTTTGTTCCTCTGTTGATGAAAAGATCATTATGAAGGCAATGAATGCCATGTCCCTTGGTGCCGTTGATATTATCACGAAACCGAAAGTCAGCGTAAGCAATTTTCTTCATGAATCGGCAATGAACCTGATTGATGCGGTAAAGTCCGCCGCATCGGCCGACCTTAAAAAGCTGAAGCTCAAACCGGTCCCCAAACTGAAGATTGAGCCAAAACTCAATGCCGATGTAATCCTCTCCCCTGCAACCGGAAAAAATAACGTGGTAACAGACAGGATCGTGGCCATCGGGGCATCAGCGGGAGGGACGCAGGCGATTGAATTGGTGTTAAAGGCACTGCCCAGGGAGGTCCCCGGGATCGTCATCGTGCAGCACATGCCCGAAAAGTTTACCGGGGCGTTTTCCCAGCGGCTTGATAATATCTGTGATGTTGATGTAGTAGAAGGGAAAGAGGGTGACAGGGTTGAACGGGGTAAGGTTATTATCGCGCCGGGAAACAGGCACTTAATAGTAAACAGGAGAAACAGGGAGTACTATATTTCCATAAAGGACGGACCCCTTGTCAGCCGGCACAGGCCTGCGGTGGATGTTCTGTTTCGCTCCATAGCCAAAAACGCGGGGAGCAATGCACTTGGCATTATTCTTACGGGTATGGGTGATGACGGTGCGGCCGGTATGCTGGAAATGCGTAATGCCGGAACAAAGACCATTGCCCAGGATAAAAAGACCTCTGTAGTATATGGAATGCCGAAAGAAGCTTATGACAGGGGAGGAGTTGATAAAGTCATGTCGCTCTATGACATTCCCAATGAAATTCTGAGATTTAAACAATAAGTCAGCTATATGGCTATAATCAATTTATTTACTAAAATATCAGCAATATGCCCCCGCCGCCGAAGGCGGCGGGGGCATATCAGTTATTTTTTTATTGAGTAAAATTATTCTTAAAGTGAGCTGAGTAGTTAGCAATAAGTATATTAAAATTTAAAAAGTAATTGATATCTTCTTTTTTATATGTTTTACTTTTTATTATGGACGGTGTCATTTTCATAAGAATTAAGAGAGGTTCTTTATGAGCGGTAAAATGAGCGGTAACAAGATAGAAAGTCTTTATGAAATTGCTGATGAATTCGGATCAATAGCAAAGAATGTAAACGAATCATCAAAAAAAAGAAAAAATCACTCAGAAGAGATAATAAACCAGATAAATAAATCCCTGGGAATTGGTGATACATTGAACCAGAAACTTGAATCGGTTGCCGATGCAAATGTTGTGCAGAGGAACCAGGACAACATTGTTTTCAATACCTGCAAGATTTTAAACTCAAATATGATTAAACAGCTTGAACTGGTCAATGAACTGAAACTCTCCGGCGCTGTTGACGGCTCTCTCATCGATGAGTTCCTGGGCAAGATTGATGAACTCATCGGCTCAATCAGGGAAGCCGTAACCAATGTTCAGGAGATTATTGAAAATGATAATAATATCATCCTCATGGACAACCTCATAATGACAAGAAAGAAATACCAGCAGGATTCAATAAGCACACTGAAAAAGCTGGCGCGGATAAGCCTGGAAGATGCGGAGAAGGCCATTGACGGATCATCTTCAAACCTGCAGCGCGGCCTTGATATGGTGGATAAATTCAAGTCTGTTGATAAACTGGTAAAAGAGAATAAAATTGATGACCTGAAACTGCTTGCGGAAGACGCCAACAGGGGGTGGAATATTGCCCAGAATGTAAACAAGAGCTCCAATTCACAGCTGGAGTTTGCGGAAAAGGTCAAGGAGTTTACCGACCAGTTCCATGAAGATTCTCTTACAATTAAAGAGATGGTCATTGAGAAACATCACATGTTTGAACAGAACCTTCAGATAGTCACTGTTCTTACGGTCATACTTTCGCTTAAATTCAAGAAGTACCTGGAAATAAATGAGACGGTACAGAAAATAGAATTTAATGATAAAATCAGAAATGTAATGAATAACCTTACGATATTCATAGATATTGCCTGTAAGGACATAACAGATGTTACAAAGCTCAACTATGATATGACCGATTCAAGTCATTTGAATAATGAAGTTGAGCATAGTGCTGTTGAACTGACCAGGGAAGAACTTGAATGCTTTGAGAAGATACAGAATGAAGTTGAAAAAATGACAGAGGCAACACGTTATCCTATTGAAGGTTCCGGGAAAAATATTGAGAACGGCCAGATAATGGAAAAACTGCTGAATGAAGTCATTGCGGAGATGTAAAGGAAACGGGATCAATAATTGTATTGTAAGTCTTTTTCATTTTGTTGAATTTTATTCTTTTCTCGCCCTGGAACTGACCATAGTAAAATTTTGACATAGGTCTTATGGAATAGGAAAAATTCATATGAAATTCCGATTCTCCGTGAGAGAATATCCCCAGGAGTGAAGAATTCAATTTTGGCTTGAAGTCCTCGCTGTACGCACCGCTGTAGAGTGTTGAGTTCCCTCCCTGAAAAGGAGTATCTTTTTCCGTGTAAAACAGGTTGTTGATGAGAGATTCTTCCTTCAAAGGAATTACGTAGTGTCCCCTGTGAATGACTCCCCATTTCCAGTTTTCCATAATTGGCCCCAGTCTCCTGTTGAGGTATCGCGTTGATTTGATAAATGCCCTGTCAAAGGTCATCTCCACGGTTTCCACATTTTCTGTTTTCCTGTTGTCGAATACGGGGGACTTTCCGTCTCTGAGCAGCTCATGGAATTTGTCCAGCAGGAAGTTATAGTTGTCATATGCCGAATGCCTGATATAGCTGTCCGCGTCTTCACCGATATCATCCTCATAGGTTTCGATGACAAAGTTTTTCATAATGATATTAAAGAGTGAAGGGGAAACCTTATTGGTATCCATCTTCATATCCCACTGCTTAAAATATATTCGGCTCAACCGCGCGGAAGTCACAGGACTTGTCCCGAGTATTGAGAGAAGCCGGGGAATTAACTTTTCCGCATATACGGCATAGTTGTCCTTTAAAAGTGAAAGAGCATCCTTTTTTGAAAAAAGGGCTTTTTCACTTAACAGGTCTTCCAGCCTCCTGATTCTATTCCTGTCAAATATTGATCTGCTTTGAATCGAAAACGGTCCCCTGTCCAGGATCCAGCTTCCCGCAAACTCGGCTTTATCTGACTTGTTAATATGTGTTATATCATTAAGCCTGTAATAAAATCCGGGACCATTATGAAAGATCTTACCCGCGGCAGATACACCCGGGACCCTGCCGGAATATATCCTTAAACAGGTGCTGTTATCAGTAAAGAGGTATACCCTGGGGTAGGAGTTGATCCCTTTTACCCAGTCAGAGGCCTTGTTAATATTTTCGGAAAAGGGAATATTCATGAGCGCAATAATATAGGATTCATCCGGATAAAATCCTGTCAGGGTAATAAGGCTGTCATGGTAGGATTCATTTTTCATGATATCATTAAGTACCGGCCCGTTGTCTGTTTCCCAGATGATATCCTGTTTCTGCCGGTATTCTTCATCGGGAACAGGCACTCTTACCGGTATGACTTTTTTCCATCCGGTCCCGGAGAGAAAGTTGAGTTGTCCGTCAATGAGTTTGATCTTTTCAATAAGAAAATCATTGATGTCAGTGTTGAGGCTGAACCCGAAGAAGGATATATTCTGGTTATTACCGGCATAGATGAAGGGAAGGCCGGCACAGGTAATTCCCCTGATTGTAATTTCTCCGAATTTAATCGATACGGGGTAGAGGTCAGGGTAAACATTCAGACTGCTGTCAAAGCTGTAACCGGTAAGCGGTTTCCTGCTGCCTGTTCTGTTTGCCGGAAGATAAAAAGCATAACCTTTGTTGTATGCACCAATGTACTTCTCCAGAACGGTTTTTATCTTCCTGATAATTTTTATTTTCGTTTCTTCGTCCCGGGAGTAGTAATAAATGAGCTGTTTCGGAAACAGCGCGGAGAGGGTCCTCCGGTCACTTCTGTCCGAAAACTGAAAGAGGTTTTCAATATTATTCAGGTAGGATGAGGCCCATTCCCTGAGAAGGAGAATTGATATAACGTCCGATACATTCCACGGTCTGTTTAACTTCTTTATGCCTGATACATTTTTTCCCTTGATAAAGTTGATGCCGTTTATATAAGCTTTAAGGTAGTTCCTGTATTGTGCGGGTAATTTTTCTTCCAGTTCAACGGTATGCCGGGTAATCCCGGAAACCTTAATGATCCTGTCAAGAATTTCGGCATCCTGTCCGGGTATTCCTGACAGGTTTGCGCAGGAGATTGCCCTGTAGTATTCGAGCATCATCAGTCTGTCCTGTGCATGCATAAATCCGAGACTGAAGTATATATCTTCTATTGAGTTTGCGGTAATTTGAGGAACACCGTCATTGTTCCTTCCAATCTCAACCCTGGCCGTTACGTCGGATCGATACGAAGCATTATAATCGATACTCTCTGAAATATAATAAACTGCAAATCCCCCCCCCGTAAGAAGTATTATTCCCAGAAGTGATATTAATGCTATGAGCGATTTTTTTTTCATGAAGATATTCTAGAATTCAAATTCAAGACTTCCCAGCCTGTTCCTTATCTCTTTGAGTATTTCCTCTTCATTCTGTTTTTCACTTGTTTCAAATGTAGCGGAAAACCGGATAAAGTTCCCTACATCATCCCAGGGTACGGTTGATATAAGTTTTTCCCTGATCATGAACTGTGAAAACTCTTCACCGCTTGCAAAAGACTTTCCTCCTTTAATGCCTTTTGGTATCTCAACATAAAGATAAAAAGTTCCGCCGGGCATTTTTACATCAAAGCCCGAATCTTTCAGGATGCCAACAAGGGTTTTCAGCCTTCGTTCATACTTCCCGCATATCTTCTGTGTTATACCGGGATTCTGCAATGCCGTAACAGCTGCTTTCTGTATGGCAATAAACTGTCCCGAATCGTAGTTGTCCTTTACGTTTGCAAAGGCATTTATGATCAGCCGGTTTCCCGCCACAAACGCAATTCTCCAGCCGGTCATATTATAAGCTTTTGAGAGAGAGTGAATCTCAATTCCCACATCTTTGGCTCCCGGAATGCTCAGAAACGAAAGAGGTTTTTCATTGTATATGAGCGCCGCGTATGCCGCATCCTGTACAACAATTATATTGTTCTTTTTCGCGAATTCAACAGTTTTTCCGTAAAAATCTTCCGTGGCATTTGCTCCCGTTGGATTGTTCGGATAATTAATCAAAAGAATTTTTGCCTTTTTAAGTTTCTCACCGGGGATTTCGTTATAGTCGGGCAGAAATCCATTTTCCTTTTTGAGAGGGATATTGTAAACCTCCCCTCCGTACCAGGAGGAATGGGTCCCCAGCACCGGGTACCCGGGGACGGTCATCAGTGTCACGTCACCCGGGTTAATAAATGCCGAGGGAAGCATGGAAAGCGCGGATTTTGATCCGATGGCATGAACGATCTCCTTTTCGGGGTCCAGGCCGCTAACATTGAAAACATCTTTCATGTATTGTGAAGCAGCTTCTTTGAACTCAGCTATGCCGTTATCGGCATATCCCCTGTTTTCCGGATTTTCCGCTTCTTCCTGCAGGGTTTTAATGACCGGGTCGAAAGCCTTCTCGTCCGGCTCTCCCACTCCCAGGTCAATGAGAGGTGTTTCCGGATTTTCTTTTACTGCCGCCCTTTTTGCTCTTTTAATTTTTTCAAATTTATATATCTTTTCATCTTTTCCAAACATATTTCCGCCGATTCTTTCGGCGAAGAGTTCCTGAATATACGAATCTGTCACTTTTTTTCCTCTTCGATAATTTGAATTTTAGATTTGATAATTTCAACCGTAGTATAGAATTCATCGAGAAGTGAGAAAAACCTGCTGAATCGTCCGTGCACATTGATTTTTGTTTTTCCCTTCTCCAATTCAGATATTATTCTCACATTCTTTGTATAGATGATACACCTGATTTTTCCTTTGTCCGAATTGACAGAAGCCACAATACTGAAGTCGTAATCGATATTCTGTGACGGAACAATATCATCAACAGTGATCTCTTTGAGCACGACCTCTTTTTCCTGAAGTTCTTCCAGGAGAAGAAGTTTTTTGGCCGGGTTGCTGCTTTTGTCTATGACCTCTTTCTCCGCAACAAGCTGTTTGAGATCGATCTTCTCTGTAAAAAAACTGAATCCCTGCAGTGAACCGCATGAGAGAGGCAGGAAAACGAGAAGGATAAATATACCTGTTTTTTTCATTATATCTCCCTGTATTATTTTTAATTCATTTTTATGGATTAATATCAAAATAATATTTGTAACTACTCAGCTGTATATCTGAAAATAAACATATTAACAAAATGCCAACAATGTGTCCCCGCCGCCGAAGGCGGCGGGGACACATCAGTTATCTTTTGTTAATTAACATGCCAATTTTTATCCATAGCTGACTCGTTATAAATATTAATATTATTTTTTTTGTCAAATAATCTTTATTTGTTGATTAATTAATTTATTGTAAAAACAATGCAAATTCTCCTTGATAAGGAATTTTGTTATTGTATTATGTCACATATGATTCATGCTGTAATATTCTTTAAAAATTAATAATTACTCAACGATATGACTAAAAATGAAGTATTAAAAAAAATATCAACAATATGTCCCCGCCGCCTTCGGCGGCGGGGACATATCAGTTTTGTTTTATAATGAATACTATCATTCATATAATACAAGAATTATATTAATTGCCGGAAAATTAATCAAATCTATTTTTAGAACTCGGAGTAGTATCTGTGGCCAAAGCAGTTAAACAGACAGAGGACAATATTGTAAACAGTATTATCGGAGAGGGATCGGAATTCATCGGTGAATTCAAGATGAACGGTCTTCTCAGGATTGACGGCAGATTCAAGGGTACTATTGAAACAGACGGGAAGGTCCTCATCGGACAATCCGGCAGGGCGATAACAGATATAAAAGCACGGCTGGTTGTTGTCGGAGGATATATAAAAGGTAATATTTTTGCAACTGAGAGGGTGATCTTTCTTTCGTCAGGTGAAATCATTGGCAATATCATTACTCCCAGTATCGTCATGGAAGACGGTGTGAAATTCGAAGGAAACTGCACAATTAATAAGGGACAAAAGAAAAAATAGAGGTACCCGGATGATTGAGCTACCCAGAACCGGCAGTAAAAGGGAAGAGAACAACAAGCTGAAAGTAAAAAAGAAGCCGGGAAGCGTAACATCAAAGGAAAAAACATTTTCCAGCCAGCTTGAAAACAGTATCTCGTATGATTTCCGGGGATCTCTTGATGATCTTCTCGGCGACCTGGACAAACAGGAGAAGAGGTTCCTGGACCAGCAGTCTCTCCGGGAGCTCTCCCGGTACAAGGCCCTCATAAGGAAAATCCTGAAAGCGCTCCTGGAAGAGGGTGTAGAGACGAAGGTCATGAAAAAAACGCGGAGAAACTTTGCGGAATTAACAGTAAGGGAAATAGACAAAAAACTCCTTGAGCTTTCTACTGCCATCACCCGGAACAACAAGGCATTTAACCTCTTGAAAACCATTGAAGAGATCAGGGGACTGGTTCTGGATCTGGTCCACTGATAAAGGAAAGGAATGAACAGAGAGGGAATTATCGGACATAAAAAGCAGGTAAGCCTGCTTGAAGTCATGCTGAACAACAATACTGTTCCCCAGGCCCTCCTTTTTCATGGGATAGAGGGTATCGGGAAACAGCTGGTTGCCAGGCGTTTCCTCAATGCACTCTTCTGCGGAAAGGAGAACGCGCCCTGCCTGAAGTGCGGGACCTGTCTCCAGTTCAATAAGGGTATTTACCCCGACATGGTGCAGCTAAACCCCGGAAAAAACGGTACAATTCCCATCGGGAGCCCTGATAAAAAGGAAGAGGGGTCCGTGAGACGGCTTGTTGACATTCTTTCCCGGAAATCCACAAGCGGCAGGTACGGAGTCATAATAAACGGCATAGAGAGAGTTTCCCGGGAGGGGGTTATCGCACTTCTCAAGACAATAGAGGAGCCCCAGGAGGGAGCATGCATCATCCTGATATCTGAAAACAGATCACAGGTCATTCCCACTATTCTCTCACGCTGTCTGGAATTTTCCTTTAGCGGCCTTTCGGATGACGACATTGATTCACTGCTCGGCCGGGAGGGTATTGACGGAAAGTTCAGTGAGCTGGCGGTGAAGATATCCGGGGGATCTGCCGGCCTGGCAACTCTTCTTACCCATGAAGAGATAATGGAGCCGGTCCTGGAGGTCTGTTCCGAAATCTCCTCCTGTGTAAATGGTCAAACCGGCAGGTTAAACCTTGATTTCAGCGGTCTCCTGAAAAAAATGGATACGTCACAGCTCCTGGGGATACTGCAGAATGTTTACAGGTATCTTTTTATATCACAGCTTAAAAACAGGGGAATAAGAAGGGAGCTGTCCCCTCTGAAGATCACAGATCCGGATCTCTTAAAGAAAATTATTAAAATATTCCTTGCCCTCAGAGAGGGGTTGTCAAATAATCTGAACATAAGAAATTCAATGAAAGGAATGATCTACTCCATGCAGGTAAGTCAGTAAGGATTAACTCATGGAAAGGAAAACAGTGTGTTAAAAATATGCAGATAGCTATGGTGAGACTCAGAAACAGTTACCAGATCTGCCATATAGACGGTAACAATATATTCATAAAACCCGATTCACTGGGCATTGTTGAAACGGAACACGGGGTGGATATTGGCAGGATAATCAAGGGCAAAAACGGCCTGAAAAAATCGGATGTTGAAATAAAAGGGAAGCTGCTCAGGAAACTGACCGACGAGGATTACAACAGTATTCCCGAAATTGAAGCAATCGAGGAGAAGGCGTATAATACCTGCAGGGAGAAGGCAAAGAACAGGGAGCTCAACATGAAGCTTATCTCTGTAAAGTGCCTCTTCGACAGGACCAAGATCGTCTTTTACTTTGTGGCCGATAACAGGATCGATTTTCGGGAACTTGTCAGGGAACTGGCCTCTATTTTCAGGACAAGGATTGAAATGAGACAGATCGGTGTCAGGGATGAAACCCGGCTGGTTGGCGGATTTGGCCAGTGCGGCCGCGAACACTGCTGCAGCCATCAGTGGGAAGACTTTGACCCGGTATCAATCAAAATGGCAAAGGAACAAAACCTGAACCTCAATTCACTGAAAATTTCAGGGATGTGCGGAAGACTCCTCTGCTGTCTCGGGTATGAGTACAATACGTACAGGGAGTTCAATACGCAGCTTCCCAAAACGGGAAGTGAGATTTTCGCGGATTCCCGGTCTTTCACTGTTGAGAACTACGATACGCTTTCCGAGACTTTCACAATCAGGGACGGGGACAGGATCATAAGGCTCTCCAAGTCTGAGATCCATAAACCTGGTGACAGGTACGTGATCAGGAAAGAACTCATTTCAAAAATATTCAGCGAGGATGATCCCGGCGAGGACACTCACTGACATCTTTAAGAGAAGACTTCAACGGATAGACAGATATGGAAAAAAGATACTATGTAACGACTCCTATATACTATGTAAATGCAGAACCTCATATCGGGCACGCGTACACCACAATTCTCGCTGATTTTATAAACAGGTTTCACACAATGCTCGGGTTTGACTCCTATTTCCTCACCGGCACCGATGAACACGGGGACAAGATATACACCGCGGCAAAGGAGGGTGGATCCACTCCCGAACAGTATACGGACAGAATAAGCGGCATATTCCGTAAAACATGGGATGAAATGGGGATCGGTTACAGCGACTTTATCAGGACAACCGAGGAGAGACACAGGAAGGTGGTGTCAATGATACTCCAGAAGGTCTATGATAAGGGTGATATATACTTCGGAAGCTACAGCGGGCACTACTGCGTGGGATGCGAAAGGTTCTTCACGGAGAAAGAGATGGTTGACGGCAAGTGTCCCGACCACAACAGGAAGCTTGACCTCATCGAAGAGAAGAACTACTTCTTTAAGATGAACAAGTACCAGGGGTGGCTTGTTGATTATATCGATAAAAATCCCGATTTTATCAGGCCCCAGAGATATAAAAACGAGGTGCTTTCGCTTCTCAAAGGTGAGGACCTGGAAGACCTCTGCATCTCACGGCCTAAATCGAGGCTCAGCTGGGGTATCCCCCTCCCTTTTGACGAAAACTATGTTACCTATGTCTGGTTTGACGCGCTGATCAATTATATCAGCGCCCTGGGGTATCCTGATGGGGAGAAGTTCAAAAAGTACTGGCCTGTTTCTCAGCATATCATTGCCAAGGACATTGTCAAACCCCACGGCGTCTTCTGGCCCACAATGCTCAAGGCGGCGGATATTGAACCCTACGGGAACCTGAATGTTCACGGGTACTGGATAATGGAAGATGCCAAGATGTCAAAGAGCCTGGGAAATGTTGTTACCCCCTCGGGCCTCATTGAGAAGTTCGGGAATGACCAGGTGAGGTACTTCTTTCTCAGGGAGATGACATTCGGCCTCGACTCAAAGTTCACCGAAGAGCTGCTGGTCCAGAGGATCAACTATGACCTGGCCAATGACCTGGGCAACCTCATAAAGAGGACCTTCAATATGACCGAAAAGTTCAGGGAAGGGAAGGTCCCTCCCCTGGTGGAATCGGCCCCTTCCGGTAAGGCTGATATCATCTCCAGGCTGAAAACATCCGCGGAGAAATATATTGATTCTGTGAAGAAGTTCAATACAAGCGTGGGGATAGAATCAGTCTGGGAATTTATACGGTTCCTGAACAAGTATATTGATGAGAAAAAGCCGTGGCAGCTGGCAAAGAACGGGGACCATGATGAACTCTCATCGGTGTTGAGAAACCTCCTCGAGGCCATTTACACCGTCAGTGTGCTTCTGTCACCGGTCCTTGTGGAAAAATCTGAAACTGTCATCAGGGCCCTGGGCATGGAGGGGAAGAACTGCGGTCTTGACGGTCTCCTCTCTCTCGCGAACCTCAATGAGGGGACGGCCCTGGAAGAGATCGGTGTTCTTTTCCCGCGAATTGAAACGGAAAAAAAGGATAATCCTGAAAAAAAGAAAGAGAACATGCCTGATAAAAAGAAAGATGACGGTCTTCTGGATATCAAAGATTTCTTCAGGGTTGACCTCCGGGTGGCAAAGGTCCTGAGTGCGGAACCTGTTGAGGGATCGGAGAAGCTGCTTGAACTCCGGGTTGACTCCGGGTCGGATGAAAGGACCGTTATTGCCGGTCTCGGGCAGGTTTATAAAGCGGAGTACCTGGTGGGGAAGAAGATCCTCCTCGTTGCCAACCTCAAGCCCGCGACAATTTTCAGGAAAAAATCATACGGGATGCTTCTTGCCGCAAAGAAAGAGAAGGACGACAGACCTGTCCTCGTCGAGGTGGATGATTCAATACCGGTTGGTTCGCGATTGAGCTGATAGGGGTCCGTATTTAACCGGCTTTCTGTTTCGGAATTGATTATGAAGATCGGTATAATTTCAGATACACATAATACCATTGAATTGACCCGGAAAGCGGTTGAGATATTCAGGGATAACCATGTTGAACTCATCGTCCATGCGGGAGACCTCACATCGCCCAGGATGCTGGAGCTTTTCAGTGAATTTCCGTGTAAGATAGTCCTGGGAAACGGCGACATAGATGTTGAGGAGATATGCAGCATGTGCCGGGACATGGGGTTTGGTTCTATCGGGGAGAGATCTGTTTTTGAGGCCGGCGGAAAGAGGATCATCGTTTTCCACGGGGACAACGTGGGAATGTTCAGGAAAGCGGTCCTTTCCGGTCAATACGATTATATCATCAAGGGCCACACTCACTTTTTTGAAAACTATGTAACCAATAATACCCGGGTCATCAACCCGGGTTCACTTTACGGAAGCGACGAGTTTTCCGTAGCGATCCTCGATACGGATGAGGACAGCGTGACGAGGATAAAGGTGGATGGGGATTGATAGTATCCTGCTAAATATTCTTTAAAACCTTAAAACCGGAATCATAACAATCATTGTCAGCCCCACAGCGGACCCTGCGGCACAGTGGTGCCATTTCTCCTCCTTATCGGGGATGGATGCCACCAGGACCATCCCCAGGGTGGCAAGGCCTCCCAGGAGCGCATGATAGCCGCTTCCCTCTCCCCATTCAACACTGTCACTGTGGGTATAAAGCCCGATCCCCGCGTTTACCAGGAAGAGTCCGGCGGCAGCACCTGTGAGCACTTCATGGCCTTCGGATTCCCCTTCTCTGTGTTTTGCCCAAGCGCCGGTCCCCACGGCAGCCAGGCCGGTAAGAAGAGCGGTATAGCCGATCCAGCGGTGCAGGGTGGGACCGGTTATGAATGGTTTCTCTTCAACGGTGGTTTCTTCAGACTGGTAGAGGACCTGTCCCGGGTCGTGCCACTGCTGCAGGGACAGGTAAGACCATGCCGGCAGAGCGGACAGAAAAAAACAGAATGAAAAGACAATTGATAGAAATTTATACATATTTCCTCTCTGAAAAAACGTGTTACTGAACAGTTTTTCTGATAGAATATTTCAGAGAGAAAGAGAGTCAAGAGTTATTTCAGAAGCTCCAGTATCCTCTCAAAATCGTCCAGTGAGTAGTAGCTGATCTCAATGACCCCCCGCTTGCCGGAATGCTTGATCTCAACCTTTGTCCCCAGGAGTGATTTGAGCCTGTCTTCCATTTTCCTGATATGGGCTTCCTTCTGTTTCTTTTTGTTACCGGCGCTGTTCTTCTCCGTCTCAAGGTCGGCAATAATTTTTTCAAGTCCCCTCACGGAGTGCCCCTTCTCTAAAATCTCCTTATAGAGCTTTTTCTGCCCGGATGTCCCCGATACGGAGAGGAGGAGTTTTGCGTGACCGGTGCTGATCTTTCCTTCGGAAAGTCCTTTTTGTATCTCGGGGGGAAGGTTCAGTAGTCTCAGGGAGTTCGCGATTGTGGCCCTCTCTTTTCCCACCCGTTCCGCGATGTCGCTCTGCTTCAGTTTAAACCTCCCCGCAAGGACCTTGTATGCCTTTGCCTCTTCCACGGGGTCCAGGGCGGACCGCTGAATGTTCTCAATAAGGGCCATGGTGAGGTTGCTTTCTTCATCGGCTTCAATGACTATTGTGCGTATGGTTCTCAGGCCAAGGGATTTGCATGCCCTGAGCCGTCTTTCGCCCGCGACAACGAAGTAGCCGGATGGATCTTTTCTTACGATAATGGGCTGTAAAAGCCCCACGGATTTTATGGACCCGGCAAGACCCCGGATCTCAGAATTATCGAAATGGGTCCTGGGCTGGTCCGGGTTCGGCTTGATCTTTTCTGTTTCAAGTTCGACGATCCTTTCGGTATGGACATTTACCGCTGTTTCCATCTCATCGGCCGGTTTTGGAGAGGTGGATATGATGGCGCTCAGGCCTTTTCCCAGAACTTTTTTAGCCATTCTTCATAACCTCCTCTGCAAGCTGTTCATAGCTGACGCTTCCGGCACTGGTCCTGTCATAGTGGCTGATGGGTTTACCGAAAGAGGGAGCCTCGGAAAGCCTGACGTTCCGGGGAATGATGGATTTGAATACCTTGTCCCTGAAATACTCCTTCACATCGGAAACAACCTGCTGTGAAAGGTTTGTCCGGGAATCGAACATTGTGAGGACAACACCCTCGATTTTCAGACCCCTGTTGATCTTCTCCTGTACCATTGCGATGATTTTTAAAAGCTGGCTCAGGCCTTCAAGGGCATAGTACTCGCACTGAAGGGGGATGAGGACCGAATCTGCCGCCACAAGGCTGTTGAGGGTAAGGATACCCAGGGAGGGAGGGCAGTCAATAAAGATATAGTCAAAATCATCTTTAATGGGTTCAAGCGTCTTTTTCAGGATATACTCCTTTCCCTCCCTGTCAAGGAGTTCAACCTGGGCCCCGGAGAGGTGAATGTTCGAGGGGATAAGGTAGAGGTCTTCAATATCGGTCTTGAAAATAACTTTATCAATGGGGATCTGTCCGATTAATACTTCGTAAATGGTTGTTTCGATCTCTTCGGCGTTTATGCCGATGCCGAAACCCGCGTTCCCCTGGGGGTCCACATCTATGATAAGTACCCTGTTTCCTTTCAGGGCAAGGTAGGAAGCAAGGTTTACGGTGGTAGTGGTTTTGCCGACTCCTCCCTTCTGGTTTGATACGGATATGATTCTGCCCATTTTTACTCCGTTGTTATGATTGGTTAAAACAATTAACCATAACTATTCAGCTTTATGTATAAAATCTGCTTATTTAATATAATTTTAACAATGTGTCCCCGCCGCCTTTGGCGGAGGGGACACATCCGTTTTATTTTGTTCATTAAAATGTCTTTTCTTGAACAGCTATAATTATACAGAAAATTATTCCCCGTAAGCAGAACAGAATCCAGAAAACCTGTATGAATGCAACAACTTTTCAAGATTAATTGCCGGAACCCGGCCGGGGAGTGTAAAAATTTACCGTTGAATAGAAATCGGTTCGAAAGGGGCTTTAATTTCTCATTATATATCTGGAAAACCCGGTTGTAAAGCCTTCTAATTAATTTCTTGACGTAATGATTGAGAGGATAATGCTGTGAGCATCATTTGTAAATGCTACGGGTACCGGAAGGGGTAGAGCTATGTGGAAGAGAAAAAGCAGGATCCTTGACAGGCAGTTTCAGCTTAAGACGACATTTTCAATTATTGCAATAGCATTAATAGCATATCTTGTGGTCATTGCCACGGCGGTTATCATTACAAGCTATAACAACAGGGCTATCCGTTCCGATATCCGGGTTTTAAATAAGAGTGTTTCCGGGACCGGTGTGGGACCGGAATTCACAGCCAGCATAGCAAACCTGGAGAAAAACATGGACAGAAATTTCCTCCTTATTTCTGTGATCATTGCTGTTGTTTTATTACAGGTTATTATCCTCTATATCTTCCTTATCCGTCTGACACACAGGATCTCGGGGCCCATCTATGTCATATCCCGGCATATTGAGGATATTATGAATGGCCGAAAGCCGGAACTCAGGGGGCTCCGTGATAATGATGAACTGAAGGAATTTTATGAAAAGTTTGCCGGGATGATAGAGAAGGTCGACTTTTCAAAAAGCACCGAATAAATTAAGTGAACAGATGGTCAATGGATCATTTTCGGCCTTCCGGAATATTTTTTCCCTCCGAAGAGATAGATGAATGTAAAAATAACAGCAACAAGAAGAACAAGTAATGCTACAATTGCTGTTGTTTTATAATAGGGGAAGTACCTTTCCCCGCTTGCCGATATGAGAGAAAAAATCCCGTATCTTTTTTCTGATACCGGGTAGACCCTGGCATAGCATACGGAGCTTTCGGGACTTTCAATGTTAAAGGTGTAATCTTCCTTTACGGATTCTACCGAAAGCATGAGCGACATATCCCTGTCAAAAATATCAAGCTGGTAGTCACTGCCCTCTGTTGTAAAGGAGAGGGTGTTGTTCCCGGCTTTGAGGTTGAACCGGTATGTTCTCGATATCTCGCCGCCCATGAGTGAGTCGACTATCCTGCCGGTGACTTCCTGCTGGTATTTTGATGATTCATCATACTGCTTTTTCAGAAGATGGCTTCCCGCGATTCTGTAGATGTTAAATCTCCTGAAGCTGCTGAAAACCGTGCTGTAGTAACTGGTGAAGAGGGCTTCACCCGCACCCCTTCTCATGATAAAACTTATAATCCCGTTTTTTTCACCCCTGGGTGTTTGAAAGCCTGCCGTTGAGAGGATATCCACATCATCCGCAGATTTAACGGCGACCCATCCCGGGTAGGTGATGTAGAGAGGAGATCTTTTGTCGAGACTGAAGCGGTAGAGATCGTTTCGGTTTTCTGTGATGATCCTTCCCGGCATCCCCATGTAAGGGAAATTGTTAAAAAAAGAGATGAGATGATAGGCAAGCTGAAGATATTTGTATGAGTACCCGGAACAGTAAACGGAACCGCCATCCTCAATAAAAGTTTTTATGTTCCGTGATATCCTTTTCTCATCGGTCTTCAGAGCGTCCCTGCTCAGCTTTACAGATTTTATCCTTGTGCCTGTTGCAACCAGGTTAATTTTCTTATGAAGGGGGACTTCCACGCCGCTGGGAAGAAATATCGCCGTGTATTTCATAATATTTTTGATATTCTGGAGCTCTTGAAGCCTGATTGTTTCATAGGGGACCCTGTAGTTTTTTAAAACCGTGTCAACACTGTCATAACTTCCTTTGACTACCGCAATTCTGCCGGAAGCTGATAGTTTGTTATGCACTGAAAAGATGTGGACCGATATGATAATCAGCGGGAGATAAAATATTTTTAATAATGACTTTTTCATAATGATAAAAACTGGATTATGGGTATCTCAAAAAAATAAATTTATCGTATATTTACAATAACAAATTTAATTTTCTTTCTTGTTATTGCAGGAATGCCCTCATCCCCTAACCCCCTTCAGTCGAGAGCTTATTGGACCTCCTGTCCGCTCTCAACACTGAGGCCTCCTGCCTGGAGTCCCGGTGATAAAAAGGAAGGGAGAAGGGGGAATAAGAGAAAAACGGTGTTATACAAAAAACAAAAACTTTCTTGACGTAAAATGTACACATGAACATATGAGTAATTGATCACAGGTGTTGTCATGAATAAAATTGATCATTCTTCTCAGAGCAGGCTTTTGTACCTGGCGGAGTTTTTTAAGGTTTTTGGTGACTCCACCAGGCTCAGGATAATCAGTCTCCTTGAAGAATCAGAGCTGTGTGTGAACGATATTGCGGAAAAACTTCAAATGAACCAGTCGGCAATTTCACATCAATTAAGAACACTCAAGCAGAACAGGCTGGTAAAACAGAGGAGAAAGGGAAAGGCCGTATTCTATTCCCTGGATGACAGCCATGTTGTGGATATATTCAGACAGGGTATAGAGCATATTTCAGAACAGGAATAATTTTTTCAGGGACCGGCAAAGACCATATGGATATTAACCACAGGCACGCAGATAACGATGACCGGAACGGCCACAGTCATGGCCATGATCATCATTTTGATAACAAGTTCAAACTCGTTGTGGTGATTTTCTTTAATGCCGTGATCACACTTGCCGAATATATCGGCGGGATGCTCTCCGGCAGTCTCGCGCTGATTTCAGATGCCGGCCACAACCTCTCGGATGTCCTCTCCCTCATGCTCGGGTATGCGGGGGAAAAGGTGACGGAAATTGATCCGAGCAAAAGATATACATTCGGGCTTAAGCGTTTTGAGGTGCTTATCGCCCTGGTCAACGCCCTGATTCTCGTGGGAATCGGAATTTTTATTGTCTCTGAAGCGGTTTCCCGTTTCAATAATCCCGTAAAGATCAATATCGGGATCATGCTGGTTGTGGCGGTGGTGGGCCTTCTGGGAAATGTTTTTTCCATCATGGTGCTTTCCCGGAGCAGGCACAGCAATCTGAACATGAAGGCGGCCTTTCTTCACCTGATGTATGACGCAATCTCATCTCTGGGGGTAATTGCCGCCGGTGTTATTATCTCTTATACGGAGTTCTACTGGATCGACCTGCTTTTCAGCCTTGTGATCGTGATAATGATTGTCTGGAGTTCAAAGGACATTATCAGGGAATCACTTCATATTTTCCTGCAGGGGGCCCCTGTCCATATAGATTCGGATGAGATATACAGGAGCATTGTTGACCTGAAAAATGTAGGCGATGTACACGGCCTTCACATCTGGTCCATCAATTCCACGGAGATATTCCTGTCGTGTCATATCCTTACAGACCAGAATGTCGAAGATGTTAATACCGATGAACTGATCGGGAGTGTCAACCGGATGCTGGAGGAAAAATTCGGCATAGAGCATACAACACTTCAGATCGAAACGAAAGGCATATGCAGTCTTAAAAACGGAGTCTGCTGCAGGTAGACAAATTACAGTAAAGGAAACGGAATTTTATGGAGAGTAAAACAGTGAGTTACAGTTCAATTGAGATCGTTCTTCAGATGACCCAGGCGGACGCGAACCTTGCGGGGAACGTCCACGGGGGGTCTATCATGAAGCAGGTTGATAACACGGCGGGTCTTGTTGCCGTGAGGCATACCGGGGGCAATGTTGTTACCGCGTCTATCGACAGGCTCAATTTTCACAAACCGGTTTATGTGGGGGACATCCTCAGGATCAAGTCGTCAATAAACATGGTGGGGAGTACCTCAATGGAGGTGGGTGTAAGCGTTGATGCGGAAAACGTTCTCACCGGGGAGACCCGGCACACGGCCACCGCCTACCTGACATTCGTTGCCCTTGATGAAAAGGGAAACCCCCGGAAGGTGCCCGAACTGATCCTTGAAACCGATAACGACCGGAGAAGGAACAGTGAGGCCATTCAGAGAAGAGAGGAGAGGCTGAGACAACGTGAAGCATAATTTACCATTATTTTATATATTATCCGTTTAAATTGGAGAGGAGACTTGATGAAGACTTATTTATTCTCCTTTAGCCTGTTAGGAGCAGCAATAATAATGATAGTGTGTATTTCCCTTACTTTCGCTTTTGCTGAAGGAGAAAATCAGGCTGAAAATAGACAAGTTAAAAAAACAATTGATGACCTTGCCGAGGAAAAAATTGCAGAATGCGGCAGATGCTCAAGAACAAGGGCCGCCACAAGAACGGATGAAATCATGCGCATAAGATGCTGGCTTGATTGCCTGGCAGATTATGCTAAACAAGAAAATGAAAAACTCTACAGCTATGGCATTGCTTTTAAAATCGATAATTTTTTAAATAAGGATGAAAAAGACTTTAAAGATAATGTTGAAGGTTTTACGAGAATGCGGGAGATGAATAATTGTCTTTTTCAATTATTTGGAGAAATTGGAGGCAAAAAAGATAAAAGAAAACGTTCTCGAGATGAAATTACACTTTCTGTATTTAAAACGGCCATAAATATCGATAAACTGGTCATTGATTTATCGGACCTCTTACTTTTATTAAAACTGGATAACATCACCCATCTTTGTGAAAGAGATATACTTCAAGAAAAAATAAGCACTACTCCCGGTCTTAAACATCTTCTCAAAGACGGTGAGTTAGAGGATAATATGTATGACCATTTTTGTGGTAATATTTCCAGTAGACTTACAAATGAAGATAAAATAAATCTTACAAATCCGAGAAGAAGTTTAATAAAAAAAATTCTTCGTAAAAAAGAACCTTCAAAAAAAAGCCTCATTTTCAAACTTGTAGCCTGCAATAAAGTTTATGGTTTCTGTCTCTATGGAGCAAAGAGAACACCAATAAAACAGAAAAAAGAATGTCAAAAGTATATAGGGAGAAGAAATAGTCCCAGGTCCGAAGACTGGTATCAGGGATGTATTGCCGGCATTGACCGCCACCTCAGTGATTATAAAGGTGATGAACGAAAGTACTATAGTACTACCGCCGGTTTTGGAGTTTATTACGGTAATAGTTCATATAGATACCTGAATGATCATTTTTCAGATAATGGTAAAGGGATGGTCTGTAGTACAGCCGGAATTAAAATTATCGATACCTATGAGAAAGAGAGTACAATTGGAAGGATAAATGTGAACGTACTGCGAAAGGCAGGGATTTACCTGCCCCCCCAGACACATGGAAATAAGACAATTAATCCTCTCAATTATAATTACTTTTATGCGCCGGATCTCTTTGAAATCGCATCGCAGGGATATATTATTGAATTTGGGTCAATTTCTGGACATGCTTTTGTTTCAAAATATGCTATTCCCAAAAGGAATTGCAGATATGCCAATATCACCGATTTTAAAACCTGTGAAAGCTTTTATGAACGCCAGGAAAGGGAATATGGTTTAATTCCCAATCTCCATAAAAAGGGATTGCTGAGATTTCTTCTTTCAGGTAACGGAAACAGGGATATGCAGAATCGAATGCTTACCTATTTTGCATCAAAAATCAATGGATGTGGTTTTGCTGACCGACTAAAAGCCAAAGTAAATTCATCGCCGGACCTGAAAAGGTATTTCCTGAGTAAACCTCTGTTGAAACAATATATAACCGAACCGGCAGTCAAATAATTAAGAGTTCAACCGGTCCGGTTTCAAAACTGTTCCTATTGTTTCCCTTTCCCGTTGGGAACAATGAAGTGTTCCGGTATGGGGAAGCGGGAACAGAGCATAAGGACTTCCTTCCCCACCTGTTCAATGACCTCTTCATTATCAATATTGTCCGCGATCCTGTTGAAGAATTCGGCAATAAGATCGATCTCCTCTTCCTTTATCCCCCGGGATGTTATTGCCGGTGTTCCGATCCTCAGGCCGCTGGGGTTCGCGGGGGGAGCGGTATCTCCGGGGATTGAATTGTAATTTGTGACGATCCGTGCCCTGTCAAGGGCCTTGGCGAATTTTTTCCCGGGGATCCCTTTATTTCGAAGGTCGATGAGTATGAGGTGGTTGTCCGATCCCCCGGAAACCAGGTTAAAACCATACTCCTGCAGCTTTTCCGCCATCCGTGATGAGTTCTTGATTATCTGTCCGGCGTAGTTTATGAATTCGGGAGTGTCCGCTTCCGCCAGGGCGACCGCTATTGCCGCGATCGTGTGCATATGGGGGCCGCCCTGCTGTCCCGGGAAAACGGCCCTGTCGATATTGTCGGCATGTTCTTTTTTTGAAAGGAGCATCCCTCCCCGGGGACCCCGCAGGGTCTTATGGGTGGTGGTGGAGACGACATCCGCGTAAGGGACGGGGCTTTTGTGAAGTCCCGCCACAACGAGCCCTGAAATATGCGCGATATCACTCACATGGTAAGCGCCCACTTTATCGGCAATACTTTTAAATATCTCAAAATCAATCTCCCGGGGATATGCCGTGGCCCCCGATATAATCAGTCTGGGTTTGTGTTTTTTGGCAAGGTCCTCGATCTCATTGTAATCCAGCCGCCCGGTATCCGGCCTGACTGTATAATAAACCGCGTTGAATATTTTACTGGTTATACTCACCTTCCAGCCGTGGGTGAGGTGGCCGCCGTCGGTAAGAGAGAGCCCCATAATGGTATCTCCCGGTTTGATCAGGCCGTTATAGAGCGCGAGGTTTGCCACCGATCCGGAGTAGGCCTGAACATTGCAGTGTTCCGCCTTGAATACCCTTTTCCCCCTCTCCATGGCCAGGGTCTCTATGAGGTCCGTTACCTGCTGTCCTTCGTAATACCTTTTTCCCGGGTATCCTTCGGCGTATTTATTTGTAAGGCAGCTTCCCGTGGCCTCCATGACCGCTTTGGACACATAGTTTTCAGAGGGAATGAGCCTGAGGCATCCGCTCTGCCGGGTCTTCTCCTGCCTGATCAGTTCATATATCTGCGGGTCATACTGTTTGAGTGCTGGCATAGTCATCTGTTTCTCCTGTCTGTTAACATTTTCTTTTTATTCTGCGAGTTTATTGAGATTGGTTTCGAGTTTTTCAAGTATATCGTTATATTCCGATCTCTTGTTTCTCTCTTTTTCGATTATCTCCCCGGGGGCCTTGCTGATAAAATTTTCATTTTTGAGTTTTTTATCTATTTTTTCCAGCTCGGTCCTTATTTTATTGATCTCCTTTTCAAGACGTTCTTTCTCCTTGTCAATATCAATGAGTTCTTTCAGAGGCATGAAGATCTCAAGTTCCGGAATCACGGCGGACGCATCGGAAGGATCGGGAGTATAACCGGTGTCAATTTTGATGCTGTTCAGTTTTGCCAGGGCCCTGAGATTGGCGTCCTCCCTCCGGATAAGGGCCGCAATTCCGCTGTTTTCGGTCTTGAAGATAACAGCTGCCTGTTTATCGGGGGGGATATTCATTTCACCCCTGATGTTCCTTATCCTGTAGACGATCTCTTTAAAGGTTTCGGTTTCAGCCACTTCTGCTGGAAAGTCGAAACCGGGATCAATCTGCGGCCATTGGGAAACCATGATATCCTTCTCTTCTTTATCCTTTATCCTGCTCCAGATCTCCTCGGTGATAAAGGGCATAAAGGGATGAAGCATCTGTACCGATTTTTTCAGGATGTAAAAAAGCACCTGCCGGGCAGTATCCGATGATTCCTTGTCCCCGCTCTCCTTTGAGTAGATCCTCTGCTTGGAGAGTTCAAGGTACCAGTCGCAGAATTCGTGCCACCAGAAATCGTACAGGGCATGGGCGGCATCGTTGAACCTGTACTCAGCGAGCCCCTTTGTTACATCGATGATCGTTGAGTTCAGCCTGTGGAGGATCCACCTGTCGAAATGTTCAAGCTCGACCTTTTTGAGGTTTCGGGCCGTGAAGTCTTCCCCGAGGTTCATGAGGATAAACCGCGTTGTGTTCCAGATCTTGTTGGCAAAGGACCTGTACCCTTCGATTCTCTTCTCCGAGAGGATGATGTCCCGTCCCTGGGACGCGAATATTGCCAGGGTAAACCTGAAAGCGTCTGTGCCGTATTTATCCATCATAACAAGGGGGTCGATGACATTTCCCCGGGATTTACTCATCTTCTGCCCCAGTTCGTCGCGGACCAGGGCGTGGATATAGACATCCCTGAAGGGAACATCGTCCATGAATTTAAGGCCCATCATGATCATCCGCGCCACCCAGAAGAAGATAATATCAAAACCGGTGACCAGGGTGCCGGTGGGATAGTATTTTTTCAATGCGTCGGTCTCGTCCGGCCAGCCCATGGTTGAAAAGGGCCAGAGACCCGATGAAAACCAGGTATCCAGGACATCTTCATCCTGACGGATATTTTTTGAACCGCACTTTGTGCATTCAGCGGGATCATCCATTGAGACGATAAGCTCTCCGCAGTCATCGCAGAAAAAGGCGGGGATCCTGTGCCCCCACCAGAGCTGCCGTGAAATGCACCAGTCCCTGATGTTGTACATCCATTCGAAGTAGGTCTTTGCCCAGTTCCCGGGAATAAACCGTACCTTCTTCTCTTCCACGGCCTTAATGGCTTCATCCGCAAGGGGTTTGATCTTCACAAACCACTGCTTTGAAAGAGAGGGTTCAATGATGGTCTGGCAGCGGTAGCAGTGACCCACGGAATGGTCATGTTTTTCTTTCTTTTCCAGGAAGCCCCTGCTCTCAAGGTCTTCAATGACCTTCTTCCGCGCGTCAAAGCGGGAGAGGCCCCGGTAGGCGGGAGCATTCTCATTGATATTCCCGTGTTGGTCCATTATGATGATCTCTTCGAGATTGTGTCTTTTTCCCATCTCGAAGTCATTGGGGTCGTGGGCCGGTGTGACCTTTACAAGTCCCGTACCGAAATCTTTGTCCACATAGCTGTCGGCAAAAACAGGGATTTTTCTCTCCATGAGGGGGAGGATGACGTTTTTCCCCACAAGGTCCTTATATCTTTCATCTTCGGGATTGACTGCAACACCGGTATCGCCCAGCATGGTCTCGGGTCTTGTTGTGGCCACTACAATATATTCGTCGCTTCCTTCAATCGGGTACCTGATGTGCCAGAGGGCCCCTTCCAGGTCCCTGTATTCCGTCTCGATATCGGAGAGGGCGGTCTCGCACCGGGGGCACCAGTTGATGATCCTGTATCCCTGGTAGATAAGGCCTTCCTGGTAGAGAGTCACAAAGACCTTCCGCACCGCCCGGGAAAGACCTTCATCCAGGGTAAACCTCTCCCGGGGCCAGTCAAGGGAACACCCGAGCCTTTTCAACTGGCCCTGTATCTGCCCCCCGGAGTGTTCCTTCCATTCCCATACACGCTTTTCGAAATTTTCCCTTCCCAGGTCCTTCCTGTTTTTCCCCTCCTCACGGAGGAGCTTCTCCACAACATTCTGGGTTGCAATTCCCGCGTGGTCCATGCCGGGCATCCAGAGAACGGACTTCCCGGACATCCTCTGCCACCGGGCCAGTATGTCCTGGAGGGTATTGTTCAGGGCGTGCCCCATGTGAAGATTTCCCGTAACATTGGGGGGGGGGATGACTATGGAGTATGGCTCCCTGCCGTCTTTTTCATCAGCATGAAAATATCCCTTTTCTTCCCAGTAGCCGTACCATTTTTTTTCGACTTCTTCGGGTTGATATGATGATGGAAGTTCCATGGTAATTCCTCAATTATTGATAGCTAAAGAAGAAATAAACGTATATTCATAAAAACTTGTTCCCGGTCCCCGGTTTTTCGGGGACAAGTTTCGCGGGAATGTCATGGGATGGGTTACCTGTTACGGCGATACCCTTTCGTTGTCATTTAGTGGCAGGTGTAAAATGTGTCAAATAAATTTTATCTGAGCTTTTTCAGGGCATTCTCAAGCTTGTTCAGGGTATCTTTTTTGTATCCTGTGGTTTTCAGGACAAAATATCCCTTTTTATCAACCACAAATGTGGAAGGGACGTTGAGTTCTGTTTTCCGGTCCTTCCCGCCGGAGGCCTTCATATACTGCTTGATGGCAACCTGGTATATATCAAGAAGGTAATCGTGGTGAACGCCTATTTCGTTCAAAAATCCGTCTGCCTTCTCCTTGGCGGGTTTTTCTTTGTTTGTATCAACATTTATTAAAACCAGGCGCAGGTTTTTACTCTTCTCGTATTTTTTAAAGAGCTTAATGATTTCCGGCATTTCATGTTTGCACGGTTTGCAGTAGCTTGCCCAGAAGGAGATGATAAGATTGCCTTTCATCTGTGATCGGGACGTGTATTCTCCCCTGTTGTTCAGGAGGGCAAAGCCGGGGGCTTTTTTTGCTGCCCCGGATATTTCCCCCGTGACGAGCAACAGAAAAGATAATGTGAATAGTGCCAATTTCTTCATAATCCTGGTTCTCCGATTTCTGTAATTTATCCGGTCACTGGGCTGCAATTTTATAAAGTCTCGTTATAAACTGCAAGATTATTTTTTATTAAAATGTACTCAGTTATTCTCAAATTCCATCAAAAAAAGTAATGGACAGAGCCGGGATCTTTTATCAGATTTTATCAATTATAAAAATCGTTTAATATCTCTGAAAAAACTCTGTCTTATAAAAAACGGATAAATTTATTAAAGGGGAACTCTCTTGAAAAAACTGATCATTTTACTTGTACAATTCATAACCCTGGTATCCCTGCCAATGGTTTATGCCGGTGATAATTTTGTTAAAGATGAGAAAAAAAATGATAAAATCAGGATAAATCTGGGGCCCGCTCTCTGGGGGGGGCATACCACATACCGGATCGGGTACCCGGTTGAAGATTCAACGGGAAAATATTCGGGGCATTTTCCCTTCAGTGAACTGAGGTTTCCCATTACCTCTTTTTCCGCATCGGTTGCCGGTGAGTATGATATTTCCGAAAAGATAAGCGTGGGTTTCAGGTTTGACAGGAACCTGTCAACTTATACGGGACTGATGAAGGATTCCGACTGGCTGGATAATACGAGTAAACTCGATGTCTATTCCGAAAGTGATACCGAGATGAGCGCTTACTTCTTTGATCTTGACGCCGGTTACACTTTTTATAAAAAGAAAAAATGGCAGATCAGCGCAGGGGGCGGCCTGATCTACAGGTATTTCTCTTTCCAATGCAGTGACGCGGAGCAGGTCTATCCTTCCGGAGATTACGGTTACGGGACAGACTATGTGGATGGTGTTGGGATTACCTACCAGGCAGTATTCCTCATCCCCTATGCTCAGGTAAAAGCAGGTTACACGGTATCAAAAAAAATTGATCTTGCGGGAAGGATCGGGATATCGCCCTATCTGCGAATATGGGACCGGGATGAACATATTGCCCGGGTCCCTCCGATCTATGCGGACGGGACATACAGCGGGTACGCGGGCCTTTTTTCTTTTAAGGCACGCTACAGTATCACAAAGAGATGGTCCGTCACTGCCGCATACAACTGGATCTATATACTGGCAGAGGGTGAACAGGACAATACAGAGAGCGGAAGTGATCCCTGGACCACTGCCGCCGAGATTGAGAGCAACCAGTATATGCTTCTCCTCTACGCCGGCTACAGCTTCTAGTGCTTCAACCGCTTTATTTTTAACTCATTATGATTGGTTAACTGCAGGAACATCCAGCTATTAAGTGAATCTTATTGACGCTAAATTACGCGGGCTCAGCACGAGCTGATATTTTCTTATTTACACAGAACCGGCGTTCTTTATTTTTAACTTATGAGGCCCTACACGGAGCTTGCGCTCTCATATGACTTTATGCTGAAACACGTAGATTACCAGTCCTGGTATATCTATATCAGCACAATCATGATCAGGTATATTGATAATCCCCGGGTCATCCTGGAGCTGGGCTGCGGTACCGGTAAATTTGGCGCCAAGTTTTCCGCGGATGATTTCCAGGTATTCGGACTGGACAGGTCCATTGAAATGCTGAAGGTCGCGCGGGTAAGGGCATTTAAGAACTTCCGTATTGTCTGCGGGGACATGACAGATTTTTACTTTTCCCGGAAATTTGATTATATTTTTTCCGTACACGACACGCTGAACTACCTGCTGGAATATTCCCAGATAAGGAAACTCTTCAGGTCGGTAAAGGGTGTGATGCACAGGGAGAGTGTTTTCATGTTCGATATAACAACAGAGTACAATATCAACGCTCATTTTGACGGAAAGACCAGCTACTACAGAACGGAAAGCGCGGAGATTGAATGGAGCAATGTCTATGACAGGGAGTGTTCCCTGGTCTTTTCCACCCTTAAATTCAACAGAAAGGATGGGAAGGAATCGGTAGAAGAACATGTTCAGAGGATCTACACCGTTGATGAATTAGTCAAACTGCTGGGAGAAGAAGGCTTTGAGGTGATGGATATTTTCGGTGATTATACATTTGAACCGCCCCATAATAAAACGGTGATGATAAATTTTATAACCAGGGTAAGAAGTTCATGACGGTGATAATCTATCTTGCGGGCCTCGTTATCGGAGCGGCCCTTTTCTTCTACATCCTCTCCCTCTACCATGAAGGGAAGGAGAAACTCAGGAAGGTCCCCGGGAAAGGGAACACTTCCCGGCCTTCCCGTGAAGGAAGCGAATCGACCCTGGAAGCAGGCAGGGTCTCCTATCCGCACCTCAAAGGAATACCCCCCGGGGAGAGGATGTGCCCCATCTGCAGGAATTCACTTTCAAAGTATGAGCCGCTCTATGCTTCACAGGTTGACACGGAATCGGGGAGCAGGATATTGATATACGGGTGCGGGCACTGTTATAAAGAGAACGGGTCTTCTGACTGATCGTCTTCGGGTTCACGTGTTCCCCGTTCAATCTCCTTATTATACTCCGGTGAAAAATCGAGGTCTTTGTTCCAGCCGTATCGTCCCCTGATTGAATCGAACTGGCAGAAATCATGAAACTCTACCCTGCTCTGGGGAATGCTTCCGTCTGAAAGCAAATTCCTGAATAAAATGATCTGCTGCTGCAGGGGTGTCCCCATGGGGAAAACCGCAGAGCCTTCGTCGTTGAGGAGATTAATCACCGAATAGGGATTGCTGTTGCAGCCGCAGAGGACTATCAGGGCGTCGAAAAAACCGAGGTCTTCCCGGTTGTCCGTCCCGTCACCGGCATAGAATTTTATGTTTTTCAGTCCCGTGTCTTTCAGGCGGTCCCTTGCGGCAACAGCCAGCTCCTCATGGTAT
The DNA here is from genome assembly GCA_050298055.1 of Spirochaetota bacterium. Taxonomy (GTDB): domain Bacteria; phylum Spirochaetota; class UBA4802; order UBA4802; family UBA5550; genus JBNKTL01. Next base: position 55,749 of record JBNKTL010000011.1, read on the forward strand.
TCAATTGTCACAACCTCCGATACCAGGGGAGCAATGAGCGCGGTGGAATATCCCGACCCGGTCCCGATCTCCAGTACTCTCGATTTTTTCTTAAGATCCAGGAGCTGTATCATCCTGGCCAGCACCGGCAGGCTTTCGCTTTTTTCATGAAGCCCTATGGGGATGGGATCAGGTCCGTAGAGCCTTTCCCTGAATAGGGGATCAAAAAACTTTTCCCTCTCTGTCTTTTCAATGACATCCAGGATCTTCTTTTTGATCTTGTTCTTCTTTAATGTTTCCAGGAGTTTATTTAATTCTTTTTTCTTCATTTTTTATGAATTAACAATAAAAAAATTACAGGTATCTAAAATTAATTGGATTGAAAAAAAGTAAATCATTTTTCTTACTTTTCTATAAACTGCAGTAAATATGTGAGAAAATAGTCAGATATAAGTATTGCCATGGATGAGAGGACCACGGCCTGTATGGTGGCCCTGCCCACTCCTTCCGCCCCGCCCCTGGTGTTAAAGCCCTGGTAGCAGGAGATGATGGCGATTTCTATTCCAAAAAAAACCGATTTGATCAGACCGGTGACAAAGTCCATGAGGCGTATATACTGGAGAATGTTACTGACATATTTCCCTATTGTGATTTCCAGTGAAAGATAGGCGATGAGCGCGCCTCCCATGACACCCACAATGTCCGTGAGCACGGTAAGTGCCGGGGTCATTGTGAAAGAGGCCAGGAACCTGGGTACGGCAAGGTACTGTACCGGGTTTGCCCGGAGGGTCTTCAGGGCATCGATCTGCTCTGTGACCTTCATGGTCCCGATCTCCGCCGCGATTGATGAGCCGACCCTTCCCGCGAGAAGAAGTCCCGTGAGCACGGGACAGAGTTCTCTGAACAGGGATATGGTTACCGCGCTTCCGATAAAGATTGACGAACCGGACATTAGTGCGTCCATGGCGCGCCCTATCTGGTATGCCATGACCATGCCCGTGAAAAAGAGGGTGATGGTTGTTACCGGAAGGGACTTGTACCCGATCTCAACCATCTGGTTGATGACGTTCTTTGAGTCAAAGGGAGGTCTCAGGGACCACCTCACCGTGTCCCTGAAGAGTATGAAATATCCTCCTATCTGTTCAAAAAAGAGGAGGAGCAGGTTCCTGGGATCAGTTGAGGTCATGGGAAGGGAAAGCCTCATCGTATGAGTGCGCCTTGGAAAGGTTGCTGAACTTTGTATACTGTTCCCAGAACTTGAGGGGGATGGTCCCGGTGGGGCCGTTTCTCTGCTTGGCGATGATAATATCTGCAATTCCCTTCTTCTCAGTCTCCTTTTTCACCTTCTCTTCCCGGTAAATGAAGAGGACCACGTCTGCGTCCTGTTCAATGGCGCCCGATTCCCTGAGGTCGGAGAGGTTGGGGATCTGGTCCACCCGCGACTCAACGGCCCGGGACAGCTGCGAAAGGGCTATGACCGGGACATCAAGCTCCCGGGCAAGCTGTTTGAGCATCCTTGAAATCTCCGCTATCTGCTGGTGCCGTTCGGCCTTGAGCATGCTGGAGATAAGCTGGAGGTAATCGACAACTACCATTCCCAGGGGTTCCTTGGTTGCCAGCCTCCTTGCCTTCTGCATGATCTGGAGAATTGTCATTGAAGGGGTATCGTCAATATATATGGGTGATTTCGCCAGATCGCTTGAAACCTGGAAGATTTTTTCAAGCTGCTCCTTTTTCGTGTAACCGGTTCTCACCAGCTGCGAGTCAACCATGGATTCGATGCAGAGCATCCTCATCCCCAGCTGTACCGCGGGCATCTCAAGGGAGAAAAAGAGTACCGGTTTCTCCTCTTTAAGAGCAACATGGTTCATGATATTGAGGGCAAGGGCGGTTTTCCCCATACCGGGCCGTGCGGCAACGATAATCAGCTCGGACCCGTGGAAACCCGTGAGTTTTTCATCGAGGTCGTCGAAACCGGAAGCGATCCCCGTTACCAGTTTCTTGGTGGTGTTCCATTTGATGATGCTTTTCAGGGTATCGTCAATGACTTCATCGATTCCCCGGTAGCTTGAGGTGTCCCTCTTCTCTGTTACCTTAAAGATGTTCCGTTCAACGTCGTCAATAAGTTCATCGGTCTCCATTGACATGTCATAGCATTTTTCAATGGAACTTGTAGTCACCCGTATAAGGTTCCTCCTGAGGCTGAGCTCCTTTATCCTGTTGGCGTAGAACCCCGCATTTGCCGAAGTAGAGGCGGACTGGTAGAGCTCAACCAGTGTCTGTTCACCGCCGATTTTTTCAAGTTTTCCGGTATCCTCAAGCCTCTGCTTGAGCATGGGGAGGTCAATGGGAAGGTTCCTGCTCTCCAGTTCCAGTATTGTTTCAAATATTGTTCTGTTGCTCTCAAGATAAAAATCCTCCGGGTGGAGGATTTCCGTTACTTTGAACAGGCCTTCCCTGCTGAGAAGTGCTGAAGCCAGACAGGCAATTTCTGTATCGATATCCTGCGGAGGCAGCCTGTCGATGCTCATCTAATTACTCCTCTTTTTCTACTTGAAGTTTAACAACAGCAGTAAGTCCGTCATCAAGCTTTACCTGGATATCAAATTCACCGGTAGTCTTAATGGGATTTTCTATCGCTATCTTTCTTTTATCAATGCTGTATCCCTTTTCAAGCAGTTTTTTTGCCACATCCATTGAAGTTATGGAACCGAAGAGTTTCTCCTCTTCACCCACTTTGGCTGTGATGAGAATCTCAAGGCCGTTAAGGCTTTCATGGACTTTCTCGCTCTGTTTTTTCCTCTTATCTTTCTTGAGCTTTATGAGTCGTGCCTGATGTTCGATGACCTTTTTATTTGATTCACTTGCCGGGATCACAAGCTTTTTCGGAATGAGATAGTTCCGTGCGTATCCGTCGGCAACCTCTTTGATGTCTCCCGCGTCACCGAGGTTCATAATATCTTTCTGCAGTATCACTTTCATGACATTCTCCTGTTTTAATCAAGTGCTCTTTTCCGGTACATCAACATGACCGGTGAATAATCTAGTGCTGATCTGCCGATTCAACATTCAGCTTTCTGAAATCCGCCCAGAGGTCCAGGGTCCCGAACCCGGTGAGCAGTATAACGATAAAAATAAATGCCTCAAAACTCAGAATAAAAGTCAAAATGAGCGTTAAGGTCAGTACATGGGCCGGCTTCTGTTTTTTTATCAGCAAAAATCTGACCACACCCAGTGCCTGTACGAGATAGAGAGCCGATACAATCAATCCTGTATTTAAACCCGCCAGGTAGAGTGTCTCATACTTTGATTTATCCAGTACGAGAAAAGAAAGCCAGCCGCCAATCAGTAAAAATATTACATAGTCATTCAGCTTGAAAAATTCCAATCCCTTTATTAAAAATGGTCCAAATAATCTTGTTAAGAGTATTTTTATCATAATAAAACCGAGAATCGAAATAATCAGTGAATTGATAAAAAAGTAAAAAGGAACGATATCGCTCACAAATGTAATCAGAGTGTCAATATTATCCGTTATCAGTTTTTTCTTATCTTTCGGTATGTCGGTGTTTTTAATAATCTCCAGTGTTTGCGCTTTAGACTCTGTTAAAATATTGTAATTTTTGTAGTGTTTCAGATAATAAAAATCTCCTGTATAGATCAGGGTCAGAAGGAGCGCCGATACGAGTATAAAAAAACCGAAACTCAAGTCCTTTTTGAATACCAGCCCCGCCACAGACCCGATCACAACCGGTGAAACAAGCGTGGGGACAGAGCCTTTAAACCCGAACAGGGAAATAAGCAAAACAACTGCCGGCAGGAGAAGAACAGCTCCCTTCCATCCCAGCTTATAGCATGCAATGGCCGAACCAAAAAGTATCGCCGCGCCGAAAAAAAATAACAGGATAAATAAATTCACACTTCTCTATTTTTCAATAAATGGTATTAAAGCGATAATCCGTGCCTTCTTTATGGCATTTGCCAGTCCTCTCTGATGCCTGGCGCATACACCGGTGACCCTTCTTGGAAGGATCTTACCCCTGTCAGTAATAAACCTGCCCAGTGTATCGGCGTCCTTGTAATCTATCTCCGCATTCTTGTTCGCGCAGAAATAACAGACCTTTCTCCTGAACTTTGGAAATCTCTGGGAAGAATCCCTTCTCTGGTAGCCTTCACCCTGCGGTCTCTCTCTCCTGGGTTCCTCTCCGGATGCCGGTTTTCTCTCTTTCGATTCTTCGGTTTTTTTCTCCTGAGTATTAGCTGTATCAGCAGTTTCCTGAGTTTTTGCCTCATCGGCAGTTCCCGAAGTTTTTTCTGTTTCGGAAGTTTCCACAGCAGCGGTTTCAGAAGTTTCTGCCGGTGCTTCGGTTTCCCTGGTTTCAGCAGCCGGGGTCTCGGTTACTTTCTCTTCCTGGTCTTCAACAGGAGCATTGTCCTGGTTATTTATTTCAGTTGTCATTATTTTCTCCGTGTATTGATAAGTCTCGTCTTCCCGAACGGCATTCAGCCGCTGCCGGACAATAATCTGTCTTCTCAGAAGGGTATTTCATCATCTGAAAATGGTTTTTGATATCCGTTTTCCGGTTCACTGTAAACGGGTTCAGTTGATGTCTCGCCGCTGTAATCACCTGTTTCCGAACCTTTGGGTGAAAGGAACTGGAAGTTATCAATAACCACCTCAATTGAGGAACGCTTCTGACCGGTCTGCTGGTCATCCCATGAGTGTTGTTTCAGCCTTCCTTCAACACCTATCCTCTGGCCCTTTTTGCAGTACTGGGCAATGATCTCCGCTGCTTTGCTCCATGCAGTACACTTAATAAAGGAGACTTCCTCCTTCTTTTCACCTCCCAGGGTGTATGTCCTGTTCGAAGCAACTGTAAAATCAGTAACCGCTGTTCCGTTGGGTGTATGACGCAGTTCCGGGTCTCTGACCAGCCGGCCGATAAGTATTACTTTGTTGATATCTCCTGCCATGGCTCACTTCCTCCGTCAGGCTGATTTTTTTCTTTTCGGCAGAACGAAAAGGTATCTCAAAATGTCCGGATTGAGTTTGAATTCGCTGATGATTCTGGATATGGAATCCGGTGAGGCTTCCAGGTTGAAAAGGATATAAAATCCCTCTTTTTCACCCTGTATCTCGTAAGCCAGCTTCTTGTTGCCCCAGCTGTCTTCGTTTGAAATGGCGGCCTTCTGTTTTGACAGTATATCCAAGACCTTCTGACGGAGTGAATCTGCGTCTTTGTTCCTGAGAATTACTGTTAATTCATAATTCTTCATTAAAATGTCTCCTTCCTCTGGAATATGCTGCTCCCGTATCTTTGCCGGGGGCAGAAAGGTTTAGCAATAGTTTTTTAACGGGGATAATTTTTCAAGGATATTTTTGATTAATTGTTCAATTTATTGGTTCCTGCTGAAAAGCTTTTTTCTTTTAAAAATATTGACACGTTATACATCCCTTAATGAAAAAGAGTTATTTAATTTCCTGGAAACGGTGTGTGTGAACAGTGGTTATCAATTCTCAATATTTTATGATAAAAAATCTGCATTAGAATGGTTATTATCATCATAATGCCTCTTTAAATATATTTAACAGGGTTTTCGGTCCAGCTTAACGTACGGTCGGGTAGTGAGTTATTCCTTTAAAAGTGAAAGTATCCACTTGATATTATCTTCAGAGTCCCACTCCTCGGGGCCCAGCTTCACCTTCCTGATGATTCCTTTCTTGTCCACGATGAAGGTCTCCGGAACCTCGGTGATCCCGAACTTCAAGGCGGTTTTGCTCAGGGGATCGGAGATGACCGGTATGCTGTAACCCATCTTTCTTATATATTTGAGACAGTTTTTCGCATTGTCATTAAAGACAAGGGGCAGCATTTTGAAACCGGGGTTTGTCTTCAGTGTGTTGTAAAGCCTGTTAATATGGGGCATCTCCCCAATACTATCCCTGCACCAGTTGGCCCAGAAATTTATAAAAAGGACCTTTCCCTTAAGGTCAGCCGGTTTGATCTTATGCTGTGTCTCCACATCCCAGACCAGCATTTTCGGCAGAGGGGCACCCACAGGGAGCCTCTTGACAGTTTTTGCGCCTCTTATGATGTTGTAGCCAAGAAGCCCCAAGGTTACAAGGCTCAGGAGAATGATGACAACAGGGAATATCTTCTTCATTTTTACCTTCCGATCTTTTTCGTGATTCTGTTCTACCGGGTTTTTCTGTCAAGAATTATCTCATATTCCCATAGAATGCAAAGGAAGAAGTGTCAGCGCGGTTATCCGGTCAGGAAGGAAGTCCTGTTTGTATCAGATGGCCAGGTTGAATTAATATTGACAAACTGCGGGGAGAGTGTAGAGAATTGCTGTGATAATGTATCTGCTTTTTTTCTGATCTATGAACTGAGCTTTATAAAGTCGCAGGTTCAGGGCAATAAAAATGCTAATAGATGAAATCACATTCAGAGAGGGGCAAAAAGAGGACAGCCTGAGAGTTGCTGAACTCGATAATATCGCTTCAGGTGGCACAATAGAATTTCTTTTTCATGATCTCATCCCGGGCTTGTCCCCCGTGGAGATTGTTGCGTCAAATCTTGAAAACGACAGGTACCCCCACAGCTACCGCAGTGTGATTGTAGCTGAATATGAAGGTGAGATTACCGGTTTCTCCCTGTCATTTCCTTCCGAATATCATTCTCTTACGAATGAAATGCGTGAATTTTTCCCGGCTGATCGCTTGGAACATTTTAAAGAAATTTTCACTACCCGTATCGAAGGCAGTTATTTTCTGGACGCTTTGTGTGTGGATAAGAAATACAGGAACCATGGTATCGGCGGAAAATTAATTGATCTTACAAAGGCTAAAGCCGGAAATGAAGGTTATACGTCATTAAGTTTAATGGTATTTGCGGATAATCCCCTTGCCATAAAACTTTATAAAAATAAAGGCTTTGTTATTAGAAAAGTCGTTGAGTTAAAGTCCCATGAATTGATCCCCCATGAAGGCGGCTGTCTTTTATTAGAGAGCGCCCTGTAATAAACCAATGTACGCTGACGGTAAAACAGGTAGTATGTGTTGTTATTGAAGATAAGTGTTTTTATAATTTATGCATAACCGAGGAAATCTATGAAAGCAGTAATCTGTACAAAATACGGACCACCGGAAGTCCTTCAACTGAAAGATGTAGAAAAACCTCAGCCCCGGGAGAATGAAGTCCTGATAAAGATACACGCCACAACCTGTCATATTGGAGATGTGAGGATTCGAAGTTTTAATGTTCCATTCTGGCAGATGGTTCCCTTTCGTTTATTTTTAGGTATCAGAAAACCGAAAAGAAGCATACTGGGGATGGAACTGGCGGGAGAAGTGGAGGATGTCGGGCAAAAAGTCATGCGCTTCAAAAAAGGAGACCGGGTTTTTGCCACAACGGGTTTTGTTTTCGGTGCCTATGCCCAGTATACATGCCTGCCGGAAAATGCTGGACGCATAAAAGAGGGATTAATCGCTATGAAACCCGAAAACATGTCATATGAGGAAGCCGCCGCCGGTGTTGCTACAGGAGGGTTGACCGCGTTAAGTCTCCTGAGAATGGCCGGGATAGAAAAGGGAGATAAAATTCTTATTTATGGCGCTTCCGGAAGTGTGGGGACATTCACGGTACAGCTTGCCAGGTACTTCGGGGCGAAAGTTACGGGGGTCTGCAGTACGGCGAACCTGGAAATGGTAAGATCGCTGGGAGCGGACCGGGTTATCGATTATACCCGGGAGGACTTCATCGAAAGATGCGGTACCTACCATGTTATTATTGATGCAGTGGATAAACTCCCCGTATCAAAAGGGAAAAAATTACTGAAGAAGAAAGGGATATACCTCAATGTTGTAAGGAACTTTAACTCAGAAGAGAAAATAAAAACCGAAGACCTGGTCTTTCTCAAAGAGCTTGTGGAGGCGGGAGAGATTCGCACGGTCATAGACAGGAAATATCCCCTGGAAGATATCGTTGAGGCCCACCGGTATGTTGAAAAGGGCCATAAAAAAGGACATGTGGTCATTACTGTGGGACATGAACAGGATGTATTATAATAACTGAAAGCCTTCAGAGGCTCCTTCCTGTTTCAAGAGATCTCTTCATTTGAGAAGACAAATCTGTTCTATTGAGTATTATTAAACCGGTTTTTCTCCCCCCCGATAATTTTTCTCCAAACTGGGGGAGTGAGAGCATTAAACAAATTTTGGGGAGTGAGAGGGGGGAGAAAAACCGGTTTATACAAAATATCTCCGGAAAAGGAAAAGAACTTACTTGTACAACCGGGAAAAGCGCAAAGTGAAAAGGGTGAGATTAGTTCTGAATTAATATTGACAGGGTGAGTGAATATGATAGGTTTATAACATGATGTGATGTATGGTCGATTAATTCTCCTTAAATAAAGACAAACGTTTGCTGTATTTTATTTCCTCTGGAGACATTATTATGGATGAACTCACATTTACGATTGAACTTGTAAAATCTCTCTCCTGGCCGCTGACCCTGTTGATTGTGGTCATGATCCTCAGAAAGCCCATAATCGAACTCCCTTCGCTGATAAAGAAGCTGAAAATCAAAGACGTTGAGATCGAGTTTGATAAAAAAGTCGAAGAGCTCAAGGAAGAAGCGTTAAAACAACTTCCCGTAATCGAGCAGGATGAAACGAGACTCAGGAGAAACAGGTTTCTCATCGACCTGGCACAGGTGTCCCCCCGTTCGGCGATCCTTGAATCATGGATTGAACTTGAAAACACATCGTTAAAATCGCTTAAGGAAAAAGAACTTGAAAATGTCTCATTGAGTTCTCTCTCCCCCCTGCAGCTGGGCGATCTTCTGATCAAAAGCGATATCCTGGATGAAAATAAAATGAATATCTATCATCAATTGAGAAATCTGAGAAACGCTGCGGTTCATGCCACCGATCTGAAAGTTACCCCCCTGGTGGCTGTGGAATACCTCAATATGGCAAATTTATTGACAGGTTTTATTGAAAATAGGATAGGGATTAATCAAAAGAGCAACTGAGGAGACCTGTTCGCTCTTTATGAATTCAATGAATGGAGACTATAAATGAGCGACAAACTCAATAAGCTGTCCGATTTTTTCGGTAAAAATAATAAAGTCATCATTATCTGCGTTACGGCCCTTATCGGGATCTTTATGATAACCGGCGCCTTTTTAAACAGGAATGAATCCTTTAATATTATCAGCGTTACGGGACACGGGAAGAAGAACTTTACCTCGGATTTTATTGTCTGGTCCGGCAGTTTCACCCGGCTGGATAAAAACCTGAAAGACGCCTACAGGTCCCTGAAAAAAGATGAAAATATTATTACGGATTTTCTGAAAAAAAATAAAATTAATGAGGATGAAGTTATTATCTCCGCCACAAAGATCAGCAAGAAGTATGAAACAATCCATGATAAAAACAACAACTATATGCAAAAATTCCAGGGATACATCCTTACCAAGGACATTAAAATAGAATCAAAAAATGTTAACAAAATTGAAAGTCTCTCTCGGAAAATATCGGAAATTATCAACCGGGGGGTTGAATTACATTCATACGAACCCCAGTATTTTTATACACAGCTTGCCCAGTTGAAAATCAGGATGATTGCCGAGGCAACTGAGGACGCGAGAAAAAGGGCCGAGACCATCGCCGAAAAATCAAAGGCGTCCCTGGGAAAATTAAAATATTCCCGGATGGGTGTCTTCCAGATAATCGGGCAGAATTCAAATGAGAGCTTTACCTCCGGCGGAACATATAATACTTCATCAAAAAATAAAACAGCGGTGATTACAATGAAGCTGCAGTACCGGATCGATTAGACGGGATTTTTTTATGTCATTCTGCAGATACCGGTCCCGTCAACCTGGAAATATTCTCCTTTGCCGCACTCTTTGCACAGGACCCGGTCGTCCCGTACTATTTCCTTTCCTCCCATAATGCTCTCTTTGCAGCTTGTGCAGGTTACGCTTTTCCTGATAGGGGCGTAACCGGGGACCGGAACATCAACATCCTTCATGATAAAAAGATCATCTGCGGGCCATGTTATCACATTAAAAGAGGCCTCCAACGCAGCCGCCTTATAAAGGGACAGGCTCTCCTCGTCTCTTTCTCCCTCGATGATGACCTTTTTAAAAATTTTATGAAATTCGGGGCAGTCCCGGGAAAGCCGCTCAAAGAGGTCTCCCTTAAGGACCAGGCGGACCCCTTTCCCGCTGCGGTTAAAGATGGTTACCGCGGTTTTCCCCAGGTCCCGGTAGATCAGGCTGTTGTTTCCCAGGGTGCATCCCGTTACCCACTGGATCCCGTCGGCAAAGCAGCTGTTGATCTCAACCACGGCAATGAGTTTTTCCATTCCCTGGCTGAAGATGTCCAGGTGCCGGAGACCGGTGAGTGCGGCCATGACCCCCAGGGCCAGTCCCGGGCAGTAGTGGCCGTGGAGCATTCCGGCGCTTGTTAAAAGTTCCCTGATTTTATTGTTCTTTATAAGGGGTACCAGTTCCCTCCGGGGATTTTTGTGGAGAGCGGTTTCATCCGCCCCGTTATCTTTCTCTTCTGTATACGGGAGGGCCGGTTTAATGTCGATTACCGGGGTGCCGTCAATGGCATCCAGCCCCGTGACTATCAGGCTGCAATCCTCGACTTTTATCACCTTTACCCGGGAGATGCCGATGGGGGTGGGGCGCCGGGGACTGCGGGAGGCAAAGACCCCTTTTTTTTCTCCGAAGTAATTTGTCAGCTTCAGCTTATACCCTTCACTTTCGTGAAAAGAGAAAAGCACCTCCAGCCGGTCCCCTTCAGTGATATCAAAGAGCCCTTCTTTGAATTTGGGATCAACATCAATTCTGCTCTCCTGTTCTTTCATTTTAAAGGGGTCATGGGGGGCCGTGAATTGACTTCTGATGGTTCCGATCTCTGTGAGTTTGAGCATAGTATCTCCTTATTAAACCGGTACAATATGTTGGTAGTCTTTAAATTCATGAAGATTTACCTTCACATGATAGACTTCTTCAATGATCTCCGGAGTCACTTCAGGGGGGGTGACATTGGCAAAAACTTTTCCTTCTTTTAAAAAGACCAGCCGGTGAGAGTATCTCAGGGCAATGTTAATGTCATGTACGGACATGACCACCGATACATGGTGGTCCCTGATAATATCCCCCAGAAGAATAAGAATTTCATGGGAATTTTTCAGGTCCAGGCTGCTCACCGGTTCATCCATGAGCAGAACTTCCGGTTCCTGTACCAGTGCCCGTGCAATGACCGCCTTTTGCAGTTCTCCACCGCTGACCTGGTGTGTGTATTTCAGTGCCAGTCTTCGAAGGTCCATTTTTTCCAGAAGGCCGGTGACCATCTGCAGGTCTTTTTCACCGGTGGTAAAGCTGATATACGGTTTTCGTCCCAGGAGGACCATGTCAAAAATCGTAAGACCCCCCGCCTCAAAACGCTGGGGAACATAACCGATCTCATGGGCGATCTCTTTCCGGGAGTATTCTTTGATATTCCGGTCCTTTATAAATATCTCACCCTCCCGGGGGGTAAGGATCCTGTTCATGCAGCGGAGGAGTGTTGTCTTCCCGGCGCCGTTGGGCCCCAGTATGCTGACGCATTCATGCTCCCCCACGGTGAAGCTGACACCATCCAGTATTTTACTCTTTTTATAGGAAAAGGAGAGATCATCAATGGTCATCAGCATGGCTTATCTTCTCTGCCCCCTGATAATGAGAAAGATAAAGACAGGCCCGCCCAGAAAAGATGTCAGAATGGCCACAGGGAGGGTATGGGGCAGCAGGACCGTTCGCGCGCAGGTGTCCGATATTATCAGAAGGATCCCCCCCGTGAGGAGAGTCAGGGGCAGCAGGTAGTGGTGGTCGGAACCGATGATCCGCCTGGCAATATGAGGACAGATGAGTCCGATAAATCCGATGATCCCCAGAAAGGCAATAACAACGGCAGTGAGGAGTGCCACAATGAAAAGTGTCATCATGCGCAGGAGAGGCACGTTGACCCCCAGGCTGAGGGCCGTTTCATCACCGGCATGAAGGGTGTTGTAGTTCCAGATATTCCAGGCAAAATAGAGCAGTGCACTGAAGACCACACCGGTCATGATCACCAGTTCCTTCCAGCCGGCCCGGGCGGTGTCGCCGAATGTCCAGAAGACCATTGCGGCCAGCTGATGGTCCTCGGCAAAATACTGTAGTACCATGGTACCGGCGGTGTAGAGTGTTCCCAGGGCCACCCCTGACAGGATCATAACCTCCGGGGCGGCTTTGCGTATCCTTGATATAAGGAGGATTATCCCCGCGGTAAGCAGGCAAAAACAGAAAGCCGTAAAGGAGGTCAGATAGTGATGGGTTATTTTCACTGCTTCCTGTGCAGTGCTCTGCATACTTCCCGTTCCGAGAACCATGACGGCAAAAGCGGCCCCGAAAGCTGCCGCGTGGGAGATCCCCAGGGTAAAGGGTGATCCCAGGGGATTGTTGAGAATAGACTGCATGACGAGACCCGCCACAGCAAGCCCCGCTCCCGCAACAAGAGCCGTGAGTGTCCGGGGAAGTCTGATGTTCCAGATAATAAGATGTTCCTTGTGGGTAACTTCTGAAAAAGTGAGGGCCCTGAACACCTTAAGAGGTGATATCTGTACGGCGCCGAGAGATATGGATAGGGTAAAAGCCGCTATCAGGAGCAGGAGAGCAAGAAGGATAAGAAAATTTTTTTTATTGATGAATCTCCTGTACTCTCCCGAAACGCTTTCCTGAAGAATGTGCATCACTTCTTCTTTCTCACGGATATTTTTTTAAAGACCATTTTCCCGAACTGTTTGTTCATCTCCTGAAAGACCTCTTTCCCGATTAAAAAGCGGTATATCTCATCTGTTTTTTTCACGGGATCGATATCACTGAAAGCCTTCGGATGAAGGATCTTGCCGATATAATAGGCATTCCCCAGAATGGACCCGAAGTTTTTTGTATACCAGTTATAGGGGAGAAGCCCGTGCACATTCCCCTTTTTAACGGCGCCCAGTTCTCTGTAGAGCGGATCATTCCTGATCTCATAAAGGGCGTTGGCCCCCGCGTCATTCTGCAGGGTGGAGAGATCAACAAAGACCAGTTCCGGGTCCCAGCGGATAATCATCTCCTTTGCCACATCGGCGTGGGCAAGCTCTTTGGGACTTTTTTTCCTGTCAAAGGCCACATTATTGGCGTTGACCATTTTAAAGGGCGGATAGGCGGGCTCTGTGGATTGAAATCCGTGAGGGCCTTTGTAAGCAATCCCTCCCACGTAACAGGCCGTCCCGGGACCTTTTTTCTTCTCCCCGGCCCTTTTTTTCAGATCATCCATGGTCCGGTTAAAAAAATCTACCACTTCCCGGGCCCTTTCCTCAAGGCCCAGCACTTTCCCCATGATGGTCAGGGCCTGGTAAAGGTCCTTTCTGTGATACCCGAGGTCCCCGTAGTTAAGGACCACAACGGGGATGCCTGTTTTTGCCTGCAGTTTTTCGGGGTTCGTTCCCATTATAGGGTATGTTTTAAAGATAACCTGGGGGGCCGGGTCAAGGCCCAGTATTATTTCGGGATTGTCCTCTCCCCGGAATTCACCAAATACAGGATATTTCTTAAACTGTTTGTTGGCCAGGGCGTAGGGGCGGGCGTCAATTTTCTGTTTGTTTACCTCCATACTGTCCACGGCAACGGCCCTTTTCTGGGCCTGAAGGTAGGTGAGAAGCCGTAAAGACCCGGGTCCCGAACAGATCACCCTTTCCGGATGCAGGGGGAGGGCCACTTTTCGTCCAATGGCATCGGTTATGGTCACCTGCTTGCTCTTTTTTTCAGGATTGTTCTTATTACAGGCTGTCATTATGAGAAATAATATTAAGACTGATAGATATATTCTTTTCTTCATGGTTCATCCTCTATTACAGGAGTGTTACGAAAAACAAAATTGTGTTCCCTACTAAATTTTTTTTCTGAAAATTGTCAAGAGACTTTTTGTGAGATTATGGGCATGATTGAAAGACCGGGATAGAGCCCGGATCTGTTTTAAGGGAGAGATTTTCATTTTTTGGTTATATCCTGAGTCTTTTTATGATTTTATCTCCAGGATATCCCAATAATGAGATAAATAAGCGAACAGAACCCAGCATTCTCGAAATATATACAAAATTTCGATCATAGTTATCCAAGATTAATTTTGTATCTTTTGAATTACTTAAAATTTCAACCAGTTCATCAAGATAATTCCTGATTGCAAAAGCAATAAACCATGAAACAGAAAACTTGAAATTCCTCCGTAAATCCAGAAATTTCTCATAAAAAACTGAATCAATATTTATATGCTTCTTTTTCCAGACAATAAGTCCTTTGCCCCTCTCCTGATACCTGATCCTTTTATGGGGCATGGGCTCAAATTCATTTTTCCTGATGATCCGCGCAAGCAGGAGAGAGATTAATTCATTCTTTGATAGATGCAGTGTATCCATTGCCTCTTCTAATCTTTCAAGCAGGTTCCTGTCAATATTAATGGTGGTCCTCATAATGTTTAACCTTCCGGTATTTTTAGTTGGTAGAATTGCGATTATTCCACAATATTAATACGCTCCGGAACCAGGTTTGATAAAAACTTTTTTCAATTAAATAGCAATTTTCTCGGGGCAATCCATACGTAAGGTAATTTTTATCATAAAATAAAGAAAATCTCTTGACAGCAGGCAGGATCTCAATGTATTTATGGTTTTCATTTTATAAAGGAAATTCTATGGGTTCCAGAAGCTTAAACATCATCAGCAATTCTTTTAACATTGTCGTGCTTACACTGGTGGTGATCGTATGCTCTGATGCATACCGGTTTAGGCTGTAGGGACGCGATAATTAAACAGCAATAATCAAAAGCCCCTGCCGGCTAAACCGGCAGGGGCTTTTTTTATTGGCGGAAAAACCAGGGGAGGTCAAGAAACATGATAATGACAGGAGCTGAGATTATTGTAAAACTTCTTGAAGATGAAGGGATAAAAACCGTAACGGGAATTCCCGGGGGAGCGAACCTGCCTCTTTATAACGCCCTTCATAAAAGTAAAATTATTCATATCCTTGCCCGGCATGAACAGGGTGCCGGCTTTATTTCACAGGGAATGGCCCGGTCAACGGGCAGGCCTGCGGTTACCCTTGCCACATCGGGACCGGGCGCAACAAATCTCATAACAGCCATTGCCGATGCTTATCTTGATTCCGTACCGCTGGTTGCAATTACCGGCCAGGTCCCCCTTTCCCTCATGGGGACAGACGCTTTCCAGGAAGTAGACACCCATGGACTCACACTTCCCGTAACAAAACATAATTTTCTCGTAAGAAAAATTTCCGAACTTCCGGATATTATACCTCTTGCATTGCATATAGCAGCCGGCGGCCGCCCGGGTCCTGTTGTTGTAGATGTTCCAAAGGACATTCAGCAGGAAAAAATGGAAATCCACAGCTGGATAGAGCCGGAAAAAAGAAAACAGGATTTCAGGGTTGATCCCGGAACAATTCTCTCTGTAGCGAAAAAAATAAACAGTGCCAGGCGGCCTGTTCTCTCTGTTGGCGGAGGGGTCATTTCATCGGGTGCATCATCCTTTTTGAGAGAGCTCTCTCATAAAAATTCAATTCCCGTTTCAACAACCCTTATGGGACTCGGTTCCTTTCCCTCTGATGATCCTCTGAATATCGGCATGCTCGGTATGCATGGTGAAAGGTTTACGAATATGCTTATCAATGACGCGGACCTGCTCCTGGCATGCGGGGTCCGTTTCGGAGACAGGACCACGGGTAAAATTGAAGAATTCTGTTCTCACGGTGATGTCATTCACATTGATATCGACCGCTCTGAAATTGACAAGATCAAAAAAGCGAACCTGTCAGTAGTGGGGGATATTTCTTCTGTGCTGGAAAGACTCATTCCCCATGTAAAAGAAAACAGGCGTATGAAATGGCTCTCACATCTTGCCGGTCTTAAACAGAGATATAACCATGACAATAACATGTCACAGGATATCCGCCACCCGAAACAGATTATAAAGGAGATAAACAGTCTCCTGGACCCCGGGGCCATTGTTACCACAGATGTGGGGCAGCACCAGATGTGGGTGGCGCAGTCATACAGGTTTAAAAATCCAAGAACCTTCCTGACCTCCGGCGGGCTGGGGACAATGGGTTTTGGTCTTCCCGCGGCAATCGGCGCGGCAATCGCCAACCCGGAAAAGCAGGTGGTCTGCTTCAGCGGTGACGGTTCAATTCTCATGAACATCCAGGAGCTGGCCACCCTGGCCGATTATGAGCTGAATGTTAAAATCATCATCATGAACAACAACCAGCTCGGCCTTGTGAGGCAGCAGCAGGAGATGTTTTACGAAGGAAATTTTATTGCTACAAGTTTTAAAACAAATCCGGACTTTGCGGCAATCGGCAGAGAGTTCGGGATCAGGAGCCATAACCTGGAAAATGTCCGGGATTCATGGGGTGTTCTTTCAGAAGCTTTGCGGGATAAGGGCCCGGTGTTAATAAACATCCCCATCAGCAATGAGCTCAATGTTACTCCCATAGTCCCCCCGGGTTCGGCAAATATTCATATGATCGGAGGTGAGACAAATGAACAGAACGGTTATTGAACTGATCGTTAACAACCATCCGGGGGTCATGTCAAAGGTGACCGGTCTTTTTTCCCGGCGCTCCTTTAACCTCGACGGGATTCTCTGTTCTCAGCTGGAGAACGCGGCGAAAAGCAAAATATTTCTCCTTGTGAAAAACAGTGAATGCCTCGATCAGGTTGTGAGGCAGCTGGAAAAACTCTATGATATTCACGAGGTCTCTCTGCATGACGACTACGCGCTGGATATTTTCAATAAACTCGGCTGTTACTGTAACGGGGAAGGGGATAATAAAAAATAAATACTTGATAAATCCCTGAGTCTCCTCTACTTTCTCCCTTGCATAAGTTTTTTGACAGGGGTTTACACCTTATGAAGAGAGATAAGTGCTATGAAAATTATCCATACTGGATCCCCTCTGTTGCGGCTCTTTTTCAAATGTCAGTAATCCTGCTCGGTGCGGTCATTATTTTCAGACTCGGGTTAATCGGGTTTATCTTGTACCTCCTTTTTATTGTTGCAATGGAATTGCGTCTTTTAAAAAAAAGCTGTACCAACTGTTATTACTATGGGAAAATCTGTTTTTCTGCAAAAGGGAAGCTCTGTTCCCTGCTCTTTACAAAAGGAGATCCGGAGATCTTTGCCGGTATGAAGATAACATTTAAAGATATTCTTCCCGATATTCTTGTTTCGGCAATTCCGGTTGTTGCCGGAATAGTCCTCTTAATAAGAGATTTTCAATGGTTTCTGCTGTTTATAATCCTCTCCCTGGTTTTTCTGACGTTTTTTGGGAACGGACTGATACGGGGCTCACTGGCATGCAGGTTCTGTAAACAGAGGGAAACCGGCTGTCCCGCTGAACAGTTCTTCAATAAAGAGTGATAATGAGGTTGTCCGGAAATAATGAAAATTCACTCAGGGAGATATCTTCTTTTTATAGAGTTCCATTCGCGCATGGTTGGAGCAGATCCCCAGGTCATATATTGCCCGTGTTGATTTGTCTTCCGGGTCGATCTTTTTAAAGCCGGAACATATGAGGCAGGAATTTTCCCTGTATTCCGGGTTATCAATCATCTCCTCGGCACTTCTCAGTTCCTCTTTGGTGATCATGTTTGATTTTCTGAATATTATGCTGCAGAGATCGCAGCTTTTCTCTTTGCCACTCATTTTTTTTCACCTGTTGGATGCTTGTATGATACCACAGTTCTTACCCTCCTAAAATAGCATGAATTTTATCATTGAGTCAATAATTTTTATTATGAATAGTATTATTTAATGAGTTCCCGGTAACTCATTACGAGTAAATTATCCTGGTAAATTACAGGAAAGTAATGAGAAGAAACTTTGTTGATTTTTTTCCCGGTGACTTTATTCTACCGGATACAGAATAATCTTTTCCAACTGAAAACCGGGAGGAATAAAATGAAATATATCCAGTACACCGGACATCAATAATGAGTCACTTTGAAAAATGCTCCGATTTCTATAAAGCGGGAAGACCGGGTTATCCGGAGGAACTCTACGGCTATCTCTATTCTCTCTGTGAAAACCATGAGCTCGCCTGGGATGCGGGATGCGGAACGGGCCAGGCAACTGTTGTCCTGGCGAAATACTTCCGGAAAGTCATCGGGACTGACATCAGCAAAAGTCAGATTGGAAACGCGGAAAAACATGAAAGAGTGGAATATTCGGTACAGCCTGCGGAAAAGACAGATATTGAAGAGAAGAGTGTCGATCTTGTTACGGTTGCAACGGCACTGCACTGGTTTGAACATGAGAAATTCTGGGAAGAAATCAAAAGGGTCCTGAAACCGAAGGGGGTTTTTGCCGCCTGGGGCTACTCCTGGTTTAGAATTGATGAGAAGCTGGACTTCACCATTAAAAAGGTTCTGCTGGAAAAGATAGACCCATTCTGGCCGGAAAGGGTAAAGCTCCTCTGGGACGGGTACAGGAAACTGGAAATACCCCTGGAAAGGATATCGGGGCCGGTCTACAGGCTCAACGTGAAGTGGAACTACAGGCAGCTTCTCCTCTATCTTGAGAGCTGGTCTGCCGTAGAAAAAGCGAAGAGTGAGTATGGTCCTCAATTTATTGATGATGTTAAAGAAGCCATTTTATCTGCCTGGGGGAATGAAGAAGTTCAGAAAGAAGTCAGGATGGATGTTGTAACTACTGTCCACGTGTAATAATATCATGATCAGAAATGAAGATGATTATACCCGCACCGGGAGGAAACATGACCCTTGAGATCCTTCACTGGCTCCTCTCCCGGGGAGGTGCCGGTGAATTCAAAAATTTCAGTTCCCTTGATGAATGGACCAGGGAGGTTGCCGGGCTGATACCTTCCCGGGCCGGTACCTGTGAAGAGGCGGTAACAGGCGGGTTTACCGGGGACAGGATGGCCCATGCCTTTGCTGCCGGATACCGGGCGGCTTTGAAACGCCTCTTCCGGGAACAGTACAGCTTTGATTTCGCGTCCTTCTGTATTACCGAGGAGGGGGGCGGTCATCCCGCTGCCATAGAGACCCGGTTAAGTGAGGAAGGGGAAGGATACAGGATCAATGGCCGTAAGAAGTTTATCTCCCTGGCCTGTTATGCGGATATCCTTTTTGTTGCCGTCAATACCGGTGCCGGACCCGGCGGCAGAAAGAAGATCGGGGTCGCCCTGATCGATCCCGGCTGTGAGGGAGTGAAAATCGAGAAGATGCCCGGACTCCCTTTTATCCCCGAGATAGACCATGCTGAAGTCCTTCTCGAAAACGTTATGATACCGGCGGATGCCCTCCTTCCCGGGGACGGGTATACGGATTATATTAAACCCTTCAGGACCGTTGAAGATATTCACGTTTTTGCGGCTGTAGCCGGCTACCTCTTCAGGATTGCCTGTGAGTACAGGTGGGAGTTAACTTACAGGGAAGAGCTTCTCCAGGTCATATCCACACTGGTGGTGATGTCCCGGGAAGATCCCCTGTCTTCGCATCTGCATATTGCCCTGGCGGGTCTTCTGTCCCGCTTTGACCGGTTTATTGGGGCTGCCGGGGCCCAGTGGGGCCGGGTTGATGAAGGGGTCAGAGCCCTCTGGGAGAGGGACAGGAAAATTTTAGATGTTGCCGGGAAAATTCGCGAAAAACGCCTGGCCAAGGCATGGGAGAAGTACCTGTAAAGAACACTCTCATTGATAATTTTCGGCTATGAAGGGGCTGAGGGGATTATTGCTCCCCCTGAGAGAATCCAGAAGGAGAAACCTGTCCAGGTCCAGCCTGTAAAAAGAGTTGGTTATGTTTCCATTGTATTCTACAATAGAGTACTCGGCACAGGGCATTACTGTAGGCGCTCCATTGTCACCCAGTTCTCTGATGGGATAACCGGTACTTCCGGGATTTATGATAAGTTTCCCTTCAAACTGTCTCAGCATCTGCTTATGGGTATGTCCTCCTGCCATAATATCCGCCCTAATGCCGTCCAGCATCTCATCCAGTCGGGAATGGGGCGTTGTTGGAAGAATATCCTCCATGTGAGACCGGGGAGAACCGTGGTAGAGAAAGAGCTCTTTGCCCCGGTCCAGTTGAACTTTCTCGTGTTTCCGGAAGCTCCTGATGAACTGAAGGTGGTCGGGGCTTAGCTGTTCCCGGCACCAGTCTACGGAGTCGTGGATCAGCTGATTATCGATATAGCTGTTTATTAACCGGGGTTCGATGAGAAATTCGTCATGGTTCCCCATAATGCAAGTACAGCCAAGTTCCCGGATTTTCTCAATTGCATAAACAGGTTCCGGCCCCAGGGTTGCCAGATCTCCCAGGCAGATTATTCTGTCAACGCCTGTTTCTTTTATATGTTTCAGGACAGCATCCAGGGCGGGCCTGTTGCCATGAATATCTGATATCAGCGCAATTCTCATAATATCTTAATCCCGGCTGTTATCTTCTTTTTTTGTTATTACATGTTTTTCAATCCAGTCTCTCACAGCGGGTCCCGTACCGAATTCCCAGGGCCTCAGCTTTTCAAAGGGAATATGCCTTATCTCCGCGATCTCCTCTCCCAGCATTATCTCCCCTTCTGCCTTTACATGGTATGCTACGATCAGCTGGTTCATCCTGAAAAATGAATAGATCCCCACCAGGGATTCTATTTCACCTTCCAATCCCAGCTCTTCCTCAAGTTCTCTTAAGATCCCTTCCTCTGGGCTCTCCCCTTTTTCGAGAAAACCCGTTATCAGGCCGAACATCTTTTCCGGCCACTCCCTGTTTCGTGCAAGTATTACCTTTTCCCGGTACTCCACAATTGCCGCAACAACCGGCACAGGAGAGTCCCAGAATATGTAGCTGCATGTGTCAGACGGGCAGGCAAGCCTCTTTACACCGTCTCTCTCTTTTTCGATAAGCTGCTCTCCGCATTCAATGCAGTATTTTGCTGTTTCCATATAAGGTTCACCCCTTTATTTTTCAACGAGTAAAAAATTGATTTGGTCCTTCAATAGTTTCCACTCACTTGAAAATTTCAAATTTCATAAAAAGAATTCTTCTTAAGAATTGCCGGGTTTTCAGAATATATGCAAGGAAAAAATTATTCTTGGACACCATCTTCCCGGTGTAATTTTTTTCATGTATCATTAATAACTTGACTTTACTGTAAAACTTAAGTCATAATAAATATTAACTTATAGGTAATATTAAATAATTTGTAACTGCCCGGCTGTATGGACAAAATAAACCTATTTACAATAATATCAACAGTATGTCCCCGCCGCCTTCGGCGGCGGGGACATATCCGTTATGTTTTTGCATGAATATGATTGTTCTTATACTAAGCTTGAGTTGTTACAATAATTTAAAAGAACTAAAGTAAAGATTTTACCATGAACCTCGGCAGCATAATAAGAAAATACAGAAAAGAGAAGAAGATGACCCTCAGGATGGTTTCGGAGAAGGCGGGGATCTCCGAGGGATTTTTGAGCCAGATTGAAAATAATGTCAATTCACCGTCGGTGGATACACTTCTCAATATCTGCAGTGCAATTGGGGTCAATGCCGGTGAAATTATCTCCCGGGTGGAAAAACAGGAGAAGCGTGTCATCATCAGGAAGGGAGACCTGAAAGATGACGAAATACCCCACGCGGGATTTGTCACAAGAAGATTTTTTCCCCCGGACAACAGGACAATAATCGACAGTTCCGTGATTCACCTTAACCCGGGGAAAACACTCCCGGGGAGGAAAAACATCAAAAACAGCCAGGAGGTCCTTACGGTCCTGGAGGGCTCCATAGAATTTATTCACAACAATGAAAAGCTCTTGCTTAATGAGGGAGATTCAGTACACTACTGGACAGACATTGAAAATCAGTCTATAACCAATACGGGCAAAAGTCGTGCGATTGTTCTCTGGGTGGGAACACTCTAGCGGTTAAATTTTTCTTTCTCACATATAAAACCAGGAGGTGGATTATGAACGAGAGGGTCGCGATTATCGGGATCGGCGTTGAGGGCTTTTCACCTGTGACACCTCATCTCTCATTTAAGGAGCTCACCTACAGCGCTGCTTCCCGGGCCTACACTGAGGCAGGCCTGCATCCGGGCGAAATTGATTCATTCATCACAGGGTCGGAGGACTTCATGGAGGGTTACAGTATCTTCGATGAGTATGTCCCCGACCAGATGGGGGCGGTGCTCCGTCCCGTGCATACCGTCTGCGGGGATTTTCTCCAGGCCCTGGGGGTGGGGTGCATGATGATCAACACGGGGCGTTTCAAGACAATAGCCGTTGAGGCCCACAGCAAGGCGTCCAACCTGAAGTCCCTGGATGAGATCAGGTCCTTTGCCCTGGACCCCGTCTACCTCAGGCCGTTGAAGCAGAGCGCCGAGTTCGTGGCCGGTCTTGAGATGAGACGGTTCCTGGAGGAGACCGGCAACACCGAGGAACAGTGCGCCAGAGTGGTGGTCAAGAACAGAAGGAACGCCCTGGACAATCCCCGGGCCGGGCACGGCGCCCTTCTGGAACCTGACGATATACTGGAATCGGAGTTTGTTTCATCACCCCTGAAACACCTGGACGCGGCGCCGCCATCCGACGGTTCCGTTGTCTGTGTCCTCGCGGCGGAGAGCATGGCGGAAAAGCTGTGTGATAATCCTGTCTGGGTAAAGGGGTTTGCCTGGCATTCCGCGGAGGGGAACCTCTGGGCCCGGGACATGGGCGAGGCGGGTTACGCGCGGATGGCCGCCGAAAAGGCCTACCGGATGGCCGGTATCGGCCAGCCAACCAGGGAGATCGACTTTGCCGAGGTCTGCGATGAGTACTCCTACAAGGAGCTTCAGCACCTGGAGGCCCTGGGTTTCGCGCGAAAGGGGGAGGCCGGGTACCTCACTGAGACCGGTGTAACGTCCCGTGAGGGGGATCTTCCCATAAATACTTCCGGGGGGTCACTGGGGGTGGGACATACATTTGAAGCCAGCGGCGGTATGAAGGTCAACGAGGCCGTCCAGCAGCTCCGGCAGAACGCCGGGAAGCGTCAGGTAAAGAACGCGCGGACAGGACTGGTCCAGTCATGGAGAGGGGTCCCCACGGCAACGGGAACCGTGGCAATCCTCTCCAATAAGAAATAAACCAGGGGAGGTGATACAATGGGTATGAGAAGAGTGGCTGTTGTGGGTGCCGGGCTGACAAAATTTGTCCGGAGGGCGGAAGAGACCGGTCCCGAGCTTTCCCACCAGGCGGTAAAAATGGCCCTTGATTCCGCACAGCTCCGCCTTAAGGATATAGAGATGGTGACCATGGGTACGGCCCCCGACGCGTTCGACGGTGTTCATCTGAAGGGGGAGTACCTGCTGAGCGGAGCGGGGGGGAGCAACAAACCCTATATCAGGAACTTTGTGGGGGGAGGGACCGGTGTCTTCGCCCCCATCCACGGATGGATGCATGTGGCTTCGGGCATGTGCGATATCTGCCTCGTTGTTGCCGAGGAGAAGATGTCCAGCTGTCATCCCCATCCCCAGGGGGCGTTCCTTACGATCTTTGACCACACAACGGAACAGCCCCTGAAGCCCACGCTTATCTGGATCTTCGCCCTGGAGATGAGACGGTACATGGAGAGATACGGGCTCACCTCCGAAGATATGGCCCGGGTGGCGGTGAAGAACAAGAAGAACGCCCTTGACCACCCTTCGGCGCAGCTGGGCGCGGAGATCACCGTGGAGGACGTTCTCAATTCGGAGATACTCGCGGACCCGGTGCACAGGCTGGATATCAGCCCCGCCTCTGACGGCGCCGCGGCAATGATCCTGGCAAGCGAGGATGCGGCCAAAAGGCTTACCGATAAACCTGTGTGGCTTGACGGTGTGGGCTGGTGCCTGGACACATCCTACTGGGCCACCCGGGACCTCTCCTATCCCCGCTATGTGGAAAAGGCGGCGAGGATGGCCTATGAAATGGCGGGAATAAAGGAACCTTCCCGGGAGATACAGGTCGCGGAACCCTACGATCCCTTTGACTACAAGGAACTCCACCACATGGAGGGGCTCATGCTCTGCGAGCGGGGCGAGGCGGCGCGGCTCACGGCGGAGGGCGTAACGGCCCGTGACGGGAACCTGCCGGTCTGTCCCTCGGGAGGGGCCCTGGGCGTGGGAAACCCCATAGCGGCCACGGGCCTCATGAAGGTCATCGAGATATACCTGCAGCTCAGGGGTGAAGCGGGAATGAGACAGGTCCCCGGCAGTCCCCGGGTTGGGGTCGCCCAGGCATGGGGGGACCTGATGCAGGTGGGGACCGTCACGGTACTCAGAAGATAGGAGGATGATATGGAGATTGAAAAAGTCCCCGTGAGGGGATTAACGGCAAAGGAATATAAAGACGCCCTCAAGGTGGATTGGCAGCCGAAACTTGAATACGCCTGGGACAACGGAATAGGTATCGGCAGGTACCTCCGGGGGTTTAAGGAGGGGAAGATCATGGCCTCACACTGCGAGAAGTGTGACAGGACCATGCTTCCCGCCCGGGCCTTCTGCGAGCTCTGCTTCAGGCCGGTTGACGGCTGGGTGCAGGTTGGGGACACGGGGACGGTCAACACCTTCTCAATCTGTAACGTAAACTGGGACGCGAGCAGGTTGAAGCCCGGTGATCCGCCCCACCTTCCCGCTGTCATCGAGATTGACGGCGCCTCAAAGGGGATGGGGATCCTTCACATCCTGGGAAACGTAAAGCCCGATGATATCAGGAGCGGGATGAAGGTCAGGGCGGTGTGGAAACCGGAAGAGGAGAGGGAGGGTTCCATAACCGATATCATCTTCTTTGAGCCGGTGGAATAGAGGAGGAGAACCATGTCATTCAAAGAGCATATTACAAAAAATACGACCCTGGGAAGCTTTGGGGGAGATATTCCGGTAAACTACCAGTATACCCTGGGTATCGGCGGCGACAGGTTCTTCAGGGCCATCGTCAATAAA
Source organism: Spirochaetota bacterium (assembly GCA_050298055.1). Classification (GTDB taxonomy): domain Bacteria; phylum Spirochaetota; class UBA4802; order UBA4802; family UBA5550; genus JBNKTL01. The sequence goes on from JBNKTL010000011.1 coordinate 80,803, forward strand.
GGGGAGTTCATCGCCTCGAAGTGTTCCCGCTGCGGGATCATGTATATCTATCCCATGACATACTGCGAGGAGTGCTTTGAGGAGATTCATGAACATGTGGCCATAGGGCTCACCGGGGAACTCTACTCATACACCCTCTGCCATTACGATTACCGGGGGGAGGAGCTTCCGGAGCCGGAGATGATAGGCTACGTGATATTTCCGGGGATCGACGGGGGAATCATCCACCGGCTGGATATCGATGAGACGGATATTTACCTGGGAATGCCCGTGACGGCGCTCCTGAAAAGCGAAAACCTGAGGAAGGGGTCCATAGACGATATCCTCTGCTTTACAAAGTGCTGAGACCTGTCACGGATCAATGATAACCGGACGTCCGGAGGTATGACATGATAGACTTCGGTTTGACTGACGAACAGAGGATCCTGCGCCACACGGTAAGGGAGTTTGCCGAAAAGGTCATTCATCCCGCGGCCGGGGACCTTGACGAGAGGGAAGAGTTTTCCGTTGAGATCACCCGGAAGATGGCGCAGATGGGCCTCTTCGGGATCTATGTGGAGGAGGAGTACGGCGGTTCCGGGATGGATTACCTCTCCTACTGCATTGCCGTTGAGGAGCTGGCCAGGGTTGACGGCTCCCATGCGGCCACTGTGGCTGCGGGGAATTCCCTGGGTATCGGCCCCATATACTATTTCGGCAACAAAAAACAGAAGGAGACCTGGCTTCCCAGGCTCTGCAGCGGGAAAATACTGGGGTCCTTCGGCCTTACGGAACCGGAGGCCGGTTCCGACGCCGGGGCCGGCAGGACAACCGCCAGGCTGGTAAACAATGAGTGGGTGATCAACGGCAGTAAGATATTCATCACTAATTCCACCTCGGAACTTGCCGGGGTCTGCACGGTACAGGCAACAACGGGCTACAAGACCGATGGAAAGAATGAAATTTCCTGTATTATCGTCCCTAACGACACAGAGGGATTTACGAAAAGGAAGATGAAGGGGAAGATGATGTGGAGGTCAAGCGATACCGGTGAGCTCTTCTTTGACGACTGCAGGGTCCCCGGGGATAACCTCCTGGGGAGCCGGGGTGAGGGGTTCCACCAGATGCTCAGGACCCTGGACAACGGGCGGCTTGCCATCGCGGCAATGGGGCTGGGGGGCGCCCAGGGGGCCTATGAGCTGGCCCTGAAGTACGCGAAGGAGAGAAAACAGTTCGGCGTTCCCATATCAACTTTCCAGGCAATATCCTTTATGCTCGCGGACATGGCCACGGAAATTGAAGCGGCCAGGAGGCTCCTCTACAACGCCTGCAGGATGAGGGACGCCAACCAGCCCTTCTCGAAGCAGGCGGCCATGTCGAAGCTCTTCTGCTCCGAGGTCTTCGGCCGGGTGGTTGATAAGGCGGTGCAGATCCACGGGGGGTACGGCCTCATGAAGGAATATGATATCGAGAGGTTTTACCGGGACCAGAAGCTCCTCACCATCGGGGAGGGGACTTCGGAGATCCAGAGGATCGTTATTTCCCGGAAGATCGGGTGTTATAGTGCGTGAGGGATAATTCCACTCATGCCGTACTTGCGGCAAAGATCTGCCACGGTTATTCCCGATTCAGCTTCCTTGAGAATTTTGAAGATCTTATTTTCTGTAAACCGCTTATGTTTCATAGCAACCTCCAAGACTAATAATATTTATCGAGTCTCTAATTGCAAGTGGTTTAGTTTTCGGGGGGCAGGTAAAATTACTTTAAACTGTTAATTTGCAATAATTTAGGGAGAAAACCATTGATTACAAATATTGAGCCAAAAATGCTTAAATGAGTTTTATCCGAATATATTAACTTCTTATTATTATTATTCACATTTTGACAAATATAATTATCACATAACACATCATGTGGATCAAGAAAAATGAACTTATTTGTTGATTCCGCTGCTTTTTTTAGTAATGTATTAAATTCAATATATTTTGGATTTATTTTTGAAGTCATAAATTCACCAACATTTTTATTTGTAATAAAGGGTAGATGAGGTCGAGAAAAAATATCATAAAGGTTAAAACCACCAGTTGTTGGAACCTGTCCAATAACTACCAGGGTACTTTTTGCAATTTTTTGTTTAAGCTTTAATATTCCTGTTATTATATGATTGATTTCAATATCGATATTCATTGAGTTTCCCTGATTATCTAATAAATCTGCAATTTTCATCTGACTAAGCCAAGAGTGAGACATGATAACTATTGGTGGTGATTTAGCTTTATTAATAAAATCAATAGCTTTTTTTAAAGCCTTTGGACAGTTTCTATTCCAGTTATACCCTTTGGTCTTTCGAGTAAATCCTGGAAGATGAAAACAACTGGTTCCTGATGCAATATACATAGTATATCCATTGGGTTTTGCAAATAGTTTATATATACCTTCAGCATATTGCTTTCCATGACTGTCTCCAATTAGTACAATATCAGCTGGAAGTTTTTTATTTACAGGACCATATGATGGGTAAGGAGCCCCCCCATAAAATTTCTTATGGAACTGTAATGAATCTCCGGTGTTTTCAACATCTACTAAGTCATTGTTTTTTATTCGCCACTTCCATCCAGAGTTAAATTTTATACTTATTCCAATTGCAATTATTATTACAAATGTTACAATGATGGAATACTTGAATATTGGTCTACTTATATTAAGTTTATTTATTCTAAATGGTTTTTCAATATATTTGTAACTAAAATTACCTAAAATGAATGAAAGTGTGATAATTATGATTTTATCAATATTAGAGAGGGAACCTTTTATATATTGCCAAAAGACAATCAACGGCCAATGGATCAAATAAACAGAATAACTGGTTAAACCAATAAAAATAAATATTTTATTTGTTAACAATTTTGATGAAAGACTTTTTTCACCGGAATAAATTAAGAATGCTGTTCCAAAACAAGGAAGTATTGCATAGAAGTATGGAAATAATAGTTTCTCATTAAAAATTACAATTGATAAAATTATAAAAATAAAACCCAGCAAATAAACAATTTCAAGTACAAATTTACTTTTTACTTTATAATCAGTTAACCAAACAAGCATTGCACCAATTATAAATTCATAAATGCGAAATGGTAATAAATAGAAAATAGTTGATTTCCCATTTTTAATCAATTTTGACAAAGTTGGCAAAAATTGATTAAAAATCTGAATTGATCCATCTGAAAATATAATATTAAGATATAGACTAAATAAAACTAGTAAAATAATAATTAGCCACTTACGTTTTTTTTTTAATATGAAGAGAAGGATAAAAGGCCAAATTAAGTAGAATTGTACTTCAATACTAAGTGACCATGTATGTAGTAATGGTTTGACCTTGGATGAAACATCAAAATAATCTGCTTCAATCCAGAATAAAAAATTTGATAAGCTGCCTATTGTTGATGTTAATTCACCTCCAAATCGTTGTAAAGAAGAAGGTGAAAAAAATAATATTGAACTTATCGCTGTAAGAAGAACGACAGTTACTAATGCTGGATAAAGTCTGCGAAATCGACGAATAAAGAAGTTTATATATTTAATCTTATTTGTTGTTTTAATTTCATTATTAATTATACGAGTTATTAAAAATCCACTAATTACAAAAAAAACATCAACACCAACAAATCCACCGTTAAAATATGGAATTCCTAAATGGAAGAACATTACTGAAAGTACAGCAATTGCCCTTAAACCATCTATATCATGTCTATATTTTAAATTTTCCATGTAGTAGTTGAATAGTATATTATTTTTTTCATTTTTTTCCCGCTGATTGTTAATGCAAACAACTTTTCATATTATAACATATTTTATACATCTTATTCATTTTTTCCCAGTCTAATATCTTTTTTAAAATTGACGAGTTAACGGTTGAGTGTTTTTTCATTCATAAGCTATGACAGCTGCTCTATCAAGTATAAGGAACGGTATATGCAAGCAGGAGCAGAGTAATCTAAAAAATCAAGGATTAAATATATTTGAGAATGCCTGGAAAAATGTAAAAATATATCTTCACTGGAGCAAGGCGGATTCCATGCTGGAACAGCATTGGAAATGATTTTCTGTTGACACTTTTTTCCTCTTCACAACATTCTGATCTTGCTGATCGTTGAATGCCATCAAAACCAGTATTTTATAAACCAGGATAAAACTTGTGAAAAAATTTCCAGAAGAAACACTTGATAGAGTAAACGCCCTGCTGGGGGGATTTAATCAGGCCATGGGCCTCCGGTTTGTCAGAGTCTCCCCGGAAGAATTTGTTGCGGAATTGGAAGTCGGGAACCAGCACCTCCAGCCCTATGGCCTGGTTCATGGGGGTGTTTACTCGGGAATGATTGAGACTGTCTGCAGTACCGCGGCCGCTATGACTGTCTTTAACGAAAAAAAAAGTGCCGTGGGTCTTGAAAATACAACCTCTTTTCTGAAAGCCGTCCGTTCAGGAAAAATCACCTGCACTGTGAAACCGACACTTATCGGGAAACGGACTCATGTCTGGACAGGAACAGTGACAGATGACCAAAACCGGCTGGTAGCAACCGGCCGGGTACGGTTAATGATCCTTGAAGATGGAGCAGAAGCCGGAGGAGAGACGGTCCGATTGAAAGTTTGAAACAGGAAATTTAATAATAGTAAATACCGGCCGCATGCAGGGTCTCCTGGAAACACTTGCCACTGATCATATCGTGTGATGAGCAGCATTCTGTGTAGTTTACACTGTCCTGGTAACTGTTTACGTCCACAGGATATTCCAAACTTCTTTTTTATTTGTCCGTATGTTTCATTTTTTTTACTTTTTATTCATAATTAAAAAATAGGATAAGAAAATGAAATCACTTAAAATTTTAATACTTGTTTTTGCGCCAATAGCCCTGGTGACTTCGTGTGTTCTGTTGGAACCGGACTTCAATACGGATGTGGAGGATCCCAAAGAGACAGCCAAAGGTAACTGCATAAGGACAATCAACAATGTCTACGAACACTTTTGTGTCAAAAAACAGCAAAAGGTCCCGGTGGGATACAGCGACAATCTGCAAAGGTCACTTGAACCGGTTTATCGCAGCTGTAAGGATCCTGCCAGTAAGGAAAAATTGCAAAAAATCGAGTTATGTATTCAGGAACTGCGAAAAAGTGAGCAATGATGAAAAAAAAAATTTTTAACTGCCGGCCGCATGAACTCAGGAGTCGTTACACAATTCCCCCTGCCTCTTTCCAGGAATATACATGAACACCCTGTCTTTTATAACTCTCATTACCGCCATAGACAAGAGAGGAGTTATGAACATCATTTGAAAGAGAGGATAAAAATTTAAATCCCCTGAAATAATCTGATGTTATGGTTTGACCGGAATTAATTTCAATGAGATCAATATTGCTCCCATGATCGGATATAACATTTATTTCATTCTGTTCATCTTTTACATATTATTATTTCAATTCCTAATTTGTAAAGACATTTTTGATTGTTTTCGTAACGGCTCAGGCTGAGCATGGGAATAATCATTGTCATGAAAAAAAGATAACTGGTATGTCCCCGCCGCCGTAGGCGGCGGGGACATATTGTTGATATTTTAGCCATATAGCTGAGTAGTTGCCGATCATATTCATTAAAAATATATCAGAAAAAGTGAGGAAGAAATATAAAGAAATGTATTGATTAAAATTTAGAAAAATATCAGCATGCCCCATTGAAGAACTGCCTGGGCTCGCTCTCTGATGAAATTATTATAATCAATGAATTAAAAACCCGGAGGATATCATGGCAACTGTTAGCAGGAGACAATTCATAAAAACGGGCGGCTTGACCGTTGCGGTCACATCAACATGCCTCTGCGGTTTCAGCGGCTGCGCAACAATTACCAAGGTGGGTGACACCCCGGCCATTAACCCCAAAGCCTATACAAAAAAGGAAAACGACCTGCTCATTGACCTCTCAAAGGAACCGGTATTGAAGAAAGTGGGAGGGGCAGTCAAAATTAAAGATAAAACCGTTTCCCCGGGAATTATTATTGCCCGAACCGGGGAAAAGACTTTTGCCGTGGCTTCGCTCTTCTGTACCCACAGGGGCGTTGAAGTGGAGTATGATCCCCAAAAACAGCAATTTGAATGCGCAAGCTTGGGCAGTTCCACCTTTTCCCTGGAGGGAGAAAACAAAGGCGGCTTTGCCAAAAAACCTCTGAAAAAATATGAAGCCTCTTTGCAGGACAACAGGTTGACCATAAAGATGTAATATCAAGGAACAGTTAGAAATAATGAATATAAATATTGATCTTTCCCGGTTTCTTAAATATTGCCATACCCGAATTCAGGAATTGACCCATCCCGGGTGTTCGGAGGCATTTTCCCGCATTGACTGGTCAAAATATTCGGAGGAGATCGTACAATCTCTCAGAGAGTTTTATGCGGATATAAAAAAGAGATGTGAAGGCCACAACCATGATTTGCCATTCATTGACCGCCTCCTGGAGCTGGGAGCAGCCCTTGACCTTGCAGAAACAAGTCAGGCAAAAAGTTTATTGAAATAACCGGATACCGGTGTCCCGGACTGTATACGAAAAGAGTATTTCACTGAAAAAATGAGTGACAAATATGTATCCAAAAATGAAAATTTATTCAGAGAATAATTATGCCATTATCCAGTGAAGAAATCAACAGGCTGCTTGTAAAATTGCGGGAAAGATACAGTGAATATGCCGGCAGGTACAGCCCCTCCTGGTTCAATATTGAAGCATTTGAAGAACGCTACTCCCTGGCTGTAGAGAACCGGATGAACCTGGAGGGGTTTATCCTGGCTGAAATTTCAAATTTTGAAAAAACCCGGGAAAAGTACGAGAGCAAAAAAAAGAAGAGGGACTTCACAAACAGGGTGGAAAAGATCATGGAGGAGAATATCGAGAGGATAAAGAAGTATCCTGAAATTGAATTTCATCCCATGGCAGGCATTGAAGTAAAACACTTCTACGGAGCACTTTCGGAGTTTGCTGTCTATTACTATGCGGTTCTCTGGGTCCTGGTGCAGAATTATGAATTCAGGGACAGGATCGAGATGACCGGGAGAAAACTCGATATTCTCGCGGTCCCCCACGGGAAGGTCCATCCGAAAAGGATCAATGACCATATCTATCTTCTTCAACAGGGAAAGAGCGGCCTTGATATTGAGAGGGACAGCGGCAGTTACCTCAGGGAGTCCGCCTTTATCCTCCATGATATTCTGGACATGTGCGATGATATTATTGATCTTAAAGAGCCTCACTGGGAAAACCCCCTCTCCTTTGAGAAATTCTACCTTGAGGCCGGCCGGAAGAAGAGGATTGTGGAGATATTTTCAGGTATGACCGGCTACGGGGCAATCCTTGCCGTTAAGGGGAGGGCCGGGGAGATCCTTGAGGATTTCAGGCTCACCGCATTTAAGAGTAACAATTCCTGAGTTATATCCCCCTATCATAAAGAATCTGCCATGAAATTATTATTTTCCCTTGACATCTGTGATAATGAAAATCAGAACATCTTAGGTGTTGATGTATAGGTAATCGTTTATTTTAAGTAATAAATACAAAATTGTAACTTTACTTTAATAAGATTTGCCACTATTTTTATGATTAATAAATATGTATAAATGCAAAAAGACAGTTGAAACAATATTAATCCTCTGTGTCTCTGTGCCTCTGTGGCAGATATAAATTTGAGGATTTTAACTCGATTTTTATAAAGGACAAAACAACCATGAAGAGATTTGTCGCATTTTTCGCTGAGCGCTCGCTTCTGATAAATATTATATCAATCGGGATCCTTATCGCGGGCATTATGTTCCTGGCCAGGGCAAACAGGGAGGCCTTTCCCAAAGTTGATTTTGACTGGGTCATTGTGCGTACCCTCTATCCCGGCGCTACCGCGGAGGACATTGAAAAGCACATCTCCATCCCCATCGAGGACCAGCTCCGGGAGGTAGACGGTATCGAAGAACTCTATACCACGTCCGTTGAATCGCAGTCCATAGCCGCTATAAAACTCGACCCTGACCTGGAGAACAAGGACAGTACCATCAACGACATAAAGAACGCAATCGACAGGTACGAAGAATTTCCCGAAGACGCCGAAGATCCCATCGTGCAGGAACTGAAGACCTCACAGAGGCCCATACTCAATGTTTCGGTCATGTCGAAAAAGGGAATAAAAAACGATGAAGATGAACGTAAGCTGCGAACCCATGCAAAGATGCTGGAAGACAGGATGCTGGAGGTTGACGGAGTGGCAAAGGTCACCCGGGAAGGATACAGGGACCGTGAGATGGTCATCGAGGTTGATCCCATCCTCCTGGACAGGTATCATGTTGCCATAAATGATGTTGTTCTCGCCCTCTCAAAGAGGAACCTCAACTTTCCGGGGGGGCAGGTGAAGACCCAGAAAGAGGAGATAATGGTCCGGACCATCGGCGAGGTTGAAAACACGGAGGATATCGGGAATGTCCTCATAAGGGCCAACGATATCGGGAACTGGGTCAGGGTGAAAGATGTCGCGAGGGTGAAGGATTCTTTTGACGAAGAGGTCCTTGTCAGTAAGACAAACAGCGAGCAGGCGGTAAACCTCACGGTGGTGAAAAAGGAATCGGGAGATATCATTGATGTGGTGGATGAGATCTTTCGTATTGTTGACAACTTCAAAGAGAAGTATTCCAAAGAGTATGATTTTGTAACGTCCCGTGACCTCTCCTACTTCGTCAAGAGAAGGCTGAAGGTGCTGAAATACAATGCCATTGTCGGGTTTATCCTTGTAATGCTCTCCCTCTTCCTCACGCTGGGCTGGCGAATAGCCCTGGTCACGACCATAGGTCTGCCCATCGCCTTCTGTATCGCCTTTATCTGGATGGGGCAGCAGGGCCTCACCATTAACCTCATATCCATGTTCGGGCTTATCGTGGTCCTGGGGATGCTTGTGGACGATGCCATCATCGTCGCGGAGAATATCTACCGCCACCTGGAGGAGGGGAAGGACGTGCGCTCAGCGGTCATCGAGGGTACCACCGAGGTCATCGTCCCTGTTGCCGGTACCATTATGACCACAATCGCGGCTTTCAGCCCCCTCATGCTCATGACCGGTATTATGGGTAAGTTCATGTGGGCCCTCCCCGCCGTTGTCTCGGTGGCGCTGATCGGTTCATGGATCGAGTCCATGCTGATCCTCCCTTCACACGTGCTTGACATTGAGAAGAGGAACAAAAAACCGGTGCACCTGAGACGGGAAGAGAAAGAGGGGCTCTACCCCAGGGTAAAGGCCAGGTACCAGAGGGCCCTGGTCTTTGTGCTCAACAACAGGTATAAATTTTCACTGCTTATCATGATCGTCTTTGTGGGAACTATCCTCTTCGCAAAGAAAAACTCAAAGTTCATACTCTTTCCCCAGGGCAATATTGACAGGTTCTTCATTTACTTTGAAGCGCCAAAGGGGACCACGGTCCAGGAAGTCAGCAGGAAACTGGTCAACTTCGAAAAAGTTGTGGCCAAGCTTCCCCCGGAAGAGCTGGAGAGCTTTGATACCCTGGCAGGCAAGATCGTCGACCAGTCCATGAGGCAGAAGGAGAAAACCGGGTCAAACTACGGGACCATATCCGTCTACCTGACTCCCGAGCAGGACAGGCACAGAAAAACCTCGGAGATCATAAAATGGATAAAAAAAGAAACAAAAGCATATATAAAAGACTTTGACCAGGTGGACTACGAAAACCTGAGGACCGGTCCCCCGGTTGGCGAACCGGTTAACATTACCATTAAGGGTGACAGCTTTCCGGAGATACTGAAGGTGGCCGATATCTTTAAAAAGTACCTTGAGAAAGTTAAGGGAATTACCGATGTGAAGGACAACTTCGATGACCCTAAAAAAGAGCTCAAGATATTTCTCAAGGACAAGGTTTCCGCCATTGCCGGTATAAGTGTTTTTGATGTGGCGTCTACGGTAAGGGCAAGTTTCAAGGGGACAGTTGCCACAAAGATAAAGAAGAGTGACGAGGAGATCGATATTCGTGTTATTTTTCCGGAGAAGTTCAGGAACAATATTAACAACCTGAAGCTTGTGAAGGTTTCAAACAGGATCGGCAACCTGGTCCCCCTCAACCAGATTGCCAGCTTCCAGGAATCGGAGGGGATATCCCTTATTTCCCGGATCGACAGGAAAAGAGCGGTCCGTGTTACGGCAAATATCGATGAAAAAGCAAAGCACCTTTCATCGGTCTATATCAACAATCTTCTCCAGAAGGATTTTGCCGGTGTGGAAAAGGACAATCCCGGGATAATCGTCGACTACCTGGGAGAATTCAAGGACACCCAGGAATCAATGAGCAGCCTGCGCCGTTCCTTTCTTATCGCGGTGATCATCATCTATATAATACTGGTGGGGATCTTCAGGTCTCTCCTTCATCCGCTTATCGTCATGAGTGTCATTCCCCTCTCCTTTATCGGGGTTGTCTGGGTCTTTTATTTTCACGGGATGCCCCTCTCGTTTCTTTCCATCATGGGAATTGTGGGGCTTGCCGGCGTTGTAGTAAACGACTCAATTGTCCTCGTGGACTTCATCCGGAATGCCCGGGCACAGGGGCTCAGTCCCTACGAAGCAACGGTTGAAGCGGGAGGGAACAGGCTGAGGGCCATCTTCCTCACCACCCTGACCACCTTCCTGGGGCTTGTCCCCACGGCCTACGGGATTGGCGGCCTGGACCCCTTCCTGGTCCCCATGGCGGTCTCTATGGCCTGGGGTATTGCCTTCGGAACATTTATTACTCTCTTCGCCACACCTCTCCTCTACCTGTTGTCATCTGACCTGAGAATACTGATCATGAGAGAGGAAAAACCGGCGGACTCCTTCACGGTCCATCTTCATCCTGAAGACAATCTCCCCGCGGGATATATTACCAGGGAACAGCTGGAGGATGACATCAAGAGGGACATTGAAGAGGAGATAAAAAAAGAGATAGAAGACGACCTGAAAAGGGACCTGGTTAAAGATATGAAAAAGAGAATCAGTGAAAAAAAACCGGGAAAGAAAAAGACCGCAGCCAAAAAGAAGGGACCGGTGAAAAAAAAGAAAGTTGAAAAGGGGACCTCTGAAAATTAATCATTCTTTACTGTTCAAAGTCCAGCAGCTCTGCCTTTTCACTCTTTACATAGAATAACCAGGCCATCTCGGCCCCTATGACAAAGATAAAACAGGTAAACCATATCCAGATCATCAGCATGACAATTGTTGAGAGAGACCCGAAAATTGACGTATAGTCATTTATCTCGGTAATATAATATGAATAGATGGCTTTTACAAGTTCATAAATTATCGATGCCGAGAGGGCGCCTTTCATGATAGAAATATTGTTCATGTTCATCGGCGGAACAAACCGGTAAATGATGAAGAGCATGGCCGTATTGGTAAAGATTGCCGTGAAATTTGTCAGGAGAAAGGGAAGGTTCTTCATAAAAGCCAAAAACTGGGAGTAGAAAGGCATATCATAGAGATTCTCCTTTATTATTGACGCGATCTGGCTGCTTCTTAAAATTGTCAGGATATTTGACAGAAAGACAAATAAGAGGATGATTATTCCTATTCCCAGGATAATCAGGATGTGACGTATCTTTGCTTTCCAGTACTTGTGGCTTTCCTTTATCCTGAAAGCTTTTTCAAGGACCCTCTCGATGATATCGAACACAAGGCTCCCCCACCAGAAGAGGAAGGGTATCCAGATAAATGCCAGGTACCTCTTCTTATAAACGATGGTATCGATTATTCCAATGAGCTCGTTTATATTTATTGAAGGGAGCTGATGTTTTATCTGGTTGAGGTAGAAGTTTGCCATAAGTTCAGATTTGTAGAAAAAGCTCAGGACCGATATTATTACCAGGGACATTGGGATAAATGAAATGAGGGCGAAAAACGCCAGGGCGCAGGTAGAGAGCTCTCCGTCGTGTTCATTAAAGCTGGTTAAGATTTGTTTTACATTGAGAAACAGGGTATTGTAGAAAAAATTATATTTATCTTTCAGGAAGTTCTTAAGGGGAATCAGTATTTTCTTGATCATAAAAATATAGCTTTGGTTGCTCAGCTCTCCGGCAAAAAAGAATGCCTCTGCCGAAAATATCAACAGTATGTGTCAATGTTATTCTACTGTGAAAAAAATCCAGAAAAAAACCTTTAAATAAGGAATAACGATAGTACCATAAATTTGGAACCCTTGTAAAGAATTAATTATGAAGCCTCTGCAAAATCATCCTGCGGCTGAAAAGGGTAAGTCTGTATTGATCCGGAGTAGGACACCTGGATATCAGGAAACATTTCGAACCTGCGAATATTGCGAAAGCCATGGATGGTGAAGATGTGGGAACAATTATAGCCGGCTGAGGAGAAAAATTCCCGGTCAATGTTTTAATATTTTAAGAAATTCTGTTAAATATCAGGTCCAGAAATTCCTGATGGACTGTTTTGCAAAATCAATCATTGCATTAAGATTTTTCCCGGTCACCGGCCGATTCTCTGCCAGTAAAGTCGGGAGGCCTTTGTTTTTGCCTGAAACCGTAATCTGGCCGTCTAAAAGCAGGGTTGCCAGTCCATGAACGGCAGACCAGTAAAAGATTGCCAGCACCGGATAATCTTCGCTCGTCTCTTCCTGTTCGTTATGAAAGGTTTTAACTGCCGTTAAATATTCATTGAAGGTTTCCCGCGCATCTGAGCTCAGTTTCTCGGATCTTCGGCGCTCTGTTATTTCCTGCCCGAACATTAACCTGAAAGCGCCCGGACTATGAACCGCGAAATCAATGTAAGCAAACCCGATATTCTGAAGTTTCGAAAGAGAATCAAGGGATGTGTCACGGTTAATATTTTTATATCTTTCGGTAAGTTCTCTGAAACCTTCCTCTGCAATTGCGAACAGGAGAGCATCTTTACTTTCAAAATGCCGGTAGGCTGCTGTCCTTGATACACCGACCCGGCTGCTGAGAGCTCTCATGGTGAGCTTTTTTAATCCCTCTCCGGAAATAATTTCAGATGCGGCTTTTATCAGCCGGTTTCTCAGCTCACCGGTTTTCTGTTTTTTCTCTCCAGCCATACAACCAGAATATTTTTTTTGTTGACTAAGTCAACATTTATTTGTTGAGTTGACTTAGTCAACATTATGAAGAATTGATTAGTCACAACTATTCAGCTGTGAATCATATTTTTAAAACAAAAAGGAGGACTATTATGCATCTTACGGAAAAAAACTGGAAACAAATATGCAAATTCTGGGGTGAAATTTCTCATGTTAAACCTCCAAACCTGCCCTATTGTATTTTTGCCACAGTTGACGAAGACGGTTCACCGCGTATTGCTCCCTATTCGTCCCTGGTTCTCTATGAAAATAAAAGGGGTTTCTTTTTTGATCATTTTTCCCGGCAGTTGACGGCAAATCTTGATCGTAACGGGAAAATCTGCATTTTATTGTTAAAAAATAACAGATGGTTCTGGATGAAGACATTTCTTCTGGGCGAGTTCAATCATGCGCCGGGTATAAGGCTGATGGGGACCGTGGGAGAAAGACGGGAAGCTACCATTGAAGAGATAAATACCTTTAAAAAGCCGTTGAGTAAAATGAAATTTCTCAGGGGATATAAGCCTTTCTGGGACGTTATGAAGCATGGCCGTGATATATTCTTTGAGTCTTTTGAAACGGTAAAGTGCGGACCGATTAAATATAAAGAGAAAATTTAAAAGGTATTTTAAAGGAACCTGTAAATGTATAAATTGATAAATAGTTATAAAAAAAAGTATTTTAAAAAAATCTAAAAAAGTCATTTACAGCATAAAAATCCATAAAATAGATGTCATCTATGAAGTATCGGTTCTCTGATTTGGATTTCCCCTGTTTCAATCCATTAAACTAAATTAGCTGAGTTGCCCTATGACCGTCAAAGATATTCTTAAAAAAGCGGAAAACCTGGAATTGCTGTCGAAGGATGAGATCGTCGATCTTATCCGGGTGGACAATGAGAGCCGGGAGTGTTATGAGATGATGCATCTTGCCAACAGGATGTCCCGGGAGATGTTCTCCGGCAAAGGGGAAAACCATCTGCACATAGGGCTCAATGCCGGGCCCTGTCCCTACAACTGTGATTTCTGCTCCCTGACCCGGCAATCGGGCCTGTTCGAGAAAGAAGTGATCTTCTCTGATGAACAACTGGTTCTCTGGGGGAAGAAGGCGGAGGAGGAAGGCGCTGACGGAATAAATGTCATGACCACCGGGACATACAGCTTCGAAGACCTCCTCGAGACGGGTAAGATGCTCAGCAGTGAGACAAAGGTCCCCCTCATAGCAAATACACGGGACATTAATCATGACGAAGGAGAGATGCTTCTTGAAGCGGGATTTATCGGCATGTACCACGCGGTGAGGCTGGGGGAGGGGATTGTCACTCCCTTCAAGGTTGAAAAGAGGATCAACACCCTGAAGGTGTTAAAGGACACGGGCCTCAAATGGATGAACTGTGTGGAGCCCGTGGGCCCGGAGCACACACCCGAAGAACTTGCCGGCCTGATGCTTCTGGCGAGGGAGCACGGTGCAATATACAGCGGTGTTATGCGGAGAATCAACTTTCCCGGCAGTCCCATGGAGAAATACGGAATGATAACGGAGCTTGACATGGCGCGGCTCACGGCGGTGAGCAGGCTTGTCATGGGGGAGGTCCCCCGGGCCCACTGCACCCATGAACCGAATACCCTGGCGCTGGTTGCGGGGGCGAACCTGATGTTTCCCGAAGTGGGGTCCAGCCCCCGGGACACGGAGGCCGACAGCGCCCGGGGCAGGGGAAGCGGGATTGATGACTGCAGGAAAATGTTCCGGGAAACCGGCTGGGACCATGCAAAAAAATCAAATGTCTGTTAAGGAGAAAAAGATGAAAAGGACTTATTTATTAATATCCCTTCTGGGGATTCTCTTTATTGCCGGGGGATGCGGCAAATCCGCGAAAAAGTACCGGGTGGGGACATGGAAGACCGCCCAGACCATTCAGCCCTTCTTCTATACTGAAATCGGCGGTGTCAAAACGGATGTGCACGCCTTTACCAATCCCGCGGACCAGAAAACAGCGCTGCTCTCGGGGAGCCTTGATATGTGCGGAACAACAATCGCCCATGCCATTCACTCGGCGGTAAGGGGCGAACCGGTTGTCCTTGTTGCCGGGCTTTGCAACAGGTGTTCCGCCCTTGTGGTGAATAAAAAGATAAAGTGCGTCAATGAACTGAAGGGAAAGACCATCGGGTATGTTCCCGGGACAATGCATGAAATACTCCTCAGGGAGCTTCTCACGAAAAATGGGCTCAATCCCAACAGCGACGTGAAACTGACCCGGGTTGATTTTTTTGACATGGGGACCGCCCTGGCAAAGGGGAGCATCGACGCCTTTTTGTCAGGTGAGCCCTTTCCCACGATAGCGCAGAAGAAGGGTTACG
Organism: Spirochaetota bacterium; assembly: GCA_050298055.1. Classification (GTDB taxonomy): domain Bacteria; phylum Spirochaetota; class UBA4802; order UBA4802; family UBA5550; genus JBNKTL01. The sequence continues at coordinate 96,280 of JBNKTL010000011.1, forward strand.
GATATATCCTCGTTTATCCCTATTTTGAAGATACCGTGGGGAAAATAAACGCGGGAATGCTGGTCAAAAGATCGGACCTGGAAAAGAACAGGAAGATGGTCCGTGACCTGGTGAAGGCCCATGTGAAGGCCACTATCCGTCTCAATAAAGACAAAGAGCTCTGGCTGAAAAAGGCCGCTTCCTTCGGTACCGACTACGCAATCCTGGAATCGGCCTCTCCCAACATGGAGATCTTCTGGAACATCGACGAAAAATGGGTCAGGCAGGTCCGGGAGCTGGGAAAGAGAATGGAGAAGCTGGGGATCATCAATCAACAGCCCGATTACGGCACACTCATCGACCTCTCGATTGTGAAGGAGGTCAGGAAAGAACTGGGGCTATGAGAAGGGCGGCCCCCTTTATCATTCCCTTCCTGGCTTTCTGCTTCTGGTTTTTCAGCAGCAGGTTCAATCTTATTCCGGGGTACCTTCTCCCTTCCCCCGGTGACATCGCCGCCGCCGCCCGGCACTATATTTTCCCCGGCAATTCCCCCGGGCCTTACGGGGGGAGGTTTTTACCGGACTTTTTCAGCAGCTCGGTACGGGTCATAAGCGGTTTCGGGATAGCCGTGATTATCGGTATCCCCCTTGGCCTCGCGTGCGGCAGGAACAGGCTCCTCAACAGCTTTGTGAGCGGCCCCCTCAATGCCGTGAGGGCCGTTCCGGGGATAACCTGGCTGCCCCTGGCAATGATCTGGTTCGGTATCGGTGACGCCACCAGCATCTTCCTCATAGCCCTTGCAAGCTTTTTTCCCGTGTTTTTGAACACCTTCAGCGGGGCGGAAAAGATCGACATCAACCTCTACTACGCGGGGGCCATGCTGGGTGTTACCCGGGTCCAGGGAGTGATCCATATCCTTCTCCCCGCCTGCGTTCCCCATATAGTTCCGGGACTGAGGCTGGGGCTGGGCATCGCGTGGGCCTACCTGGTCCTGGGGGAGCTCACCGGTGTCCCCAACGGTCTGGGGGCCCTCATCATGGACGCCCGGATGCTGGGGAGGGTGGACATGATCATCGTGGGGATGATCCTCATCGCCCTTATCGGCAAGACATATGACTACCTGCTGGTCAGGGTCCTGAAGCTCTGTTTTAAGAGCGTGAGGCGGATGATATGAAAGGCCTCCTTGAAATAACCGGCATCAGCAAAACATATGATGAAAAGAAGAACACTGTCCTTGAGGACCTTGACCTTGTCATAAACAGCGGCGAATTTCTCTGTCTCCTGGGGCCTTCCGGCTGCGGAAAGACCACCCTCCTGAACCTGGTTGCCGGGTTTATCGAGCCCACGGGGGGTACAATACGCGTGGGGGGTGAACCGGTTGCAGGGCCCGGGCCGGACAGGTGTGTTGTCTTCCAGGAAAGCACCCTGTTTCCCTGGTTTACCATAAGGGAAAATATCTCCCTGGGCATTTTAAAGAAAGACAGGACATTCATGAAAAATGAGCTGGAAAAATATATCAGGATGGTGGGTCTTGACGGATATGAAGATTTCCTCCCCCGGGAAGTTTCCGGGGGGATGAAACAGAGGGCCAACCTGGCCCGGGCCCTGATCATGCACCCGAAGATCATGCTCATGGACGAGCCTTTCTCTGCCCTTGACTTTCAGCTGAGGCGGGAGCTTCAGGACAGGCTCATTGAGATCCAGCGTAAGCTGAAACAGACGGTCCTTTTTATTACCCACGACGTGGAGGAAGCCGCCCGTCTCGGTGACAGGGTCCTCATCATGGGCCGGGGGGGGAGGATTTGCCATGAAGAAACAATCGGCCTGGAAAAACCGAGAGAGCTCCTGGACCCCCGTTTTCTCGCCCTGAGGGAAAAGCTCTACGGGTCCTTTGTCAGTGAGTGTTCCTGAAAAAAAGATGTCGTTCAGTTATATAAAATTTTTTTTTACTTTTATTTATTGTTTTTTTTGTCCTTTTTAGGCGGATAATGCCACTATATTTCAAGAACCGTTTGTCAATGTTAAATATAAAATTGAAGAAAAAAAGAAATTGCGCACAGCATTTCATTCGAAATTCAACATTAAACACTTAACATTGATAAAAAAGTGTCGTTCATTACACTCTGTGTAGCGTTCATTACAAAACTGTACAAATGGTACTTGTTGTATGTTGACGGTTTATTGTTTTTTGTGTATATATGAAAGCGATGTGTCCGGGTGATGTGTCAAAAAAAGTATTGACTGAAAATATAAAAGAGTATCTATTACCATCCTGTGTGATGTGATAAGTAAGAGGCATTTGAATTAATTTCATGATAAAAATTTTGTTAAAGACAGCTGCCGTGCTATCTCTGCTCCTGTGGGGGGTAAACCTCTTTGCGTCCGGTCGTGAGGAGGCCGTGGCCCCGTGGGAGAGCGCCGAAGAGGGAAGGCTCTGGAGCCAGCAGGTCATATCCGATACCCTGGATGGAAGGGGAGACGGAATGCCCCTTAACGCGTTGTGCGACGCGACCGCCTTTGCAACGATAAAACACTTAAGAGAGAAGGCCGTATCAAAACTGCGGCATCACAGGGAAGACCGTGAAACATCTTCCGTAAAGCTCTTCGCGGGAATATTAAAGAACATATCCGAAATTGATATTGTTCCGTTAATGGAGAATGAGCGGGAACTGCTGGTTGGCGTTTCTTCATTCCATTTTTCGATCTCCCTTAAGGACTTTATATCCGGAGGGAAAGGGCACAGTGGTGAGATGGCTTTATCTCCTCCCCCCGCAGCGGTAACGGTTTCACGTCAATTTAAACAGAAAGACAAAACAGGGAAACCCTTCATGTACGGCGGAACGGGCATTAATGATCTCCGTGAAAAGGTAAACCTGGAAGAATATTCGTTAAAGGCCGGGAAGATAGACCTCTACGGCCTCTATTTGTATATATGGGAAGACAATCC
>JBNKTL010000012.1:0-98854 GCA_050298055.1 Spirochaetota bacterium
GCGGGAACAGCGCGGTGACAGTTGATTCTTCTGAGGGGATCGTTTTTCGTTCGTGTGTGTTTGATTCGCTGACCGGTACCGGGAGCGGAAAGGCAATTTATGTTACGGGAAATTCAGAGATAACCGTAACGGATGCGGAATTTAAGAATAATGAAGCAGATGATGGCGGAGCAATATGTGCGGTATCAGGGGCGGTAATCAATATATCTGCATCCGATTTCATCTCTAATAGTGCAAATGATGATGGAGGCGCTCTTTTTATAGATGATAATTCAACGGCAGAAGTGTATGTTAACATTTCCGGGTCCAATTTCATTAATAATAATGCAGGTAGTGGTCTAAGTAATATTGGAGGCGCTCTTTATGCCCATGGATCAAATATCTCAATTACCAATAACTCCCGGTTCGATGGTAACAGCTCCGGCCAGGGGGGGGCGATTTATGCTTACGAAGATACAAACATAACGATAAATGATACGGAATTAACAAATAATAGTACAACATCAAACGGTGGGGCAATTTTCATAAATAATACACCTGCCGATATCAACAATTCAACCCTGTCAGGAAATTATACAGATTCAGGAGAAGACGGGGGAGCTTTATACATAGAATCTAGTAATGTGAATATTCTCAATTCGAAGTTGCAGAATAACGGGTATACAGGGACCACTACTTATACCCGTTATGGCGGTGCGATTTATTTATATAGTGGTTCCCTTAACATTAGCGGTGCGGGGAGTGAAATTTCCTCAAATTGTGCCTATGGCGGTGGTGGTGCTATTAATGTTTATGGAGGAACTTTAACAATTACTGACGCCGCCATCAGCAATAACGGGTCCATTACAGGGGTTACACCTGCAACAAATATCGGAGGCGGGATTTTCTTTGGAGGTGATAACTTAACTGTTACTGACTCTTCTTTTGATAACAACCAGGCAACCGGTAACGGTGGGGGAATCCATCAGGAAAATACAGGGGATATGACCATTACCGGGTCAACCTTTTCTTCCAATGAATCCGGAATAACAGGGGGAGGGGGAATTTTCTCATCTACAACAGGCGCGGTAGTTGTTAATGGAACAGACTTTTCTGATAACCATACCGATGGGACCGGCGGGGGGGGAGTATATCTCAGTAGCGAAGGAGGCGCAAATTTTAATGCCTGCAGCTTTGTAAGTAATACTGCCGGAGTTACTGGATCCAGTGATGGCAGCGGCGGAGCAATATTGATTTTGGAGAATAGCCCAACTACAGTTGTTAATTCTTTTTTTTATGATAACCATGCATATGACTATACAGGAAGTACGGGTGTCGGCGGAGCAATTTCTTATCAATCCAGTTCTGCCTCATCATCAAATACATATATAAATCTCGCCTTTTATTCCAATCATGCCTCTGGTAATAACGGTATTGGGGGGGCTTTCTATTCCATTTATGGAGATCATTCATTTTATAATTCTGTTTTTTACGGTAATACGGCTGATGATACTACTACAAATAATATTTCCGCAAACGGTGATGCTGGTGATACATTTGGAATTTATAATTCATTTTATTACGGCGGTGCATATATAGATACGGATCTTGGTTTTACGGGAGATTCAAGCAACATAACAGGAAATTCCGAATCACCATTTGAGAGCATTAATGATGAAGCCGCCAATTTTCTTTATCCCAATTCATACATTATTGACCTGGGAGACAGTTCACAGGTCCCAAATGGTATTACCGAAGACCTCGCGGGGAATACGCGTATCGCAGGAAGCGCTGTGGACATCGGGGCCTATGAATGGCAGGGGGAGTAAGTTTTGAATGTTAAATGTTGAATTTTTAATTTTAAATTAAAGAGAGGAAGAAAAGTATTGAACCGCAAAGGCGCTAAGGGCGCAAAGGAAGAGTTTTTATAATGTTGAGTTTTAAATGTTGAATGTTAAATTAAAGAAACTGTTTTTAACCGTATAACTCATCATTCAAAATTATCCTAAACTTCGTGTGCTTCGTGATCTTCGTGGTGATAAAAATCTTAAAAACTTTGCGCCCTTTGCGTCTTTGCGGTTCAAATTGAAGGGTCCCGGACCTCGGAGGAAGTGTAAGATAAGGAGAAGTAAAATGAAGAAGCTCATTCCGGTCATCATCCTGTTTCTTTTAAACCTGTCCTGTTCGGACATTATAAACGGCATGTTTGAAGACATGCCCGATATAGTCCCTGTCTGCGTTGATAAAGACACGTTAAGCAGCGGCGACGGGCGCGGGTGGGTGAATGCCGTTCAGAGTATCAACGAGGCCCTTGCCCTGGTAAAGGAGGGGGGGGAGATATGGATAAAGTCGGGGACTTGCGACATTGGCGCAGTTATAGAGATCGGCGGGAGCGTGGAAAATTTTTCCATCTACGGGGGCTTTGCCGGTACCGAGAGCAGGAGAGAGCAGAGGGACGTATCCGCCAATGAGACAATTTTAAATTCTTCGTCAGGGAACGGGATCATCTCCCTTTCAGGGGCCCGTTCAGTCACCCTTGATGGTTTTACCTTCAGGGCTTCCGCAAGCCTCGGCGGGAACAGCGCGGTGACAGTTGATTCTTCTGAGGGGATCGTTTTTCGTTCGTGTGTGTTTGATTCGCTGACCGGTTCCGGGGATGGAACGGCCGTAAGGAGTTCCGGGTCGGGGGTTGGTATTGAAGAGTGTAATTTCAGTAATAATTATGCAGATGGCAATGGAGGCGCTCTTTATGGAAACGGGTCAACTATCTCAATCTCCGGTCATTCACTTTTCGATATCAATAGCGCTTATAGAGGTGGAGCAATCTATCTTGAAGGAAATTCAGAGATAAGCATTACGGATACGGATTTGACAAATAATAATTCAGAATTAGCATATAATTCAGGAAGCAATGGTGGGGCAATTTACTTAGAAAATACCACAGCTGTTATCAATAATTCCAAACTTATCGGTAATTATTCAGAAGATAATGCTAATGGGGGCGCATTATATATAGATAACAATACCGGCGAGGAAGTAAATATTATAAACTCAGAGTTTAAGTATAACGGGTATCTGGATTCAACTTCCAAAACTTTTAATGGCGGTGCAATATATCTTTTAAATGGTTCCCTGAATATCAGCGGTGCGGGGAGTGATATTTCTTCAAATTGTACTAACAATGGTGCAGGCGGAGGAATTTATATTTATGGTGGAAATTTATCAATAAGTAATGCCAGCATCAGCAATAACGGGTTCATTGGAGTGGGAGCGCCAGAAACACAATCCGGAGGAGGGATTTATTTCAGGGGTAGCAGCTTGACTATTGATAGGGTTAAATTTATTAATAACCAGGCAGAAGATAATGGTGGTGGTATATTCATAAATCCTGTCACTGCAGATATCAATATTAATAACAGCCTGTTTCGAAGCAATAGAGCAATTAATAACGATGGCGGCGCGTTATATCTTAATAATGGTGCCTTGAACTTTGCAAATGTGACATTTTATGATAATTCTGCTAATAACAATGGTGGCGCTATTTATAGTAATATTGGTGCAACAATATATAATTCGGTTTTTTATGGCAATTCCGGTTCTGCTGGTAATAATATTTATGTTAATAACGGAACAGTGAGTATTTCTTACTGTTTTTATTACGGAGGTCTTGATACTGGAGGGTCTGGGATTATTGATACTTCAGGGGATGGGAATATTAATGATAGCACAAATCCCTTTATGAGCACTACATACGGAGCCGACGATTTCCTCTATCCTGATGTCATTATTATCGATGCGGGATATAACGATGCTATTTCAGACTATTTAACTGACCTCGCGGGGAATACGCGTATCATAAACGGCACTGTGGACATAGGGGCCTATGAATGGCAGGGTGAGTAAATGTTGAATGTTGAATTTTAAATTTTGAATTGAAGAGGGAGAAGAAGATTTGCCACAGAGGCACAGAGGCACGGAGTTCACAGAGAAGAGGGAGTTGGGGTTGAAGAGAAGAGATTTGGAACCGCTAAGACGCAAAGGACGCGAAGGAAGAGGAAGAAGAGTTATTTCACACAGAAAGTGCAATAGATAATATGCACTTCAGTGGCCAATTTAATAAATTATAAAATATGATGGAGTTCCGGGTTATATAAATAGATAGATGCAAAGAGACAGTCAAAAAACCTAAAAAAACCTCTGTGTCTCTGTGGCGTTAAAAGCCTTTTCGGACCTCGTGTCCTGGCTTTTAAATGCGCATCATCCTGATGCTGTCTGTGGCAAATCTTAAAATCTGTTCATAGTTGTTAATGGAGAAGTTAAATGAAAGAAACCGTTTTTGACCGGATAATTCAAAATTCAACATTCAAAATTCAAAATTTCTTAAAAAAAGTGTCGTTCATTACACCCGGGGCGATTTTTCTTGACATAACAGAAAAAAAGTATAGTTTCAGTCTATTCCAAAGACTGAAGGAGGGAGCTATGAGAACACGGTCTGTATTTTCAGCTATAGTTATTTTACTCTTTTCTTTGACTCTTTTGTCCTGCGATATCTTTGACGGCGGCGGATCCGGCGGGGACGATCCAAGCCCGCCGTCGTCACTGATGGCGGAAAAAACATATATCAGTTCGGGGCCTGAATGCGAATACGGCGGCATCCGGATAGACATGGGGTTCGACAACAACGGGAACAACGTCCTGGACGCGGACGAGATCACCAACACCGAATACGTCTGCAACGGGGCGAACGGGGAGGATTCCAACTCGCACCTTTGTTGTCTACACGAGCCCCACTCCCAATGAAACGGGTGTGGATCTGGACAAAACCGTTACCGCGGTTTTTAACACAGAGATGGACGCCGGCACGGTGAACGGGACAACCTTCACCCTCACCGACAGCAGCGGCGCCCCGGTGGCGGGGACGGTAAGCTGTTCGGGGATCACCGCGGTCTTTCAGCCCGCAGACACCCTGCTCATCGATGAAGAATACACGGTAAGTCTTACCTCATCCATTGAGAACCAGAGCGGTGTTGCCATGGGCTATGATCACGTGGTCTCCTTCCGGGGCGGCCTTGCTCGGGTGAAATATTATCCCAACGGGGCGGAAAGCGGAACGGCCCCCGTGGACGGCAGCCTCTACAACAGGGAAGACACGGCCACGGTGGCGGGGAACACCGGGGGGCTTGAAAGAAGCGGCTACCTCTTTACCGGCTGGAACACCGAAGCGGACGGTTCGGGGAGTACCTATGCTGAAGGGGAGATTGTAGAGATCGTCGATACGAACATTACCCTCTATGCTCTCTGGACCACGGCGTATTCGGTGACATATAATGGTAATGGGGCCACGGGGGGTTCTGTTCCGGTGGATGGTAATCTCTATCTCTATGGAGATAATGTAACTGTGCTTGGGAACCCCGGGGGGCTTGAGCGAAGCGGATACCTCTTCAGCGGTTGGAACACCGAGGCGGACGGTTCGGGGACTACATACGGTGAAGGGGACACGGTTGCTATCTCCGGTTCGAATGTTATACTCTATGCACTCTGGACAACGGTGTATTCGGTGACATATGACGGCAACGGGGCCACGGGGGGTACTGTTCCGGTGGATGGGAATCTCTATTTATACGGAGAATCTGCAACTGTGCTTGGGAACATAGGAAGCCTTATAAATGGAGAGCTGTATTTTGCCGGTTGGAACACCGAAGCAGACGGTTCGGGAACTGGTTATGGTACAGGTGACACCTTGGAGATATCCAATGCGGACGTCACCCTCTATGCTCTCTGGACGGTTGATCCCTTTGTTGCAGCCGATACCCCCGGCGATATAGCGCCAATAAATATAGGTTCAGAGACAGTAAACATGATCTACGCCAACAACCAAACAGGCATTACCTTTCCTTTTTCTCCATCAAGTTGGACATCTTCTGTGGACAATATTCCGGCAACTCTGACGAGAAAGTTCTTTATGAGCGATACCCAGGTAACCAATGCACTTATGGCTGAAGTACTGCAGTGGGCCTATGATAATGGCAAATTCAGTACCACCTTAGGCGACCACAACGGCCTTGAAAGCAGAACGGTAAAATATGGTGGGCAAGAGCTTCTTGATCTTGATGATACAAATATAAAGATCAATTATTCATCCGGAAATTTCACGTTAGATTCCGGTTATGAGGACCACCCGGTGGTCTGTGTGACCTGGTACGGGGCCATTATGTTCTGCAATTGGCTTACGGAGATGAGAGATGGGAATACTGATAATGTAGTATATACCGGCATAGACACGGACTGGGACCATACTGAGACCGTCGAAAACGCGGACAGGTCCGGTTACCGTCTGCCTTCAAGCCAGGAGTGGGAGTATGCTGCCCGGTATATTGGCACTACCGCGCCCACAGGGGGTGATCTTGCCACTGAATATATTGCACAGAGTTATAATTCGGGGGATGTGACCCTTACAGCGGGGTATTACTGGACCCCGGCTGATTATGCCAGCGGAGCGATCAGGGACTATACGAACGATACAGAGACCCGGGCCGTGGGCTGGTATTCAGGAGACCCTGACATGGGCGGCAGTGACACATTGATGCCGGTGGCGCAAAAGACCGCTAACCAGCTTGGCCTCTATGACATGAGTGGCAATGTGTGGGAGTGGTGTTTCACTGTGATCGCGGATGGGCACGTGTTCAGGGGTGGCAGTTGGAGCGATACTGCTGACTACCTGCAGGTTGGCTACTGGAGCTTTTACTCCCCGAACGACGGGTTCGACATTATAGGCTTCCGATTTGCGAGGTCGGCTCCTTGACCTCCTGTCACCGCCAACAATAAGGCATCCGTGCCTGTAGGACTCAGTAACTTTTTGGCCGATCCCTTTTAGCACCTCCTGTGCGGGGTCGGCATTGGAACATCCTGTTCGGTAGTTTTTGACTTTTTTTGGTCGAGTGCTTTTTGGACATGCTGTCCGTACTGGACATTAGCTCATCCGTGAGCGTCATTTTTTACAGGATCTTAAACTTCGTGGTGGAAAAAAAACTTAAAAGAATTTACCACGAAGAGACCGAAGGAAGACCCCCCTAACCCCCGGAGGGGGGCACAAGAGAGTGCCGGATAAATATCTTACGCCCCTCAGGGGGACGGGGGGCGAACAGCGAAGGACCTGTGACAAAATCAAAAATAACTCTCCCCGAAACTCTCCCTGTGCACAAACTCTCCCAGCTCCTTCCGGGGCGGGGCTTTTTTTTCTCCCACCGCGGAGACCCCTACCGGGATGGCTGCCACCACCTCGTAACCTTCGGGGACCGAGAGCATCTCCCTGCATTTATCGTGATCAAAGAGGCCGGCGATCACCGTCCCCAGGCCAAGTTCATGGGCCCTGAGGCAGAGGTTCTGCACCGCCAGTCCCAGGTCGAACATGAACCACTCGTTGAACTTTGTGACCGGTTTCCCCTCCCTGCATCCCGAAACGTCCTTCCTGGCGCAGACCATTATCAGGGCGGAGGCGTTTATTGTGCATTTTCGGGCGGGGTTGGTTTCCGAGTAGGTCTCCGCTATTCTCTCCATCATACTCTTTTCCCGGATAACGATGAATTCCCAGACCTGGGTATTGGCCCATGAAGGTGCCATCCTGGCGGCCTCAAGGATATCTTTTAGCTGCCCGTCGCTGACAGGGTCATCGGTAAATCTTCTTATAGACCGTCTCTTCTCTATTGCTTCCTGCAGTTCCATTTTCTCCTCACTCTGCGGGTGCCAGGCACGGCACCTATTAATAATATTTGTGCATATTCTTATTACCAGGGAGGGTACCTGTTCTGGTTATCCCCCTAAATCCCCCAAAGGGGGACTTTTGACCTTTTGTGCTGAAATAAGGTCATTTAGTATAATAACTCCCCGAGGGGGTGGCTCGCTGTGGTAGATCAAAAAGATAAAGGTGTTTGAGCCGGGGGCTTATAAGTGCTGTGGTATTGCGGCGCCTATACGGCCACAATATTGACCAGTTTCCCCGGGATAACGATCACCTTCTTAATATCCTTCCCTTCAATCAACTGCTTTATCTTATGGTCCTCCCTGGCAAGCTTCTCCATCTCGTCCTTTGAGATATCGGAGGGGGCCATAACTTTTGACCGTATCTTGCCGTTTACCTGGAAGACGATTTCCGTTTCACTTCTCGTTGTGAGGTCTTCCTCATAACCGGGCCAGGGATGATCGACGAGTATTTCTCCGTTGCCCAGGAGTTTCCACAGCTCTTCGGCCAGGTGAGGAACAAAGGGTGAAAGGAGGGGGATAAGTTTGTCGAATACTTCGGATATCACCGCCTTCCCGCCGGGGGTCTCAAATTTATTTTCATCCGCCTGGTAGAGGACATTGGTCAGCTCCATCATCCGGGCAATGGCGGTATTGTACTGCATCCTCTCCTCTATGTCGTGGGTGACGGACTTCACGGTCCGGTGAAGTTCCACCCTGATGCCCTTCAGTTCATCATCAATCTCCCCCTTGCGGGGGCCGGTATTTTTATCATAGAGACCGGCGTGTTTGTTCACAAACCTCCAGACCCGGTTGATAAACCTGTAGCTTCCCTCGACCCCCTTGTCCGACCAGTCCAGGTCCTTTTTTGGGGGAGAGGCAAAGAGCATAAAGAGCCTTACCGTGTCGGCCCCGTACTTGTCGATGATCAGGGCGGGATCAACGGTGTTTCCCTTGGACTTGCTCATCTTGGACCCGTCCTTGATCACCATTCCCTGGGTGAGAAGCCGCTTAAAGGGCTCTTTGCTCTCAAGGAGTCCCATGTCGTGGAGTACCATTGAGAAGAACCGCGCGTAGAGGAGGTGAAGGACCGCGTGTTCAATCCCCCCGATATACTGGTCCACGGGCATCCAGTAGCTGACTTCGTCCTTATCAAAAATTTCTTCCGTATGGGGGGAGGTAAATTTCGCGTAGTACCAGGAGGAGTCAACAAAGGTGTCCATTGTGTCCGTCTCCCTCCGGGCGTCTCCCCCGCAGGAGGGACATTTTGTTTTAATAAATTCCTCCATTCCCGCAAGGGGGGACCGTGAGTCTCCCTTAAAGTCAACTTCCCGGGGGAGTATAACGGGAAGGTCTTTCTCCGGGACAGGCTGTGTCCCGCACTTATCACAGTAGATCACCGGAATGGGGCAGCCCCAGTATCTCTGCCGGGATATTCCCCAGTCCCTGAGCCTGTAGTTTATCTCCCGTTTGCCGATCCCCTCTTCTTCGGCAAAATCGGCTATTTTTTCAATGGCCTCCCTGTTGGGGATACCGTCAAACTGCCCCGAGTTCACGCAGATCCCGTCGTCGGTAAAGGCATCATCCATCTCTTCGGGGACAAGGGGTTCTTTTTTCCTGTCTATGACGATCTTTATGGGAAGTCCGTACTTTTTCGCGAAGGCAAAGTCCCGGGAGTCATGGCCCGGGACACTCATAATGGCGCCGGTCCCGTAATCCATGAGGACAAAATTCCCCACATAGAGGGGGACCTTCTCCCCGGTGAAGGGGTTGAGGACCTTTATCCCCGTATCAAACCCCTCTTTTCCCTTCTCCTCGGAAATACGGTCCGCAAGGGACTGGGACTTGAATTCATCAATATGCTTTTTCAGTTCGGGATCGTCGATCTTTTCCAGGAAGGGATGTTCCGGGGCAATGACCATGAAGGTGACCCCGTAGACCGTATCGGGACGGGTGGTGTAGATGGGGAAGTCTTCCCCGGTTTCAAGTTTGAAGTTTATCCTGAGCCCTGTTGACCGCCCGATCCAGTTCTTCTGCATTGTGATGACCTGTTCCGGCCACCCGTCACCCAGTTCCTCATGGCCGGTGAGAAGATCATCGGCATAACGGGTGATTTTAAAAAACCACTGTTCAAGCTCCTTCTGGGTGACCTCCGAGTCGCATCTCCAGCAGAGCCCGTTTTCCGCCTGTTCGTTTGCCAGAACAGTCTGGCAGTGGGGACACCAGTTCACCGCGGACATCTTTTTATAGACGAGGTCTTTCTCCATCATCCGGATAAAGATCCACTGGTTCCATTTATAGTAATCGGGCGTATATGACGCGATCTCCCTGTCCCAGTCGTATGAGAAGCCCATGACCTTGAGCTGCCCCTTCATGTGGCTGATATTTTCCGCTGTCCACTTTGCCGGGGGGATATTGTTCTGGATGGCGGCATTTTCCGCCGGCATGCCGAATGAGTCCCATCCCATGGGATGGAAGACATTGTATCCCTTCATCCTCTTCTGCCGTGCCGCCAGGTCTCCGATGGTATAGTTTCTTACGTGTCCCATGTGAAGTTTGCCCGAAGGGTAGGGAAACATCTCCAGGAGATAGTATTTTTCTCTGCCGGGGTCGATTTTACTTTTGAAGGAACCCTTTTCTTCCCACCTCTTCTGCCATTTCTTTTCTATGTCCCGGAAATTATAGTCCCTTTCGCTCATTTATTGTCTCCGCCTTTAATTACTTATTAAAAATTTTAATTATCTCGTCTGCCGACTCTGAGTTAATGATCTTCTCCTTGATCTTTTCATTCTTAAGAATAGACATGATATTTGAGAGAAGTTTCAGATATTTTTTATGCTGCTTTTCCCCCGCGGCCACCATGATTATCACGTGTACGGGTTCTTCGTCAATGGAGTTGAAATTGATCCCTTTCTTTGAAATACCTATGGCAAAGGCCATCTTTGTGACCGTGTTGATTTTTGCGTGGGGGACGGCTATCCCAAATCCGATACCCGTACTCATGATCTCTTCCCTTTCCTTTAATGCGGCAATGAGTTCGTCTATGTTGGTGCATATGTCGGTATTTTCAAAGATACGGGCAAGTTCTTCAATTGAACGGAATTTTTCGGTTGAATCGAGGTATTTTACGAATTCTTTCCTTGTGTATTCAATTATTTCACTCATTCTTCATTCCTCTGCATACAGGCTTTTTTATTTTTTGTTCAGGGGGACTCTCTCTTTAATATGAAATTCTCCTGTTCGTTGAGATAGACTTTTTTATCTTTTTTACAGGTGTCAATGATTAATTCGTTAAATATTTATCATTTCTCATTGACATATTTTAGTCTTCCAAAAAGTATTTAAAGAGTTATTTACGGTCCACCGAATACCAGTGAGAGAAAAATGAAACAAGATACAGAGTACTCCGACACGGAGATTAAGGACATTACACCAAAGATACTCTTCTACCTTTCCCGAAAAACTGCTGACCTGGTTGAAAGGGCCAAAATGACAGAGTATACATTCATGATTGTTGCCGCGCTGATCATAGGTGTACTCGCCGGTTTAGGCGCGGTCCTCATCAGGGCGATGATCACCGAGATATCCTCGCTCTCCTTTCCCGGTACAGCCGATCTCCTGACAAACATAACGGGAAGTCCCTGGGCAAGAAAGCTCTTTGTACCCGCCCTGGGCGGTCTTATTGTGGGCCCCCTTATCTATTTTTTCGCCAAGGAGGCCAAGGGGCATGGTGTTCCCGAGGTCATGCAGGCCATTATTGCCCGGGGGGGAATGATACGGCCCAGAGTGGCGGTGGTCAAGGCCATAGCCTCCGCCATAACGATAGGGACAGGGGGGTCCGTGGGACGTGAAGGTCCCATCGTCCAGATCGGTTCAAGCATCGGTTCGTCAGTGGGGCAGTTTTTCAGGGTCTCCTCCCACCGTTTAAAGACATTTGTTGGCTGCGGGGCTGCTGCCGGTATTGCCGCGGCCTTTAATGCCCCTGTGGCCGGGGCCCTTTTTTCCGTTGAAATCATTTTGCAGGACTTTGCCTTTGCCCATTTCTCGCCTATTGTTGTTTCCTCGGTCATGGCAACGGTGGTGTCCCACATGTTTGAGGGTGACTTCGTGGCTTTCCGGGTACCGGTATACAAACTTACCAGTCCCTATGAACTGATATTCTATTTTATCCTGGCAGCCCTCTCCGCCCTGGTGGGCCACCTCTTTATCAGGGTGCTCTACTTTTCAGAGGACTTCTTTGACCACAGGTTAAAGTTCCCCGAATACCTCAAGCCGGTCATCGGCGGATTTATCATAGGAGGGGGGGCGCTCTTTTTCCCGGAGATGATGGGTGTGGGCTATGAGTCCATTAACAGTGCCCTGCACGGGAACACCATATGGTATATGGCCATTGTATTCCTTTTCGTTAAGCTCCTTGCCACCTCTCTTACCCTGGGTTCAGGGGGGTCCGGAGGTATTTTTGCCCCTTCACTTTTTCTGGGGGCCATGCTGGGTGTGTTTTTCGGCGGACTGGTACACAGCTACTTCCCGGATATAAGTTCGGGTCCCGGAGCGTATGCCCTTGTGGCCATGGGGGGGTTGATATCGGCCACCACCTATGCTCCCATTACCGCCATTGTCATTGTTTTTGAGCTTACAAACGATTACCATATTATCCTGCCCCTGATGATAACCTGTATCATAAGCACCATTATCTCCCTCAAACTCTCCCGTGAATCTATCTATACGAAAAAGCTGGTCAACAGGAACATCCTTGTGAAGAACGGTGCGGATTCAAATGTGATGAAGTCCATTGTGGTCAAGGAAGTCTTTACCGACAGGGCTGATATAATTGGCGAGCATATGAAGTTTGATGAGGTCATCAACCATGTTGTTGCCAGCCATGAGAAGTATTTTCCTGTTGTGAACAGGAGGGGGACCATCTCCGGAATCATCTCCATGGATGAGATCAAGGAACATCTCTACGACAGGGAGATGCTGCAGCATCTCCTCATAGCGGAGGACATAAGCAATAAGCATTTTGAAGCAGTCTCCCTTGAAGATAACTGCCAGGAAGCCCTTGATGTCATGAGCCGGCACGATCTTGACGGCCTTCCGGTAGTGAAAACGGCAAAATCGAAAAAACTCATAGGCATGATCTGGAGGAAGGACATTGTTGACGCGTACAACAGGGAGATAGAGAAACGGGACATTACAACATCCTTTGCCAGCCGCATTACCATGAAAAACATTGACCGCCACGTGCATTTTATGGAAGGGTATGCTATTACCGAAATTCCCGTACCCAGGAATTTTCTGGGGAAATCCATAAAGGACCTGGAAATACGGAAGAAATACGGGGTGGATATCCTCCTGATAAGATCCAATACAGGGGTGACTTCCCAGATCAAGGCAATTCCAAACCCGGACTATGTCTTTTCCATCGATGATTCCATTGTCATCGCAGGAGAGATAGGCAAGCTGAACCTTATGAAGAGTATTTAGTGAAATTTTTTACAAACATATACCAGTCCCTTTCAAAACGCTCTGTTATGCTGGTTGACCGGGCCAAGATGACGGAACATACCTTCATGATCATTGCCGCGGTGATTATCGGGCTCCTGGGCGGGTACGCGGCCGTGGGCTTCAGGTCCATGATCAATTTTATTTCAGAGACGTCCTTCGGCGGCAGCGGAACGGTCCTGGAGAGGATAACGGCCTCTCCCTGGTATATGAAGCTCCTTGTCCCCTTTATCGGGGGACTGGTTGTGGGCCCTATTATCACCTTTTTCGCCAGAGAGGCAAAGGGTCACGGTGTCCCCGAAGTGCAGGAGGCCATACTCCTGAAGGGCGGGGCCATACGGACGCGGGTCGCCTTTATCAAGGCGCTGGTTTCTTCTGTCTCCATCGGTACAGGGGGTTCCGTTGGGCGTGAGGGCCCCATTGTGGGCGTGGGCTCCACCATCGGTTCCACCCTGGGTCAGTTTTTAAGGGTTTCTCCCGAGCGGATGAAGACATTCGTGGGATGCGGGGCGGCAGCCGGTATCGCGGCGGCGTTTAACGCTCCCATCGCCGGTTCCCTCTTCGCGGTGGAGATCCTGCTGGGAGATTTTACCTTCAGGCAGTTTTCACCCATAGTGGTTTCCTCGGTACTGGCAACGGTTGTTTCACACCGGTATGAAGGCAATATCATTGCTTTCCGTGTCCCGGACTATAAGCTGACAAGTCCCGATGAACTTGCCCTCTACTTTGTCCTGGGCATACTCTGCGGCCTGGCAGCCTATATCTTTATCAGGCTCCTCTATTTTTCCGAAGACCTCTTTGACGAAAAGATAAAGATGCCGGAATACTTAAGGCCCGGCCTGGGGGGCATTATCATAGGGATTATTGCTCTCCGGTTTCCCGAGGTCATGGGCGTGGGGTATGAGTCCATAACAGAAGCTCTGCAGGAGGACTTCATATGGCAGACCGCCATAATCCTTGCCCTGGCGAAGATAGTAGCCACTTCCGTTACTATCGGATCGGGAGGGTCAGGTGGGATATTCGCGCCATCGCTCTTCATCGGCGCAATGCTGGGGTATGCCTTCGGCTGGCTGGCGCATACAAACTTCCCGGGATTTACCTCAACCGCGGGGGCTTATGCCCTGGTGGCAATGGGGGGACTGGTTGCGGGGACCACCCATGCTCCCATAACGGCCATCCTTATTGTGTTCGAAATGACCAGCGATTACAGCATTATCCTCCCCCTTATGATTACCAGTATTGTCAGTACCATCGTATCGTCCAAGCTTTCACGGGAATCTATCTATTCCCTCAAGCTGGTGCGCAGGGGGATCCAGATGAAGGAGGGGGCCGAGATTAACGTCATGAAGTCCCTCTTTGTGAAGAACATCTATACGAAAGATTTTGATACCATACAGGAGAACAGCAGGTTTGACCAGGTGGTAAACAGGGTCATCTCAGGCAACGATCTTTACTTTCCTGTTATTAATAAGAAAGGGGCCCTCCGGGGTATAATATCCATGCATGATATCAAGGACTCTCTCTTTGACAGGGACATCTTGCAGGACCTGCTCATTGCCGGTGATATTGCCAACAGGGACGTGGAAACCGTATCCATCCACGACAACTGCCAGGCTGTTATCGATAAACTGGGCCGGCTGAACATTGAGGGTATCCCTGTAGTTGATCCCAGAAGACCGAAACAGGTCCTGGGGATGATATGGAGAAGCGATGTCCTGGATGCCTATAACAGGGAGATCAAGAAAAGGGACATTACCTCCTCATACGCGAGCCAGATTACCATGAAGAACATCGACAGGGAGGTCCACTTCATTGAGGGCTACTCCATGACCGAGGTCCCCGTCCCCGGACCATTTGTGGGAAAGTCTATCCGGGAGCTGAATATCCGGGCGAAATACGGGGTGGATATCCTCCTGATCAGGACAAATACCGGGGAGGGATCGAAGATCAAGTCCATGCCCAGCGCGGATTACATATTTTCCTATGATGATTCAATTGTCATATCGGGGGAGATAGGGAAGATAAACCTGTTAAAACAGATCTGATCACTGCATGTCCAGGATATACCTGATCATGTCCCTCCTGCTGATTATTCCCGCAAGACGGCCGTCTTTCAGGATCGGTATCCTTTTGTAGTTCATATCAATAAGGTACTCACAGACATCCAGGAGGTCTGTCTCCTCATCAAGGGCAACCACATCCCGGGTCATATAGTCTGCCACTATTCCCAGGTCTACTTCTCCCGTGAAGATGAGCCTGAGAAGGTCTTTCTCCGTTATCAGGCCAACCAGTTTATTGTCATCAGTGACCACGGGGAGCCCGCTTATTTTCTTTTCAACCAGTATTGCAATGGCTTCCCGCACGGGAGTGTGGTCCTTTACCGTAATAATGTCTTTTGTCATAATCGACTTTGCAACGGCCATTGAGCTGGTCCTTTTTTTTTACTCCTCAGTATATGGATGAAACATGCATATGTTTAATCATTCTTAAATGATTGAATTTTTTCAATATCGTTGTATTTTCCCATAATGATCATGAGAGAATTTTTTTCTATGACATCATTACCGGACAATACAATTTTTACGTCAGAGTTCATATCATAAAAGCTTTCCGTATTGCCGGATGCGTTATGCTTTATCCCGATAACCTGGCAGTTGAACCGTGAAGGGAGCTGAAGCTCTTTCAGGCTTTTACCGATAAAACTTGCCGGGGGAGACACTTCAACAATTCCAAAATCTTCTCCCATAGGAAGGTAATCCAGGGCGTTCCTGAGGGCCAGCCTGTTTCCAAGCCTCAGGGCTTCGTCCTTTTCGGGGAATATAATATCGGTTATTCCCAGTTTGTTTAATATTTTTACATGGTCGTCTGAAATCGCCCGGGAGACAATCCTCTGAATTCCCAGTTCCTTCAGGTAGAGGGAAATAAGAATATTCTGCTCCATCTTCTGGCCGATGCTTACGATAGCGCCGTCGTAATCACGGGTAACGATTGATTCCAGGACTTCCCTGTTTGAAGCGTCCCCGATTATGGCATGGCTTAAAAAGTCTTTTGCCATGTCCACCGACTGCTTTGAAACATCAATGCCAAGGACTTCACAGTTGTTTTTGATGAGGGACTTTGCCAGGTTGAAACCAAAGTTCCCCAGTCCAATGACAATATATTTTTTCATAATTTATCTCTTACTGCTCCGCTCTCCGGTTAAACTCTATTCTTATGAAAATATCAATAATGTGTCCCCGCCGCCGCAGGCGGCGGGGAGATCTCAGTTCTATTTTATTGACAAGAATGTTTATTCTTATACATAGCTAAATGATAATATTTATCCGATCATAATATGTTCTTCGGGATACCTGATTTTAATCTCTTTCTTTCCTGATGTCAATGCTAATATCAGTGTCAGGGGGCCCAGTCTTCCCACGAACATAACAATACTTAAAATGATCTTGTCTATATCGGGAAGCTGGTCTGTTATCCCCATTGAAAGACCCACAGTCCCGAATGCCGATACTGTTTCAAAAAAAACAGATTCAAATGTATGCCCGATATCAAACTCGCGTATGGTAAGCATGATAAAGGTTGACGTTATGACGAATATCAGGGAGAGAATGATCAGGGTCGTGCTCCTGTCTATTGTTCCCCAGTCTATTGCCCGGTCCCAGATTACCACCTGCTTTCTTTCCCTGAATTTTGAATAGATAAGCAGTATCACAACACCGATTGTTGTTGTTTTTATCCCCCCTGCGATTGACCCGGGGGAGCCTCCTATGAACATCAGGCATATCATCATAAAATAGGTGCTCTCCCTGAGGAACCTCATGTCCACGGTATTAAAACCCGCTGTTCTGCATGTAACTGACTGGAAAAAGGAATTCAATATTTTCTCCCCGGGACCCATTGTCTTTAAAATATGGTTCTGTTCAAGGAAAAAAAAGATAACTGCTCCGGAAATAATAAAGATGAACGTCAGGATAAGAACAAGTTTTGTATGTATGGAAAATGCCTTTAACGATGATTTCATTTTTTTTATCCTGATCTTGCTCAGGTCATTTAACACAACAAATCCCAGGCCGCCCAGAATAATAGCTATTGAGATTGTTGTGATTATTAAATAGTTATTATTGTAATTAATCAGACTGCTGGAAAATGTTGAGAATCCCGCGTTGCAGAATGAAGATACGGCATGGAAGATGCTGTGACCCAGTGCAACGGGCAGGGGATAATCACGGGAGAATTGCGTAAACAGGACCACGGCAGTTATCCCTTCGATCAAAAGAGTAAAGATAATGATTTTTTTCAGGATATTTACGTTTGAAACCCTGTTGGTATCGTTATAGAGGTCCTGCATGGCAAAACGCCATTTTATCGAAACCTTACCTCCCACCGCGGATATGACAGCAAGGGAAAAGGTCATGATCCCTATGCCCCCAAACTGGACAAGAAGGAGGATCACTGTTTTCCCAAAAAGCGTAAAATCGCTTGCCGTGTCCTTCACGATGAGACCTGTAACACATACAGCCGATGTTGAAGTGAACAGCGCGTCAATGGGACTGATTCCCACGATTGTCGAGCAGGGAAGCATCAGCAGGAGAAAGCCTGTCATGATAAGCAGGAGAAAGCTTATGAGAACTTTCTGGATGGGGGAAAAAAGATTAATAATATTCTTTTTATCCATAAAGAGAGTAAATAAAAAAAGGGCCGTATAAATCAATAACTTTTATTTTTTACTTCTGAAGATTCCCTCCCCGGCTTTATCTTTTACTTCCTGTCCCTGTCTTTATACATCCTCTTTATTTCTTTGCTTATCTCTTTCATCTTGCCTCTCCGCTTCATGTCCTGAAGTCCCCCGGTTTTTTCTTCCAGGTACCTGACCTCCAGTATCATCTTGAGATAATTATTATAACGTTCGGGATCAAGACGTCCCTTTTCAACGGCATCACGAACGGCACAGCCCGGTTCTGACTGGTGACTGCAGTCTTTGAACCGGCAGTCAACGGATATCTTTGCGATATCAGGAAACGAGGAGGATACTGAGGTCCCGTCATCCCAGAGGGCAAGCTCTCTCATTCCCGGGGTGTCGATAATGAGTCCGTCGGAGGGAAGTTTTACCAGTTCACGGTATGTTGTGGTATGCCGTCCCCGGGAATCTTTTTCCCTCACAGCTCCGGTTTTACCGATTTCAGTTCCCATAAGGCGGTTTAATATTGATGACTTTCCCGCACCGGAGGGCCCCAGGAGACACGCGGTCACTCCCTTCCTGATATAAGGGAAGAGCGGGTCCAATCCTTCTTCGGCAAAGGTGCTTATTGTCAACGCCGGCACATCATCTATCCTGTTTTTCACCCGGAGAACATATGAAGCGGGATCATCTGTTAAATCGCTCTTGTTCAGGAGTACCAGGGGTTTGATGATATCATCACGGACTGCTGCCAGGTAGCGTTCTATGGAGTTTATGCTAAAACGTTCATCGCAGGTCTGCACGATCATGACAAGATCAACGTTTGCGGCCATGACCTGTTCCCGGAGAGCCTTCCCTGCTGTTTTTCTGGAGAGGAGGGTCCTCCTCTCCAGGACCTCCCTTACAAGGGCTGTTCCCGTATCAACATCCTGTTTGATGACCCAGTCACCCACAACCGGCAGGAGACTTTCATCAGCGAGAATGTGACCGGGGACCAGGCCTTCCACTTCACCCTTTGTGGTCATAAGCCTGCAGGTTTTCCCGTGGACAAGAGTCACCCTGCCGGCATCTTCTTCTTCTATACCCGGGCCCTTTTCGATTGATGGGAAGTATTGGGACCATCCGTATGTATCAAGGGATATTTTTTTCATATTTGGATCGTTTTTTTAATATGTAATACAAATTTTTCCTAAAGTTAAGAAATTTGCCACAGAGGCACAGAGTTCACAGAGGTTAAGATAATTTCAAATTATGAATTTATGGAAAATTATCTTTAAAGAATCAACAACTTTACATCCACTATTTGTAATTTAACATTAAAAAACTCTTCTCTGTGTCTCTGTGTCTCCGTGGCAAATCTTTTGATGTAAAGTTATAAATCAAGTTCAGAAATTAATCCTGTGTTTGAATCATTCTTCATTTATTCTCATAGTTCCCCTCATACCACGAAAACCTCCATGAGGACCTGGTACGAACTGTTGAGCTTTTTCATCAGGGTGTCATCCCCGTTGTTAACATCAGGGTGCATTTTTATGGCCAGGCGGTGATATTTCTTTTTTATGATTTTTCTTGTGGGCCGGGAAAGGCCGAAAAACTTCAGGGCGTCTTCAACCGCCCCTTTTTTCATTGAATAGAAGATGAAGCCGTTCAAAAGCTTCCGGAAGATATCCTCCCGGCAAAAACTGATGTTCCCGGGGTTTGTATAGAAATCGTGCAGGGGATCAAAAGAGACGAATTTCTCACCGGGTTTCACGTTCTTCTTATGGAGGGAGCAGTGTTCGGAACCGGCGGTTTCCCCGGAACAGAACCTTCCTCTCTCCGGATAGTAGTGATGACAATGACCGTTTACCGGGATCCTGATCATCCTGATTCTCATGGGATCCAGATGGAAGTAGTATCCTTCGGGCCCGTGCTGTTCTTTCAGTTGATAGAGGAGATGAAAAAGAGTAAAGTGATAGGTGAAGAGCTCCTCGGACTCGAAAGGGAGGGACTTTAAATCTGTTACCGATTTCAGGAGCGATGATTCCATGAGAGGCCTGTCCGCTTCAAGGAGCCTGTTGAAAAGAAGAGAAGAATCAATCTCTGCCAGTTCCGGGTTTATACAGCTGTCTGATTTATCCATCTTTTTTAATACTCGTGTGCCTCTCTGTGGTAAATCTTTTTTTTATAAGATATATATGAATGAATCAAAAAAAAATATATAAAAATTTTAAAGAGGAAAAAATTTTAATATTTCCCGCTCCCCAATCGTATTAATGATAAGGAGCATATTATGGAAAACAGCAAAATCCACGACAATTTTTTTAAAAAGACATTTAAAGACAAAAAGAACATCAGGGATTTCCTGAAGCTCTCGCTACCGGAAGAGATCAAGGGTGAAATCGATTATTCATTCATTAAAATTGACAACACAGGGTATGTTTCGGAAAATATTAAAGGCTATTTTTCCGATATTGTCATAAAAACCCGGTTAAAGTCAAAAACAGGTAAAGACAGACCCCTCAATGCGGATATCTATATCCTTTTTGAGCATAAGTCATATAAAGATAAAAGGATATTTGTCCAATTGCTTAAATATATGTACCTCATGTGGCAAAAAGATGCGGACAATAATAAACCCCTGAGGGTTATTCTTCTGCTCGCATCACTTATGCTGATGAAAAGCGCTAAAGACAATAACTTTGAAATTATTGAAAAAATATTTGATTTCTGGAGGGAGAAAGGTTTTATTGAAGGTAATAAAGATGAAAAACTCATTTTTTTCTTAACATATATTGTTTCGACAAGGGATATTCCCGAAAGGGAACTTATAAATCTCATAGAAGAGAAAAAACTGCTTGGAGGTGATTCGATGCCCACATTAGCACAGAGATGGATTGAAGAAGGTGAAATGAAAGGAAAAACCGAAGGTAAAATTGAAGGTAAGTTAGAGACCGCAAAAAAAATGCATAAAAAAGGCTTCTCCCTTGAAGAGATTATTGATATTACCGAACTCTCCGAAGAAGAACTGAAAAAGGCGGGAATTTCTTAAGAAATGTTAAATGTTTAATGTTGAGTTTTCCGCTCAAAAATCTCTTGAATTCAACATTTAAAACTCAACATTAATAAAGCTCAGAATATCCAGAAGAAAGTATGCCTGGTTTCCCCTTTATATTCAACCCTTTTGTAGAGCCCCTTGAGTATTGAAAACTTTTTGAAACCGGTTTCACTCTCCGTCTCATAATCCCAGAGACCGCTCCAGAACATTCCCTGAGAATGGTAGCCCCTCTCGGGCCTCTTGACCTCGTACCAGAGTGTTCCGCCGAGCCATGTTCTCTTGTCCTTCTGTTCCGCGATATTATTGTTTCGATAGTAGATGATCCCCAGCAGGGCCAGGTCCAGATCACCTTCTTTGTCCTTTGAAAAATATGAGAGGGTAACGGGGCTCAGGAAATACCATCCTCTGTCCGGATCATCATAGTTTTTATAATAGTACAAGGGAAAGAAGTGACTGTAGCTGAAGTCCTTTCCTCTTTCACGGTTGATGATATTGAAGAGGATGCTCACCTCGTACCGGTCCGAATGAGTATATCCCCTGTAGCTCATGAGAGCACCCCAGAACATTTTGAATTTTTTTACCTGGGGGTTAATTTCGTAATGTATGCCTGTAAAGAGATAATTATAAATCTCCTTCTCAGTGTTTTGATCAGTATTTTTATATATCCTGTGGTCGAAGAGATAATAGAGATTCTGCCTTTCGTAATAGTTTGATCTGTGCCAGTATGTTCCCAGTACCATCCTGCTGCTGCTTTCCGGTGTCCGGGAATATCCCGATAAAAGCAGGGGGAGTGCCAGGAAGCTGAACCGGCCTCCCCCGGAATTATACGAACCGTCGCTTTTATAGAAAAGGGGCAGAAAAAAACTGCGGTTGTATGAATTATCAGCGCTTGTCTTTCTGTCGATCAGACCGAGGATGTTCCAGTGTGTGGTATGGTCCGCAGGGCTGTTATAGCTCCTGTTCCAGTATACGAGGGGAAGAATGGGAAACCAGGTTGTGCTTGAATACTTTTCGCTGTTTTCTGTTCTATACGTCTCCCTGCTTCTGTAGTGAAGAAGTGAAAAATGGGTGGAGCTCCTGTATCCCCCTCCTCCTGAACTTTCCGTGTAGTAGTAGAGGGGTATCAGCCAGTTTCTCTTCTTTTTCGTCTCCATTGCCCTGTAACCTGTGAGGGATGAATATTCCGTGTCCCTGAAGGAGCTGTACCAGAAAAGGCCCCAGAGAACCTTCAGGTATGATCTCTCTTCACTCCTGTTGTGGTAACTTTTGTAGAGACCGAGAAGGAGAGAAAATTCGCCGGCGCCGGGAGAACTGCTGTTGTAATAGAAGGGGAAAAACCATGTCCTGCTTGATTCTCCCGATCTGCTGAAGGAGAGGAGCCCGAATAAAAAGTTAAGCCGTGAAAAATCTGTTTTATCGTTTTTCCTGTAGTTCCAGAGCGCCCCCCAGAGGAAGCCGTTCCCCCATTCGTCTTTTTCCCTGTAAAAATTGAATCCCAGGACAAAGAGGCTGTAATCCTTATAAATGACCGTGCTTGCCGGGTAGCGGCTGCTTTTGTAGTAGATAAGAGAAAGAGGAATGAGAAGACTGTAGTCCTCGCTTTCTGTCCCGTCAGTCATCTTCATGCCGGAAGATGTGGAATAATAAAAGGGGAAAAGGTACGATCTCCCGTCACGTTTCTCTTTTATGATGCGGCCTTTCGCGGTCAGTTCCGGTTCATCATCGGTCCTGCTGATAACAGACCGTGATGAACTGTAATAGAGGGGAAGCAGCGGGATGAATGTGCTCTCATTTGTTGTCCCGTTTTTGACTTTTTTCCTTGAGAAATAGAAAGGATTAATAATGAATTTATACAGGGTTGAATTGTCACTGCTGTCTGTTTTATAGTGGCTGTAGTGAAGGGGGCTGATAATTTTGCTGGTAACTATTCCCTTCTCTTTCCGCCATTTTCGCCATATGAGGGGGAATACCCTCCACCCGCTTTTTTCCGGTGAGCTGTAACAGTTTATCAGGGGCCAGAGAAAGGTCTTTTCTCTGAGTTTCTTCTCATCATCGTATTCGTCCCAGTAGAGGTTCAGGAGATACCCCCTGGAGTAAGACTTGCCCTGCCTCTGGCTTCCGTATAAGGGAAATACCACAAAGTATTCAGAGTCATCTTCAACTGACTTATAGGAGAGATACAACGGGGGAAACGCTATCAGTTCATCATCTGATTCAGTGTCGTATGTGATCCATGAAAGCGGGAGTATTCTGAAGTGTCTCTTTGTATCGGCCCTCTCATAAGCCATCCAGCCGAACAGGACTCTCCACCCAAAGAAGAATTCCGAAGTATTTCTTGAAACGTCTTTTTGCTTTGTTATTGAAGTTTTTACCCGGCTTTTATCCGTATCCCGGTCTAATTTCAGGTCTTCCATAAGTTCATTGTCTCCGGCCAGGTCGGAAGGTGAGATGTCCCGTTTCTTTTTAAAGGGATTTTTTAATGTGATCCGGGAGGATATGCTGAAAACATCGTAGAGCCAGGAGAGGTCTGTGTCAAGATACCAGTTTCCCCTGTATTTTCCCACATCAACAGAGACATCGGGTGATGCGGGACCCAGGGCGGCGGTTTTCGACAGCCCGAGGATGTTCACATGGTAAGACCGTGTTTTACTCTTGTAGTTGAAGAGGACCGGGAGAAAGATATCGCCGCTGCTCTTTTCAGATTTCCATGTGACCCCCAGGGGAAAGAAGAAGGAGAAGTATGTCTTCTTTTCCAGGTCGTAGCGTGCGTAATAGGGCCAGATCCATATCCTGTTTTCGCTTTCTGACCACCTGTGGTAGTGTAATAAACCGAACGAGCTTCCTTCCGATTCTGTCCAGCCCGAAGACCTGAGATAGAACGGGAAAAAGTGCCTGTATCCCCCGTCTCCTGATTTATAAAAGACAAAAGGGATAAACCAGAACCTGTCCAGGTCCCCCCGGGGGTTCTTCTTCCAGTCCACAAGCCAGAGGAAGTTCCTGTGAATGCCGTCGCTGTCTTCTGATGAATAGTAGAGAAAAGGGATGAAAGGGCCGATCCAGAATGTATCGGAAGAGACTTCCGGAGCTGATTCACCGGTGGCCTTCTTTTTTGTAAACCGGGAGTAGAGTATGCTGATCAGGGAGTTCGATTCATAATAAACGGGGGTCCTCTCTTTGTTTTTATAGGTGAAGTAACGTCTTGAGTCCTTCCAGGCAAAAAAGAGGGGGAGCAGGTGACGGTAATAGTCCCCGTCTTTCCACCTGAAGCTCATGTAGACCGGAAAGAGTATGTGATTGTAGCCCTTATCTCCGAAGCTGTAATACCAGACGGGTATAAACCAGAATCGTTTCATCTCTCCCCTGCTGTTTCTCTTCCAGTCAATGAGCCAGAACATGTTTTTATGGGTGCCCGTATTGTCTTCGGATGAATAGTAGACAAAAGGTATAAAGGGACCGATCCAGAGTGTGTCTGAGATGAGTTTTTGTTTTTCATCTTCCCCGGTACGGTATTTTTTAAACCGGGAACAGAAAATGCTCAGAAATGAATCATAATTATCGGAGACATATTTTTTCAACCGGTAATCGTATCTGCTCTCTCTTCCTTCCCAGGAGAAATAGAGAGGGAAAATATGGCGGTAGCCGCTGTGGGTGTTTTTGAAACTCATGTAAAGGGGAGGGAGAACATGTGTATATTCGCCGGCCCCTTTTTTCATAAAAAACAAAGGGACTATCCATAATCTCTTCAGCCGGTCTTCCTGCCCGGTTGATATCCAGGAATAGTCAAAGAGCCAGAGAAAGTTCCGGTGCCCGCCGTCCGGCCCGGTATGGTGGTATGTCAGGGGAAGGAGGGGAAACCACCAGGTAGTTGTACTGACCGCGGCGCCTCCTTCTTTATCCGTCTTCGTGAAACTATCGTAATAATGGAGCAGAGAGAAATTGAACCGGCTGGTCGTTGAAGAATCCCCGGTTTCACTGGCTCTTTTGCTCCGGTAGAAAAAAGGAAGAAAGAGCAGCCGGGACCCTTCAATTCCATATTTTTCATAAACATAGCTTTTCTGGTAATAAAGCGGGAAAAGATTTACATATGAATTTCTGTATCCGTCAGAGTCCCTTTTTTCATGACCCCACCAGAAGAGGTAGAAAAGAGACCTGTCAGTCTCGTTCTTTTTAATGCTGGAATAGTATACCGGGACATGGACTGTTAGCTCTTCGGGGCCGTCAATACTGTGATAGTAGAAGAGGAGCGGCCATCCGAATCCCCACGATCTTTTTCTGTTGTCAATTTTGCTCTTCTGTTTGTAATAAAAGGGCCACAATCTCAATGAAGAGTACTTTGGAAAATCTGTATATTTCAACATCCAGAAGAACATAAAGCTGTAATGTCCTTCCCAGTTTTCTTTTTCAAGAAAGAAGGCGTATGTGGCGTTTTTCTCCTCTTTCTCGCTGCCGTAGTATTTCCGTTCTCCCGCGGTGAGGTCCGACCAGTCTCCCTTTGCCTTATCCCGGGCAATGAGGGGGATAACGGAAAAAAGTAATATAAGCGTCAGGAATACATATTTTAAATATTTCATGATGATCATTTCATGATAAACGAATACCTGTTCAGCCGGAAGTATAAAATTCGTTTACTATTGTTCATTGAGAAAAATTTCCGGATGTGAATTTAAATTCAAGTCATTTTATCTACTTTTACCAGGAAATTATCAATAGATGACCTTATATATCAACCGCATCAGATGTTTTCACCATAATTCCCAGTATCTTGTGCCGTGTCTTTCCTTTGTAGGTGACTTTTTTATAGACTTCTTTCAGAATCGCGAACTTCCTGTAACCGGTTTTACTTTCTGTTTCTTTTTCCCAGAGGGCGCCCCAGAAACTTCCCTCTGAATGAAGCCCTTTTTCAGGGCGCCTGACCTCATTATAGAGAGTCCCGAGAAGCACCATCCTCCTCTCTTTTTGGGCGGGGATATTGTTTTTCCTGAAATAAACAAGTCCCAGGAGCCCGAGGTCCAGGTCGCCGTTTCTGTCCTTTGAAAAACAGGAAAGAATTATGGGGCTCAGGAAGGAGTATCCCCTGTCTGGATCGTTATAATTTTTATAGTACCATAAGGGGAAAAAATGGCTGTAGCTGTAAGTTTCGTTCGCTTCCCTGTTGAATAAATTAAAGAGAGCGCTGACTTCATAGCTTTCTGTACTGGCATATGTTTTCTTACTGAGGAGAGCTCCCCAGAGCAGTTTAAACCTGTTTATCTCCGGTGTGACATCATATTTTACTGCTGAGAAAAGAACAGAGTAAATGTCCCTCTCCCGGCGGTCATCTGTATCGTTGTATCTTCTGTGGTCCCAGAGAGAGAAGATGTTTTCTCTCTCATACTCTTTCGAGATGTGCCAGTATGTGCCCAGGACCAGTCTTGAATATCCGTGAGGACCTGTTAAAGAACCGGTAAGGAGCGGCGGCACTGTCCAGAAGCTCTTCCTTCCCGTGTAACTGATCCAGAGGGGAAGGACCCAGGCTTTATGAAAATGTCCCTTCCGGTCTTTCCGGAAATCAATGAGACCCAGAATGTTTGTATGTCTTTCTCCGTTTCTGTTGCTTCTGTAGAGAAAGGGGAAAATGAAAAAACGGCTGTAATCGTATGATTCTTTTCCGCTCACAAAACCCATAAAATTCCAGGAGCTTTCATAGTCATGAGGAGTGTTGTATTCACTGGTCCGGGAATAGAGGAGTAAGGGTGTTACCACTGTTTCTCTCTTCTTTCTCTCTGTTTCCGTGGTATAGGTCTCGGTCTTCCTGTATTGGAACAGCGACAGGTTCACTTTGTTCTTGTAACCCCCTTCCCAGCTGCTTTCCGAGTGATAGACAAGAGGGAAAAACCAGGAGGTCTTTTTTCGTGTCTTCATGGCCCGGGAACCGACCAGTGGTGAAAACTCCCTGCCTGTAAAACTGCCCTGGTGGACAAGGCCCCAGAAAAGATTGGACCCGAAACTTTCCTCTCTCCTGTTTGAGTAATTATTATAGAGCCCCAACAGAAACGAGAACTCATCCCTGTCCGGTGAGCTGCAGGTAGAGAAAAAGGGAAGTACCCGTAACTTTGTTGCTGCCCCGGTTCTGTTGTAGGAGACCCATCCGTAGAGAAATTTAAAACTGCTGGAATCTTCCCGGCTGTTGGACTCCTTTCCCCATAAACCATAAAGAATATTGAACTCACTTCTTATGGGGGAATCTGAGTAGTCCCAGATTGGGAAAAGGGAATTAATGCGGGTCTCTCCGGAATTTTCACTTCTATAGAGGCCGTAAAGAACCTGTAAGCGGGAATCACCTGACTCATGTTCTCTCCTGTATTTCCAGAGCAGGCCGGAGAGAAAGCTGTTCCTATTTGCGAAGCTGTTGTTGTAAGAGGAATATCCGAACATAAAGAGATTGTAGTCCCTTGCCGGTTTCAGAACTTTGTCGCCCTCTTCCCCACTGACACGATTTTCAAGGGCAGCATGGATGCTGCTCTCATAATATGTTAAAAAGAGAGGCGCAAAGACTTTTATCTTCTCACGGGTAGTCCCTGCCTGTGAAGTTTCCTTTTCTCCCGTTGAAAAATAGAAGGGGAAGAGGAAAGACCTCTTCTCAAGTCTCTCTTTTACCCGGTACCGGCGTGCCAGGGTTGAACTGCTGAGCGGTGCCTCTTCTTCATTAACCCGGTAGCTTTTCATTGAATGATAACAGAAAGGAATCAGGGGGAAAAGGGTCCTTTCTGAGATAGACTCATTCTCAATTATTTTTCGGGAAAAGGAGAGGGGATTAATGACAAATTTATAGAGTGTCTCATCTGTCTTCTCATCTCTCCTGTAGTGACTGTAGTAAAGGGGGCTGATAAACCGGCTGGCCAGTATCCCCTTTTCCCGGGACTTTTTTCTCCAGATAAACGGGAAAACTCTCCAGCCGCTTTTCACCGGTGAGCTGTACCGGTTTATTATTGGCCAGAGGAATGTTTTTTCCTTCAGTTTTTTCTCATCATCATACTGGTCCCAGAAGAGGTTCAGGAGATATCCCCGTGAATACGACTTGCCCTCTCTCTGGTTCCCGTAAAAGGGAAAGACCACCGTGTATTCAGAGTCCTCATCTATGGATTTGTACCTGATAACCGGGAGAGGGAGGGGAACAACATAGAGTTTATCATCGGACTCTTTGTCCCAGGTGATCCATGAGAGGGGAAGAAGCCTGAAATGTCTTCTCGAATCCGCCCTTTCAAAAGCAGCAAGCCCGTAAAGCAGGTTCAGGCCCCAGAAGTATTCCGAACTCTCCCTGTTGACGGTTTTCTTTTTTACGATACCGGTCTTACCTTTTTCTGTTTCCCCGATCTGAAGTTTTTCCGTAAGCTTCCTGTTATCTGCCAGCTTATCGGGTGTGATATTCTCCTCTTTTTTAAAGGGATTTTTCAGTGTAATCCGGCTTGAGATACTGAATAGATCATAAAGCCATGAGATATCGGTATCCAGGTGACAGTTCCCTTTGTATTTGCCCACATCCAGGGAAAGATCAGGAGATGCCGGTCCCAGGGCGGCCGTTCTTGACAGGCCCAGTATGTTCACATGATATGATCGTCTTTTGCTCCGGTAATTGAAGAGGACCGGGAGAAAGATGTCCCCGCTGCTTTTTTCTGATCTCCATGAGGCACCCAGGGGGAGAAACAGTGAAAAATATATTTTCTCCTTCAGATTATACCGGGA
Source organism: Spirochaetota bacterium (assembly GCA_050298055.1). Taxonomy (GTDB): domain Bacteria; phylum Spirochaetota; class UBA4802; order UBA4802; family UBA5550; genus JBNKTL01. Next base: position 28,653 of record JBNKTL010000012.1, read on the forward strand.
GTAATAGGGCCAGATCCAGATACTGTTTTCGGTTTTTGACCACCTGTGGTAATGCAGAATACCGAAAGATTTCCCCTCCTCCCGTGACCACCCGGAAGGCCGGTGATAGAAGGGGAAGTAATACCTGTATCCTCCTTCTTCCCATTCATGAAGGGCAAGGGGGAACAGCCAGAACCTCTCCGCGGAACCCGTTCTGTTTTCTTTCCAGTCTATGATCCAGAAGAGGTTTCTGTGGGTCCCGGTCTCATCCGAATGTTTATAGAAGAGGGGAATGACCGGTCCCACCCATGATGTATAAGAACAGGGCTTTTCGTCCCACTTCTTCTCCCCCCTCTGTTTTGTGAACCGGAAATAGAATGGTGATATTGTGGAACTGTCATAACTGGTTATTTCTTTATCAGCATTTAAATCAAATGTACGTTCAATTCTTCTCCATGATGCCATGAGGGGAAACATGTGCGCATAGAACTCATCGCCGGTGTTTCTTTGGGTCATGAACAGGGGCGGCAGTATGTGAGTGTATCCCTCTTCTCCTTTTTTATTGAAGAAAAAGGGCATAATCCAGAGGCGTTCCCTTTGACCTTTACTGTTCCTGTACCAGTCGATTAACCAGAAGATGTTCCGGTGAGTCCCTTTATTGTCAGTATGGGTGTAGGAGAGAGGAATGAGAGGCCCTATCCATCTTGTGAGGCTGTAGGGTCTTTCATCCCATTTTTTCTCACCCCTGTGCTGTGTAAACTTTGAATAGATAGGTGTTATTGTTGAACTGGTATAACGGGTTATTTTTTTATTGTCCTTTAAATCAAATGTATACTCCATGCGTCTCCATGATGCCATGAGGGGAAGCATGTGTGCGTAGAACTCACCGTTGGCATTTCTGCCGGTCATAACTAACGGCGGTAGTATATGAGTATATCCGCCGGGTCCTTTTTTATGGAAGAAGAAAGGCATCATCCAGAACCTGTTCAGGGAACCCCTGCTGTCTCTTGACCAGTCAGCAAGCCAGAGGAGGTTTGTGTGCGAACCCTTTCTGTCCCTGTGGTAGTAGGAGAGGGGAAAGATAGGTCCTATCCACCATGTTATGCTGTAGGGCTTTTCATCCCACTTTTTCTCTCCCCTGTGCCGGGTAAACTGTGAATAGAGGGGTGACAGAGTTGAACTTGTATACTCTTTTAAACTTTCTCTGCGTCTCCATGATGCCATGAGGGGAAGCATGAGGGCGGTGAACTCACCGCTGGTATTTCTGCTGGTCATAAATATTGGCGGTAGTATATGAGTATATCCCCCGGGTCCTTTTTTATGGAAGAAGAAAGGCATCATCCAGAACCTGTTCAGGGAACCCCTGCTGTCTCTTGACCAGTCAGCAAGCCAGAGGAGGTTTGTGTGCGAGCCCTTTCTGTCCCTGTGGTAGTAGGAGAGGGGGAGAAGGGGTCCTATCCACGATGTGTAGCTGTATGGTTCCTCATCCCACTTCTTCTCGCCCCTTTTTTTTGTGAACCGGGAATAGAAAAGTGATAGAGTGGAACTATTATAACTGGTTATTTCTCTATTATCATTTAAATCAAATTTGCGCTCAATGCTTCTCCATGATGCCATGAGAGGGAGCATGTGTGCGTAGAACTCACCATGGGTGTTTCTGCCGGTCATGAATATTGGCGGCAGTATGTGAGTATATCCCTCAGGTCCGTTTTTATTGAAAAAGAAAGGGATCAAATATCGATATTGACTTGAGTATCCTTCATTTTTACGCTTTTTGTTCCCCCACCAGTATAAATAAAAAAGTGACCTGTCAGTACCGTTTCTTTTAATGTTCGAGTAGTAGAACGGCGCAATACTTCTTAGCTCTTCGGGTCCATCGACTTTGTCATACCATATTCCAAACAGAGCCCAGGTCATCTTCCTGTTGTCAATCTTGCTCTCCAGCTTATAGAAAAAGGGTAAAAAATAGCTTCTTTTAAACTTTGGATAATCCTTTGTCTTAAAAAACCAGAAGAACATAAAGGAGGAGTGATTCTCCCATTTTTCCCTTTCCATAAAAAAAAGATCTACCGGGTATTTTTCAAATTTCTCACTTCCGTAGTATGTTTTCTCCTCTTCATACAGGTCCGACCAGTCTTTCTTTGCCTTCTCCCCGGCAATGAGGGGAATGGCGGAAAAAGACAATATCAGTATTATGTATTTTATGTATCTCATGATTATCTTCTTATCTCTTAAGCTGTTGTTTATTATTCAGTATAGCGTATTTTCAGGACAGGGTCTTCTTATTCCCAGTCATCTCTGGAAATAGGAAATCGGACTAACATCTCATTTTTAAGTGAAATTATGATTGACTTTATAGTTCTTATATCAGATTTTAATTATATATAAATTTCATGAGAGAATTTAACTGGTATCTCCCCGCCGCGGTCGGCGGCGGGGGGATACTAATAATATTTTCATTGATAGGGATAAAATTTAGAATATGGTAAAGCCGTATTTCAATGTGCTAAATATTTCAGGGGTAAGTTATGAAAGTTGTTCATGTGTTGAAAAGAATTGAGACAATAGATGAGGATATAAAGGACCTGCGCAAGCTTGAGAAGTCCCTTGCCAAGGACAAATCCTTTACAACTGCTATTTATATGTCAATTGAGAAGCAGATCAATATCCTTCTTGGTGAAAGGATAAAGATGCTTGAGTTAAAGATTGAAAATCCCCCCGAACAGATGGTTGAGGAGATAGAAGGGAAGCCGGAAGAGAGAGAAGAAAAGAAAAAGATTCAAAAAACCTCAAAGAAAAAAACCGCTAAAAAAAAACCATCGAAGAATAAGGCAAAAGTCACGGATATTGATGAAATCCCCATGCTTACCCAGGACCAGATTGACGCGAAGATCAGCAATATATCCGTAACAAAAAAAGAGAAGAAAGAAGCGGAAAAAACAGATGAGAAGGAGATCAAGCTGCTTGATGCCGCCCTTGAGCATGGGACCCTGAACAAGAAGGAACTGGAGGAATCCAGGGACAAAAAGGTAAAATTTTTCAGAGAGAATTTCCCTTCCGATTGATACTTGTGCTGAGCCCGCGCATCTATAGATCAATATCGAATAAGTCTGCAATTAAGAATAGTGGTGTGTTCGGTTGATTTTTTCGGCGCGAAATTTTAATTACTGGTGGCACACAGGAGCATTCCTATCAACAGAAAATCGTTTATACATTCACATAAGATGCATTGTGTCCCTTTATGCCGGTGTTTGCATTCACTGGATACTCTTATAATAGGAGCAGATTTCTACAAGACCAAGACAAATAGTTAAGCGCCTTATACATGAAAGGAAGTTAAAATGTTTTCAATACATCCAAGTAAAGTGGAGATTCGTATGAGAAAAAATATTAGTTTTCAGTTACTCATTTATTGTCTAGCCTTTCTAGTCAGCTATGGTTGTAGCAGTGAAAATCCCTCTGATCCTAATCCATCACCAACCTTATGGGATAATATAAAAAGTAATGCCTCACCTACTCTTTTACTCAGTACAGAGTTTAATACCCCAACAAGACTTGTTAATGTAAGTACCATGGCCTGGGAGGATGGTATATATGTAAGTGATGATGGCCTGAGCCTGTTTGCTTTTTATGCACCGGTTTCACTTTTTAAGTTTCAACAATATGTCAATTCATATCCTTATGTTGCCCCCAATGTCTGCGCACCTATAACAAATTATATTCGTGGTTCGATTTTATCCGGTAGTGATTTTGAGCTACAGCTACCCTATGATCTTCCGGATTCTATTTGTAATCATGGTAACGGTATTGTTCACTCGGAAATCGCTTATGCGTCCAGGAGCTCGGTGAATGATAATTTTTCGTCCTGGTCAAGGCATGCTGTATCAACCGATTTTGTTTATGATGGTGGCTTTTCCTCTACCGATAATGGTGATGACACATATAACCTTGTTTATAGTCAATCTACCAGCTCAAACCAAAATGATATTTATTGGGTTCAAAATGCATCCAGCCTGAATCCTGGTTCTGCAATACCCGTTGCGCTGCCTTCAGCCATCAATACAAATATGCAAGAAGATAATCCACATCTTGAAAGAATCAGCGCTACTGAATTAATACTGCTGTTTGATAATCATTATGAAACGGGAGGTAGTGGCGATACGCACATATCTTACTCTATTTCAACAGATAACGGTGTGAACTGGAGCATACCAATAATTATCGCGACGGGAACAATTAATGATTACACGGAGGATTTATCCGGTCATCTTTATAAGGATGGTGCCAATAACTGGTGGCTTTATTTGACCTCTAACCGTGATGGAAAAGTTGAGATATGGCGTGTCCAACACGCTACTAATAATCTTATCGCTGATTTTGATAACTGGAATAGCTCCTCAATGGAAAAAGTTATTGCAACAGGCAGTGTTACTGGAAACATCGGTACCATAGGGGGATTAGGAGAACCCTCTCTGACTTCCGATGGTGATCTATACTTTGTTGTGGTTTACTGTAAAAATCCTAGTGATCAAACAGAATTTGACGGCTGTGATATTGATCCCTGGGTTGCTACAAAAAAATAGAAAAAACATACAATAGATAGGAGCAGATTCCTGCAAGATCAAGACAAGACTAAGAGTTGGATATTTCGGCAGTTAAGCAATCACATGATTAGTTGAAAATCAAACAGTCGAAGCACTATGGGCCGGTAACATGCTCTTTACGGGATTTCCCAATCATTAATTCGATCCTGTACTTTTCAATAAAATATATTGACGTCCCCGTTGAGATGTCTTCACTTTTTACGTCGCTTATTTCAATATTGTCAATCAATTGCAGATCACGGTTTTTCTTTGTTATCAAATGAGTGACTTTTTCAGGCAATTTCTCAAGGGGGATAAACTCGGTAGATGTGTTGTCGCTGAATTTCAGTGAGTAGTAATTGTCCCTGGTCATGTACCGTGATATGATGGCATGGGCGCTGTTCTCCCCGGATTTTTTTCCCTCGGCCAGGTTCTTTATAATTCCCGTTTCCTCTGTAACGGAATAATTTCCCTCTTTATCCGCGCTGAGCCTGTAGACCGTGATCCTTTTCTTTATATCAGGAAAGTAATGAAAGTTATTAATGGTGTTGATAACATTCTGACTGAACCTGTAAAGGTTCTCAAGGATTTCTTTTTTTAGACGTGCGGGTTTTATGAAAATAAATATATTCCCCCTTTCATTGATAAGATATGAAAAAAGGTATTTTTGACTCTCCTGGTAAATTATTGATATTCCATTGTTCTGCCTGTTTTTATAACTTTCTGACAGTGCCCTGACAAAGCTATCTTCCCCCTGAAAATCATACATAATCTGTTTCCTGGGATTCAGAGTAATGGTTGCCATCATCTTCAGAGGATTGTCCAGCACATCAATTTTAACATCATTCCCCCTGTGGCTGTTAATGACCAGGTATTTGCCGGAGATATTAAGGACAAGGCATGAAGCGCCACTCCGGCTTTCCCGGACAATTGATTTATAGCTGTCTCGGAATGTTTTTTCAATGTCCCTGTAGAGCTTTCTTGTGGGTTCCGGTGAAAAAACATGACAGTAATCGTTGTAGTCCCTTTTCAATATCAAACCGTTTTTCAGGATGCCGGATAAAATATCGGCGAGGCTGTCTTCACTATTGGAGAAATCGATATAGGCTTCTCCCCAGCTGGTGTGATAAAGGTGATGGATGGTTTTAATTGAACTCTGACTTTCAAGGTTGAAATTCAGGATGACCATATTGACCACGTTAAATACAGGCCGGGTGTAATAGTTGTTTTTTATGGAGATGCTTTTGGCAACAAAGAGCTCCGAAATTTTTGATAACAGTTCAATAACAAGGTTCTGGTCAATTCTCGAATAACCTGACACGATCTTTATCCTTGAGAACAGGGGGTCAAAAATTTTATTTATGGCTGTCCATGAAATCAGTTTGAGAAGGTCCTTCTGAGTGTTCAGAACTGTGGAAACAGGCTTTTCACCGTTCTCTTTTATATTTTTATAGAGCTTCCACTCAACTTCTTTTATTCCGGAGCTTTCAGGTTCTATATAGAGAACAGCTTCGTGAGGGGTCTCCTTGAAAGTGATGTACTGGTCGATCTTATTTGCCCCGGGCAGGAAGTGGGTTTTTATCTTCCTGTTGAGAAGTTTAAAGTCAGTGTCAGAGATTTTCTGCTGCAGGTTGAGTTCAGGTAACGCGGCTGAGATGTTCTGGTAGCTGAGCAGCATGAATTTTTTCACCAGGTTCCAGAAAGCCATTGTCCTGTTATAATCCCATTTATTGAAATTATCAAGATCGGTGATATCATCCTGGGTCCATTTCCATTCTTTTATATATTTGAACATTACGCTCACATTATAGGGCAGGTTTTTGCTTTTTTTCATGCCAATATATTTTGAAAGCTGCGGATTAATTTTCAGATAGAGGTTCTGTCTCAATATTTTCAGAAGATCTTTGTCCTTGAGCGCGGACTCATAGTAGTCATAAACTTCGTCAAACATCAATATATAAGAATCAAGGATTTTGTTATCAATCTCTCTTCTTAAAACACTGGATTTGACTTTCTGGCTCAGGAGCGGGGCCGAACCTGTTTTGTAGAGATACTTCTCCAGAACGCCCAGTTTGATAATTGATTTAAAGGGATTTCCCAGTGACTTAATAAGCTGAAACAGGGCGGCCCCAAGGAAATCTTCTTTTGAAATTGAATAGAGGTTCCCGAGGTCAATGAAATCGTTTTCTTTCATCTCTTCGGGAATGCTGTTGTAGACTTTTGAGTATTCGCTATCGGTAACAAACTTCGGCATGACCCACCAGAAAGGGATCTTGCCCGAGAGAACAATTGAACTCCTGAAAAACTCGTCCTTGAGCAGCGCTCCAATTGTTGATCCGAAGGCTTCTTCTTCGCTCTCATCGAAGATATTGTTCTTTATATCTTCAATGTCATTTATGAAGAGATTTACATCAAGCTTTGATTCCGTGCTGATCCATTTCTGGATCCCCTGTACTTTGTTTACAAACCGCCCGTATTTTTCCCTGCTGACTCTGCGCCTGTCAATACAGACCCAGAAGTCATAATCTGATTTTTTTGTATATGCTATGGTGCCGATGCTTCCCATAACAGCCAGCATCTCTATAAAGGGGTTCTCGGTTCCCACTTTAAGGTTTCTTGTTCTGAATCGTGTTTCAATATAATTGACAATTGAGGGGTCCGGTGTATAGTTTACTATCCCGTAAGGAGTATCCCCTTCACAATATCCGGGAACATTGCTGTGATTTATACTCAGGAGCAGGGGAATTGAATTAATGATTTTGCTGGCAGTGCTGTTGGAAAAGAGTTCCTGGAAACGGTTATACTTCGCCTCGTTGAATTTTAAGAAGCTCTCTTTATTTTTTATTATTATATCGTTAAATGTCATGGGTTAAGAGGGCGAATAAATGTGCCCGATAAAATTCACTGGTTAATCTTTTACCATAATACAAAAAACTTGTTCTTTTGTACAGATAAAAAGAATTCATTTGACACAATAAAATCAAGGTTTTTTTTTGTTATCATCGGGTTGGGGATAATTCAATAAGGAATGGAATATGGATGAAATAACTCTGCTCAAATACATCCTGGACAGTATCAAAGAACCGGTTGTGTATGTAGATACCAAACACATTATCAGGTATCTCAACAGGCCCGCGGAAATGCATTATTCAAAGAAGTGGGGCAATATTCTTGGGAAGTCGATTTTTCACTGTCACAACGAGAGATCCTCCGGGATAATAAGGGAAGTTTACCAGGAAATGCTCAATGGCCTGGATGAAAAGAAAATTACCGATAATGAAAAGCACAGGGTCTACATGAGAGCTGTCCGTGATAATCAGGGCGAATTGATCGGCTATACGGAAAGGTATGAGCCTCCGGGAAAAGGGAAATAAAACGTAACACAAATTATATCAAGAAATAAATAGGACAGCAGGCGGGGTCATGTGACCCCGCCTGCGACATCTCCTGAGATTCCGGAATGAGTTTTAAATATATTTTTGACTTAAAATGCGGAACGTATTATTGTATATTTATAATATTGTTACTATTCAGCTAAGCATAAGAATAGACATGTTAATGAACAAAAAAGATAACCGATATGTCTCCGCCGCTGACCGCGGCGGGGACATCTTGTTGGTATTTTATTAAATATGTTTATTTTCAACCATACAAATGAGTAGTTATATAATATTAATTAAAAAACTTGCTATTAATTAACGGAATAGAGAATCTGTAATGAAATTTCGGATGTTTTCCCATCAATTAATGAGGATAAATTAAATTCTCAATAAAACCAATATGTTAAAGAGAAAAGAGTGTGAGGAATAATGGATTTTGATGATATAATGAGTGAAACCGGTGAACTCCCCGTTGACGCTGACCTTTTTGAGAGTGAACTCTTATCAATTGACCACACTTTGCCGGAAAGACTTTTTATAATACCCATAAGATACAGGCCGATATTTCCCGGCATCGTTACACCTCTTGTGATTTCACAGGGGAGGTTTACCGATGCCATTGACAAGGTGTTAAAAAACTCAAGGACAATTGGACTTGTGCTTATAAAGGACGATGAAAAGGATGAAGTCAATCCCGATGATCTCTTCAGGTTTGGTACGGCGGCGAAGATCCTTAAAAAAGTCAACCTCCCTGACGGAGGAGTCAATGTTCTGATCAACAGCATCAGGCGTTTTAAGATCGAGGATGTATCTTATGACAAGAAGTACCTTGTAGCTGATATCGAATACCTCAGTGATGATTTCGAGAATAAAAAAAACATCGAGATCAAGGCCCTGATGAAAGAGGTCCTCGGGCAGCTTAAAAAGTTATCGGACAACAATCCTCTTTTTACCGAAGAGATGAAACTGACAATGCTCAATGTGGATGAACCGGGAAAGGTGGCCGATTTTGTTACATCCATATTGAACGTGGAGAAGGATGAATACCAGGAGATCCTTGAAACTCTCAGTGTGAAGAAAAGGCTGTGGAAGGTCCTGAGACTCCTTCAGAAGGAAATCGAAGTGCTTGAAGTCCAGAAAAAGATCCAGGTGCAGATAAGTGATAAGATAGAAAAACAGCAGAAGGAGTTTTTCCTCAGGGAGCAGTTAAAGGTCATAAAGCAGGAGCTCGGGCTGGATGTTGACGAGAGGACCCGGGAGCTCCTTGAAATGAAAAAGAGTCTTGATAACCTGGATATAATCGATGAGGTGCGTGAAAAAATCGGTGATGAGATCCATAAGCTCGGTCTCATGGAAACCAGTTCTTCGGAATATTCGGTAACCAGGACATATATCGATACCGTCCTTTCACTGCCCTGGAACAAAAAAACCGAGGACAAGATAAATATTGATAAAGCGGAAAAGATCCTCAACAGGGACCATTATGGTCTTGAGGATGTTAAGGAGAGGATCCTTGAGTTTCTTGCCGTAAAGAAAATTAAACCCGACTCAAAGGGTTCAATCATCTGTCTGCTCGGCCCTCCGGGTGTGGGAAAAACTTCCCTGGGAAGATCAATCGCCCGGGCACTCAACAGGAAGTTTTTCAGGATTTCCCTGGGAGGCATGCGTGACGAAGCGGAGATAAAGGGGCACAGGAGGACCTATATCGGCGCCATGCCCGGTAAGATTGTCCAGGGGATAAGGATCTGCAAGTCGAGCAACCCGGTTTTCATGCTGGATGAGATTGATAAACTCGGCCAGAGTTTTCAGGGAGATCCCGCCTCGGCTCTTCTTGAGGTCCTGGACCCCGAACAGAACTCAGATTTCAGGGACTATTACCTGGATGTTCCCCTTAACCTTTCAGATGTACTCTTTGTTACAACAGCGAATACACTGGACACCATACCCCCTGTTCTCATTGACCGTATGGAGGTCATCACTCTTCCCGGCTACATTGCCCTTGAGAAATACCAGATCGCCAGAAAATATCTCCTGCCAAAACAGATCGGGATCCATGGCCTTAAAAAAGGGAGTATTAAGATCAACAGGGAAGAATTTATGTATATTATCAACGGCTGGGCAAGGGAAGCCGGTGTAAGAAATCTTGAAAGACAGATTGAAAGGATATGCAGAAAATCAGCATCTGTTGTGGCAAAAGGCAAGAGGCTTCCCGCTGCGCCCCTGAGCAGGAAGAAGATAAGAGAATACCTGGGACTGGAGACTTTTACCGATGATGATCTTATCAAAATATCAAAGCCGGGTATTGCCGTGGGGCTTGCCTGGACCTCCCTGGGAGGGTCCGCACTGGTTGTCGAATCAATAGTGGTGTCCGCCAGAAAAGGGACGGGGGGATTGAAGTTAACGGGACAGCTTGGGGATGTAATGTCCGAATCGGCGAATATCGCATACAGTTATATACAGAATCTTCTGAATGATGACAGCAGGGCCAGGGAGATATTCCAGAGCAATGTTGTTCATATACATGTTCCGGCGGGGGCCACACCCAAGGATGGACCTTCCGCGGGTATTACAATTGCTTCCTCTGTCTATTCAGTGGTTACCGGGAAGAAACTCAAAAAAGGAATTGCCATGACCGGAGAATTGACCCTGACGGGAAGGGTGCTGCCTGTGGGGGGTATTAAGGAAAAGATCATTGCGGCAAAAAAAGCCAGTCTCAAATCGATTATACTTCCCCGGGACAACAGCAGAGATCTTGATGAGATACCTGAGAACATCAAAAAGGGATTGAAATTTCTCCTGGTTGATGATATTGACCAGGTTATATCAGCAGCCTTTGGAAAAAATCCGGTTAAGAAAAGAAATTAATTATTGAATTAATCTGCAACTGGTTTATCATATGGTTAAATTTTGGTAATTATGCAATCCTGTGTAAAACAGCCGGCTGTTTAGATTGGTAAATGAGGAGTTTTAAGGTGGGAGTAAAAAATATCAAGGAAGACATCATATACAATATTGTTAATGAAGTCATGAAAAGCGATAAAGATATTAAGAACCTCAAACTTCAGAAAGATGATATTGTGGCATATATTCTCAACAGAATTCCCCCCAAATATATTACCAGTGAAAGGGGGGTCCTTCACGGAAAGCTGGAAGCCAGGTACATAATTCAGCAGAAAACAGACATCCTCCTCCTTCTCTATGAGGCCATTGAGGTTTTCAATAAAAGAAGACCCACGGAGAAAGGTGACGATAATTTTGAAGTTGAAATTGAAAAGTGCCGTTTTCCCCATATATTCGGTGAAATCCTTGAAGAGACGACTTTCACTATTGTCTCCAATGCCGAGGTTTCACTTCTCTATAACGGCAAGCCCACCGAAATGATCAACCAGGGATGGAAGAACCCCTATATAACCAACAAGGCCACAATGGGCTTTTATCACTTCTGGCCGGTATATGAAGAGGAGATGGGTAATCCCGGGAAAGTCCCGTTTCAACTGGCTTTTAAACACCCGAAGTTTGAAGAAAAAAGGCTGGATATCAATGTTGATCTTCTTGATAAGGCCGATGTGGGAAAATCACACGTTGTTCCCATAATACTGCTGAAACTGCACCAGGGGGTTGATCCCGACTTTCTCTATGACTAGCACTTGCTCAGTGCGAGGATTTGCTGAATATCCTTTCCAGGAAGTCAAGCATCCGTGCGGTTACCCTCTCTGACTCATCACCCCGGACAATCCCATGCCTGTTAGAATAGATCCTGTGCATCTCCTTATCGGTTGTACCGAGCTTTTCAAATATTTCAAGGCCGCTTGCAGGGTTAACAACAGGATCATTTGAACCCTGTATGATTAAAGAGGGAATTTTTACTTTCTCCAGGTTCTCTTCAACCACTGACATGAGTTTCCCCAGTTCATTAACTCCGGATATGGGGTTCCGAAAATAGTTGATATGCGGATTCTCCGGTCTGTTGGTTACAAATTCAAATTTACCTGTTTCAATATTTATTTTTTTCAGAAGCTTGTTCCAGGCAACAACGGCTGAAGTTAACTTTGAGGTAATGTTCTGGAGATGGAGCGGCGCGTTGATAGAGATGACTCCCTTAAAACGCTTCTCTTCGTGAGTTGACTGAAGCAGCGCAAGTCCCGCACCGGTTGAAAAACCGGCAATGGCAAAATCGTCAACACTGTTATCCATAATAATGTACGCCCTGTTCACGGAATGATACCAGTCAATCCATGTTCTCTTTGCCAGGTCTTCAGGTGAAGTTCCGTGTCCCCGGAGCCGCGCTCCATAGACATTGTAACCTTCCCGGTGAAGGTTCTCCGCTATTACCCTGATCTCTTCCGGTGCTGCCAGGTATCCGTGGACGAGAAGTATCCCTTTCTTCCGGGAAATCTTTTTCAGAAAAAACGGGGCGCCGATATTTTTCGGTTTTGACTCTTCCGGTAGACTGTACTTTTTATAGTCCTGGTTGAACATATCCATATCGAGTTTTATGAATCTCCGGCTTATCTTCTTCCTGTCATATGAAGGGAATGAGACCATGGTTTTCCTGAGTATTTTCATCACATCCCCCAGGGGTTCAATCTCATTTTTAATGACTTCAACGATGTTATCCTGCCGGACTGAATGGAATTCATAAATTTTACGGAATTTTTTCCTGTTTTTATGGATCTCACGATTTTTTACGGTAATGAGTTTATCAGAAGTTGCCGCGTCGATAAAGCTGTCATAGATATTGTATTCATCATCCGTGAGAAGGTGAAACTGGTTCTTTTTCATGCTGCTGTGAAGATTAATTGATTGAAGCCTGCCGATCTTTTCAATTGCCAGAAATGCCTTGTTCTTGAAGGTGTTTTCCGGTATGACTTTCTTGGGGCTTGCCATAAGGATATAGGAAAATACATGGTCGTGGTTTATTGTGGTCCTGTTATAGATTGAATCCATATAATTGTACATAAGCTCCACACTAACTTTTTTAAAGGGGATCTCCTCTCTTACCACCTCCTTTTCCAGGAAAAGCCTGCTGTCGTTAATTTTCTCATCAATTTTATTTGATTTTCTGAGGTAATCCTTTACTCTAATGGGTTTACCGAAGTTGATGTCGATATCAACACCTTCCAGGAGCATGGTCCCTTCTACCTGCAGTTCTTCCTCGTATCGGACAGGAATTTTCTTTAAAAATTTTCCTGCCAGTTTCTGGATCGCGTTATTCTTTGCCCGTATGGGGAAGTAGGTTACATTAACCGGAACGATAAAAGTGTCACTTTTTAGTATCTCATCCAGTTCCTTCTGCTTGAATCCGAAGAAATCCAGGTAGTTTTTAACCGCCTCCATGTTTCCCTCTTTATTAAACCGGGCCATTTTTTCCCGGTAGAACTGCGCGGAAAGCGCTATGCGGGCAGCACCGGTATGCGGCGGTCTCCTGATCCCGGTATTGTAGACCATGTACTTCCCCTTTTCAATGAGCTTCTTGTCCTTGAGCATCTGCCCTTCCGGAAAGATAATCACAGAGAGGTCCTCCTTTAAAAGTGCCGAAGTCAGGATCTTGTTCCGTTCCGGGTCACCGGTGGAGACTGCGCCCAGCTTCTCCATTATGTTGCCGAAGGTGCCGCCGAAGAAGGAATGGTGCGCAAGGGAGAGGACATACTTGTTCGTATGCTTATGAATGATATAGGGAAGAAAAATAGTCTCAATCCGGGTAAAGTGGTTAATTACATAGAGTACCGACTGGTCGGGAAGGTTTTCAATATTATGGACCCGTATATTTGCGCCGGATACATTAAAGAGCCTGTGAAGAAGTTTTGATGTGGCTTTTGTTATGATTTTTGATAGCGGCATGAAGTCTCTCCGGTGTCAGTATTTGTTATTAAAATAATCATTGAGAATGTCCCAGTGATCAAAAACAATATTTTCGGGAAGATTTGTCCGGTTGAAGATCCCAGCGTTCTTTGCATCATCCGCTGCCACAGGCACTCCCTTTCCCTTTGCAATATAGACAGTTGTAATCGTATGTTTTCTCCTGTCCCGGGAAGGATCAGAATAGGTGTGAAACTGTCTCATCAGCTCCACATCAAGTCCCGTCTCCTCTTTTGCTTCTCTTATGGCGGCGTCCTCGAGACACTCACCATAGTCTACAAACCCTCCGGGAATTGCCCATCCGTAGGGAGGATTTTTTCTGCTGATAAGAACAATACCCGTGGTGTGGTTATTTTCCAGTTCAATAATAATGTCTACGGTTGGTACGGGGTTATTATAGTTCATTTCATCGAAAAAAATTGTTCTCTTAGATTACAGGGTACCTCTGAAAATTTAATTTTTCTTTAACACGCACCCTGACCGGGAAACAGCAAAAAAATTATTGAGAGAAGTACCCTGTTGTTATATGTATAATCCCGGCGAATGTTTCCGTCAATGAAAATTCATTTTAATTAAATAAATTATCTTGATAATACCTGCAAAAAGTGTATTATTAAAATAGCCGATGCTTAATATGAATTCAGCGGTTAAACATATAAGAAGGAAGAAGGTCCAGGTAAAGAGGGGAGAGATCTCTCTGAGCAGCAGTGAGCTTTTCTATACGCATATCAGTACATGTGTCTGTGTCTGTCTCTATCATCCGGGAACAGGTTTCGGGGGGATGACCCACATTTCCCGGTGCAGGAGTGATGATACAACACCCAGCGGAAGGTTCCTGGTCAATCACGGCTACTATTATGCCGATACCGCCGTTGAAGGGCTGCTTGAAGGATTCAGAAAAGAGTCTTCCCATATTAAAGAGGTGAGTATTGAGTCTTTTCTTATCGGGGGTATTAACAGCGAGGGGCCTATTACCGAAACTCTTGAGGTATTGAAATTATACAGGTTCAGGGAGAGAGGTGCTGACATAAACAGTAAGCTCCACAGGTATATTGAATTTGATACAGCGGCCGGTATCGTTACAATCAGAAGGAATGAACCCCTTTCCCAAAGACGGGAGAAACTGCTGCTTATTAGATTCGGCCCTTGAACCGGGAATCTCTATGATTTGACGCTTCCGTTTTTCACTGTTACAATAATTTTAATGAAAAGGAGGACCCAGGGAATGGCGTGATATACGAGATCGAACCAGTCAATGGGCTTTTTAAGGGTCCCTTTTATGAGCATATTGATTTTTTCAAAGAGGTGAGGGGGCGCATAGGGTGCCAGACCCAGGGTAAGACAAAAGAGTATCAAAATACTCCAATCCAGGTTCTTTATAAATATCAGAAATTGTTCCATTTGTATATTCTCCCATAGAAAGAGTTCCGAGTTACAGGAACAATCCAATAGAGGCGGCTATGACTGTCAATGAGAAATATCAGAAAATACTAAAAAACCATGCTCTGAAAAACCTGGAAACATCTCTTCTCAATATCTATGAGATTCTGGAAAGCATCTGTGAAATCGGTTTTGCCCACAGTAAACAGCCCGTGACCATAAACAATAACTCCCCTTCCTTTCATGGCGGGGGGAAGGGTCTTCTGGAGTCCCGTGGGTCCTGTCCCCACCTCGCCGGGTACTATGGGGACATCATCCACGGATCTCTTCTCCGGGCATCCCGTGTGGCATCTTCCCCTGCTATTACACCCGTCTTTATGGCAGATCATGGATATTACAACACTTAATTTCGGATGGCCGTGGAGAATTGCTTTCACATCTGTGAGCCCGTAAACACTCTTGTGGGCGGAGAACTCGCTTGACGCGGTAATCGCGTTGGATGTTGAATTGTCAAAGGGGCAGATATCGATAAAACCTTCAAGTTCATCCATTGAGCTTCCTGTCTGGCTGATAAAGATACTCTCATCTCTCCTGTATGAGATATTTCCGAAAAACGAATCAACCATCCCTGAGTCGATTACCCTTTTGCCCGCTTCAGCCATTGCTTTCATGATTTCATTCTCTTTCCTGAACGGGCCTTTTCTCAGGGGAGAGTCATATTCAATGGATCCGAGACGCTTTTCAGTGAATTTACACGCTGCTTCAACGGCGCCGATATATTCACCGGGCAGCCGGGACGTCATTTTTTTATGGGAGGCGTAATCAGAAAGGACCTTAACAAAACATGAGAAACAGACCGAACTGTATACGATATAAGCCTGTTCGGGGCTCACAACCCCGAAGGTGACAATTCCCTGGTCACGGACAATAACGGCTTTCCTCCTTTTCAGGTGAGAGACCAGGAGCTCGCCGGTGAATTCTTCCGCCACGGGGATATCGTGAAGAAAGGTCCTTGTTTCGGTGTCCTGGGGATGAATTGAGCCGTCTTCTCCGGTGGAATATTTTGCCAGGCAGTTTATGAGAGTAAAATAGGGCTCAGCGGGTTTTGAAAAAAGGACACTGTTGATATTGAGCCCGTTCAGGACCTTTTCAAGTTCTGTACTTTTTTCACTTTCCCTGTTCCATTCAATTTCCGCGTCAAGGAAACCGAAGAGCGGTTCGCCCCGGCTGCAGATCCCCTGTTCCACAAGTTTATCCGTATATTTCTTTATGAGTATTTCCATCTTCAGACTATTCGTTCAGCTCAAGCTCCTTTATTTTCTCTTCCAGGGGCAGCCCCCTGGTGTCCAGCCCCCTTACCCTGTAGTATTTGTTCCGTGCTTCCAGAAATCTGTTTCTGTCCAGGGGTTTTATCTCCATACCGTTTCCGCTGCTCCCTTCCTCCCTGAAAAATATTTCGGGGAGGTCATCGTCATCAGCGGTAAATCCGTTCATTGAGTTCATAATTCTCTCATTGTAGAATATCCTCTCCCCGGCCTTCATGAGGTCCTGGGCCGTGGTCTTTATTCCGGTGACACCGCCGTAGGCCCGGGCGTATTCTTCCAGGGAAGCGGCAAAGAAGATGAACTTGCATGCTGTGAGTGAATCAACAACGGCATTGAGGTCCTCGTTGAGCTTGATGATCCGTGCCTTTCCGCTGAATGAGAACCTGTCCGTTGAAACGGGTTTTCTGAGTATTTCATGTGAAATAGGGTAGGCGCGAAGATGGCATCCCCCCCTGGTGGAGGTGGCATATCCCAGGGCCATTCCGTAAGCCCCCCGGGGATCGTATGCGGGAAGTTCCTGTCCTTTTACACTGATAGAGGCTTCCGGTTTTCCTTTCCGTTGGGCATATCTTGCGGACCCCATCTTCAGCCCGGTTCCTTCATCACGGGAATATCCTGTCTTAATGAGAAGATCTCTGATCATACCCGGTGTAAGCTTAATTCCGTTTATCTGAGAAAAACATGAAAGTGTGGCAGCGGCAGATATTGTATCCATACCCAGGCTGTTGCATATTCCGTTTGCCTCAACAACTGTATCCATATCATCGTTCTCAAGAAGTGCGCTGAAATGAGACATTGTTTCAAACTCGGGGATAATTTCTCCCCGGGAGCCCGTCTTTTTACACTGTATATGGCAGCCCGTGCAGCCTGTTTTCTTTGTGGTGAATCTTTTCCTGTAGCTGTATGCGTTCATGAAAGGGGCGTTTTTAAAGAGAGTTTTCCTGAAATTATCTGTGGGCATCATCCTCCGTGAATGCATCAGGTCATAGAGCGCCCCTGTCCCATATTCAGAGATCCCCAGTTCGCCCATTATCACAGGTGAAGCAGCCGCCAGTCTGAATATCTCCTCCCTGGCCATCCTGACTTCATCCCTGTTGAAGCATTCTGTTCTGCCTGTCCCCCGCACACTGATATATTTAATTCCCTTATCAACCATGAGAAGTCCCAGCCCGTTTCTTCCGGAGAAGAAATGGCCGTCAATGGAGATATTTGAGAAGAGCACGCCGTTTTCCGCTGCGGGCCCAACGGATACAATGGATCCCTGAGCCCGGAGTTTTGCGGTTAATTCATCCGTTGTAAGTCCCCTGAGCCCTTCCCCGTCAGTCAGTGTAATACTGCTGTTATTAATCTCAATGCCGCACAGGCGGTCTCTTTTTCCCGTTATGATGATTCCGTCAAGGCCTGTTCTCTTGATCAGGGAAGCAAGTTTTCCCCCAACGGAGGTATCTCCGATAGTCCCGGTAAGGGGGGACCGTGACATTATGGTCATCCTGCCGGAAGTGGGTGAGGGTGTATCCACAAGGGGGCCGGTGAAGAGAAGAAGGGGCATCCCGGGGCTGTTCCAGTTTTCGGTAATATGGGGTTTCAGGTAATGTCCGGCGAGCCCCCTTCCCCCGATATATTTTTCCAGGACTTCAGGAGCGATATCTTCAATGACAGTTTCCGAAGTTGTGAGGTTAATCCTTAACAGCCTGCCGTTCCAGCCTTTTAGTTGGAATTGTGTTTTTTTTGACATAAATGGTTTCTCGTTATTTTCAAAGAAGGCTCTTATTTTTTTAAAGGTCAATCTTGTCCATAAGAGAGTAGAGGTCTTCTCCATCTTTCGGAAATTCTGCAGTGAGCGAGGTCAGGAGGAGCTGTAATTCAGTGCTGTTGAACTGGCTTGTAATCTCCTGGCAGAGAGAATTCACAAGGGGAACGGCAAACTTCTTGTCTTTCCCGGGAAGTACTATGAGAATTTTATGCCGGCCGTACCTGAGTGAAAAATCATTATCGGACAGCCGGGTTTTAATAAGGTCTTCAAATCGTTCGAGCAGTTGTTTAAACGCGCTTTGACCGTAAAGGCTGTAGTATCTCCTGTAGTTCTTTATTGAAAGCAGTGCTATAGTGAGAGGGATCCCCAGGTTCCGGGAGTTTGATATTTCGTCCTCTATCCTTTTGAAGATTATCTCTACGTTGTCTATATAGCTGCTCCGGCTGCTGTCCATATACTGGATATTCTGTATATGGTAGAAAAGAAATTCAATGACCATCCCGAGTTTTTTATCAATCGCAGGAAGGTTTGCTTCAGGTGATAAATTAAAGATAATAATAAAACCCTGGATGTTGTTGCCCACCAGAAAGGGGTAGACCCTGAATATCCCGGCTTTTTGTATCTGTGATTCTTTAAACGTGGTACGGATTAAATCGGATTTCCGGAAATTATCGATTTTTATGGGAATATCCGGCTTGTTGATAAACCTGATAAAATCATCATTCTTCCTGAGGGTGAACTTCGATTTTTTCAGTGACAGCCTGTCATCCGCTTCAGTAAATTCGGGATAAAATCTTTCATCATCCCTGTGTTTTATGAATATCGCGTAGGTCTCCAGGCCAAGTTTCCCGAACTGCTCCGTTATGACACTGTTCACGTTTTTAATACTTGTTTCCGATTTTACCCTCTCTCTGAACTTATTGGTGTCGGAGATCTCTTCCAGGCTTTGTTTGAGTTTGCGGTTCTCTTTCTTTAAATTCTCTTCAGAAATGATCTTATGCAGTGCTATGGCGGATATTTCTCCAACAGCCATGAGAAAATCTTTCTCCTCTGTGCTGTATTCTTCACTTGTAATTTTATCTCCCATGATGGCAACTCCCATAACATCTGTTCTGTGAACAAGAGGCGTCATCAGGCGTGTGTCTATGGAGATGTAGTTTATATAGTCATCCAAAAGGTCTTTGTGATCTTTAAATTCTTCAATATCGATAATACTTTTTCGGGAAATAAGCTCCTTGAGAATCCCGATATCGGGCTCAAAGAAGAGATTCTCATTGTCTATGGTGAGCCCGCTTGACTGGGCAATGATCCATCTGTCACCGTTTTCAGGATCGGGAATTAAAAGGGAAGATGATGATGTTCCCAGTTGTCCCATAAGCGTAAAGAGGACATAATCGTAGAGTTCTTCTCTTGTCTGTGCCTTGGAAATCTCCTTCTCGATTTCATAAAGGAGCATGAAATCTCCCGATACTCCTTCACGTTCTTCCGTTTCGGTCATGAAGGTGCTTTCAACCTGCCCTGTTTCAGCAGTCCCGGGTTCCGGATGCTCTTCCGAAGATTTTTCAGTATCAGTGAGGGGCCGGTCTTCAGAAGGTTCCTCGTCAAGAAGCCTCACTTCCACGGTTTCCAGTTCGCCCTGATCTTCCAGGTCCGAATCGCTTATGGTTTCTCCTTTTTCGGCCGGACCGGTTTTTTCGGGTAATCCCTCTTCAATTAATTCAAAGTCTTCATCAAGAGTAACAGTGGCGGTTACTTCCCCGGCTTCTTTCTTTTTCTTCTTATAATTTAATGCTTTATCGAGAAGTCCCATTATGATATGCCCATGTCATTCAGTACTTTCGCGTACAGATCAAAGTATTCGGAATCCGCAAAACTCTTTATTGTGCTTTCCGGGAGTTTTTCGAAAAGACCGTCGAGATATTTTAAAAGATTTTTCAGGTTGTCCTGCTTCTCTTCCGGAAACTTTTTTATGAACCTGTCAATATCGATATCATCTTCCAGGATAACAATTTTATCGGTAATATCGTATATCTCTTCATGCTCACTCTCTGCAGGGGAACCGTCATCTTCAGTGGCTGAACTCTTCAAAGCCATTTCGTCAAAGAAATCCTCAACGATTATTTCAAGGTCGCTGTCAGAAAATACTATTTCATCATTAAGATCTTCCGGTCCGAGATGAGTATCGTCCAATGCGTCACTCTCAAGAGAGGGCTCTATAATCTCCCGGGCTTCTTCCGGTTCTGCCTTATCCCCGTCTTTAGCAGCCGGTTTCTTGGGATCATGCACTTCTCTGCCCAGGAGTTTTTCGATTTCATCGATATCCTCTTCGAAGATAAGGGCATTATCAGAAGAAAGGTCTTCTTCGATTGACAGCTTGACTGTTTCATCAAGTTCTTCCTGACGGGGAGTGATATACCTGTAATTCTTCTCCCGTGTTTCTGAAAGGTCAATGGGTCCAAAATCCACCCTGAAAAGGTCAACCTCTGCTTCGATGTTGATTCCCTTGTATTCATCATGGAAGAGGTGGTCCTCTATCCCGTTCATTTCGTAATCACTGAGGCCGAATAACTCCACGGAAGTTTTTGCTTTTTCTCTTTCAACTTCCCCGGTTGAACCGTAATAATCGTCGATTTTCTTTATGTAGTCTGAATAGTCTTCATCGATGATGCTTGAGTCAATGATGTCAAGTTCGGTGTCCCTGTATTTATATTCAGCATCTTCAAAATCAATAATAAGATCACTGTAAGCGTTCCTGTCATCGGAAATAAAAGACGCGATCATTTTCCGGTCTTCATCATCATCTGCTTCTGTGAGGATGATAGACTTTTTTTCAATTACGTCACCGATTTCAACAGCAATATTTTCAAGTTCACTCTCTCCAAATTCAGATACCGGAACCTCTTCTTTTTCGAAGGATTCGTCATCGATGAATCTTACCCTGCTGTCATCTGTTCCAATCTCCCTGATCTCATCGAGGGTATATTCCTTAACACTCCCCGCATCAACAACAGAGACCTCCTCGACTTTTTCGGGGGAAACCGGTTCTTCATCTTTTTTTTCTTCCGGTACCGGCTTTTCAAGAAAATCATCTTCGGAGAGAGAAGCAAAATCCGGTTCGGAAAACTCTACGATTTCTCCAAGGTCAATATCATCGACTATTTCATCTGAAACTGCTGCTTTCTCTTCATTTTCTTCCTGTTCTTCCCGGGGTTCTATTCTTTTGAGATCTTCGGGCAGGGTGTCCTGTCCTGCTGCGGATTCTTCTTCAGCAATGACTTCAGCGGGAACTTTTTCTCCTTCGCCCTCTGAAAGAATAGTGTCGATTATTGCCTGTTCTCTTTCTTCAGCTGTTACGGATGTATCATCTTCTGTGTGGGAATCTGATGGTGAAACGGGTACCGAGGTTCTCTTCATCCCTTTTTTTTGAGTAACCGGTTCATCAGGAGACGGGGAAGAATCATCTTTCAATGGTATAAGGTCAAATTCTTCGAGACCCAGGATAAGATCATTTTCCGTGAGAAAAAGAATGTCCTCATTTGCAATTTTTTCTGCTTCCCGCAGATCTATATTGCCAATGTCATCAACATTGAAGTTATCCGGCAGTTTTTCTTTCAGTCCGTTTTTGAGGTCAATCCTTACCTTTTGATCTTTTCCCGAATTGCTTTCAGAAATACCGGAAATCCTGTTTTTTTCTGTTTTCTCTTCTTTCATGGCAATAAAGAAATATCTTATCAATCCCTGTTGTTTAATAGTCTGAACTGCAACATCTATTATAGGTACCCCGGTTTTTTTTGAGGTTCACTTATGTTTATAAAATACAAAATAATATCAAGATAAAATCAAATAGTTTCATCATAAAAAGAGGAAATATTTTCATTTTGTCGAATAATTTCTGATTTTGATACCTGGCTTTTAATTTTTCCTGAACATACTTATTATTTGAACAAAATATTATCTATAAGTTAATATCTTAATCCAATTTTTATATAACCAATCAACTATATGGCCAAAATAGACCAATTTAGTGAAAATATCAACTATATACTCCCGCCGCGGTGGGCGGCGGGAACATATCAGTTATGTTTTGTCATAAATATAAGTCTTAAACATAGCCAAGTAGTAGCATTTTTAATAATTATTCCATGTTATCATTAATATATCGGTCATTGTGTATGTTTACAGCAAAAAAAAAGCTGCAACAGCTTATTGCTGAAACAGCTTTTTCCAGGTTTTATTTTGTCCGGTTATCTTTTCGATACCTTCAGTTTTATTTTCAGGTTCTTTGCCGTCTCCAGGTATGTGTAACCCTCCCCGGTTTTGGCATCAGCTTTTTTTGTCTTCATAATCTCTTTGACTTCATCAAGTTCTTTCTGCAGTGTATCCGGGTCCAGTTCTTCTTTCAGATATCCCTTTTTCGCCAGGATGGTCAGATTGTCGTCCACAAATTCGAGAAGACCTCCTTCAAGCATGAGGTATTCTGTGGATTGCCCCTGCATGAGCCTGACTTCACCATTTCCAAGTTTTGTAATAAAGGGAATATGCCGGAGAAGAAAACCTCTTTCTCCATCATGTGCCTGAACCACGGCAAAATCCACTTCTCCTTCAAAGATATATCTTTCAGGTGTAAGGATTGTACAGTTAATTTTTCTACTCATTTTTAGTTCCCGGACTGCATCTTATTGGCTTTCTCAACAGCTTCTTCAATGGAACCAACCATGTAAAATGACTGTTCGGGGAGGCTGTCATACTCGCCGTTAATGAGCCCTTTAAAACTCCTGATGGAGTCTTCAAGCCGTACATATTTTCCCGGATAACCTGTAAACTGTTCTGCCACAAAGAACGGCTGTGACAGAAATCTTTCGATTTTCCTTGCCCTCTGAACAAGCAGCTTGTCTTCTTCGGCCAGTTCATCCATTCCAAGGATCGCGATGATGTCCTGAAGGTCCTTGTATCTCTGGAGAATTCTTTTCACTTCCATTGCCACCGCATAGTGCTCTTCGCCTACAAGTTCCGGTGCAAGGAGTCTTGATGATGAATCCAGGGGATCAACTGCGGGGTAGATTCCCTTTTCGGCAATCTGCCGGGACAGAACTGTATTCGCGTCAAGGTGAATGAATGCTGTGGCAGGGGCGGGGTCTGTAAGGTCGTCCGCGGGAACATAAACTGCCTGAACAGAGGTAATTGAACCTGTCTGTGTTGAAGTGATCCTCTCCTGGAGATAACCCATTTCACTTGCCAGTGTGGGCTGGTAGCCAACGGCAGAGGGCATCCTTCCGAGGAGAGCTGATACCTCCGAACCTGCCTGTGAAAAACGGAACACGTTGTCCACAAACAGAAGAACATCCTTTCCTGAAACGTCCCTGAAATATTCACACATTGTCAGCGCGGTAAGGGCAACACGAAGTCTCGCTCCGGGAGGCTCGTTCATCTGCCCGTATACGAGACATGCCTTGTCGATAACGCCCGATTCCTGCATCTCCAGCCAGAGGTCGTTTCCTTCCCGTGTTCTTTCACCCACGCCGGCAAAAACGGAGAAACCACCATGCTGCTTGGCAACATTGTTGATGAGCTCCATAATAACAACTGTTTTGCCAACTCCGGCGCCTCCGAACAACCCGGTTTTACCGCCTTTAATATAGGGTGCAAGGAGGTCGATAACCTTTATTCCCGTTTCAAATATTTCAGATTTTGGATTAAGCTCTTCAAATGTCGGTGCTTTCTGATGAATGGCCCGAGTATTTTTTGCCGTGACATCACCTCTTTGATCAATAGGCTTCCCGAGAAGGTTGAATATCCTGCCAAGCGTTTCTTCACCAACGGGAACACTTATGGGTGCACCGGTATCGATTATCTCTATTCCCCGGCTGATGCCGTCGGTAGATGCCAGCGCAACAGCCCTGACTTTATTTTCACCGAGATGCTGCTGTACCTCGCATACGAGATTGATCTTTTCTCCGGATATTTCCGTATTTATTTCAAGTGCGTTATAGATTTCAGGTAAATTTCCTTCGGGAAATTCAGCATCAAGTGTTGAACCGATAACCTGTACAACTTTTCCGATGTTATTACTCATTTAACTGTCTCCTTGGTCTCTTAATATCTCAATAAATATATTTTTTTTATCACCGGGAGCCGGAACTACTCAAGTGCTGCTGCTCCACCGACAATTTCTGCAATTTCATTTGTAATCTTGGCCTGTCGTGCCCTGTTGTATGAAATTGTCAGCTCCTTGACAATTTCCGTTGATGCATCTGTTGCGTTTTTCATTGCCACCATTCGGGCAAACTGCTCGGAATAGTTCGATTCCAGGAAGCAGTTGAAAACCTTTACATCGAGGTAAAGGGGGAGAATGTACGACAGCATCTCTTCAGGATTGGGATCGAAGATGTAGGATGATCGTCTTGAACCGGGAACGTCCTGAGGGCGCCCTTCTTCGGGTGTAATAGGCAGAAGTTTCATGACTTTTGCTTTTTGAACCGAAGTTGATATGACATTGGTGTACGATATGTATATCTCATGAAACTCACCGCTTGTAAAGAGCTCTCTCACTTCAGAAGTCAGCATCCTTGCATGGTCCATTGTAAGTTTGTCCTCAAGGTTCAGTGTTGACTTAAACATCGGTTCGTTTATGAACTTCAGATAGTTGATTCCCTTTTTCCCGATGACATAATTGTAGGTCTCCTTTCCCTCATCCGCGAGTTTTTCCTTAAGGGTAAGTGAATTGTAGATAACATTGGTATTGTAACTTCCGCAGAGTCCCCTGTTACCGGTTATCATTATCATCAGGATCCTTGTGGGGTGAATAAATTCACTGAAAAGCGGGTCGTACAATTCGCTGATATCAGAGCTCATCAGGTTCTGCATCACATCGTTGAGCTTTCCTTCATAGTTCTGAGACATCAGGAGCCTCTGTTGCACCTTTTTCATTTTGGCGCTGGCAACCATCTCCATTGTGCTTGTGATCTTCTTTGTGTTGGATATGGATTTTATTCTGTTTTTAATATCTCTCTGGTTTGCCACTGATATGCCCTCTTATCTCCGGTAATTATTCAGCAAGAAATTTTTCAACGAAGTCCGCCGTAACTTTATTGAGTTTATCCGGATCATTCAGTACGCCGGTTTCCGCGATATCGGAGAGAATATCCTGGTGTGATTTTTTCAGCATATCCAGGAAGTTTGTTTCAAACTCTTTCATCCTCTCCAGGGGTATCCTGTCGCAATGTCCCTGTGTTCCGGCAAAGATAATGGCGACCTGTTCTTCCACGTGCATGGGAACATATTGTCCCTGCTTGAGTATCTCCACAAGCCTCATTCCTCTATCAAGCTGCTTTTGAGTTGCCGCATCCAGCTCGGTACCCATCTGCGCGAAAGCTTCAAGTTCCCTGAACTGGGCAAGGTCCAGTCTCAATGAACCGGCATATTTTCTCATGGCCTTGATCTGGGCGTTTCCTCCGACCCGGGATACGGATATACCCACGTCAACGGCCGGTCTTATTCCCGATGCAAAAAGGTTTGGCAGCAGGTATATCTGACCGTCTGTAATCGATATGACATTGGTGGGAATATACGCGGAAACTTCACCCTCCTGGGTTTCGATAATGGGAAGTGCTGTGAGTGACCCACCCCCCATTTCATCCGATAGTTTGGCAGATCTTTCCAGGAGACGTGAGTGACAGTAGAAGATGTCACCCGGGTAAGCTTCCCGTCCCGGAGGCCTTCTGAGAAGAAGTGAAAGTTCCCTGTAGGCGTTTGCCTGCTTGGAAAGGTCATCGTATATGCAGAGTGTATGCCCGCCCTTTTCATACATGAAGTACTCGGCCATTGCGGTCCCGGCATAGGGTGCGATATACTGCAGGGTTGACGGGTCCGAAGCATTTGCCGCAACAACAATGGTGTAATCCAATGCCCCGGCTTCCCTGAGCTTTTGAACAACACCGGCAACAGTTGAAGCTTTTTGTCCCACTGCAACGTAAACGCAGATAACATCTTTTCCTTTCTGGTTTATAATAGTATCAATGGCAATCGCGGTTTTACCGGTTTTCCTGTCTCCGATTATCAGCTCCCTTTGTCCTCTCCCGATGGGAGTCATCGAGTCAACGGATTTCAGCCCGGTTTGTAAAGGTTCTTTAACCGGCTGCCGCTGTGCTATGCCCGGTGCGTTAAATTCAACCGGTCTCATATTACCGGATTGTACGGGACCTCTTCCGTCAAGAGGGTCTCCCAGGGGCGTAATGATCCTTCCGAGAAGTTCATCGCCAACCGGCACTGCGAGGACCTTGTTAAGTTTCTTAACGGAATCTCCCTCTTCAATTTTCAGATAGTCACCAAGGATCGCAACACCAACCGTATCTTCTTCAAGGTTGAGAACCATGCCCTGGACTCCGCTTTCAAACTCAACCATTTCTGCGGACATGGCATTGGAGAGGCCGTTGATTTTTGCAATCCCGTCACCAACCTGAATGACCGTTCCAACTTCACTGACATCCAGTTCGGTCTTGAAACCTTCTATTTCATTCTTTATAAGAGATTTAATTTCACTTGTATTAATCTTCATATGCAACATCACTCCCGACTTTACTGAAAATTAGATTATTTTTTATTCTTTTAAGCTGGTTAGCAACTGACCCGTCAATTAAGAGGTCATCAATTTTTATAATTATTCCGCCAAGAATTTTCTCATTAATTGTTTCATCAAGTATGATTTCTTTATTAAGCTTTTTGCTTAACACGGTTTTAATATTTTTTCTCACTGAGTCATCCATTTCAAATCGTGTGGTTACAGTGACACGCTGCCTGTTATTGATCAGATCGACCTGTTTAACAAACTCATTATAGATTTGATCAAGTTCTCCTGTGCAGTTGAAATCAATCGTGGATTTCAACATGTTTACAACAGGGTCAGATAACTTGCCGGAAAAGAGTTTCTCTATGAATTTCTTCTTCTTTTCACCGGAAATATCATGAGAATCGAAATATCTCTTCAGTTCTTTCTCTTCATGAAAAAGTTCGGCAACTGTCCGCAGTTCATTTTCGAAATCTGACAGGACATTTTTAGCTTTGCCAACTTCTGACAGTGATTCCGCGAATATACGCGCGATATTTTTATCAGCCACAATAACACCTTAGAGAGGACTCTTTCCTGATTGAGTCAGCCCAGAATTACTGAACTGACTCAATTTTATCAAGAGTCTCATTAATTATAGATTTTTGATCATCAGGATTAAGGTTTTTGTTAATTATTTTAGAAGCTATATCAGTGGAAATACTAACGATTTCAGATTTCAGTTCTGCAAGAGCAGAATCTTTGGCAAGAGTGATCTCATTTTTTGTGCTTTCGGCAATATTCCTGGCGTCACTGTTTGCCTTCTCAATAATATCGTTTCTGATTTTTTCGGCTTCAATTTTACTTTTTTCAATGATATTCGAAGCTTCCTCCTTTGCTTTGTCCATCATCTCTTTATGTTTATGTAACAGTTCCTCTGCTTCCTGGCGGGCCTTGTCCGCATTGGACAGGTCGCCGCGTATTCTCTCTGATCGTGCGTCCAGAGCCTCAACAATAGGTTTCCAGGCGGTCTTCCACAGGATCAGGAGAAGTACGAGAAAAGTAATGACTGTCCACAACAGCAAACCCGGATCAACTTTTAATAATCCTTCTTTAATAACGTTCATCAGCGAACTTTCCTGTTAGACAGATTATTTTGTTTCCACATGAGCCGGAGCTTTCTCTGGCGGCGTAGCTGCTTTTTCAATAGGTGCTTTCGTTGCCAGCATGAATGTTACAACCAGCGCAAAGAAGGTAAAACCCTCAATAAGAGCCGCCGCAATAATCATGGTTGTTCGCAGTTCACCGCTTGTTTCCGGCTGCCTGGCCATTCCTTCAAAAGATGCCGCTGCGAGTTTACCTATCCCAACTGAGGCTCCAAATACTATCAGTCCGGCTCCGAGTCCTGCAGCAAGATATGCAAAAGCTAATTCCATATTCATTTTTTAGTATCCTCCTAAAAGTTTATACGATTTAGTTTTTTTTACCTGTTTTAAAAGTTAACGGTAAAGCATAATGACATTTACCTGAAAACTATTTATTATAAACGAGCATAATAAAAGTAATATATATAAGAAGCAATATCAAATTATGGGTACATCAAAAATTAAATTTGTCATAATTTTTAAACGAAGTATACCCGCAAGTGAACGTCATGCTGATAACATAAATGTTCCCTTATTTGTTATTTGCTCCAAATAAATCAATGTGCGTGCATAGACGCTCCAATATACATAGCTGAAAGCGATGCAAAGATATATGCCTGGATAAACGCCACAAGCAGTTCGAGCATATATATCATCAGAGAACCGAATACCGATCCAAATCCAATCCAGTAGTTCTGGAACATAATAACAAGATAGAGAAATATTATGATAACAATATGACCTGCTGTCATATTCGCGAAAAGTCGAATTGTCAATGCAAAAGGTTTAATAAATATTCCTAAAAGTTCAATTATCCATAAAAGGGGAAAGAGGAAAAGAGGGACACCGGAGGGGACAATTCCCTTGATAATCCAGAATGGCCCCTGTTTGATTGTTCCAATCACGATAATGCCCAGAAGTGTCAATACTGCAAGCCCGGCCGTAACGGCAAGGTTTCCGGTTGAGGTCGCCATTCCCGGGATAAGGCCGATCAGGTTCGCGAAAAGGATAAAGAAAAAGAGGCTTCCAAAATAAGGCATCGCTTTTATGATATACTTGTGGTCAAAATTCGGTTCAACGATTTCATCATGAACAAATCCGATAAGGGCTTCCCAGAGGTTGACCCATCTCGATTTGGAACCAGCTGTATCTCTCTTGATCTTCCTCGCAAGGGGAATGAAAACTATAATTGAAAGAAACATTGCCACCCACATCATGATGACCCATTTGGTGATCCTCATGTCGAATATCCCAAAGAGTTTATTGCTGAGGATCCCGCTGTTCAATTTGCCGATAAACTCCCCAATACCCCAGAATCCATGGTCCACGGGGTGGTCGGTTATATGGTGAAGAACTATATCATAAAGAGATTCCTTCTCCCCGGATTCTCCCCCCGATGTAATAAATGTATTGGCAAAATGAATGAATTTAATCATCTATATATATCCTTTTGATTATTATCACGTTCTGTAGATAAAACAGTTTAAACTGCCACTCTGCTTGCTTTTGATTTTTATATCAAAATTATTACATACTGATTTCTAACCATCAGTCATATTGTCAAGTTTTTTTCTCGATTTTGCTGTTGATGATCTTTTATAAAAGATTAACAGCACTGGTTACATCCATTTGTATTTGTGTTTGTCCGGCTCTTCGTTGTCTTTCTGATGGCTTTTATCATCGGCCAGTTCTTTAAAGAGTGAGTAGAACCCGATGACCATGCCGAGAACAGTTCCTGAAATAAGGAAGACAGGGGTCATTTTATAGTATTGATCCAGCTTGTATCCTCCAATGACACAAATAAGTATTGTGGCTGCAAGCTGCATCCCTATTGAAACATACGCAAAAGCGCTTTTCGGGCTACCTTTCCCCTGCATTTTTTTCCCATTATTTTTAGTAAATAAAAAATATTATTACTTAAAATTGTCAATGAAATAAGGGAACCTATATGAAAATTTAATAAAAACCATGGATAAATCCAGAATTTGTGGCTATTCAGCTGTAAAAAAGTCTCTCATCTTTGAAACTAAATATTTTATCACTACTCAATCAAAACATAAAAATAATCATATTTATATAAAATAGCGGGTGTATTACTGCCGCCAATATTAATTCATCAAATAATCGAATTGTGACGATAAATAATTATCAAATAAAAGCAACTATTCAGCTATGTATAAGAATAATTATATTTAATAAAAGATAACTGATATGTCCACCGCCTTCGGCGGCGGGGACATATTGTTAATATTTTAGTAAACAGGTTGATTATGGCCATATAGCCGGGTAGGAACAATTAAAATTAAATAAACCGGGAATGATTAATGAAGATATCAGTTAACCTTATAAAGCACGATAATGAATTTATTGCTAATTGCCCTGAACTGGATATTAATTGCTTTGGGTCAAATAAAAATGAAGCTCTGAAAAGAATTAAGAATGTTATACATTTCTACATCGATTCGGCAAGAGAACTTGGCCTTGATGTTGAAAACCTGCATGAAATTATGATTGATGGAGAATCACAAATTCCTCTGGGAAGTGAATCTATTCACACCATGCCTGATACGATCAATTAACCGGCTGTTTTTTACTCATTTTTCATATGAACATCCATCTGAGGGAACGGAATTACAACCCCATTTTCCCTGAACCTGCTGACAATTTCAAAGTTAATGTCACTAATAATTTCAAATCTGTGCTTTGGATCGTTTGTCCACATCTCCAGGGACATATTGATGGATGAATTGTCAAATTTTTCCAGGAGGACTTCAGGTTCCGGTTCATTGAGAATTTTTTCATGGTCAGACGCGATCCGGAGGAGAATATCCCTTACTTTTTTCACGTCTGAGCCGTATGAAACCCCAATGGGCGCCTTGATCATTGTCTTGATGTCATTGTGGCTCCAGTTAATGACATTTTCTGAAATAAACTTGGAGTTTGGCACGATAATGATTATATTGTCCCTTGTCTTAATGTGGGTGCTTCTTGCTTTTATCTGTTCGATTGAACCGTAGATATTGTTGACTTCAATATAATCACCAACCTTGATGTGTCTTTCAACAAGGATAACGATACCGCTGATAAAGTTACTGGCGATATTCTGAAGCCCGAAACCGATACCCACCATCAGCGCCGCGCCGATTGTTGCAAAAACTGACAGGTTAATGCCATTCACCTGGAGCCCGATAATGACACCGGTGCCAATGATAAAATATTTCAGAAATGTATCTATGACATTTCTCAGCCCAATATCAATACCTGCCCTGGGGTAAATATCGTGATTGAGTATTTTAAGCAGATACCTCGAAAAGATGAGTGAGAGCGATATGATAATTACCAGAAGGAGTATCGAAGTGACTGATACAGGTGTGGAGCCAATGGTGATAAACGGTTTAAAGACCAGGCTGTAGGCATAATCGAAGAGAGTGCGGTCTATTCCCGTAAGACTGAATCCGATTGAAAGGGCCGCCACAATGAGTGTCAGCTTTATGAGAACAATGACAAGGTACCTGGATTTTCCCAGAGAGTCCCATATTTTTACTGTTTTTTTCTTTAAGAGCCGTAAAATCAATCTTGAGAGAATGACCGCAAAAACAACAGGAAGTATGAATTTGATCAGTATTAAGATTGAAATATTCAACCTGTCAATTGTAAAGAGTGTTCTCTCGAGAAATTCCATATCGGTTTACTTTTGCCGGAACAATATATCATTCCCGCGTAAGCGGGAATCCATTATCTTCAATAAAAACGGATCCCGGATCGCAGCTTCGCTTCGTCCGGGATGACAATCGAACATACTGTTCACTCAGTGTTTACTTGTCTTCACCTTCAAGCTTTGAAGTATTTATTTTCATTTCATACTTTTTAAGAAGGTCCCTTTCCCAGATGCTCCGCTTCTGGGAACGCTTCCTGTGCAAGAGGGTGAACTGTATTCTTTCCTTTACGTCATTAAAGGGCTGAATTTTTGCGGCCATCTTCTTCCCCAGTTTTGACTTTTTTGTATATGCTCTTTTCTTGTTCTTTTCATATTCACGCTTTATCTCATCATCTGATACGCTGGTTCCCTTTGATGTAATACTGTTCTTGTACTCGCCTGCGAGAGTATATTCTTTAATGAATTTCCAGTTGAGTTTATATTCCGGTATATTATCAATTCCCCTTTTGAGAGCTTCCCGGACCAGAAGGTCCTGCCTCATTATTCTTTTCACCAGGTGTTGTTTCCTTTTTATATCAGGGTCTTTCATCTTTCTGCCGGATTCCGCTCTCCTCTTTTTTGAAAAATCCAGGATCCTGTTCAGGTCTGAAACTTTGAAGGTTTTTTTGCCCACCGAGTAAAGTATCTCTTCCGGGTTCTTGAATGATGAAGTCTCTATCATATCCTTTACATCCGGGGCTTTCATGAGGTTTTGTTCCAGGGACTTTGCCGCGTTCATCTGGAGTCTTCTTTTAAGCCCCTCGGCTTTTTTCTTTTCGAGTATAACGCTTGAAATATTTTTGTCTGTGATCTCCTTTTTGTCTTCCAGTTTAACAATGTAGAGGGAATTTTTCAGTTTTACCGGTTTCTTTGTATATTCTCCCGGCTTTAATGATTTTGCCGCGTTGAGTACTTCTGGCTCCCTCATCCCCTGGACAAGGTAGCCGAGTTCGCCCCCGTTTTGTTTGGAAAAGTCATCGGAATATTTTTTTGCCAGTTCGCTGAAGCTCTTTTTCCGGTCAAGTTCGGTCATTATGATTTTGGCCTTTTCTCCGGCATTTTTGAATTCTTTTTCAATTTCATTTTTGCTGAGGATGACCCTTTTTTTATTTTCAATCCTGTAATTTTTTATGGTGAGTTTAATGACCTTCAGTTTAAAGGCTTCCTCCTTGAATTCCATGCTGCTCCTGATTTTCTTTACAAAGAACCCTGCAAGAAAATTGTTTTTAACCAGTGTCATCAGTTCTTCCAGGTCTTTGGATTTAGTGAAACCCGATTTCTCAGCTTCAATAAACGCGATCCTGTCAATGGCAAACTGCTTGAGCTTGATTTTCTGGTTTGATTTTTTCTTTAAAATGGATTTCGGGGAGAGGTTCCTGCTCTTCATCCAGTCACGGAATTCCCCCCGCGTAATGTTTCCTCCTTTGAAGCTTACCAGTACATCATTATCACCTTTACATGCGGTTATTGTTACAACAAGGGATATGGCAATAATTGAAAGGTTTTTCAACATTTCAGTCTCCTTTTTTTCTGTTTTTTAAATTTCTGAGAATTGGCAGGAATATGCCAACTTCATCTCCACTCGTAATATTCCTTATTGAGGGAGATAGGAAATAATGTCAAATTATTTTCGGAGAGGAGTGATTTTAAAGCAGGGAGAATTACAGTTTCCGGGAAGTGAAGAGAGATGATTGCAGTTGTGATTATATCTGCACCCGTGCCCCGATCTGAATATTAATGTCCTTTTTGTTTCTCAGGTTGACCATGGATTCGGCGGTTACCCTTATGAGGGCAAGGCTGATATCGAAGCCCACAATATAAACCGGTATGACAAGGTGGGGAGTATACTTGTTTTCAGACACAAGGGTAACATTTGCAATCTGTCCCGATGGATTGATAGCCGGTGCAGTATAAACCGGATCATCGGTGGTTGCGGTCCCGCTGGCATCAACATCCACGTTGAAATACCCGAAGTTAAAAGAGGTCCCCAGGCCTGTGTAGAATCCGAAGATCCAGAAGAGGTCCAGGTAGGCGATAAGGCTTGAGGATACGGAGACCATGTACCACTTCACCTTTGCCGAATACTGGGGCGTCATGTCAACATCCACATCCATTGTCGTGCCGCCGCCTGTGTCTACCTCGATACCATCCATGGGATATTCGATCTCACCACTTACCTTCGCAACCCCGTTAAGCATATCCGCCCCTAGGCTTACTGTCACTCCTCCGAAATTAAAGAGGCCGGGGAGGATGGTCTGTTTCGATACGAAGTTATAGCGTATCTTTCCCCCGATTGAATAGAGGTTGAGCTTTTCAATGTTGAGATATGACTTATCAAGGGGGGGCTGGTACATTCCCGAACTGAAAGTAAAAAACCTGAACATGATGTCGAGACCCTTGCCCATCCCCAATCCGAAATAGGCCGCGGGACTGATGCCTCCCGCAGGTTTTATATTATCGTTCTGACTCTCATCATCAAAATATTCCATATTGGTAAGACCCGCGCTCACCGATGCCCCCACGAAAAAACTGGGGAACCCTCCCAGGTAGGCGCTTCCCACCGGGTATCCGCCCATATTTGCCAGGGCAAATCCATCGGCAACACCGGGCCCGAAGGTATCAAGGGTATCCTGAATGAGGCTTTCTACCTCGGCGAGCCCCAGAGTGGAAAAATCATAACCACCCCCGCTGGCATCGGTGGCAGTAATGGTTGTTCCCGAATAGAGAGGAATATTCAGAAACATAACAAGAGTCACTATAATCGCAAGAAGTTTCATTTGTATAATATACACATTTTTTCTCTTTGAAAGGCAATAAATCATTAAATAAATCGTGTTTAATATATATTGGCCGGTGTGATCATGTCAATGCAAATTCCCTCATGGGAAACCGGTGCACCTGTTCTTTTTCTGCTTGTTAAAATGGAAATATTATTAATAACTATACCGGGAACAGGTACAAAATTATTTCCAGGAGTGTATAAAAGGAGTGACAGATATGGACTGGAAGAAGATCGAGGAACTCTACCCGGTAAACAGAAAAATGATATGGCTGAACAACTGCGGGACCACACCCTCGGGTGAACATATTAAAGAAGAGGTAGCATCATTCATGGCATCTTATTCCGAGAACGGAATACTCACTCCCGATTTTCCCTACTCAACAGTGCTGAGGGAGATACAGGACCTGCTTTCCCGCCTCCTTAACTGCAACCGGGAGGATGTGGCGCTGATACACAACACCGCAGAGGGAATGAATTTCATCTCCCATGGATTCCACTTTAAAGCCGGTGATGAGATCAT
Source organism: Spirochaetota bacterium (assembly GCA_050298055.1). GTDB lineage: Bacteria > Spirochaetota > UBA4802 > UBA4802 > UBA5550 > JBNKTL01. Next base: position 63,598 of record JBNKTL010000012.1, read on the forward strand.
CCTCCTCGAGAATGAATATCCCAGCAATGTTTACCCCTGGGAACACCTGGGGAAAAAGGGCGTAAAGATAAAGTTTGTCCCGATAGCGGATACACCGGAGGGTTTTTTTGCGGGTCTTGAAGAAGCGGTTACAGAGAAAACAGTGCTTATGTCGCTCTCCGCTGTCCACTGGTGTACGGGGATGCCCCTGCCCCTTGAAAGAATATCGGAACTCTGCCGGGAAAGAAATATCCTCTTTGTTCTTGATGCGGCCCAGGGAGCGGGACATGTTCCCCTGGATGTAAAGGAGCTTGATTGCATTATGGCTTTCTCAGCCTGGAAGTGGCTCATGGGGCCCCTGGGGCTCGGGGTCCTGGTGATACCGAAACATAAAATTGGAGTTCTTGACCCGGTATTCAAAGGGCCGGTATCGGTCACCCGTGAATTGGAGTACTTTCCTTACCGGGATGAATTTAAGCCGGGTGCGGAGAGATATATCTATTCAACCCCCGGTATCCTGGACTGGGTCTATTTCAGGGAGAGTCTCAGGCTGCTGGAAAGTATCGGCGCGGAGAAGGTCAGGGGAAGGATTTACGAGCTTGCTGATATTATTTCCGGTATGCTGGGAAGCAGGGGGTTTGACCTGGTAACGGATGGTTTCTCCGAAAAAACAGGGATCGTTGCCGCCGAACTTTCCGGAAACGACTCTTCCCGGGTTGTAAAGGAATTGAAGGGGAGGGGGGTTATTGCCGCGGAGAGGCTGGGCAGGGTGAGGTTCTCTCCGCATATATATAATTCACCGGAGCAGATTGAGAGAGTGGGGGAGATTCTGGATGAGATATTAAATTGATATGCAGAGTTTAAGATAATGTTAAATTTTGAATTTTAAATGTTAAGTTATCTGGTTAAAAAACAGTTTCTTTAATTTAACATTCAACATTCAAAATTTAGCATTAAAAACTCTGTGTTTATCTGCGGTTTCAAGAGATTTATTATTATAGTGCTGATTTTTATGACGTCATATTGTGAGAATAGCGGGCCCGTCCCTGGTAACGGCTACCGTATGTTCAAACTGTGCCGAGAGTTTCCCGTCAGCGGTGAGGAGGGTCCAGCCATTCCCGGATTTTTTCACACTGCTCTCTCCCTGGTTCACAGCCGGTTCGATTGCAATAACAAGGCCCTCCTGAAGCGGGTAACCGCTCTCTTTTGGGCCGAAGGCGGGAACGCGGGGAAGTTCATGGAGGGAGAAGCCCGTACCGTGACCGGAAAGCTCCCGTACCACCGAAAATCCCCGGGAAGAGATGTAATCCTCCACGGCGTGTCCAATATCCCCCGTACTGTTTCCCGGGACTGCCTGCTCGATCCCCCTGAAGAGGGCCTCCCGCGCGCACTCAACAAGCTGCCCGGCATCACCGGGAACATCGCCGGCAAAGAGAGTGACGCATGAATCGGCGAAGAAGCCGCTCTTAACGATGCCGATATCTATTTTCAGGATATCGGTATCGTTAACCTTTCTTTTCCTTGAGGGGATCCCGTGTATGACCTCATTGTTGACGGAGATACATGAAGCAAAGTTGTAACCCCTGAGGGTCTTGAAAGCGGCTCGTGCTTTTCTCTTCAGAATGAAGTCATCGATAAATGAGTCGATCTCCCAGGTTGATTGCCCCGCCAGCTCTTCTCTCATGAGCATCCGGAAGATTTCAGAAATAATGGCTCCTGCTTCCCTGATCCTCTTTATTTCGTCAGGAGTCTTCAGCCTGACTTTTCCCCTTTTCAAAAGGCCTCTCCGGAAAAATCAGCTTTATGCTTCTGCAGTCTTCTTCTCCTTTGGAGCTTCTTTTGGCTCCTGTTCGGCTACAGGCATCCCCACGGCCTTTTTGATCTTTATCTCTATCTCTCTGGCCATGGAGGGGTTTTCGGAGATATACTTCTTGGAATTCTCTCTTCCCTGGCCTATTCTCTCCTCTCCGTAGGAATACCATGTTCCGGCTTTCTTGATGATATCGTGTTTTACTCCCATATCAAGAATGCCTCCCTCCCGGGAGATCCCTGTTGCGAACATCATGTCAAATTCCGCCTGCCTGTGGGGAGGCGCGAGTTTGTTTTTCTTTACCTTGACCCTGACCCTGTTGCCGATGGCGTCCTCACCGCTCTTCAGGGTCTCTATCTTTCTGATATCGAGCCTTACCGAGGAGTAGAACTTCAGGGCGTTACCGCCGGTTGTGGTTTCCGGTGAACCGAACATAACACCGATCTTGTGCCTTATCTGGTTAATAAAGATAACGCTTGTCTTGGATTTGGAGATGACACCGGTGAGCTTTCTGAGCGCCTGGCTCATGAGCCGTGCCTGGAGACCCATGTGTGCGTCACCCATCTCTCCGTCTATCTCGGCCTTGGGGACAAGGGCGGCCACGGAGTCTACTACGATTACGTCTATGGCATTTGATCTTACCAGGGCCTCGGTTATCTCCAGTGCCTCTTCACCGGTGTCCGGCTGAGAGATGAGAAGCTGTTCGGTCTTTACTCCGAGCTTTGTGGCGTATGTGGGATCAAGAGCATGCTCCGCGTCAACGAATGCCGCTACGCCGCCCCGTTTCTGGGCCTGGGCAATAACATGAAGGGTGAGAGTGGTCTTGCCGGAGGATTCCGGCCCGTATATCTCGATGACCCGTCCCCGGGGAACACCGCCGATTCCCAGGGCTATGTCCAGTTCAAGTGAGCCTGTGGGGATGGATTCGATCTGGATCTTGGCATTCTTATCGCCGAGAAGCATAATGGAGCCCTTGCCGTGCTGCTTCTCTATCTGCATCATCACAGATTCGATTGCCTGGTTCTTTTCGTTGAGTTCTGTCTGCTTGCTCATGTTTACCTCTGTACGTTTTTTTTATAATTATTAAGCTATATGACTATAATAAATCTACTTCCTGTAGATAGTAAGAATATGTTCCCGCCGCCGAAGGCGTCGGGAACATATCAGTTGTCTTTTATACATAACCAAGTAGTAAAGTTAGATTTATCTTTTCATAATCCCTTATAATAATATACGCTTGAGAGAGAAAAAAATTAAAATTTTTTTTTACTATTCAGTTATATGGCTAAAATCTATTTGCTTAAATATCAACAATCAGTTATGTCTCATTTTGTAAAGTATAATAATGAGTAACTGCTTATCTGTAAGAGCAATTATGTTATTATTTTGTAACTACTCAGCTATATAGCTAAAAATATACATATTTAATAAGATATCAACAATGTGTCTTTGCCGCCTTCGGCGGCGGGGACACATCACTTATCTTTTATTTATTAACATGTCTATTTTATACATTGCTGAGTAATAACATTATTTCATAAAATTCATAAATGAACAGTTATATTAAGAGAAGGTTTTTGTCAAGAAAAATACTATATATATGTTGGGGTAAATGTATTATCTGTTTTAATACGATTATAGATAGTTGAATCAGGATTGTCTGTAAACCGATGATATAATTGAGTTATATAATAGTTCAGATGGAAATGCGTATAATTTTTACCATATTTTTGGCCATCCGCCTGTATTGCCGTGGCAGCCAATGCCTAAATCTCCCCTGCTGCATGATGATCCGTCAAAGCTTATATTATATTGTGCTTCAAGCCATGTTGTGTCAATAAGGCCGGTAGTGTCATCTGTTCCATTAACATGATTATCCGAACTGCTCTGTTGATTATGGCATTGATCACAGGTAATTCCGTTATCCACAACATGCATGTCATGACGATTGTCCTGAGAATCATCCTCATGACAATCCGAGCAAATGAGCCCGGTCCCGGAATAATACCAGTCCGGTGTCTGCTTCCCTCCGTGGCAGCCGGTGTCGGTGCATTTACTGTACGAAATCGTATAGTCCCAGGTCCCCGTATAAGCCCCAAAAAGGATTGATACGACACTTACGGGAGAACCCGCAGGATTTCCGCTGTTCCATGTAAAATTGATGTGAGTCGTTGCATTGTTATAATTGTTATGGCACGTTGTGCAGGTATATCCCCGGGCCGGGTATTCGTAGTGCTTTGAATGTGACCCGCTTGATATAAGATCTCTTTCAAAAGGATCATAGGATGTTCCCGATACATGGCAATCAATACAGTTTATACCCGATCCCCCTGTCCAGACAGGCGAACCGGTGCCGTGGCAGTCGATATTTGAACAGCCGGGATCATTAAATGAAGCATCGGGATCGTTGAAAAAACTGATTTCCAGAGAATCCCCGACAGGTTTTAATTCATGATGATCATCCCCCACACTTCCGTCTCCGTCGTCGTGACAGTACCCGCACTGGTCACTGTAAGAGAGAAGATGCTCGGAATGGGCCCCCTGTGTTAAATTTACACTGTCTCTGTAATGGCATGTGCCGCATGCACCGGTCCCGGCATTCCCCCAGACCGGAGTTATATCCGTGCCCTGTGCTGCGGGATCAAGAGAACTTCCGTGGCAGACAAGGTTTGAGCATTCGCCGGCACTGTATACACCTGAAGGGTTTCTTGTATTAAAATTTACCGTTATGCCGGTATCGTCAATGTCGTCGTTGTGTGCGGCAGTATCCCTGTAGCCTGCATGGCAGTGCTCGCATGTCTGGCCGGTCCTTATATGAGCGGAATGGGACCCTGTTGAGGGATTGTTTGGTGAACCTTCATAATGACATATGGCGCAGGTCATTTCTGAAGCGGAATACCAGTTTATCGATATATGGCAGTTTATGCTGTTGCAGGTGTTTGATGCAGTATCAAAACTACCGTTTGGGTTGTCGGCCGGGTTAAAGCTTATGATGTTTCCGGCAGCATCTTTGTCCAGTCCGGAATCATAACCGTTTACTATTCCATTCTTGTGAAGGGAATTGTTACCATAGTTATAGTGACAGTCTGTACAGCTTATATCCTGAAGGGAGTTGAGATGAGAAGCATGACTTCCGCTTGTTGGAACATCCCTGTTTATTACCGTTGAGGGATGGCAGGCTTCGGCATCACAGCCGGTTGACATATCAGACAGATTGTTGATATTACTGCAACTGCCGAATGTAAGAATTGCCAGTAAAAAAACACCTGCTGTTGTCAATCCAAATGAAATACTTCTGCAATAAAAATACATCTCCTGTTTCCAGGGGCAGAGAGTTTATAAAAAATTCTACCCATTAATAATACAATTATAAGGGATTTTTATGACAAAAAACTAAAAAAAAGCGCGGATGAAATCCGCGCCTGTGTTAAAAGATCACCTGTTAACAGGTGATCTTTTAAAAGTTGCTCATAATGAATTATTTATCTATTGTAGGCCGGTTTGTTGCTTGTATCATCATTTTCTTCTTTCATCTGACTTGCCCCGAATATTGATTTGTACCATCCGGATTTAGGATCATGGTCCTCGTTGTGGCAGGCAACATAACATTTCCCTGAAGAGTAATCATAATAGAGATCTCCGGCAGCCCCTGATTTACCTGCAGGTGAGGTGTCATACCCGAACCTTATATTGATCCACCTGTTAACATGACGGCTGCTTAAATCTGTTCCCGTGTTGTACCTGTACTTAATGGTAACAGACGTATCGCTTTCTCCGCTAGAATGTGCCGCAGTAGCGTGGCAGTGTTCGCATGATCCGTAGGTGTTGTGTTGGGTTTCATTATAATGGTCTTTCCCGGATGCATTGTTGTGGGGTTGGGGCTGGTTTGTCCCGTTGTTGTGACAGTTCGTGCAGTTAAGAGAAACCTTGGATCCGCCTCCCCATATAACAGTGGCGATCCCGGGACCTCCCGTGTTGTCTGGGGCCGTGCTTGTCAGTTCCCAGCCGTTGCTGTGGCAGTACGTTGCCTGGCAGGTCCTTTCCTGAAAACCGGCACCCGGTGTGCTGCTGGAGAATGCTCCGGTAAATGACTTGTAGAATGCAAAGTTACGCGTTCCGTTGGCGTGAAGGGTTGTATTGGGTTTTTTTGTCCCGGTTTCATATGCTCCCCCGAGACCGTCACCGGTTGACAAGGTCCCGTCATAAACGCCGTTGTGACAGAACCCGCAGGGATATTCATAACCATTTTCCGTATAAAGTCCGGAGTGTTTTGAATGGCTGTCACTATTCCAGGTATCTGCCGTGGGAATTCCAAGGCCTGCGTTATTCCCCTCTCCATGACAGTCGCCGCATGATCCACCAGTCCCGGTTATCCAGTTGGGGTTATTACCGGTGTTCCCTTCGGGCCATGAAGTGTTCCCGCTTCCAAAGTCTCCGTGGCAGTATGTATTTGAACAGACATTTGCCGTGTAGGAGGGTGTCACGCCGGTATACTGGCCGGCCAGTCCCGAAAAGTTCAGGGTCGGTGAAAAGTTAACATGGTATGTCCTGTATGATGTGTTAAATGATACGCTTCCCTCGGTACCGTCGGCTACCCCGTTGTGACAGAGGTTGCAGTTATAGCTGTAGTTTCCGGAAGTTGAATCCGTATGCCTGTCATGGGAGCCGTAGGCGGCATTTGTCGGTGCATTGTCGTGACAGTCACCGCAGGCGCCTCCTGTTCCGGCATTCCAGTTGGCCGTAGCATTGAGGCCGCCGTTGAAGTCACCGTGACAGTAGGTGTTTGTGCAGTCCTTGGTCGAAGTGTTGTAGTTTGCCGTCCCCGGTCCCTGGTCCGCATTTCCGTCGAAGGATATATCCCTCTGGTTGTTTGCGTGGTTTGCGATGCTCACCAGTAAGACCCCGCCGTTCTCGGTACCGGACGCTTCTCCGTTATGACACTTTGAACAGTCGAAACCGTATCCTGTCCCCGCAAGGGAATCGGTATGCCTGTCGTGGCTCCCGTAGCTGGAGTTCTGAGGCGCCAGGTCGTGACAGTCACCGCAGGCGCCTCCGGTGGTATTGTTCCAGTCCCCGGCATTACCTGTTGTTCCGCCGGTAAAGTTACCGTGGCAGTAGAAGCTGGTACAGGTCATTTCCAAAGATGTATAGACGCCGCTGGGGTTCCATGTATCCGGAACAACTGTCAGCATCCCGTCTGCGTGTCCCGCTTTTAAGGTGGTATTATCGGACTCGACCGTTTCATCGTGGCATTTTGAACAGCTGTAGCTGTAATTTTCACTGCCGGAAATATGTTTCCTGTGTGCTCCCGTTGTCATTGATGCCGACGTCGCGTCGTGACAGTTACCGCAGGTGACCGATCCGGGACCTCCTCCCGCAGCCAGAGTCCATTTAGGGTCGTTATTCCCGGCAGAGGATGAACCATAGAATCTCCCCCAGTCGTTACCTCCCGTTGAGTTCCCGTGACAGTAGAGATTGGTGCACTGTTTGGTCCCCGTATTATAACTTCCGCTGGGATTGAGGCTGTCAAAAACCACACTCACATCTTCTGCGCCGATAATACCGTTTACATGACCGGAAAATCCCCCGGAATGACACCTGTCACAGGAATAGGAATAGGGCCCCGATGTGTGAGTCGCATGGGCCCCGGATGTTCCGGGAGTAGCGGTATGGCAGTCCCCGCATTGGGCAGTTGTGCTGTCAAGCCAGTCCGGTGTTGAGTTATTTCCTGCTAGTGTTCCCGAGAAGTTCCCGTGACACCATGAATTTGTACATGTCCGGGTCCCGGAGGCCCAGGCTGTGCTGCCGGAAACAATATCACCTGTTTTGGATGCCAGGTCAGTATTCGAAGTCTTGAAATTCACATCTGCATTTACTCCGCTGTTATCGATAGAGAAATTCGCATGGCGGATAGTCCCGTAGGAACCCTGTGTGCTGGTTGAGGTAAAACCCGTATTGGTATCGGTCCCGTAGTTATGGCAGGCGTCACAGCTTTCGATGGAATTGGCATTGCCGAAATAGGTTGCCGATGAGGATGTGTGTTTCCCGTGTGTTTTGGACGAGTAGTTATTGGTCGGACTCCCGTGACATGAACCGCAGGCGGAAGTTGATGAATCCTGCCAGGTGGGGCTGAACGCGTTTCCCGGATTTGTGTTTGACGTACCGTTGTATGTTACCCGGGGGAAGTTTCCGTGGCAGTAAACGTTGGTACAGGTTTTCGATGCGTTGTCAAAAGACGGCGATCCGTTGGTATTAGCCGGATGAGAATATCCGAAAGTAACATCCTTCGTGAAATTAACATGATCTACAGGTGCTGAAGCGTTTGTATATCCGCTGTGGCAGTAACCGCACTGGTCCGGGTATTGAGCCAGGTGCTTCGTATGCTTTACCGATGTGGGATCTGTTCCGTTTGCCGGGTGGCATGAGCCGCATATTGCAGTACCGCTCCAGGCGATAGCCGTGTTGTTCCCCCCCGTGAAGTTTCCATGGCAGTATGTATCTGAACATATTATGTCATTGTATTGTCCCGTGGAAGGATCGAAAGACCCCCCCTCGGCGGTGCCCAGGGACCCCCGGGGATAATTAAAAGTTATATTGATCTCTCCGTTTGCGTGTGTTGATGATCCGCTGGTAGAACTGCCGTGACATGCACTGCATGCCGCAGCCTCATTGGCATAACCTGCCGCTATGAGCATGTTGAGATGACTCCCGTGGGTCGGGTCTCCTGAATTCGCAGGGTTTCCGTCTCCATCAGCGGCGTTTCCGTGGCAGGGATTTGACGCGCAGCTTACACCGGTATTGCTGTTAAATTCAGGTGTCGTATTGCTGTTAAAGCCGGGTTTCCCGTTTCCATGACAGGTTGTAGAGACACAGGTTCCACCCTGTGTACCGGGAGTATATGATCCCTCCGGGTTTGTTGATGGGTTAAAAATAACTGAAGTATTCCCGGAATCAACGGTTCCGTCGGCATGGGTGGATGTATCGGTATAGCCATAGTGGCAGTCGGTGCAGACTTTTCCCCCGTCTGTAATGTGGGCCCGGTGTCCGCTGCCGGTCATTGGGTCCGGGCTGTTCAGATCATTATCGGAGTAGTGGCAGATAGTCGTACAGGTTTCTGCAGCCGGGGCATCCCAGGCAATAGACCCGTGACATGCCATATTCCGGCAGGTCTTTGTGGATACGTCAAAGCTTCCGTTGGGATTCTGATTTTTATCAAAGAATATTATAAGTTTATTGTTACTGCTGGAATCCTTTGTCCCGTTTTTATGAAGGGCTACATTGCCATATGAATTATGACAGACCTTGCACTCATACCCCTTTTTCCGGACATGGACAACATGTCTTGCGTCGTTTGAGGGATAGACTTCTTTCAGAGATGTCGATTGATGACATTCACCGGCCGCACAGCCTGCATCAGTTGTATCCAGATTTTTCCTGACCTTACTACAACCGATTATCGCTACAGCAGCAGACAAAATTATTGTTGGAATAATATATTTTTTTACCATCCGAGTTACTCCAAATTTTTTTTTATTTTTTGTGCTGTTAAATATTTTGTATTTTTATATTAATTCTTTTGTAAATAAAACCTCCTTAAACCTATAGGGTTAATAGTAAATAATATACAGATTTTGGCAAGTAAAAGTGTAAAAAAATCGTATATCTGATATTATTAATGCGCATAAAATTGGGAATGTATATGATTTATTCACTCATTTTTGCATCTTAATGTAATTGTAAAAGTGATCTTCGATATAATCGCAGATTTATGAGGGGTTCTTGTGACAAAAAAAAGCGCGGATTAGATCCGCGCCTTTCTCTGAGTCTTTTACGGATAGACCTTCTCTGTGGGACCTTTACCCCCGACCTTTTTCATATATTCAAGCCTGTTCAGGGCGTCAACATAGGAGAATATGCCGGCAATTGAGATATCGATGCTGATACCCGTCCCTATCACCCTGATCTCCTTTCCCCTGACTTTTTCGGTAACTGTGACCGAAACTTCGCAGAGTGCATCGGAACCGCCTGTTATGGCGGCAAGGGTGAAGGCGGTAATGACTGATTCGGAACCGGTAATTTTTTTTACCGCCTTAATTCCCGCGTCCACACCGCCATTTCCATGCTCCACCTCAAAGGTTTCCCGGTTGTCGTTATAGTGGTCCTTCAGGGTTACCATGGCCATGGGTGGCGAGAACATCCCGGTTGATATCTGGACATTCTCCACCTTGAATCTCCTCTTGTTCTCTTCCTTAAACATGGCTTCACCAAGGAGTGCTACCAGGTCTTCGTCAAAGACCTGTTTTTTCCTGTCTGCCAGGTCCTTAAAGTACTTGAAGAACCGGTCAAGCTCGTCCTTTTTCAGCTTAAATCCCAGGTCCCTGAGCCTTTCAACAACTGCATGCCTGCCCGAGTGTTTCCCGAGAACAAGCTTCGATTTACTGATACCCACATCTTCCGGTTTCATGATCTCGTAAGTCATGGAATGTTTCAAGACACCGTCCTGGTGTATCCCGGATTCATGGGCAAACGCGTTGTCTCCCACAATGGCTTTGTTGGGCTGAACAGAGATCCCGGTTATTCTTGTGAGAAGCTTGCTGGCTGACATTATCTGCTTTGTATTGATTTTTGATCCGATTTTGTACATGTCGTTCCGAGTCTTGACAGCCATAACGATCTCTTCCATGGAGGTGTTTCCCGCCCGTTCACCGATACCATTTATGGTACATTCAATCTGTCGTGCGCCGGCTTCAATTGCCGCCAGTGAATTGGCGACGGCAAGCCCCAGGTCGTTGTGGCAGTGCACGGAGATTATTGCGCTGTTAATGTTGCTTACGTTGTCGAAGAGGTGTTTGATGATTTTGAAAAACTCTGTTGGTATCGTATAGCCCACTGTGTCCGGTATGTTTACCGTAGTGGCACCTGCTTCAATGACCGCGTGCACTATCTCCGTGAGGTATCCGAGGTCGCTCCTTGTTGCATCCATGGGAGAGAATTCAACATTGTCAGTATATGACTTTGATTTTTTTACGGCATTAACAGCTGCCTTTAATACCTCATCCCGTGTTTTCTTCAACTGGTACTTGATATGGATATCCGAGCTGGAGATAAAGGTGTGGATTCTCGGTTTTTTCGCGCCCTTTAAAGCCTTCCATGCAACATCGATGTCCTTTTCATGGGTCCGTGCAAGTCCGGCAACCTGGGCATGCTTTGCCCTTTCCGATATCCTCTGGACTGCTTCGAAGTCGCCGTCGGAGGTTATGGGGAAACCGGCTTCAATTACATCAACTTTGAGCCTCTCGAGCTGGTCGGCAATGAGGAGTTTCTCCTCTATATTCATGCTGAAACCGGGTGACTGTTCTCCGTCTCTCAGTGTTGTGTCAAAAATAATCAGGTTGTCTTTCTTTGTCATTTTGCTTACCTTCCTTTTTTTTATTGAAGCCTCTCATGTTAATGTTAAGAGGTTCCTTTCTGTTCCCTGTAAATAAAAAAGGCCGTCACTTTTTCTTCGTGACGGCCCTGCAAAATTGCTTATTCAAAAAGACATCACGAATCGTTCGTGGCGTTGCCAAGAAGAAGGAGTAGGCTAAGCAGAAGGTTCACCTGGTATCTAAAATTCATCTGTCTCCCTTTATCCTGATGTCTCTGTAATAGTGTCGGTCTTTTATTAAATTCTCTAAAACTTAAATGACAAGCTTTATGAGAATAGTAAGAGTTGTCAATATCTTTTAAAAAATTATTGCAAAAATTTTATCGCTTCTCAATCTTAGTATTGTGAGAATTTAATATTTATATTAAAAAGGTTAGCAGGCATGTCGGGAAACGAATATAAGTACTACAGGTACAGAAGAATAAAGAGGAATGTCTTTGTGGGACTGCTGTTCCTGTTGATTGTTATCCTTATTTCCCTTTTTATCTGTAACTCCGGGGGAGTCAGTACAGGCGGCAAAAATGGAGATAGCGATATACCGGGAAAGTCCTCAACGGGATCTTCCGAAAGGGGACCCGGCATGACACCTGAAGGAGGAGAGGATTCCAACGGATCTCGTGAAGGGAGCGGACTCCGTAAAAAAACAGGGACCGGGACTTACGGGAAGAGAAAAACCGTAAGACGAAAAAATTCCTCCGTGGAACACCCGGTAATAAATAAAGTCAAAAAGGTTAAGTCTGAAAAGAACCTTCCTCCCAAGTCGCCCACGCTTGAAATAATCGGCGATGAAGGGAAGGTCCTGATGAAAAAGGAGTAGGAAGACTTTCCCGTTAAAAATTTCAGAAGTTATTTCGCGAAATTTCCTTCTTTTTCAATGGAAAATTCCTCTTCAAGCAGGTGTAATGTGTAGGTATAGCATTCTTCTATTTCAACGGGGTATGCCGTGGTTATGGCAATTTCAATTGTTGATGTTGAAAAGATATATCTGACAATTGTAAAATAGTGTGAGTCTCCGTAGAGGACCGGTATGGTCACGTCTGTACCTGTTGCCATGTTTGTTCCGATTTCAACTTTTGATGCGTCTGTAAAGTAATCCACTGTATCGTGAACATAAAGGTGGTTGATGCTATATTCGGAAGAATTTGTTATTGTCATCGGTTCTTCGGGAAGACAGATGCCTGACCCCGGTTCCGATGGTTCCTCTTCCGCTGCTCCGCACGAAAGAGTCAAAACAACAAGAAATATCAGCAAGGCCTCTTTTCTTCTCATAATATCTCCCTCCCTGCGAATACCTGCTCTGAAGAGTCTATGGTAAACTTCAGATATATCATAAGATAAAGTATACCCTGAGTACAATTATTTTAGCGGTAATATCTGAATATTCCGCTTTTATCTCCCGTGTACGTGTTGTATTATACTCGTTATCGTAGTATGACTGTTTGAACCTGATCTCTTCCGGGAGATTGTATTTTCTGAGGACCCGGTAGTCATAACTTAAACTGATTCCCGTTCTTATCTTTGTGAAATAGAGCCCGGTCCCGATCCCCAGACCGTATGAGCCGAGGTATGAAAAACTGAACGGTTCTGAAAACTCTTCGGTTGTTTCAGACAGGTTGAACCTGAACTTTGTCTCTCTGTATTCTGCCAGGTTGCCGAATACGGACATGTCGATACTCCAGATAAGCCAGCTTTTTGCGGCGGCAAACCGGAAGCCTGCTTTCAGGTCCAGGAAAAAGGTGTTGAATTCCGCTTCATACTCAAGGGAATAGACCCTTTCCCGGGGGATCTCCTCCCCGGTAAGGGGATCGGTGATAATTCCCGGGATGATGTTGTCGTCGGAAACATGTGATTTCTCCGAAAAGTCCCGGACATCAATTGTTCTCTGAAAAAAGCCCAGTTCGGGAGAAATAAAGAAAGACGTTCCGAATCCCACGGTTGATATGCTGAACCTGTTTTCCGTATAGAGCGCTTCTCCATTGGCAACTTTATCTTGATTCTCATTGTAGATATTTACAGTTGTCTCTCCTGAAGAATAGGTATAGTTCAGTGAAAAAGGGAAAGGTGTTATTAGCCCTTCGGTCTCTTTGTTCCAAATAAGAGTTAACTCATCATTCTTTTCGTTATCCGGTAAGGTTGTTTTGGCGGCGGTGCCTTTTTGATAAAAGTTCAATGTGGAGCGGTCTTTCGCGGTTATCTTTACGACATTCTCAAGGGGAATTTCTGTTTGAGAACCGTTTTTCTTTTCTTTAATGATGAGACGGTTATTTATAATTTCGTATTTTCCCGCACTGATTTTCCTGCCGTCTTTCAAATAGATCATATCGGCAAAGAGAGTAAGGGGCAAATATATTAAAGATAAAATACAGAGTGTAAGAACTCTACCGGTTGCTTTCATTATATTAATCATTTCATCCGGTTGTCCGCACAATGTAAAACACTTTTATCCTGTGTTTATGTAAAAAAAATGCCCTTTCGGGCATTTTTTTAATGAAATAATATGTTCCTGTTTAATACCTGTAGGTGTCCGGTTTAAAGGGGCCGTCAACAGAAACGCCTATGTAATCCGCCTGTTCCTGTGTCAGGCGTGTGAGTTTCACACCCAGTTTCTCCAGGTGAAGCCGTGCCACTTCCTCGTCCAGGACCTTGGGCAGTGTGTATACGCCGACTTCGTAGTTCTTCTGCGCCAGCTCGATCTGGGCAAGTGTCTGGTTTGTAAAGCTGTTGCTCATGACAAAACTTGGGTGTCCTGTTGCGCATCCGAGGTTTACAAGCCTGCCCTCGGCAAGTATGATGATTGACCTGCCTGATGTGACTGTCCATTTGTCAACCTGGGGCTTGATGTTCTCCTTTTTGCATTCGGGTGTGCTTTCAAGATATCTCATGTCTATCTCGTTGTCGAAATGGCCGATATTGCATACAATGGCATCGTTCTTCATCTTCTCCATGTGTTCACCGCGAATGACATCCTTGTTCCCGGTTGTGGTAACGAAGATATCCCCCTCTGCTACGGCATCTTCCAGGGTGGTAACCTCGTAGCCTTCCATTGCCGCCTGCAGGGCGCATATGGGATCTATCTCGGTCACGAGGACCCTTGCGCCGAAACCTCTCATGGACTGTGCGCATCCCTTGCCCACATCTCCGTATCCGCACACAACGACGATCTTCCCTGCTACCATGATATCCGTTGCCCTCTTGATTCCGTCGGCCAGGGACTCCCGGCAGCCGTAGAGGTTGTCGAACTTGGACTTGGTCACTGAGTCATTGACGTTTATTGCGGGGAAGAGAAGCTCGCCGTTCTTTTCCATCTGGTAGAGCCTGTGAACACCGGTAGTTGTCTCCTCGGAGACTCCCCTGATCTTTTTGGAAGCCTCAGTCCAGTGGTTTTTGTCCCTGTTCAGGGATTCCTTCAGCCTGCTTATGATTATCCGGAATTCATGGTTGTCGGTTTTTTCATCCAGGATAGCGGGATCCTTCTCAGCCTTTACCCCGTGGTGGATAAAGAGGGTAGCATCTCCCCCGTCATCGACAATCAGGTCCGGTCCCGAACCGTCGGGCCAGGTGAGGGCCTGTTCGGTGCACCACCAGTACTCCTCCAGTGTCTCACCCTTCCAGGCGAAAACAGCCGCTGTTCCCGCTTCCGCGATTGCGGCCGCGGCATGGTCCTGTGTTGAAAAAATGTTGCATGATGCCCACCTGATATCGGCGCCAAGCTCATGCAGTGTTTCGATAAGGACCGCTGTCTGTATTGTCATGTGGAGGCTCCCCATGATTTTGAGTCCCTTGAGGGGTTTCTCGGCGGCATATTTTTTTCTCACGGACATAAGTCCCGGCATTTCCGCCTCGGCCAGGATTATCTCCTTGCGGCCCCAGGATGCCAGTGACGGATCGGCAACCCTGTTGGAAAGCTCCGGGTCAAGCTCCATAACTCCGTTCTTCATCTGCGTGTTCATTGTAAATCTCCTTGATATTGATCTGGTTTAAATTGCTGATATTTTTTTCCTTAACGGCAGAGTAGAGGCAGACCTTCATGTTCCGGTTTACACTGTATTCTGCTGTTTCCTTTATTGTGAATCCGGCTTTTTTGAGCCAGCTTTCAATCTCAAGCTTTGAAAATCCAAGCCATCGGTGGCCGTATAAGGTCCGCATCTCTTCGTTACTGTGCTTTTCCAGGTCAACAATGATGAGCGGCGAATTGTATTTCAGTATCCTGTTGGTTTCGGCTATTCCGTTGAAGGGGGAGGTGAGATGATGCAGGACCATATTCAGGACGGCAAGATCGGTCTCCTCATCCTTTACCGGCAGCTGTTCGATTGTTCCTATCCTCAGGTCCAGGTTGTTCCCGTTTTTGTTGAAGCGTGTTTTGACTTCTTCAAGCATTTTGGGAGACTGGTCTATCCCGATGACTTTATCTGCCTTGCGGGAGAGCTCAAGCAGCAGTTCTCCCGTCCCGCATCCCAGGTCAACAGCTGATTCCCTGTTCTCTATCCGGGAAAGGATCTCCGCGGTAATGTCAAGGTTTCCCAGGATCTCCTTTTTCATTTTATCCCACCGGTCGGCGATGGAGTCAAAGAATTCCTTCTTTTCCTTTCTTCTTTCTTCGATTATCCATTCCATTCTGCTCAGGTCGATCTTCAGATCGTAATCGTTTTTCAGGAATCCTGATATGGAAAGGGTGAATTCTCTTCCGGGACCCTCTTTTGAGGCGGAGTAGAAGACCCAGAGCCCGTCCCTCCTGGAGACAAGAAGGCCGCAGTCGGTAAGTATCTTCAGGTGACGGGAAATCCGTGACTGGCCCATGTTGAGTATTTCGGTTATTTCATTGACGCTGAGTTCATGGTGAACCAGCAGGTTCAGGAGGCGGAGCCGGGTCTCATCGGATAGTGCTTTGAAGTATTTAATGGGATTCATATTATATTACTATATCAAGATATATTGATATAGTAATATAATATGAATATTTGTCAAGTGGAAATGGTAATTTTTTTATTTTATTTATTAAATTAATTACGTTTTCACATAAAATTAATGCTCTGACCCTGTTGTTTGCCCTGAGTTTGCTCTGAGCTGGCGGATAATTGCCTGCAAATAGTGCTCTGACCCCTGAAATTTACTCTGAGCAGCTGGATTTTTAACCAGGAACCGGTTTTTAGATGTCGTTCATTACATCTCACGTAGCGTTCATTACAAAACTGAACAAATACTCGTTGTTGTATCTTGCCGATGGTTAAATTTTTATGTATATATATAAACGTGATGTTTCCGGGCGATGTGTCAAAAAAATTTTAAAGACAAGCTCTGAAGAAGGACTTTTCAGTATGAAAAAGGCCTTACGGGGGGGCGTCGGCTTTATCGTGACTTCCTGCCGCTGTGCCAAGAGGGAAACGTCCTGTTTGTTAGGGACTTTCTTCTTTTTTTAAGGCTTTTGGTATTTTGAACTTGTCTTTGTGTTGAGAACTTTCCTGGAAAAAAAATAACAATCATTGATGAAAAGTTTGTTTATTCAACATTTGCTTTGATCCTGTCCGCTACTGTATTCATAAGTTGCAATGGAGACGGAGGAGACGATAATAGAGGTGAAGGCACAATTGGACCAGGGATTGAAAGTGAAACCTGGACCAAATATTAAAAAGAATGGAGAGTAAGATGAAAAAAAGAGTACTTTTATTAGCACTAGTAATATCTGCATTTATCATAACAGGTTGTTCATCCTTGTCAATTAATTCGTACAGTATTCCAAATGACAATCTGAACAAGATGGATGAATATTCAAAATATAATTATAAGATAAAAGTGGGTAATTTTACTTCAAATTTAAAAGACAATAAAAAATTTGGTTGTAGAGCGGCAACATTAAAAGTTCCTGATAATTTAACATTTCAGGAATATTTGAGAAACTCAATGATCAATGAATTCCAGTTGGGAGGTATATATTCTTATAAAGCTAATATTGAAATAAAGGGGAATATTAATGCCATAAAACTTGATACTCCTCTTATGGTAGGCAAAGCGAAGTGGGATTTAGATGTAGACATATATATAAATGGTAAAGAAAAATTTAATATTAAATCCACATATAACTTCCCTTCCGCATTTAATGGTATTCAAGCATGTGAAAATTCATCCTACTACTTTGTTAAGGCGGTTCAGGATTTAATCAGTAAGATGATTGATAATAATAATTTTAAAAAATATTTTGCTGAATATCGGCAGAAAAACAGATCAATTATACCTGAAAAAAGATCGACATTTATTGTTGATAGGAATTTAAATATAAAGACTATAAATGGAAAGTCTATTGATATTAAATTATATGAAAAATCAATCTTCTATCTTAAACCCGGTATTTATCTTCTCGGTGGGGTTTATTTCAGTGATGGAAGAAAATATACGAAATCGAAAAATTTTAAAGTTAAACTTGAAGCGGATAAAATTAAATTTTTATCATACAAAAAGGAAAGTGATAAGTTAATGTATCAGCTTAAAGATTTGGATAAACTGCCTGATAATATGAAATAGATAAATTTATAGGATAAATATTTAAAGACATGTTGTAACTCAGTGCATCACTTTTCAGTTAGGGAAGGACCTTGCGGGGACATTGCTTTATTCTTTTTTAAGACTTTTTGTGTTTTGAAACGGTTTTGTGTGGAGAACTTTCCAGAAAAAAAGTTATTTACTGGTTTAAAAAATGGACTGTTAGAACAGAGAAATGGTATATTATTATACTGAAAATAAAATCACAATGAAAATTTTCTATCTGCTCATTATGAGTTCTTTTCTGTTTTGTAATTCAACTGCTAAAAATCAAAAAAAGCAAAATTTGATGGACGAAAATCAAAAGATAATTAGTCTGAAATTTAAAGTGGAAAAAATGCTTGGTATTGGCTGAGGAACAGTTTACATAATTACTGATTTTGAAATACTTCAGGGTAATACAAATCTATACGAAAAAATGTAGAAACAAATAGATAATTTCAGTGCTCTGTCCCCTGTATCTACAGTTTAAGATAGTATTTCCTCTTCTTTTCATCAAGCTTTTCAATGGCATACCTCAGCTCAGTCCGGGGAATATTACGAATATGCTTCTCAAGGAAATCCGTAAGGACCCTTTCATCCCTTTTCCCGATCTCCCTGAGCATCCAGCCGCAGGCCTTATGAATAAGGTCGTGCCTGTCAGAAAGAAGGATCTCGCAGAACTTGAGACAATCCTCAAAGTCGTTTTGCCTGATAAAGGAGAAGGTGGACATGACAGCAATGCGCCGTTCCCAGAGATTCTTTGACTTAACAAATTTATTGAGAATTGACCTGTCTTTGTCAAAGAGGTAGGGGCCTGATATTTTTGGCGCCGTAAGGTCAACAAGGTCCCAGTTATTCATCTTTTTACTGTTTTTTATATAGAAATCAAATATCCTTTTTTTTTCAATATCACCTGACTTTTCGTATTTATATGTAAGGATTATTGCACCGCATAAGCGAATTTCATGGAATTCATTATCCAGAAGTAGCTGTACCTGTTGAAAATTCAGAGAAACGTATTTTTTTGCATATTTTCTTATTACCGGGACCTTCAGACCCAGGAATTTATCTCCTTCCCCGTATTCCCCCTTTCCGGTTTTGAAAAACCGGGCAAGGATTTTTGCCTGATCGCTGTTTTTCAGGGATTTCAGTTCCTTTATCAGTTCTTGCTCGTTCATGATACAATTTATATGATAATTGTGAGAAGGAGACAAGTATTTTATGCTCTGACCCCGGATTATTCGATTTACCCGTTTATTCTGATCTTGCTCTGAGTAAATTGGGAGCGAAGGGAAAACCGGGCTCTGCCCCCCCGGTTTAGACTCAACTTGCTCCGGAGAGGTGGAGAACTGTTTGTAAAAAGGTGCTCTGACCCCCCGGTTGACCTGAATAAAACAAATTGACATAAATAAGGGGCCTTATTAGGAAATCATAAAACAGGGACAGAGCAGATAATATATGAAGATTATATATCTCACAGATATTCACGGGGCCTTTAACCAGGTTATGGCCCTGCTTCTTGAAACAATTGCCGATGTATACATCATCACCGGGGACCTTATTGATATTCCCTTTTACAGCATTGAATCGGCAATCCACTATCACGACCTCCAGTCGTACTTTACCGGAATGAGAAGGAACATGGACATGGAGGAGATGATCATTGAGGATTTTGTGGACAAGCTCCTTGAGATCCCCGATACCCCGGACTACCTTCAGAATATGGGGAGCAAATACCAGCAGTATACCATACGGGCCAGGCGGGTCATGCAGCAGAAGTACAAGGTCCTTGAAAATATCTTCCTCACAAAGACATCGTCGCAGATATACTCCCTTCCCGGAAATTACGACATGGACCTTAAGTTCACCTCCCTTCATGAGAGGGACCTGCACCTGAGATGGCATGATATCGGCGGATTCAAAATTGCCGGGTACGGAGGCGCGGATGTCTGGACCATGGGCATTCCCGAAAAGTATATTATCAACTATAACGCGGGCATCGGCACCAACGATAAAAAAAATGAAATGTATATATTCTTCAAGGCCATCAAGCCCGATATCATTGTCACCCACCAGCCGGCCCACGGTGTCATGGACAGGCATATTGTGAGGGGGACGTCCGGTTCGCCGGCACTCAGAACATTCTGTGATAATAACCCGGTGAAGCTCTGTCTCAGCGGACATATGCACAACGACTGGGGACTTCGCTTTATAGAGGACACGGTCTATCTTAATCCTTCGAATTTCGGTGATATCACCTCTACAAATGTGGATGTTACCGAGGGGGGATATTTCTTTGAGATAGAGATGAGTGAGCAGGGACCGGAAAAGATACTTTACAAGAAGCTTGCAAATGAGAGGATATTCGAACTGGCAGAATACTCTCAAAAGGGTGATGAGTGGATTGAGGATGTTAAGGATATCGAGAGGTATTCCGCCCACAAGAGGGGAGAGAACTATGACCTCAAGGTGCAAAAGTATTCCCACATTCCTGAGATTGAACTTTTTAACGATATCAAGAGCTTCTTCAGAACATTCCAGACCCAGGAGACCGAGGAGAGGGTGAAAGAACTTGAAGCCGCCATGGAACTCTTGAACAACAGGCTGGTTGATGTTGCCCTTGATATTGCCGGTTCCGTTAACCTGGGTATCTCCCAGAAGAGCTCGGACATCGATGTTGTCCTCTATACAAGCTGCCGCATGGAGTGTCCCGACCTCCTGGAGCAGTGTCCCCACTTCCGCGATGTGAAGAAACAGATTGAAGAGAGCCTGGCAGGGAGGTACAGGTTTGAAATTGTTGACTGTATTGATCTCGATGTGGTCAGGTCCAGTGTTACAATGGAAGACTACGAGTGTGAAACAACCCAGCGTTTCGTGGCATACAGGTCAATCTGCCGCCCTGTGAACTACAAGGTCATTGCCCCCATTGAAGACCTGCTGAATAAAAATATCGAGTTCCGGAAAGAGCTTGAAGGAAGCATCAGGTCCTACTTCAGAATATTTGTCACCACCAGTCAGCATACCAAGTCCTTTGAAAAGTATGAGGCCAGGCTTAAGACAATAGGGATCAAGATGCCGTCATACATAAAGAACAAGATACAGGAATACCTTCAAAGGGAAAACAGTGAGTAGGGGGATTTGCCTGATAATCAGAGCTTTGAAAAGTCAAGGGTCGTAAAGTAGTCATCCACGGTTTCGGCCCTCCTTATCTCCTCTACGGAACCGTCCTCTTTGAGAAGAAGTTCCGCGGACCGGAGCTTTCCGTTATAGTTGTAACCCATTGCGTGACCGTGGGCCCCCGTGTCATGGATAACAAGTGTATCGCCGATCTCTATTTCCGGAAGGTCCCTGTCGATGGCAAACTTGTCGTTGTTTTCGCAGAGTGATCCGGTTACATCGTACATCCTGTCAGCCGGTTCATTCTCCTTGCCCATAACTGTTATGTGATGATACGCTCCGTAGAGTCCCGGCCTCATGAGATTGGCCGCGCTGGCATCCACTCCTATGTATCGCTTATAGGTGTTCTTTCTGTGGAGGACTTTTGTCACAAGGTAGCCGTAGGGACCGGTGATCAGCCTGCCGCTTTCGGTGTATATCTTAAGAGGATGAAGGCCGGCATTCTTAATGTGAAGTTTGTATACTTCTTCGATACCTCTGCCGATGAATCCCATATCCAGGGGCTCTTCCTCAGGTTTGTAGGGGATTCCGAAGCCGCCGCCAAGATTCACAAATTCAAAATTAATATTGAGCTCCCGGGAGATATCCGCGATCAACTGGAAGAGCATGATGGCCGTATCAATGAAGTATTGGGGGTCAAGCTCGTTTGAGGCTATCATGGTATGAAGGCCGAACCTCCTGACGCCTTTATCCTTTATAATCCTGTATCCTTCGAAAAGCTGTTCCCGTGTAAAACCGTACTTGGCCTCTTCCGGGACTCCAATGATGGCATTACCGCCCCTGAGAGGACCCGGGTTATACCTGAATGAAAGGATATCGGGAAGACCTGCTGTCTCTTCCAAAAAGGGGATATGCGATATATCGTCAAGGTTTATGATGGCGCCAAGTTCCCTGGCTTTCACGAACTCCCCGGCAGGGGTGTCGTTGGATGAGAACATGATCTCCTCGCCTGTAACTCCTGTCCTCTCCGCAAGGATAAGCTCTGCAAGGGAGCTGCAGTCCGCTCCGAATCCAAGCCCGTTCAGAATTTTCAGGAGAAAAGGATTCGGAGTTGCCTTGACGGCAAAAAATTCCTTAAACCCGTCAACCCAGCTGAATGCGTCCATAAGCTTTCGGGCATTCTCTTTTATTGCCTTCTCGTCATAGATATGGAAAGGAGTGGGATATTTTTCTATTACCCGTTCCAGTTCATCTTTGTTAAAGGGTACACTTTTTGCAGTCATATCTGTAACCGGTACTTTGTTATATTGATAATTCTTAATTACTCGGCCCTATGGTTAAAAATAATGTATTTAATAAAATACCAACAATGTGTCCCCGCTGCGGTCGGCGGCGGGGACACATCAGTTATCTTCTATTTCATTAAAATGTCCATTCTTATGCATAGCTGAGTAGTTGCAATAATTCAAGGAATATCCGGGTGGTAAGAGTGTCAAGATTATTTTATTCTGTTAATTTGCTCCTGCAATTCTCTGCACTGTTTTTTATGAACTCATGGCTCGTCTCCCTGTTCCTTTATAGTATCAATTTCTTTTATTATCTGATATATTTACAGGATGTCAAATAAATATATTATGCTGATATCATCTGTTCTCCTTGAGAGGTCGTATCCGTATTCATCCTCGATGTATTTCTTTATCTCCTCTTTTCCGGAACCCGTCCTGGACATGAACAGGGCCGCTGCGTAGGGAGAACCGATTATATCCCCTGCAATAGCTCCAATCATTTTCTCTTTCTTCCCATTATGAAAAATCTCCTGTATTATGTTATGCTTGAGTAATGAGTTAATATTTTTTCTTGACAAATACGATATGACATCGTATACTATATCATATGAAAGTGACAGCATTAATTCCGGACAATTTAGTTAAAGAAGTTAAACAGTTAGCAGGGGGGAAGAATCTCACGGAAAGCCTCATTACAGCTTTAAGTGAATGGATTTCTTTAAAAAGAATAAAGACCCTTAATAATAAAATTAGATCTCATCCGCTGGAGTTTTCAGATGGATTTAAAACTGATAAAGTCAGGTCATTAAATCGAAAAAGATGATTGTGCTAGATACTTCTGTCTGGATTGAGTTTTTAAAACAAAATCCAACATATGATTCCACGATAAATCTTTTACTTGAAAATCAACAGGTTTTAGCTGTTGAGTGTGTATTCGGAGAACTCCTTCAGGGTGCCAGGAACAAAAGAGAACGAGAAATTATTTCTTTGTACTGGGAAAATCTCCCAAAATCAAATGATGATGATATCTGGATTGAGGCCGGTTTTTTTTCATCTAAAAATAAATTGTTTTCAAAGGGGATTGGTTTAATCGATTGCGTTATTCTGCTTACAGCGCGAAATTCTCATTCTCAAGTATGGACATTTGATAAGAAATTAGAATCTCTTTTAAGAAAAGATGAAATTTATCATTTCTCATAGCCCCGGGTTTAAACCCGGGGCTATGGGCTGATGCCTCCTCGCCATTGAAGGCAGGGAGACATTATTAATATTTTTTACTGAGTAGCAAATATTATATTTAATAGTTCAATATAATAAAACGGGAGATCCTATGAAACTTGGAATTATCGGGCTGCCCCAGACAGGGAAGAAGAGCCTTTTTGAACTTCTTACCAGCCATCACAGTTCACTGTCTGCGCATGAATCACACAAGACCGTTGCCGGACAGGCAGAGATAAGGGACATCAGGTTTGATAATCTTGTGAAACTCTTTGAACCGAAAAAGGAGGTCCCGGCAAAGATTGATCTTCTCCTTTTTCCCAAGATCGAGGCCGCGACCCTTAAAGAAGAGAACATCCTCGGTGAAATAGCCCTTGTGGACGCCATATGCCATGTTGTGCGGGCCTTTGAAGATGAATCGATCTATCACGTTAAGGGGTCTGTGAATCCCGCAAGGGATGTGGAGGAGATAAACGCGGAACTGGTCCTTCACGACCTGCTGTTCATTGAAAAGAGGATGGAAAGAATTGAGAAGAGTTCCCAGAGCAAAAAGAAGGGTGATAAGGAGATAGAGGAAGAGGTAAAACTCCTTGAGAAATTCAGGGAACACCTGGAAAAAGACCTGCACCTCAGGACCCTTGAAACAAGTCCCGAGGAGGAGAAGATCATTGCCAGCTACCCGTTCCTTACCCGGAAGAAGATGCTGGTGGTACTCAATGTGGGAGATGAAAGCGCGGACGATACGGCCCTGCTGAAAGAACTCTCGGGGAAATACGGCTCCCTGGATCTCGATATCATGCAGGTCTCCGCAAAGCTCGAATACGAGATATCAGAGCTCGATTCCGCGGAGGAGAGAGAGGAGTTTATGAAGGACGCAGGTATCAGCGAGCCGGCCCTTAACAGGCTGTCACAGCTCTCCATGAAGACCCTGGGACTCATCTCCTTTTTTACCGTGGGCAAGGACGAAGTGAGGCAGTGGCTCATCCGAAACGGGGCCCTGGCACCTGAAGCAGGGGGTGCCATTCATTCTGATATAGAAAGGGGATTTATCCGGGCCGAGGTCATGAAGTATGAGGACATTATGGAGCACGGAAGCGAGGAGGCCCTGAAAAAAGTCGGGAAGTTTCATGTCCATGGGAAGGACTATATGGTGGTGGACGGAGATATTGTTCATTACAGGTT
This sequence comes from Spirochaetota bacterium, assembly GCA_050298055.1. Classification (GTDB taxonomy): domain Bacteria; phylum Spirochaetota; class UBA4802; order UBA4802; family UBA5550; genus JBNKTL01. The sequence continues at coordinate 88,133 of JBNKTL010000012.1, forward strand.
TAATGTGTAAAAGCCTGAAATTTACGAATTAAAAAGTCTTGATTTAAATAGTGCCTGCTAATTATTTGTATTGCAGTAATATTTTATAATTTTAAAAACCGGTTGGGAGCTATGCAGATTTTCAGATATATTTCATTTTCACTTGTTATTCTTACGGCACTTGTCATACCTTTTTCAAATACATATGGTAATGATGATATAATAGAATTTGCAAAGTCTGTAAATGATGATGTGGACAGGCGGTTTGTAAAAAAATCAAAATGGTTTTATGTTTCCCTTAACGGCAATCTGAACCAGGATGAAACAGTGGCCGGTTTAAAATTCGGTTTTAAGGTCAATAGAAAACATAATGTCTTTTTTAACCTGTTCTACAATATCAGGCCCTATAAAACAGATGTTCCGGATAATGAATCAAAGACCATGCCGGAGAAAGAAAGAAATATCATTGGATTCGGGCTTGATAAATTTCAGTATCTTACTTATGATTTTGGACTTTACATAAATGCAGGTTTTGCGTATCGATCCGATAAATACCTGGGAATAAATACTGACTTCACAGACGGATATTCTCCGCTGGGGGGAGGAGGAATATTCTACTACCTGTTTGACAACTTATCTCTGAGGCTCGGTTACCAGTATGTCTATAATTCTCCTCTCTCTAACCACTGGGGGCAGGTTTCATTTGATTTCAGCTTTTAGAGACGGGAAATAAAATGTCATTTTCAGCCGGGAGAAGTTTTATCGGGACAGTTTTGATAATAACTCTTTTTTCCTGTGCAATAGCGGATCTATCAGCCGGGGAAAATATCTATACACTTCCGGGAGCCAAAAAAGAGGAAAACCGGGATGTTCGGAAGACAAATGACCGGAAAGAAGAGAAAAAAACAGAATTAACCGGGGAAAAGTTATTTTTATTTTCAATTGGCGTATCAGCAAATACAAAGGATGTTTTTCTCAAATTTAAAACCGGTATTAATATTGTTCCTCCCTATGATATCTATTTAATCCTTGTCTATGATTTCAGGCCGTATAAAAATACTGTTTTTGTCGAAAGGGATTCCAATCACTACTTTCAGTTAAAGGAAAATCGCAGTGCTCTGGGAATCGGTCTGGAAAAGCATTTCACATATGATGATTTTCTCGGTTTTTATCTTAACGGAGGAATCGGGTACACATGGAGTGATTATGCAGGTGTAAAGTGGGAAGCTGAAGAAGGGGCCGCCCCATTTGCCGGCGGGGGGTTCATGCTCTGTTTTTTCGATATTTTTGTAGTGAGAGCCGGATATGAGTATTTGAGGATACCCAATGTCCCGGATCACAGAGGAGTTATCTCTTTTGATATAAAAATATAATTGTAAGGGTAACTATCCGTTGTCTCTTTTTATACAGAGCTGAATAGTTACCAGTGAGTATCATTTTATGGTTAAGAGTGAAAGACCCATTATCCTGAGAATTATTTTAACTCTCATCTTATCATCAACCCTGGTACTTTTTTCCTGTATTGATGAAGATGACGATGATGATCCCTGTGAGTATAAACCTCCAGATTGTGTTGAAACGCCTTATTCCGAAGGCAGGCTCACAATCAATGTAACGGAAAAACCGGGTGTAACATTGACGGTATATATCTACAGCGGTACTATTGATCCTGAATATCCTCCGGCACCTCTTACGACCATTTATATAAGCGGATCATCGGCATCTCTTACACTTCCCCTGGGAGATTATTCCGGAACAGTTGATTATAATGTTAAGGGGAATCTTCTAACGGCCGTAGACGGGGACAGTATTGAAAATTATTCCGAATATTACTGTGACGGGACCTGCTATGAATTAATAAACGGAGTACTCGATCTTGAGATTGATGAGGATGCCTTTGCGGACTACCTTGCAGGAGCAGGAGAAGACGATAAATGTTTCATAGCAACTGCGGCTTATGGCTCGGCTTACAGCTTTGAAGTTAAAGTTTTAAGAAAATTCCGTGACAGGTTTCTCATGGGGAACAGGACCGGCAGGTTCCTGGTTGGCCTCTACTACAGGTATTCTCCCCCGGCAGCAGAATTTATAAGGGAGAGGGAGTCCCTCAAATCCATTGTCAGGATTATCCTTCTCCCGGTTGTTTATTTTGTTCTCTGCCCCTCTGTATCAGTTCTGATTCTCACAGTAATGCTTCTTGTTGTGATTGTTTATAAAAGAAGGAGAAAACGGAAACGGATATAAGTTCGCTTTTGCCGAACCTGGTAAGCGTCTCCAGGTTCTTCTCTTCTTATATGAGGAACCTGCTTCTTATCCAAGAAAATCTTTTATTGCATCAGCAACTTTCTCGCCGGTAAACCCGAACTTTTCCGCAAGCATGCCTCCCGGCGCTGATGCTCCGAAATGTTCAAGGGTGAGATAGAGTGCTTTACGTCCCGCGTACTTCTCCCAGCCCATCTTGATCCCGGCTTCTACTACTGCATATTTCGTACCCGCAGGAAGTATGAAATCCCTGTACGCGTCATCCTGCATATCGAAGAGTTCCCAGGAGGGAAATGATACGACCCGGGCCTTTACATTCTTCTCTTTTAACATATCAGCGGCTTCAATGGATATATGGACCTCCGATCCCGATGCAAGGATTATTATATCCGGATCTCCTTCCGTCTCCTTTATGATGTATGCTCCCCGGGCAAGGTCCCTGGCAGATGATTTTCCAATCCTGTCTATCACCGGAACATCCTGCCTTGTGAGCATCATCATAACCGGTCCTTCTTTCCGTTCAAGGGCGGAGATCCAGGCTTCTCCGGTTTCCGGCGCGTCAGCCGGTCTTATTACGGTAAGGCCCGGTATTGCCCGTAAAACGGCAGTATGTTCAACCGGCTGGTGTGTGGGGCCGTCCTCTCCCACGTGAAATGAGTCGTGGGTCATCACATAAATTGTATGAAGCTTTGAGAGTGCCGCAAGTCTTATGGGCGGTCTCATATAATCGGTAAAGACAAGGAACGTGGCCGAAAAGGGGATGAATCCTCCGTAATATGCCATGCCGTTCTGTATTGCTCCCATGGCGTGTTCCCTGATGCCAAAATGCATATTGCGGCCAACCCGGTTTTTCCCGCTTTCAGAAAACCCCTTCACAAAGGTCTTGTTACTGGGTGCCAGGTCCGCTGAGCCTCCCACAAGGCCGGGTATTTCACTGAAAAGCACTTCCAGGACCTTTCCGCTGCTGCTCCTGGTTGCCAGGGAACTTCCTGTCTCGAAGACCGGCAGTTTTTCCCTGAGGGTATCGGTATCCGGCGCCGTAAAGTAGAGGTCCCACTTCTTTTTAAGGTCGCCTTTTATTGTATCTCTGAACTTCTTCTCCCAGTCAGTGTAGTCTTTTTTCAGCTGAGTATTTCTTTCATTAAATATGTCATATACTCCGGGAGGGACATGGAATGTGAGTTCGGGGTCCCGGCCAATGTTCTCTTTGGTTGCTCTTACTTCATCTTCCCCCAGAGGAGCACCGTGTGATGATTCGCTTCCCTCCTTGTGAGGACTTCCCTTGGCAATGCGTGTTACTGCGATAATGATTGAAGGCCTGTCAGTCACTTTCTGTGCATTTAAAACCGCTTTTTCAATCTCATCAAAATTGTGACCGTCTACCTCCTGTACGTCCCACTTGCAGGCCCTGAACCTTGCCGTGGTGTCCTCGGAAAAAGAAAGGACTGTATCACCCTCAATTGAGATATGGTTGGAATCGTAAATGTAGATGATATTTCCAAGGCCCATGTGTCCTGCAAGGGATGCGGCTTCTGAAGAAATCCCTTCCATAATATCCCCGTCGCTCACAAGCCCGTAGATGTAGTGATCAATAATTCCTTCCGGAAACTCTTCTCCCAGGAGTTTGCCTGCCAGTGCCATCCCCACCCCGTTTGCAAATCCCTGTCCCAGGGGACCTGTTGTGGTTTCAACGCCATCGGTGTGACCAAACTCAGGATGTCCCGGCGTATTACTGTTAAGCTGCCTGAAATTCTTAATGTCATCAATACTGATATTGAATCCGGACATGTGAAGCAGAGAGTAGAGGAGCATTGAACCGTGTCCCGCGGAGAGTATAAACCTGTCCCTGTTGATCCACCTGTGGTCGTCCGAATTGTACCTGATTATCCTGCTCCATAATACGGCGGCAATGTCGGAGCATCCCATGGGAAGGCCCGGGTGCCCGGAATTTGCCTTTTGAACGGCATCCATTGAGAGAGTTTTTATTGTGTCCGATATTAATCGAAGGTTGTCATTTTTCCTGCTCATCTTTTACTCCAATTTATATCTCTTCATTCTTAAATTATGTCTTAGAAATTCAAGTTTTTTTTTAGTTGGATATTATTCAAAATTTGTCTTGAAAATTTTCTGATATGTTATCCAATTGTACCGGTTATTAGGTAAATCCATTGATACAACTTATTAAATTATGGTTTTCTCATCCTTATTATAAGGAAATCGCTATAAATGACTTTTGATAAGGAAGAAAATTTAATTTTTTGAGGTACCAAGAACACATTTTATGGAGGCCCTGAACATTGGTTAACGTTATTCCGCAGCAACATGGAAATGTTATTGTTCTCTCACTGAGCGGAGATATAAATATCAATAACATAGAAAAGATAGAGAATACATATGAAGAGCAGATTGCTCAAAAACCTGAGGTCATATCCATTAACTGCAAAAAACTCAACAGCATTGATTCTTCCGGACTTGGCCTCTTCATTAAGCTTTTTAAAATTGCAGAGAAAGAGAAGGTTGAGTTTATTGTTACAGGTATTGTGGGAAATGTCTCGGCGCTCTTTGATCTGTCAAAGCTTGACAATCTCTTCCCTATAATGGATGAAGGTGAATTTAAAATCAGGTACCTTTCCTGAATATTACGGGAATATTTATAATTGTACGAAGTTGGGTAAATTTTCAACTATATACCGGTAAAGGACTTCCCTTGTTTTCCTGATATTCTCAATGATTTCGTTTAAATCAGAATTTCCGGGTGTATCCGAGACGACCTTAAACAAATAGGCTTCCGCATTGAACACCCTGCATGCCTGAAGAAACGGTGCCCCTTCCATATCCACCAGGGAACCGAATTCCGATACTTTTTTTCTCTCATCAGGACTGATAACCGGTGAATCACTGGTGACCAGAGATGCCGAAGGAATACTCTCCAGTATATCAGGGGTGAGATATCTGTGACGGGGATTTTCAATATTCCTGCTGTCATACTCCACTGATTTGTTTATCTGAAGGACATCTCCAACCGCATGGTTATCTGCAAGTGATCCCGCGGAACCAAGGTTTATCATTCGTCCTGTTTTGTATTGAGAGAGAGCATAGGAGGCCGCTATTGCGGAGTTGACCTTGCCGATACCCGATATTATGATATAGAGACTGTTTCTTTTGTATACGGGGAATGGTTTTTCTTCAACAGCAACAAAAGCCTCATTGTTGAGGAATGGAACAGCTTCCCTGTATGTTGCAAACTGTAATCCTGTTTTCATGGCAGATAATAACTCTTAATAAAATTGACACATTTGCCCATGCGGTCTTTTCTGGCAGGGGTATGATAGTGTATCGCTGAATTGAGAAATATATGCATATGGATGAAAATATTATTATCTCTCCGCCGCCGAAGGCGGCGGGGAGATATCAGTCATATTTTTTTATTTGCTAAATTTCATTATAAAAAGGATATTATTATATAATAACAAATACTTACCAGTTTTTTTGTTGTTGACCGGTAAAAAATGAATTGAAACTTTATCTTTTTATATTTTACGTATTTAAAAGATAAATTGACTTGACAAAATATGATATTTAAGTATTTTAGATTTATCTATAATTCAGCTTCTCAGCTATATCTCAGAATAATTATATTTAGTGGTCAATTTTGCAAATAACGAAAAGCTTAACTGGCATGTTCCTGGCGGCAGGGACATGTTGTTGATTTTAGCAATATGTGGATTTTTATCAGAGAGCTGGATCGTTAGTCTGTAATACATTATTATTAAATGAAAGGAACGATTATGATCAGATTATTTAATTTTTCTCTCGTCCTGCTGCTGGCAGTTCTTTCGTGTAACAACCAGCCGGGAGAACAGGAATCAAATGCAGGAGACAAAAAATCTCCCGTGATAGAAACAGAAACAGCATCCAAACCTGTAAATGGGAAATATTCATTCAATGCCGGGCTGGAGATGGCAAAAAAATCAGGAAAAACTCTCATGATAGATTTTTTTGCCAGCTGGTGCACTTTCTGTAAAAAAATGGAGAAAGAGACCTATAGTAACAGTGATGTGAAGAAAAAACTGGATAAAAACTATATCAGGGTCAGGCTTCGTACCGATGAACCGGACAGTGATACGATCACTTACCGGAACGAGAAAATGAGTATAAATCAGTTTTCACGGATTATGGGTGTTAAGGGTCTGCCCACAGTTATCTTTATGGATAAAGAGGGAAATCTTATTACAGCAATTCCCGGATATGTTGAAAAGACCGTTTTTCTCCCTCTTCTCGACTATATTGGAAAAAGATGTTATGAGAAGAAAGTATCCTTTGAGAAATACATTCAAAACAGAAAATTATGCATATAAGACAGGTTGACGAAAATTAATGAAGAGGAAAAGTGAAGTCTTATCAGGAAAGATAGTATTTATGCTGCTTTTCATGGGTGTCTTTATTAATCCACTTCAATCGGGTGAGAAGATCAAGTGGTATTCATTCGAAAAGGGGAGCAGAATTTCCTCTGAAAGCAAAAAGCCCCTCCTTATTTTTTTTCATTCAGAACTCTGCGTATACTGCAAGAAAATGCTCAATGAATCGTTCAGTGATCGGGGCGTCATAAGAAGACTCAATAAGAGTTATATTCCGGTAAGTCTCAATCTTGATAGAAATGAGAAAAATATTTTATATAACAACAAGAGGATATCTGCAAAAGACCTCTTTTTTGTCCTCGAAGGAACCGGTCTTCCATACATAATCTTTCTGGATGGAAGTAAGGGAAGTATCATAACAACAATTCCCGGATATTTACAGAAGAGTATATTTGCGCCGCTTCTGGATTATATAAACGTAAAGTGTTATGAAAAAAAAGTTTCCTTTCAGGATTTTATGGGGAAGAGAAGCCTGTGCGAGGATTTGTAAAAAAGAATCTCCGATAATTTTTTCAAAAGACTTTTCATTTCACCTGGTAACCATGAGCCTGTCTGTTACCGGCTACCAGTACTGCACGGGGATGCCCATGTAGATCTCTGCGCATATTTCGTTAAGTGACGTTTCCCTGCTGACATTATTGGAAATTAATGAATCGCCGGATGTGTTATATACCGGGTCATCCATTTTCAGTATTAATCGCGAGTAGTAGAGGTTAAGACCAATATTGACTGATCCGCAGATAGAGACTTCCCCCCCTATTCCAATATCTATTTTATACCCGGTGACTTTCGTGTCATAATCGATTGTTACCGGATCTGCTCCATAGTCTCTTCTTGAAGGAAAGGCTGTGAGGGTACCGTTACTCAGTTTCCCAAAGAGTGCGTAGAAGACGAGCCCTTTATTTGCGGTATAGTTTCTGTTTATCTTTGACGGCTCAATTGACGGGGCATAGTAGATCACCGGGCCATACATGAACGTCCTGAATGTGAAGAGATCCCCTCCATAGGTACTCTTTTCCAGTGCTATCTCCTGTTGCAGTGTATGAAACCTGTAACCGAGCCTTATTCCAAACTTGATAGCGTGTTCCTCCATTCCCAGGACCAGTGCCGGCAGCGGCGTTATGTCTAAGAGAATCCCATACGCTTCATCATGGTGATCGGGTCTGACACTCTCATTGTTGGATGGGTCAAGTATGCTGTAACTGTCATGTTCGGTATCGGTGATTTTACCAAATGCTGTCAGGCTGTACATGAATGCAAAATTAATATGAAGGTATGTATTGAGAAATTCCCTTGCGGAAGAATTATGCGGTTTAAACAGGAGAAGCAGGAGGATAATAATTATTATACCGGATATTTTTTTCATAATTCCTTAACATTAAGAGGTCCAGAACTTCATATATTAATACCGGGTACGTATAAGAGCAAATTAATTTATGAAGCTGTTCCTTTTTTTATCAGATTGCGTGTGAATTGTCAATTCCCTTTTCACTGACAATTCTCAATGTTCCTTCAGCTGATATTAATATAACGTGAAACAAGCCTGTCAAGCCTGTTTATCTTATCCATATAATCTATCAACTTAGGATCTCTATCGGTATTGTTCTTAACAGTTTGTATTAATTTTTTCAGAAGCTTCAGGTCGTTTTTCCCTCTGATTTTTCTGGATTCTATAATTTCCGCAATATAGTCGAATTTGTATTTTCTGAGGTTTATTCTCAGGAAAAATTCAACACCGTATATCTGCAGGACTTTCTCAAGGGATGTTGTTGCCAGGTTGCCCGCTTCGGGGGAGTCCACCGCTCTCTTTGACGGGGATTTTTTCAGATTTTTCTTCTGCTGCTTATCCCTGGTGCTGGATTCCTTTATCTTTGCCGCAAAACTCTTTTCGTTCTTTTCCAGCAGCTGGTCCAGTTTTTTGGCCTTCCAGTCCTCGGTATACTCGTTGAATTCCTTCTGTAAAAGTTTTTCATATTCATCAAGCATTATGGTTTTATTGGCTATGCTGCCAAGGGGTGTTCTGTTTATCCTGTCCATTATGGGGAAGAGTTCACGGACTATCATATGGGGGTGGATCCTCTTATGGTATTCTTCTTCGTACATATCGGAAAGGACCCTCTGAAAGAGTGCCTTCAGGTTTCTGATAGTTGTGATATCAGCATCGATATAACCTTCGATGCCTTCTATTTCACGGTCCTGGTCTTTCTTGGTTACCTGCATTATCAGGATTTTGTGGGAATCCTTGAGTATTGAAATTATCATTTTAAATAAGTTTGAATCCAGCCCGATATTGGATTCAACAAACTTGCCCAGAACATCTGAGTGAGGAATTGCTTCGGTGCTATCCATATGATTTTGGGAGACGATTTTCTTAAAAACTTCTTCTGAATATTTTCTCAGCATAAAAATTCATCATCCTGAATACTCTTTTTACGTATATAACCAGATTAAAAACTCATGCTCTTCTCTTCAAGCTTTTATGAGATGTATTGAAAAAAAATTGACAAAATATTTCATTTATAAATACTTTACGCTCCCTAAAACTTGACAAAAAGTGAAATTTATACTGGAGAGTGAGAATTTGAAGATCAAGGGAGCAGATATAATTGTTGAATCCCTGAAAAAGGAGAATGTGGAATTCATGTTCGGATACCCGGGTGGTGTTGTCATTCCCATATTCCACAGCCTGTTCAATGCTCCTTTCAAGTTTATTCTCAGCAGACATGAGCAGGGCGCCATTCATGCGGCTGACGGGTATGCCAGGGCTTCCGGTAAACCGGGTGTTGTTATTGCCACGTCGGGGCCCGGTGCAACAAACCTTATAACAGGAATAGCAACGGCTTACATGGATTCGGTGCCCATCGTGGCATTTACAGGCCAGGTCTCACGGGAGATGATCGGCAACGATGCTTTTCAGGAAGTTGATGTAACCGGGATAACCAGGCCCATCACTAAGCACAACTACCTCGTGCAGGATATCGAGGACCTGGCGAGAATAATAAAGGAAGCATTCCATATCGCGACAACCGGCCGTCCGGGTCCTGTTATTATTGATGTCCCGGTTGACATATCCAATTCAACATGCAATTTCTCATACCCTGAGAAAGTAAAGATCAGGGGATACAAGCCGGTTTATGAAGGGCATCCCGTACAGATTAAGAAGGCATGTGAGCTCATTGCATCTTCAAAAAAACCGGTAATCTACGCGGGGGGGGGTGTTATAATCTCCAATGCGTCAAATGAGCTGAAAAAGTTTGTTAAAAAAACACAGATCCCGATTACCACCACACTTCTGGGACTGGGTATTTATCCTGAAACGGACCCACTCTCACTGGAGATGCTGGGTATGCACGGGACATACTATGCAAACCATGCTGTTCACGAATCGGACCTTCTTATCGCCGTGGGAGCACGGTTTGATGACAGGGTTACCGGCAAGATATCACATTTCATTCCCAACGCCAGGGTCATTCATATCGATATCGACCCCGCATCAGTGAGTAAGAATGTCATGGTTGATGTTCCCATAGTGGGAGACTGCAGAAAAGTTCTCACAGAGCTCAACAAGTGTGTCGCGGCCCCTGATATCAAGGGCTGGCTGAAAGAAGTTGAAGAGCTTAAAAAAAACAACCCCCTTACCTATGATAAAACAACAAAAGGAAAAATTAAACCTCAGCATGTTGTGGAAGAACTCTACAGGCTTACGAAAGGTGAGGCGATCATCTGCACGGAAGTGGGACAGAACCAGATGTGGGCAGCGCAGTTCTATAAGTACTCAAAACCCCGGACATTTATTTCATCGGGGGGCCTGGGAACTATGGGATACGGTTTCCCCGCAGCAATAGGGGCCCAGCTTGCGGCACCGGACAAAAGAGTTATTGATATAGCCGGGGATGGGTCCATACAGATGAACATCCAGGAGCTTGTGGTTGCCGTCCAGCACAAGCTCCCGATTATCATTGCCATATTGAATAACGGTTTCCTCGGCATGGTCAGGCAATGGCAGCAGCTTTTTTTCGAAAAGCGTTATGCAGCAACGTGTCTGGATTGCGCACCTGATTTCGTG
>JBNKTL010000013.1:0-5879 GCA_050298055.1 Spirochaetota bacterium
GATAAGCGAAAACAGTAATAAAAATAACAGGTTCAGGGGCCGGCAAAACAGGGTAAAAGGAGAATACCTGGTTAAGCTCCGCGATTCAGCGGAAAAAAAGGATATTGAAATCTCCTTTAAAGATTATGAAATAATTGAGATTAAATTAATAAAAAAAAGACTCTATAAGTTAAAAATAAAGAAAGATCCGGGCCCGGCAATCCTTCAAAAGAGAGCGAAAAAAAGCGGAAAATTCGAATACATAGAACCCAACTGTATTTACAGATTAAACCCTCCAAAAGCGAAGAAAAAATTACAGCGAATTGAGAAATAATGGAAATTATTAAATGTTATCAATTGCTCCTTTCGCGTTAAGCATTCTGCTGGAGTTGACATAGCCACTTAAACTGCTGTATGTATCGGCCCCGCTTAATATATCGTTTATAATACCACTATAGTTAGTTGCTTTATTATATGATCCGTTCAGGTTAATATAACGCTGTATACACATTGCTACGACTCCGCTCACATGGGGTGTGGCCATTGAGGTACCGCTCGAATAGAGACAGGCGGTGGTATTGTGGTACAACCTTTTTATCTGGAACAATGCGATACCTGCTCCATTATAAGTCATTGAACCGTCTGTTTGCAATGCAAATCCGAGGCTGGCACTATTTGCCAGAGAAAGACCAAGGTCTCCCGCCAGATCAATTTCTCCGGACCCCAGAAGCTCCCCACTGGTTCCATTAATATCATAATAATAATATTCCGGTCTTCCCTCACCCTGACCATAGAGAGCATATAAATGATCATAGTATTCTTCAATATCATAATCAATATAAAACGAGAGAATAGCAACTGACGCGTTGTAAGCATCGAGATCAAAAACTTTATACGCCGCGCTTGACAGGTTATTCGCGTAGGTATTGCTGTCCCCGAAAGGCGACGGATTGGTCAGCATGGTCAGGTCGATGGGTCCGGAGGAACCGGTATATGTATAGGTTCCAACTCCCCAGCCGGCCTCTTTTCTCCAGTCGGAAAAATTCTCTTCCGTGGTTACATGCTGGCCCGGCCATGTACTGAGTATATTAACACCGGGAGCTGCAATATCCACCCATGTAGTGCCATAATTGGAAAAACCGGCCAGATTGCCGTCCTGATCAACCGCGGCAACGGAAATGATATTGTCATGAGTATATGCAGCAGGATAGGAATATGTATTATCTGGAGTAGCTTCATTTCCTGCGGCGGCAACGATAATCACCCCGGCACTCTCTGCGTCGCTCACTGAATCTGATACTGTCGAGTCGCTGGCCCCGCCTAAACTTGCACTGATAACATGAGCACCATTGGCAACAGCATAATCAATCCCCGATGCGATTGAAACTGTTGTCCCGGAACCTGTTGCGTCAAGAACCCTGACTGCCATAAGCTGAACATTCCAGCATACACCTGCAAGTCCCGTGCTGTCATTACCGCTGGCGCCAATAATACCCGCGCAATGAGTTCCGTGCCCGTTCATATCCATGGGGTCATTGTCATCATCAATAAAATCATACCCATGATGAGTGCTGCCGCCCCACATATTCGAGCTCAGGTCCCGATGGTTGTAATTTATTCCCGTATCAAGAACAGCCACAATGACATCACTGCAGTCCGTAAGAGTATTCCACGCGTCTTCAGCTTGAATGTCTTTTCCGCTGGTTCCGGTTGTCCCATTAACAATCTGGCCGGTATTTTTCAATCCCCAGGAAAGAGAATAATCCGGGTCATTGGGTATTGCCAGTGCCTTATAAATATAATTTGGCTGCGCGTATTCCACTTCCGGCATACTCCTGTATTTTTTTACTGCCTGTTCAACATTTGTATTTTTTTTCAAAATGACTCTTTTCAAAAGAGATTTTTTTGTTCCTCCACATGTCAGAAGGCTCTTGACACCGCTGTTTCCCAGGCTGTTCATAATTTTTGCCGCTTTTACCTGGGTTGTTCCATCTTTAAATTTTACTAAGACTTCACCTTCAACATATTTTTTTGCACTCAAAGTTTGAGCCGTGGATTTTGAAACGGAAAGAGCCATTGTGGAACCTTCGGAGCTTTTTTCTCCGCAGCTGCAATCACTGGCAGTATGTATGGGATCCGGTTCAATGGGATCAACAGTGGAACCGCCGCTGCCGCCACTACCTCCACAGGCCAAAATTAAAACATAAAAAACATTAAGTATATTACCTATGATTTTACTTATTTTTTTCATACAAAACCACCTATAAAGAAAATTCTTACTCACTAATTTTAAGGCAACTCATCGGTAGTGTTCATTTATCATGTCGTTTTTATACAGGGATTAGCCGTTACAACTAAAAGTGATTATTTTCTCCACTTTTAATCTATAATCAGCGCAGCTGCTCGTTGCTATACACCACAATTGCTGATCGCATAAAGAAGACCATCTGTCAATAAAAAAATTATTAAACCCCACAAACACCAAGAAACAGGATCTTTCGAATAACTCCCCCTCTCCCCTCAATTTCCTCTTTTCTCTCTGGGAGAGGAGGGCAAAAACCCTAAAACCACTTCTTCCTCTTAAAAAAAATAATCATCCCCGCAATGATCAGCAGGTTAACAGCCCAGACCATGAAATACCCGTACTTCCATGTGAGCTCGGGGAAGAACTTGAAGTTCATCCCGTAGATCCCGGCGACGAAAGTCAGGGGGATGAAAATCGTGGATATGATGGTCAGTATCCTGATGACCTCGTTCATTCTCAGGTTGATATTTGAAAAATAGATATCGATAATATTCATCAAAAGGTCATTCATCGTCTCCAGAATCTCAACAACCCGTATCTGGTGGTCCTTGAGGTCACTGAAAAACGGAAGGGTCCCCTTTTTCACAAGGGGGCTTCCCTTTCTCAGGAATCCGAAAACCGCTTCCCGGAGCGGCAGAAAGTATTTTCTCAGAATAATGATCAGCTTCCTGGTTTTCTGGACACGGGGCCCCAAGTCCCTGGCGGGGTTCCTGGTTATTTCTTCATCAAGGTCCTCGATAATATCTTCCAGTTCCTCCAGGACGAAAAAATAGTTATCCACGATCAGGTCCATCAGGATATAAAAAAGATAATCTTCACGGCGTGACCGCACATGGCCGGTCTTGTGGCGGATCCTCTCAATTATGGGGTTGAAAGTTGATATGGGCTGTTCAAGGAAGGATATGACAAGTTCCTTTTTCAGGACAATACTGACCTGGCTGGCCTGGATTTCACCGCCGGTCTTATCGATGTGGACATTTTTTATTACCGAGAAGAGGACATCTTCAAGGATGTCTATCTTGGGCCGCTGGTTCGTGTTTATGATATCCTCCATTGCCAGGGGGGGGATTTTGAAAAGCTTCATGAGCCTGTTGAGCAGCTCAACATCGTGCAGGCCGGTAATATGGATCCAGTTGACCTTCCCCTTTCTGGTCCGGATCTCTTCGAAGGTTTTCACTTCTTCAATGCTGAACTGCCGGGCATCATACCGGATGAGCAGGATCTTTACTTCTTTAATCTTCTGCTCGCCAACATGGACAATTGTTCCGGGAGGCAGGCCGTACTTGAGGGAATTGCTTTTTATTTTCTTTTTCATAACACCGGGCTCTCAATGAAAAAAATTCATGGTTATATTTAAAAATACAATTATAACAGCCTGTTTGTATGAAGTCAAAGCAAAATGCTTAACAGGGGGATTTTTTGCGGGCGTCAGCCTAAAATAAATTTATTATTTGACATCTGAAAATTTCATGCCAGGATAATCCCATGAAAAACAGTCTCCTTATCATATTCCTTATCATCACACTTCTTTCCGTAAACAGTTTCAGCAGAGAAATAAAACAGGAAAGGGTTGTAACCGTCAACCTGCGCATGAGAGCATCGTCAAACCTGAAAAGCAAAATTATTGCGGTAATACCGGAAGGATCACAGGTAAAACTTGTTTCCGAAAAAGGAAAGGTGGTAATGATCTCAGGGATTAAAGGGAAATGGTCGCAGGTGAAATGGAAAGGAAAAACCGGTTGGGTCTTCGGAGGATACCTTGCGGAATTATCTCCGGACAGCAACGCGCCCTTTGTGGAATATGATCTTTCCGGCTTATATAATAAAAAGCTTTCAATAAAATTACATGATTATGAAGAAGCGGACGGGATCGATTTTTCTTTGAAGAAAAACGGGTCTTTTTCCGCCCGGTGCCTTCAGCATGGAAGTGGTGTTTCTCAAATATCGGGCACCTGCTCCCGGGTCCCCGACGGGACTGCCATGCGGTTTCTCATTAAGGGGACAGCTAATATTCTCATTGTCGCGGAAAAGGAACAGAGATATGTAAAAAAAATTCAGGATGCTTCCATTGCAATTGTGAGAAAAGGGGGGAAATTCTTTATAACCTTCGATCTTCCCACATGCGAAAAATTTCAGGACAGGGAAATTATTATTTTAAATAAGTAAGCCAGAGACATATTCCCCGTCAGGCTCCCGGGCAAATCCCTGCGGACATCAGCCCGCAGAGAACTCGGCATTACACTGCTCAAAATTCTCTGCGGGATTTGACACTTAAATGGACTTATCGTGTACTCAACGAGTATTTACAGTTACTGTTTTGTTAAAGTTGAGCTGTAATCGACTTTTCTGTTCCTCTGTGCTTCGGAATCACCGTTATAATCCGGATCTTCCTCAAGTCCGAAATTTATTGTATTATTGTCGTCCTGAAGATAAATCAGGCTCCAGAAAACTATTTCTAAACTATCGGGATCAATAAAGTCGAACTCTCTTACCGTTTCACCGTCATAAGCGGTAAATTCATCACCGATTTCATATTTTGAATTTTTAACATCTGGTGTTCCGGTTGGTGTAGAACATCCCGAATCAGTGTAATAATCTTCAGTCCAGGTGAGATTGTCCCCGCTGAAAACCATGGTATCAACCCTGTAAGTTGGATCACTCCAGTAACAGTTTGAAACATATGTGCCGTTAAGTGTAATAGTCTCATCATTATTATCACAATTAAACGCGCCGCAGGTAATGAACAGAGCGATCAGTAAACAGCCCTTCAAAAATTTTTTCATGACATCCTCCCGGTATTAATAATTATTGAAAATCACAATTAAAAACAGGTCAGATTCCCTTTCTCTGCTTGAGCATCAGGAATTAACCCCGGTTCCCCTGGGGACAGGATCAGAAAGTATTAATGTTGTAAGGATTTTTTCTTTTGCTTCAACTGCCATAGATTTAATCCCGCCCTGCCGATTAAAACTATAACATCACACCAAGTTTACCAATAAGACATGATGAGAAACATGTCAAGGAAAAAGCAGGTTTTTTTCTAAAAGAAGGCGTGGAAAGCGCCGGCCATGAGTGAAAAAGGAACGCAATTCCGGGTACAATGGAAACAACCCATGTATCTTATTGTTCGATTTTCAGAGGACTCTGCCCGTAAGATTATCACACTTGACAATTATGAAAATAAGGATATATTGAATAAAGCGAACTACCCGTCTATTAAGGGAAGAATACACCTGCTTAACAAAACATAAACAATGGAGGCTTCATGAAGGCTTTAAAACTATCACTTTTCGTTTTTATCGCGTCATTGGCCCTCTCACTGCAGAGCATGCCTGTGAGTGGGAAATGCTATTCCGATTCAAATTGTCCCAGAGGAGCTAAATGCAGAGGCAATCTATGCACTACCGCGGGAGGCAAATGCTACTCCGACTCGGAATGCGGCGGCGGAAAATGCAGAGGCAATAAATGTACCACTGCAGGGGGCAAATGCTACTCCGATTCCGAATGTCCGGGAGGTAAATGCAGGGGCAATAAATGCACTACCGCGGGAGGTAAATGCTACTCCGATTCGGAATGCGGCGGCGGAAAATGCAGG
>JBNKTL010000013.1:5978-94446 GCA_050298055.1 Spirochaetota bacterium
GGCAACAAATGCACCACTGCAGGGGGCAAATGTTACTCCGATTCCGAATGCCCGGGAGGCAGCTGCAGGGGCAACAGGTGTACAAATAGTCTGTAAACCTTATCCAGATAAAGAGGGGCTCTGTGAAATGATGATCACAAAGCCCCTTTATATGTTTTACTCACGCGAAAGGGAAACCCGGCAACGGAATAATGACTTCCGTTTTTTCGTGGGGCGGGGTCAGAGCATACTTTTTCATTCCCTTTATATCTTCAGGTCAAGTCCCGTAAAGAATGTTCGTCCCGGGGTGTTGTATCCGTAAGCCAATTCATAATCTTCATCAAGAAGGTTTTCGACCCTGAACCGGGCAGAGAGATTTTTTGTTATATCATTATACCTGATATTAAGGTCCAGTTTATCGTAACCCTTCAGGTTGTAATGAGTTGTGGCAGTCTGATATGATTTTGTTTTTGTCTGATAAGTGTACGCGAGGTTCAGATTTATCTTTTCCATGATCACAGCATTTAATGAAGCGTTATGCTTATGGGCCGGTCTTCCCAGGGCCCTTGATTCATCTTCCTTTTCATAATCAACATAGGTATAATTATACGCGGCATAAAGAAAATCAAAAGGCCTGAGTTTCAGATCAACTTCATAACCTCTACTCTTAATCTTTCCTTCAATATTTGTGTAACCGGTACCTGTCCATTTTATCTCATTTTCCATTTCCTGGATAAAATATGTGGCGCCGATTGTTATCATTTTCCCCAAAATACCCTGTTCAATACCCACATCATATGTAAAACTCTCTTCCGGATCAAGGTCTTCATTTCCATAAGAGGGATCATACAGCTCATAAAGAGTGGGAGCTCTGAAACCTGTTCCCGCTGAGGCCCTGATGAGTGTTCCGATAACAGGGACAGTCAATGATACACCTCCGTCAAAAGTTGTGTGGCTGCCGAACTCTTCATTTTTTTCATACCTCATACCGCCATTGAGGAACAGGATTTTTAAAAGAGAAATCTTGTCATGGGCATAAAAACCCACATCATAGATTTCTTTTTCATCATTAACACCCCAGTGAGAACCTGTTTCCCCGGCCTCTTTGTGATAGTCAACACCCAGTGTCAGTTCATTAATATCAGCCGCTGACAGGCTTACGAGAAAGTTCGCTCCCAGGTTTCTTCCCTGGTATATGTATAAACTCTCTTCTGTTGTATCGATAAAATCGTTATTATCAAGATAGTTTCTCACCAGAGATGAATAATTAACTCCTCCCTGGTACATGAGGAAATCCAGGGGTGAATGTCTGAATATAGCCCCCCCTGTAAAATAACTTCTTATTATTTTGTTATTCGGATCATCATCATCCACCCCATCATCAAATTCATATTCTGAATCCATGTATCTCATGGTCATATCCAGAGTGGCGTTACGAAAAACCTTAATGCCCACAGCCCCGGAAGCACTCAGATTGTCATAACCGTCTTTGTCAAATTCGTAACTCTGTGGGGTGATCTCTTTCACGGAGCTTTCACCTTCGGTTGAGACCTTTGTTATATTAAATGAATAGTTCATTTTTTCCGTGGAACCGGATGTTGAAATATACTCCCTGTGGTACTTTAAGGAGCCCCCCTCAGCGCCGGCTGTTACACTTGGTTCTCCTTTACCCTTCTTTGTAATAATATTGATAACTCCCCCTGTTGCTTCCGAACCATACAGAGAACTCATTGCCCCCTTGATGACCTCAATTCTTTCGATATTATCGGAGGTAAGGATCCCCAGGTCAACCTGTTTGCCTACACTGGTTGGATCAGACAACCTCACGCCATCAACAAGGATAAGAGCATTAGCCTTTCTCGACCCCCTGATATAGACTTTTGTTGACGATCCGTAATTCCCGTAACCTGTAATTGTAACGCCGGGAAGCATCTCGAGAAGTTCAGAGACACTCTTTTTTCCCGATTTTTTGATATCTTCCTCGGTAATGATCTCAATGCTTTTCCCGGTCTCCTTTGCCTGGGTCTCATACCGGGTTGCGGTGACTACAACCTTACCAAGGTCTTTAACCTTATCCTTCTCTTTCTTCGTTTCCTCTTCCGTTTCCCGGGCAAAGAGAAAACCGCTAAATAATAACTGGACAATAAGAACAGTTAAAAAGAACTTTTTCCTTTTCATCCTTTCTTCTCCTAAATTTTTAATAAAATTTAAAAGTTACAGGCTTCAGCGTCATAAAAGACACAAAAAAACCCGAAACCTTTCAGGCTCCGGGGATTTCCCTTTTTTATCCTCGAATAGATGAACAGAGTGTTTTGCCGGACACACTGTTTTTCCGTTTGCGTTGACAGGTCTTCTGGCTCCCGGATCTTCCTACCGGCCAGGCCTTCCCGCTTGATAGGCAGTGGCATGTTCTGGCTTTCGTCCCCGGTTACAGCGGCGGGCCCGCTCCTGAATCTAACAGGATTCCCTTTAACCTCCGTCTTCATGGAGGATCAACACAGTTAATATACGTCAAATAACGAAAGTCAGTGTAAAAGCCTCTTGAGATGTGTCAATAAAAAACTGGATTTTTTCTACAGACCTTTACTTTCGAGAATTCGTTTAAGGTTTTCACCTTCTTCCTTTATATGTTTTTTGCCGGCTTCAACACCGGTATCCACATGATTCCTGGCAATTAAACGATAAAATTCAAACCACCGGATAGAACCAATCATTGTAAAAACAGAAGAGGGGCCTTTCGGTTCAATATACCATTCAAATCCTGGAGAGACCAGTGAAAGAGGAAAAGCATAGAGAAAAACAATTTTCCTGCAGGGGATGACTTCTCCGATTTTTCCCCTGAGTTTTTTTAACTCTCCCTGCAGAATTTCTTCACCATACCAGCGGGCCCCGGTTTCCATTGGGTTTCCCCCGGTCCATTTAAAATTGATATGGTCTTCAGGATGCCAGCTCTTATAGTTTTCTTCAAGGTGGGTAAAAAAATCCCAGATCACTTCGGGTGTTGTTTTAATTTCTATGGACTCTTTCATTTCCAGCGGCTTAAAGAGGTTCATGTTTCACTCTCCCCGCAACACTCAAAATTATCTGTTTCCCCTAAAGCAAAACAGAAGAATATTCCGGTTTTTTCAGGTTTTTGTTAAGATAGCTGTCTTACTTAAAAAGACCTTCGGCCCTTTCGAATCCGCAAGCCCGGTATCCCGGGCAATCTTAAGAGTTTCCTCAAATGCCGATTTTGATACATGAAAGGGCGGCTCTACAATGAGGATTTTTCCCTTTTCTTTCAACATTCTTCCTATCTCCCGGAAGAACTCCTCTTTATGGGGGACTTCGTGGACCATATAGAATATCATGATAAAATCAAGATCTTCTGACAAGCCTATTTTCGTCTCCTGGCACTTATGCAGTGTTATCCGCCCTTCAACTTCCGTCCCTTTTATCCTGTCTCTCACTTTTTCAAGCATTCCTTCCTGGAGATCGGAAGCGATGACCCGGCCCGATTCGCCTGCCATAAGGGCCATGTCAAGGGTGAAAAAGCCCGGCCCGCACCCCAGGTCGAGGACCGTCATCCCTTCTTTCACATAAGGTCCCAGGATTTTCCGTGGATTTTGCACCAGCCTTCGAATTCCGGTATCAAGACTCCCCGCTCTTTCAACCGGACATATACGGTTACTTTTCTTCCTCATTTTATCCTACTCCTTCATCTGGTCCGACATTCGGATCCCCCGGCAGACAACGACCTCCCGGTCATAAACTCTTTTATTCCCTGCCCGGAGGTTTACGGCGCATTTTTTTTGTTTCCGTCCACCCGTTACCGGCATTTTCCCGGTAATCAAATTTTGGAACATAGGGTTTGATGTCGATAAGGGGCGTGTTATCAAGTATATCTATTTCACCTACTTCCAGAATATTTTTCTCTCTTCTTTCCAGTTTAACGATAGAGATACCAATGCCGTTGGGTCTGCAGGGGTGACGGGAGGCAAAGACCCCATGAGGAGCATCATCCAGAAAGGTCTGCCTGGATAAGATTATCTCTCCTGCCCTGTCAAATATATACAAGAGGAAAACGTGTGAGAATGTTTCTATTGTCTCCAGTGCTTTTTCATATTCCGGGAATATCTCAACCCGCCCTTTTCCCCCGGGTTTTTGGATACCTTGAATGGGGCACTCTTCCTTTGTTTTATAGGGAGAGTAAATTGTTCCGATCTGTTCTATTTCAAATTTCATTATTTTTTCATCTTACAAAACGTGTAGTTGTCCGGTAAAATAAAATTCCGGTACATCCGGAATTAATAAACCGTTGTCCTTTTATAGTGCCTTTAAACAATGTGTAAAGAAATATTTAATTATTCAACATTGACAGTTTTTTATTATGACATTATTTGAAATATCTTATTGCGGATTATTCACTAAATTCTCAGGAACAAATCCGCTTATTATCTTTAATGCTCTTTTAGGCATCAACCGGTTTAATCGATAAATAAAAGCTGCCATTTTTACATATGTTTCATCTTCTCCTTTTTCTATTCCCCGGAGTGCGATCCTGGCGGCTTCATCAGCTTTAATTGCATGTTTCGGAGTATGTCCCTTCTGAAAAGGAGTATCCACAGCAGGATAAAATATTTCCATGACTTTAATCCCGAGTCTTTCAAATTGAATTCTCATACTCAATGTCAGTGAATGCAATGCTGCTTTGGTAGCGCAATAATTCGGTCTTATGAAGAGGGGAACATACGCCAGACCGGAACTTATATTAACAATGGTTCCTCTGCCTTCCGATAACAATTCCATGAACATCTGTGACAGCAGTACCGGGGCGAGATAATTTGTCTCCCACTCTTCTCTTATAGGCTCCTCAATATTACCGGCCTGTGTCATTAAAATGTTATTACCTGTTCCGGCGTTATTTACAAGCATGTCTAAACGGCCAAAATCATTAAGGATTTTCCCGTAAAGGGCTTTCCGGTCTTTCGAGTCTGTGATGTCACATCTCATTGTAATGAGTTCAGGCTTTTCTTTTTTGGCGTTTTCAAGCTTTTGCTCTGAACGGCCGCAGATGATAACATGATTTCCCGCATCTGCCACCTGTTTTGCCATTTCAAGTCCAATCCCGGAACTGCCGCCGGTAATTAAAATAATTTTATTCTTCATAACAAACTCCTTATCTTTAAACTTATTTAACTACTCAGCTATATGGCTATAATCAACTTATATACTAAAAATATTAACAATATGTCCCCGCCGCCATCGGCGCCGGGGACATATCGGTTGTCTTTTTTATTGAATGTGATTATTCTTATACATAGTTAAGTAGTTATAAACTTATTTAAAAGTATAACTAATAAGGAATTAAATTGCATTGATCTATGTTAATTTCAATTTTTTTCTTATCCGGCTTAATGCTTCCGGGGTAATACCTAAAAATGACGCTATGTGAAATAATTTCGCTTTGTCTTCAATTTCAGGATATTCTTTTCTGAATTGCAGGTATCTCTCAGTGGCATCATCCAGGAGAAAAGACTTTTCCCTCATCTCCTTCATGATATAGACATTTTGCAGGAGCTTAAAAATTACGGGATACCATCTGATATCTTTTTCTATTATCTTTACCCAGTCCTGAAATTTAAATTCCAGGATATCCGTATCAGTAACAGCTTCTATTGAAAAAAATGATGGTCTATTTTGCACCATCGCGGAATATGAAATGACAAATTTGCCCCGGGTGGAAAATCCCTTTGTCCAGTCATTACCTTTATCATCGATATAATAGAGTCGAAAAACACCATTCAGGTTAAAACCTGCATATTCAGGGATATCACCTGCGTTGATAAAAAATTCTCCCTTTTTTATGGTCCTCATCCGGCAAATATCAAAAAAACTCCCGGGAAATTCCTCAGGAACATCTGCCAGTGCTGAAAGATGTTTTTTGAAAAAGGAGAACGCCTGTTCTTTATTCATATTAAATCACCCTGATTTTATTCTCAGAACTTTTGAGAATACTTACAAGAATTTTTTTACTCATTATTTCTTATAGTTATTTTGCCATTGGAGGCACAGGGGAATTATAAAGTGACTTTTGCGACCTGGTATAACAGGAAGTTTTAAAAAGTGGGTTTCTCATATAAAATGTATAAAATCTATGCCACAGAGGCCCGTCTGATTTACATTCCCAGGAAGAACTCCCATCCTTTCCGGGTAAAGGGATCGCTGCACAGCTGAAGCATGGATTCCTTTTCTTTCAGAAAATGAAAGCTTTCAGGATCCAGGATGTCCATTTCAATCAAATCATGGATATTCTTAATTTCATCGGAAAAATGAAAAGAGAATACCTGGTTTTTCTCATAATTTGCATAGACCTTATATATCAGCTGCCAGTTTTCCATATTATATGAGTATACATATCAATGGAAAAATGTCAACGGAAGTGTAATGAACGCTACGCAGAGTGTAATGAACGCTACAGGGAGGGTAATGAATGACATCTTAAGGAATATTCATATTAATATTTATTTGAAATCAATTCTCCACAGGGAGTGTTTGGGGATCGTTACTTTAAAGGGACTGTTTATTTCGATATTTTCAGTAATCATTGATACATTTTCAGTTGATTCATTATTCGCGCTTAAATCTGCATTTTCATAGCGATGAAGTTCAGCTTCTCCGGGTGCAAAGTTCTCAAGGTCTATGTTTACTGTAATAGCATCGGAATAATGACGGTTAAGCAGCAGAACACGGGGTTTTCCTGTTGCGGAATTCTTTGTGGCCAGGGCAGTAACAAAGGGATAAGTAAATCCCGAAGGGACATTGCCGGCGCCCGTATCTATTGTCTGAGTACCTGTATCATCAATACTTATGTTGAGCAGCTTTTCGTCTGCCAGGGCAGAGAACAATTTGAAAACAACCCCTGCGGGACGTAAGGCACCGGTATCAGGATCAAGCAATATCCCAAACCCTCCTCCATGCAGCAGATTGTATATATGTGCGCCCTCTACTTTTCGTGACGATATCACATACATCAGCATATCGGCTACAGCAAGTCCCGACTGAAAGTCTTTAAGATATGAAACAAGAATATTCCCGAATTCATCTTCAATTAAAATATTGTACTCGGTAAGCCAGAAAGGAAGTTTTGTTACAGCTTCAACGTTTGTGTTTATTGTATCAATCAGCAATTTGCCGCCGGTCATCGCGTATTGAAAGTTCGTTTCTTCATCAGCATTATAATACCTGGAAGCATAGAAGTGTCCGTTAGTAAAATCTGCCTTTTTTACCCCTGTCTCCGTATCAAAAACCTGGCCGTTCCAGTTGTAAATCAGATCTAAAATACCATTATCTCCCGGAACAAGCCAGTCTGCCTTCTGATAACAGGGCTCATTGATAGCGCCGAGAGAGATGGTTTTCCCCAGGGAACCGGCTTTTGTTTTCATACTTGATATTATCTCATTTGTCAATAACGCGTAATTCGCCCCGGTACCGGGAAGAGAACCTCCGCTGTAGTTCTCACTGGGCTCGTTTCCTATTTCAAAATACCTCACATTCCACGGAGTTGTTCTGCCGTTTGCCCCGCGGGCAGCCCCCTGAACCGTAGACGCGGATCCCAAAATATATTCCACAAGATCGGCGGCATTTTCCGGGGTATCCAGGGCATTGACCTGGACTAACGGCTCAATGTTCAGTTCTTCACAGAGATCAAGAAATTCGTGAAGCCCTAATAAAGGGGTCTCATAGATATTAAATGCAAAAAATTCCCCTCTTGAAATTACCGGACCTATGGAATCTTTCCAGAAAAACCAGTCCACGAGAGTCCCCCCGGGCCAGCGCAGACTTTTTATTCCCAGGTCCCGGATTGCGGTTTTCAGCGATGCTTTAACTTCCGGCTCTGACCCGGCAGGGAGCATTCTGACCTCGTCAATTCTGATAGTGTTTGTAGAACTGAGATATATTGCGATAACAGGTGTTTCTTCATCAGCAGAAGGAGTAAGAGTCATCTCATGCTGTGTCCATGTTCCGTTTGCTACTGCAATTGATGATGAAGCCAGGACAGTGGTGATTCCAGAATCATAAATATAGACTTCCGCATTGGCTGTCGAACCATCACCATAACTGGAAAAATAAACTTTGTAGCTCTCTCCGGATTTTATTCCAACCAGAGCCTGCTGTAAAATCCCTGTTGATCCGGCCCCTGGCTGTGAAAGTTCAACATAGCCTGCATAGCTTTTCCCCCCTGCGGGATCTGTATCACCCGGATCTGTTGTATTAAATGTTATGGTACCTCCCGTATTAGTATATGAAGCCCATACCTGAATTTTATTAACCGAATCGTCTGTGCTTCTGAAAGACCTGTCCCTTAAATAATCTCCATTCTCAACAGTATAGTATGCCCGGTAATTCCAGTCATAATTTGCACCGAATAGTAATGGCGTTACAGATGGTTTACTATTTCCATTCGAACCGCAGGATGAACAGGAAAGGAATACAGCTGAAAGAATAACAATAGATAATGTCATTTTAATTCCGGACATCACACATGACCTCCCTTGCATTTGGAGAGTTACATATCATGCATTGAAAACGATATATTTTTGATCTGAGATTGATATTTAACAGAATCAGAAAAGGTTAATAATACTACAATTGCTTTGGCATTTAGTGTAATTTTTTTTATTCGTAACTAATATATCCCCTCTGTATTCGATGGTGGGATATATTAATATCTGTACAGTTACTTCATATGTCAAATATATTGCCTCTTGAAAGAAATACTACCAGGGAGCAGAGGGGGAAAACTAAGGTTCTGTTTTAGCTATTTTTTCAACTCATCCGCCAGTTCGTTGAGTTCCGCAACCCTGTTTTCAACGGAAGGATGAGTAGAGAAGATCTCCCAGTTCCCCACAGCTGCCATGAGATTACCCATAAGGTGGTGGGGTGACTTGGGTTTCCTGCTCACAACAGGGCTTCCTCTAAGTTCGGGTGCGATTTTCTGCAGTGCCGATGCCAGGATCATGGGCTCCCCTGTGAGCCTTCCTGCGTATTCATCGGCCCTGTATTCCTTTTGCCGTGAAACAGCCATTGTAATGATACTTGCAACAGCCGGTGCCATTACTGCAATAATCATGGTCTTGGCCCATCCAAGCTTCCTGTTGCCTCCGAAAAACAGGGCAAAGAGTGAAAGAAGCGTTATAGCACCGGCAAGGGTAGCTGTAATTCTCTGAAAAATATTGTCATGATGCACAATATGGGCAAATTCATGCGCTATGACACTCCTCAGTTCATTGTCATCCAGCTTTGAAAAAAGCCCCTCTGTTGCCGTAACGGTTTTTTGCTCAGGGCATATAATCACTGCCGACCTGGAGGGAATGATATATAAACCGGGCAGAGGGAGCCCTGACTTCTCACTCACACTCTTTGTTATCCGGACAAATTTATGGTTTTCAGGCGCCGGATGGGTCTGATACGCGGATAACATGAGGGAATCGGAATGCCAGGTCAAAAGTACGTTTACAATGAGTGCCGCAACTAAGGCAATGGCCATCCCTTTGATGCCTGCAAAAAGCCTGCCAATAAACAGGAAAAATGCGGTAAGAAGAATGACGAGCAATATTATTTTTATCATTTATTTCAATTCCTGATATACTAAAATTGTAAAAAAGGCCACTTAACATTAATGTACTCTAATTGGGACCATAATCAACATTTTTTACCCTGAAAGCCCTCGAAATACTGTTATTGATTAATACATAAAGTACTGTTTAGTAATGAATATTAAATTAAGAACTTCCTGAAAAAGTCAATAGGATTTCCTCCACTATAAAAAAAATTTATCAGATAATATAACTTTTTCTTATTGCTGCTCCATATTCTTCCCAGTTGTAATCTATAATTCTGCCTGTATCCCGGGAAAGGGCGTAAGTATTGGAGGTTGGATTTGGAACGGATTTATTGATAAACAAAAATTAACACACAGGATACTCATTACAGCAGTGAGAAGTTATTTAACGACAAATTATGTGTTAAATTCAGAAAATATATAAAATGTGCGTCCTTCTTTTTCTGTTTTTCGGGCAATCCCCGAGTTTATCATCGACATTAACTGGGAATCAACTGTTTCGTTGTTTCCAACTTCACCTTTAATCACTTCTTCAGGGACCTCCCCCTGTTTTTGAGCGGCAAGTTTTAATATCTTCCTTTTTATTTTTTCATGTGATGCGGGGATACCCTCCCTGAAAAGGAATATTCCCACTCCACCGGCTGTCAAACCGGCAAGAATAAGGGTTACTCCCCTGTCAAACCTGCCGCCTTCTTCTCCCGATGTAAAAATAAAGATAACACCGAGAAACATAAGGTAAAGTCCGCCGAGAATTATAGCTATACCTACAATGACTCTTGGTATCATCACTATTGCTCCTTTGTTATATAATACATTTCATTTTTTTCAGAAAAAGACTTATTGCATTTTCTCAGGGAACTTTCCCATTTGTCAATGGAGTTTTTTACGTTTTCTCCAGTTTTCTTATAGTTTTTCTTTTGTTACTTAAATCATTGCAAAGAAATTTTTATTGACAGTGAACATCCTATAAAAGTTATTCTTGAAAGAGATATTCGGATGGTTGTAACTCAATAATAAATTTTACATCGGTTTGCATGTTTGATACTGTTGTGCGAATATACAATCTGAAAGTGAATAAACACGGAATTTGTAAACAGGGAGACCTCATATGACGGAAAGAAGCAATTATCCGGGAATTGAAAATGTCATTTTACTCTATATGCTTCTTGCTGCCATTATGCTGGCCATCTCGGTACCACTCATCCTTTACAAGGAAGAATTTTACACCAGCAACAGACACCTGATAGCGCCGCTGGTAAATTTATTTTCAATTGGAATTGTCTTCACTATTGGCTTTAAAAAATCAAAAATGAGAATCAATGATATCATTAATTCTCAAACACTCTCATATCCTCTTCTCCTCATTTTGATCGTTTCGTCCTTTGGTTTGACTGTTGTCTTTTCCGAGTTCAATAATCTTATCAGGTATTATTACCCGATGCCCGAATCGGTTTTAAAATCAACCATAGATTTTTTAACTTCCGCCAACATCTTTGTGGTTATTTTCAGTACCGGAATCGTTATCCCCATCACTGAAGAACTTCTTTTTCGAGGTCTCTTCCTCAGGGGATTAATGAAAAATCATTCTGCAATTTTCTCGATCATTATGACTTCGTTTCTCTTTGCATTTCTCCATGCAAACCCCTGGGGAATGCTCTCCTATTTTTTAATTGGAGTGGCCCTCTCATGGATTTTTGTGAAAACAAAAAATCTCATCTACTGTATTACTGTTCACAGTTTTTACAATTTGTGGCTGGTATTTTTTTTACATGCAGATCTGGCTATTCCGGGATTCAGCGATTTCAGCAACCCCAACCAGTTTCAGCCAATATGGCTGGACGGCCTCGGCATTGTGCTCGTTGGGAGCTGTTTTTACTTAATGGATCATATCCTCAAGAAGAAACCTTTTCTTTCAGAATAATTCCTCATACCCTACTGTTCTTTTTCCGTTTCTCCAGGTCCTCCAGGGCTTTGTTCAGCGTGCAGAGCGCCAGGGCGGCACAGTGTTCATTCTCTTTGGGCAAACCGCCTAATTCTTTCAGAACATTTTTTGGCTTAATTTTTTTTACCTTATGGATTTTCATCCCATTTATCATTTCCGCCACCATTCCTCCGGAAGCAACAGTAGGACCGCACCCATCGGTCTGGAAAGACGAATCAGCGATCACCCCGTCATTGATTTTCAGATAAAACTCCATTGTATCTCCACAGGAGCCGGTATATTTCGCGTATGCATCGGGAGAGTCCAGCCTGCGGTTGTTAACCGGCATGAGCATTAAATCAAGGGTTTTGTCAGAATAGAGTTCCCGTAACTGGTCTTTAACGATTTTTTTTAACTTTTCGAAATCGGAGCCGGAATATTCCTCCTTAACGATCCCCTTTGCTATAAGGTTCTCTATTGCCCATAGATCAAGATTACTTTCAAATTGGTCTGATAAATTTGTTTTTTTCTTCATACAGTAATAATTATTTTTTCCTCTTTTTTGATTTTAAGTATTTGCTGTACTCTATCATCCTTATATACAGACCCCTCTTACAAATAACATAATATTTTTCCCCGGTTTTGATGCTATTGCCATAAAACCCACCTGTAGTTGCATATCCCTTTTTATCAATTTTTACAACTTCATTAAATAATGGGGTATAGATCCCGGTACCGTTTTTAAGTCCTGCCATATAACCGCCATAATATGTATTGCCATCCAGATCTTGATAAAAACCATCTCCATGAGCTAATCCATCAAAAAACATGCCCTTGTAATAACTGCCGTTTTTATATGTATAATGCCCGTTTCCATGGGCTTTACGCCTTTTCCATTCACCGGTATAGGTATCTCCGTTTTTAAACAGAAAAGTCCCGGTACCATTCACAGTATCACCCGAGATCGTGATACCGTCATATTTATCAAAAAATTTGGAAAAAGCAAAAGAACAACTCTTGTATAATAAATCAATATTAAGAATTTTACTATTTTTATATTTTGATTTTTTATATGGTGTTCTTTCATCAACCATTTTTAATCGGTAGTCTGAAGTGGCGATATCAAGTGCCAGATCGAGAATTTCAAATGCAAGATCAGCTTTTGTTTCAACTTTACGTTTCTGACGTTCGCGATCCTCATTTTCTCGTATCTCATCCCTGCGGTTATTTTCCCTTCTCCTTTTCTCATTTTCTGTAATTATACTGTTCCTCTTTTCACGATACGTTTCATCGGTGTCATAAGTATCTGCAATACGCGCAAAACCATTAAATATGCCTGTTACCTTTCTGTTTTTAATGTCAATACAATAGAGGTTAACTTTAGCCTCTGCTTCCAGTTCCATTTCCTTAACTTCAAAGGCAGGCCAGCTGAAACCTGCTTTTCTACTTTCAGGTGCAATTGTTCTCAGAACCTCTTTTTTCTCACTGGAAATTCTTTCAATCCATGGAATTATAATAAAATCATACTTCAGTTTTTTACCTATTATGAAAATAATCTTTAACTCATTCTCTGTAAGTGTTATGCTTTTTTCTTTATCATTATTTTCTTCCTGAGTTTCATCAAAAAGGATATCATCATAATCTTCATGTTTTTTAATTGTATTTAACTCATCCTGTTTTTTCTTAAAAAGAGAAGCAAGATAATTGATCTTACTCTGCAGCCTTCGGTGAAGAGCTTTTTTTCTAAAATTTTTAACATCATCAATGCTGAACTTGTACCTGTTATTTTTGCTTACTATCCTCTTAAATAAATAATATATATCATCGCTTGCTAAAATTTTATCATTCTGCTGCAAATATAATATCCCAAACTTACTGCTTTTATCATTCCTGGCATCTCCTTCTTCATGATGTTTACATATAAGTTCTTTTTGATCCGAATACCTGTTATGGGTATTTTTAAAGCTCACACAACCAGTACTAATATAAAGAAAAAAAGATAAAATTATTACAACTATCCTTTTCGTATTTAATAAAATCATTGTACAATTCTCCTTCATCCATTGAAATGTTGCAATATCCCTTATTTTGCACTACTTTCAAAAAATCATTAATAGTATTTGTCCGATTACAGAAGTAAATACCAGCACGCCGCATAAAATTTTTAAATGATAATATCTCATGTCAATGAAATTTTATTTCTCCACTATGAACACCAATAAGTATTGGTTAGTTTACTTTCTGAGAATAACAGAAACATTAATGATAAAATTTCACATCAACCTTGCAACAAGCGCCGTAACCGCGGTTTCAACCCTGAGAATACGTTCACCGAGGTTTATCCCCCTGAACCCCATACTCAGAAATCTCTCCACCTCCCGCTGTATAAACCCCCCCTCCGGTCCCACGGCAAGAGTGACGGGATGATCTCCTCTCCCGGTCTCTTCTCCGCCAAAACCGGGATGCGCAAGGAGACATTCTCTCCCCACCATGAGCCCCGGAAGGACGGCATCAGCAAACTTCGAGAAGAACCTGTGAAACTCTATTGCCGGTAAAATAGTGTCCCGGGACTGCTCCAGCGCGGAAATGATTGTTGAGTTGAGAAAGCCCGGGACAACCGTATCGCTGTACCAGTAGCTTTTATCGACCCTCCAGGAATTGATGATATGGAAACTCTTTACACCCATGGTTACTGCAGAGTAGATCACCTTTTTCAGGACCTTGGGCCGGGGAAGGGCAAGTACCAGTACAAGCTCCAGGGGAGGAGGCGGATCATCACTCTGATAAACCTCCAAAAGCGTATAGTCGCCGCATTCAAGAAGGGTCCCGCTGCCGGTTTTCCCATTGATCATACCGGTCCTCAAAGAGGATGAGACCTGCGCTTTCAGAGTGTTTTTAATATGGATATGCCTGTGATCAGTAAGTTTTACAATGCTTGTATCAATGAAGTCTTCTGGTTTTAAAAGTATTATATTCATCTTAATTTTCCTGGCGCAGATTAAGCGGTAATATCCGTATCCCAATACTCACTAAAAACAACTTTTTGTCAAATAAACCTGTTTACCAAAATATCAATGGTATGCCCCGCCGCCCAAGGTAATTACCTTTTTATTCCCTGAACAAAAATTATTAACCCATACTGTTCCAATAATTGAATTGACTCATTCAGAAGAAATATTATATAATTGATATGCGGGTAGATCGAACAATTAAATTTTCATTCTCAATTTTACCCCTAAGGGAACATCAGTAAATTAATTTAGCGAGGTTCTCTCATAATTTATAAAATCTGACTTAAAACTGAACAATTTACTGTTAAATCTGTTACAATGAAAATCAATCAATTTTTATGTAAATTTTCATCCAGAGAAGATGAGAACACCTACAGGTCCCATTACCTTAAAAGTGATGCTGTTCAGATTATCGTGGGGATTATTATTGTTATTCTCGCAACCACCGCATTTATTCCCAACGACTTTAAACTTTTTGGTCACAATACCGAGTTCATACGATTATTGTCATTCAGGGGG
Source organism: Spirochaetota bacterium (assembly GCA_050298055.1). Classification (GTDB taxonomy): domain Bacteria; phylum Spirochaetota; class UBA4802; order UBA4802; family UBA5550; genus JBNKTL01. The sequence goes on from JBNKTL010000013.1 coordinate 21,013, forward strand.
ATTTTTGTTCTCTTTTCAATAATTGCCATAAGAGGATTTCTTAAGATCGGAACCATTTTACTCTTTGACCTGTTGCTTTTATTCTGGCTGCTGGCACTCTGTATTTTGATCTTTTTTGTCAACTATACCAGGCCTCTTGCATATTTACAGCACAGCTATATCGATATTCCCACAGTATTTCTTATCTTTGTGCTCTTTCCCAACAGGATATTTTTCCAGATTATACCGGCCGTTCTTTTTTCAGCAGTCAATATAACACTCCTCATCATAAAAAATGCAGCATCAACACCAATCGCTTTTAATGTAATCATTATCGCTTACATTCTCTCAATTATCATCGGGTCATTCGTTTCATGGAGATATCATATTTTCAGACGTAAACAGTACAGGGCCTGGAGCAGTGAAAAGAAAGTGAAGGAAGAACTGCAAAAAGCCCATGAGAATGTGAAAGTTCTCTCGGGTCTTATGCCGATCTGCGCTTCATGTAAAAAAATCCGTGATGACGAAGGATACTGGAAACAGATTGAAGAGTACATAGAGAAGCATTCAGAAGCCCATTTCAGTCACAGTCTCTGTGAAGATTGCGCGGAAAAGCTATACGGCAACCAGGAATGGTTCCGGAAATAGCAGGGTGCGGTTTTAAATATATGCCACAAAATCAGAAATCTCTGCCATTATACGGGAAAACGATTTTCTGTTGACATTAAGCCCTCAATAGGTTTTGCTCATGTAATAGGCATATAACTGAGTCATTACGTGAATATTTAATAGAAACAACAATATGTCCCCGTTACCCAAGGCGGCGGGATACATCAGTTATTTTTTTTATTATCATGTCAATTTTATACATAGTTGATCAGTAACTAAAAATAATATATTAAGAGGAAAAACTATGGAATTCAACGAAGTGGTAAAAAAGAGAAAGAGCAAGCGGTGGTATACAGGCAGGGAAATCCCCAAAGAAACAATAGAGAAAATTCTGAAAGAAGCATCACTGGCCCCCAGCTTCATGAACGGTCAGCCCTGGGAGGTCGCCGTGGTGACGGGAGACAAACTTAAGGAGATCGCGGAACTCTTTGAGAAGATGCTCGTTGAAAAAAAAGACACCCATTCCATACCGTGGGAGATCAACTGGCCGGAGAGACAGAAGGCCATTCTCAATAAAATGAAGGAATCAAAGACAAACAGGGTCTACCCCCAGGACCCCTATGGGAAGTGGATCTACTATGCCCCCGTGGTGTTCTTCATTCATATTCACAGGTCGTTAAACGAATGGGCGCTCTTTGATATCGGCCTCTTTGTGCAGACCCTTCTTCTCTCGGCAACAGACCATGGGCTCCAGACAGTGCCCCAGGCGCGTATGGGGAACAACAATAAAGAGGTCGCTGAGCTGCTGGGGCTGGGAGAGGAGAGGAGGATCATCATGGGTGTCTGCATGGGCTACGCGGAGACGGACCATCCCAATAACAGCTTCCTCTCACCACGGGTTGATCCGGAGGAGTTTACAAGCTGGCATTCGTAAGTAAAACGGTCAGTTTTTTGACCGGGAATACCATTCTTCCCAGGTGGACAAGGCCTCTCTTCTCTGAAGACTTTCGTCAAAAAGTCCCGTGTCTTTCCAGATCTTGGAGAGATCATCGCTTCCCAGGGTATCTGTCCACAAGGTGTCGTAATCATATGAAGTGAACCAGATAATTGCTTCCATATCCATGGTATTGGCTTCTTCGAACATCTTTTCGAGATACTCTGCTTGTTTCGCTTCACTGCCTGTTGCCCATAAGCTATAAGCGGGAATACTGAGATCCTCGGCAATCCAGCCGGTTTCAACAATTGCGTAGCTTTTCCCGGGAGCAATTGTCCGTATCTGGCTCAACCACGCTGCGGGGAGATTGTCCGGGTCTCCGGCATTGGCATGCCCGTAAAAGGCATAACCGTAGGTGCTGATACCGACAACATCAACATAATCCTTTATCTCGGCAAAGCCGCCGGTTGCGGTAATCATTTCAGTTGACCCGGGAGCTTTTAAGGCAATGGAAACCATTAACTTTAAATCAGGGAACGCTGCTTTAATATTTGTATAGACTGTCTGCGCGAATGTCTTAAACTCATCGAATTTTGTTGAATCGTTTATCATAAGTTCACTTATTTCAGGAGCATAGTTAAAGTAAGCAGGATTAAACCGCGCGATAAGCTCCAGGGCAAAATTAGTATAGCTTGTTATTACATTTGAGTCATCAAAACTTCGTGAGTCCCAGGGAGAAGTCCTGGACATGTTTGCACCGGTGTCCCATAAATCCGTTAAATCATCCCTGGCAGAATTGAGAGAATCAATGGCAAGATAGATTGTTTTCCCGCTTTGAGTGAGGTTTATCCTGTTATTCACTTCATCCTTAATATTTATCTCATAATTATCAAAATTCGGAAAAGTTGAAGCATCATCATAGGGAATTCCCTGCTGAAAATGATGGGCAACCAGGTCTCCCTTTGAATTAATGAAGGTGTAAACATCCGTTTCTGCCTGTGCTGTGGCCGCGTAGAGCCAGGGAGTGAATCCCATATAAAAAGACCGTGAAGAAGCGTTACCCGGCTCATTATCACCGGCACAGGAAATCAAAAAAACCAGAATAACAGGGAAAAGAAAATTTCTCACAGAAACCTCCGAAAATCGTAAAAATTTGCCGATTTAAGAAGACAGCATAATCCTGCCCATTAAAAGACAATTGAGCGCATCTCATTTACTTGCTATACCGCTATTAATGAGTAAGGATGTAAGTTTTTAAGTATGAGGAAAGATTTTATAAGATATTCAGAAGCCAATAATAACATTTCCCCAAGAAACCGGTTTTAAAAGGGAAAGTCTTTTTTTTAGAACTCGTCTTCGCTTCGGCTTGTGGTGAGAAGTTCATCGGGGATGTCTTCAATCTGCTCGCCCACCTTCACCGCGAGCCTGTTCGCCACAAGTCCCGGTCTGCATTTGAACTTCTTCCTGCCCGCGATCTTCAGGACCATGTCCGAACCCATTTTTGTGTGAGGAAGCTTGACTACATCCCCTACCGAGAGGCTCAGGACATCCTGTACTGATATATCAACACCGCCGATCTCCGCGATAATGGGCAGCCCCACGGAGTCGAGCCTTCGCTGAATAATCGACGCGTTCTCATCGGTTGCTCCCTTCCTGATACTTGAGTACATATACTGCGCGGAAAGCTTGGAGATGATCGGCTCAATAGAGATATAGGGAATACAGAGGTTAGTCATTCCTTCCACATCCCCCACCTTTGTCTCAAGAGTAATAAGAACAACCATATCATTGGGAGGGACTATCTGGGCAAACTGGGGGTTTGTCTCGATATTTCCAAGCCGCGGCCTCAGGTCGATAACATTGGACCACGCCTCACGGAGGTTCCCCAGTATCCTTACGATGATCCCCTCCATAACAGAAAGCTCAATATCTGTCAGTTCACGGCTGATCTTTGATGCTTCACCCAGACCCCCGAAAAGCTTGTCTATGATGGTAAAGGTAATTGACGGGTCTATTTCCAGGACCGCCGATCCCTTGAGGGGGTCCATGTTAATGACGGCAAGGGTTGTGGGATTGGGAATTGAACGGATAAATTCCTCGTATGTCAGCTGGTCAACGGAAGCAACATGGACCGACACAAGGGCACGAAGCTGCGCGGAAAGAGCGGTTGTTGTCAATCGCGCGAAGGTCTCATGCATCATCTGCAGGGTCCTGATATGGTCCTTGGAAAATTTATCAGGACGCCGGAAATCATATATCTTTACCTTCTTCTGCTCCTTGGCGGCGGAATAGTCGGTGGCATCAACTTCCCCTGTGGAAATGGCCGTCAAGAGGGCATCAATTTCATCTTGTGAAAGTATCTCTGTCATCTCATAACTTCCTTAATTACTGTGGCTTCAAGGGCGACAATCAGCCACATATTTTCATACTTCTCAAGGGTATACCTGTAAAGATACCTGTCAGGTTTTCCCGGGGCAAACCTCTTCACTCTCACATTGACGTGGGCGATGTTACCGCCCTTTTCAATTTCACCCCTTACAACATTAAAGTCAAGTATATAATCGCTTCTCTCCCTGGAGAGAAAAGCCATGAATTCATTTTCAATATTCATCTTCCCTGCTTTATCGGCAAGATTGAAGATCCTGACATATTCAGGATACGAGTTGATATATTTTTCTATCCTGTAATACTTAAACATCCTCTTCCAGTTTTTTTCTCTCTCTGCGGCAAGAGAAAGGTTCACGATCTCTTCCGGCGAAACATTATGCACAATCGCCGCAGGTTTAAAAAGATCAGGGACCTTCTTTCTGCCTGTGATCATGAAGGAAATCTCATTGCTCAGAGAAGGTTCATTTCCCCCTGCAAAATCGGGGAAGAAGTATCCCTTTACCCTGTACTTCCTCTCCGGAAGAAGCCTGTATATGCTTCTCAGGTTTATGGTATGGGACAGTTCTTCATGGGGAGCCAGGGTCAATGTTCTCCTCTTCAGTCCCCTGAGTACCTCATCACGGCTCCTGTTTTCAAGCCTGTACTTTACAATGATCTCAGCTTCCCTGCCCGTCATATCCAGGACAACCGGTTGAAATGTCGTGTAGTCCTGTTTCCTGTTTGTCTCATTCTCAAATACCATAACATCGGCATTCTCACTGGATATATTCTTAATGCACATCCTGAGTATAACAGGTTCATTAACATGAAATTTTAACCTGTCAAACCTGATATTCACAGAGAAAGAACTGCCTTTCTCCTCACTCCCATATGTCCCTCTCACTATAAAAATAAGGATAAGTATTAAAAGAAACTGTTTCTTTCCCTTCATGAGTCGTGCAATTATATTATTTAATTTATACATAAATATAAACCGGTTCAATACCATATAGTAAATTTCGGTCGATTTTCATCTAATTGTTAAATTTTTATTTAATTGTTAAAAAAATCTCATGGTTATGTCACTTCTATCAGGGAAAAGATGACTTATGTTTATTTTGCTCTGACCCCATTTTAATGCTTAATGATGCTCTGACCCCAAAATCTACTCTGAGCAAGCGGATATCTATCCCTAAAAGTGCTCTGACCCCAAAATTTGACCCGGAAATTATATTTTGCTCTGACCCCCTGCCATGCTCTGACCCCAAATTCTTTTCAAAATCGGAAATTTCTCCTTGTAACAGATACCGGCTCCCTGTTTAAATACCCTCTATTCACGGGGAATCGGAAGATTTCTGGAAATAGCAGTCTCCGATTACGGTTCTGCGCCCCGGGAGGAGTACGAGACAAAGTGTCACCTCTGTTTTGATATCAGGAGCTTCCTTACAGGTAAGAAGAAACTGGATTCCCTTGAATTGAAGCCGGACGAGCTATACACGAATATTAATGGCTCGTGCTGAGCCCGCATGATTTTGCAGCAATAAGATTCTTTTAATAGTTGGATATTCCGGCAGTTAACCAATATCATGATGAGTTAATAATCACGCAGCCGAAGTACTAGACATCTTCCTCGGATTTCCTGTGAAGCTTATTTGCATGCTCCAGAATCTCACCGGAAGATTCTGAAAGAACACGCACATTATCCACCATCCTGTTTACGATAGAGGTAAGGTGCTGTACCGCTTCGTTGCTGGATACAATGGCCCGTTTCTGTTCCTCAGTTCCCTGGCCGATTGACCGCGCGAGTTCAATGTTCTTCCCCATCTGGTTTATGACTTTGTCAATATAATTTTCTTCGGTGATTATGCTGTCCTTGAGCTTTTGGATATGGCCGGTGCTTTCCTCGATATTTGCGATCATCTTCCTGATCATTCCGGCAGTGGTATTTATCACGCCTACGCTTTCAGAGGTTGTACTGTCACTTTCAGCCACTACCTGCTCAATCTCCTTTATGCTCTCGGAGGTCCGGAACGCAAGTTTTCCGATCTCATCGGCCACAACGGCAAATCCTCTCCCCTGCTCTCCGGCCCGTGCGGCCTCTATGCTGGCATTAAGGGAGAGGAGGTTGATCTGGTCGGCAATTTCCACAATGATATTTGTTGTGTTCCTTATCAACTCCCCCTGTTCCTTAATCCTGTTCATTGCCTTTTCTACCTCACCGATCCTCTCATTTGCCGTATTGGTCTGCTCCATAACAGAGCTGATTCTGGAATCGGTGGAGTCGAGATTTACCATGGTCTCATTCTTCACTGACTTGTATTCGTTAATGATTGCTTCCATATCCATATTTCCGTTGAGCTGCAGTATGGACGAATCATGGATCCCCCCGGCCGACGCCTCCAGCTCTTCAAGGGTCGCTGAGATCTCCTCAAAGGTTGAGGACTGCTCATTAATCTTATCATTAAAATCCTCAACAAGACGGTTTAACTCCTCCACCCTCCGGAAAAGGGCGCCCATGCTCTCCTTTATTTCCCGGGAAATGTCCTCCCTCTTTTCAAGATGCTCCTCAATTTCACAGGTCTGCGCGTATGCTCTGCTGTCATATTCACGAATAATCGGAATATTCCTGTATGAGATATAGGCAATCAACAATGATACTATGATATAAAAGACCTCCCGCAGAATGATGACACCATGAATCAACTCGCTTCCCCGTGTAGCGAAGAAATACATCTCGGCGCCTCTGGAATACGCAAGAATAAAAAACAGTATCCAGTTAAGGAACCCGTAGAGAGCAAAAACAATAAAGAGCCTTCTGTTGTGAAGCAGCTGGAGCATTACAATAAGGACCACAAGGAGAATTGAAGAGTTGTACGATTCTGCCGCAAAGGTCCAGGCATCGGGTGTCCATCCGCCGCTTTTCACCAGGCTATACTTTGCAGCTATGGGAATGCTTATGATAATAAAAGCGGTTATCCAGGGGTAGACTCCCGCCGGGGCCTTTGATTTCTTCTTTCTGAATATGATATACGCAAGGACTATTGACACCGACATGGGGATCAGCGGGCGTATCACACCCATAATTTCAACCCTGGCAATGATCTGAAAGCCCGCAGCTAATGCTGTGAGAACAACCATGAGTATAAAATACATGAAACTGCCCTTAATCTCAAGTACATCCAGTGCTGAGAATTTATTTTTCTTTTTATTCATATGACCTGTTAACATTCAAAATATTTATTGTTGTATTAGTTAAATTTAATCACTCTTTTTATATTTTGCGTAACGACCCGGCAGTATGGCTAAAATAATAGTATGTAATAAAACCAATATCTCCCCACCGCCCACTGCGGCGAAATAAAGATACACCATTAAGTAGTTACTGTTTTCCTCTCTAAATATTTCATTGACAACAATGGAATTATCTATTATCAATAGATTTGTTATCAACATGACAGTGCATTTAACATATTTTGGAATATTATTAAATTCCCTGATGCAGATGTCAAAAAGAATATCCAATAATTTTTATAATGTCAATAATAATCCTTCAGGTAGAATGCCATGAATACTCTCACAAAGACAGAAACCACCGGAGATTTCAGGATCAGTGATTACAGGAAGAGGGCCGAATATCACATTGACGAAGTGAAAAAAAACGGTGGAATTAAAGAGGCTCTCTATTCAAAAAAAAATATAAAAAGCGACAGCGTCGCCTACAGTTACCTCTCCGCATACCTGACCTTTCTTGAAAATGACCTGGGAAAAGAAACTGCCGAATCGGTTATAAGAACCATTGGATTCAGCAGTGATGATCTTGAAGTGATCTACAAAAAGCCCTTCAATAAATGCAGCTACCAGTTAAAGCTGGCGGTCCAGTATTTCGTCCTTTCCTGTTACGAGCAATACGATTTTGATCATATAAGAAAAGTCGATAAAACCATATCACTCAGGACAATATCCTTTAAACTCAACCTGTTGAGGAAGGGTTCCCTCCAGTTCATGATTGTTCCCATGTATATAATCGGAAAGCTCGCAGGAAAATTCACATCCAAGTATACCACCGGGACTCTGGGAGATTCGGAGCATACTACAGGGATGTTCAGCAGGAAGAAAATTCTGCAGATCCACTTTACAGACCATTTTCCAAAAATATTTTACCCGGAGTTAAAGCGCCCGGACAAGCTGAAAGTAAACGGAAAAGAGTACAGACCGGGAGTTGAAACAATTTACGAAAGAGGGCTTTCCGACTCGTTTTTTGTCTTTTCGGCCATGTGGAACACACTGGGAATACTCTATTTTAAGAACCTCTATATGAACTCCGGTATCAGCATAATGGAACTTCCCCTTCTCCCCGACCAGTTTCCGCAATTCCTGGACGGCAGGCAGTACCTGATGAACAGCCGGGGGACATTTTACGATGTGGAAGATCCGGAGAAAAAGCCGCTGCTTGATTCACTGGGTAAGGAAGTCCACTACGGCAGCAAGTCCACATTTGCCTTTGACAGCCGGAACAGGATCATCAGGGGACTGAACAGCAGCAGTATCGATACCGATGAATCTGTTACAAATGTTATTCTGATAAACAGCGACAGGACAAAGTTCAGGGTCCATTACGATATGCTCATGCCCTGGCAGAAATTCAATGTATCAGTGGCGGCAGACTTGAGAAATGAAATCAAACAGGCAACAGGCCGTGAACTCGTTACAATGGGCTACGGCGAAGTGAAAAATGTTCTGCAAAAGAACTTCAGCCGTGAATTAAAAAATCAGAAGAGATTGAGACGAAGCGGAAGAAGATTTGTCGTACCGGCCGGAATTCTTTCCGCTGCCGCCTCATTTATTCTCATGGAGTACTATCCGCCCCTTCTTCCACTCCTGCTTTTCATATCGGGTCTGCTCATTACAGGGGGGATATGCCTCGATATTTACATGAACTTTCTCAGAAGAGTCAAAGCCCTTAATGCGGAAGACACCGCTGACTACAGAGAGAGGGAGAAATTTCTGCTGGGTAAACTGGAAAAAGAAAAATCCAATGCCGTGAATACAGCAGATAAAACACTGGAAATTTTCAACAGGACCATTGATGAGATGAAACAGACCTCCCGGTCAACATCAGAAATACTCACCGGGCTGGAGGAGTTTACCCGGTCGAACCAGACAAATGTCGAGGCCCAGGACAAACTCCAGCGTATTGTTAATGACCTGGTAACACTGGTTAATAACCTCAACAAATCAACGGAGGTCCTCATGAACGACCTTGTTAACCAGATTAACAGTTCTTTTCGCGAGATAAGGGAAGCAGCGGAAGAGAACAACAGGCACACACAGGTCCTGATAAAGGAAACAGGGAAGATAACCGAATCACAGAAGGTACTGGATGAGATCTCCGAACAGATTAATCTCCTCAGCCTCAATGCCAGTATCGAAGCGGCCCGGGCGGGGGAGCAGGGGAGGGGATTTGCCGTTGTTGCCGATGAAGTAAGCAAACTTGCGGAAAAATCCCAGGATGGAGTAAAGGAGATCAGCATGGTGAACAAAACCGTTCAGTCGGGGATTAAGAGCATTACGGATAAAAACATTAATACCATAAACCTCCTGAAAAACGTAAACAGCGACGTATCAAGGATGCTTGAATCAATACATGGAGAGATAAAAAAACTCCCCAAAGATGTTGTCCGGCTTGTTGATACCGCATCCTCAGAAGTGGAAAAGATTGCCGCTGTCTCCGAAGAACTGACCGCGAGCATAGAAGAGATAACCGCCAACGTTGATTCAATAAATAAAAACAGCGCCCAGACAATCAGCCAGATAGAACGGGAAAAGGAAGAACTTGCGGAACAATAGTACTTCGACTGCGTGATTTTTAACTAATTTCAAAATGTAACGACTGAATGAATCAGGGGTTACAAAATTTTATCGGTGTAAAATCACGCGGGCTCAGTACCAGGAGTTCTTACCTGTACTTCCCGATCTCACCTCTGGCAAGCTCGTCGCACCTCTCGTTCTCAGGGTGGCCGCTGTGGCCCTTGATCCACTTCCACTGAATATCATGCTTCTGTGAGAGTTTCCAGAGCTCTTCCCAGAGTTCCCTGTTCTTGACATTTTTTTTTGCCGACGTCTTCCAGTTGTTCCTCATCCAGGTGTGGATCCATTTGGTAATGCCATTCTTTACATATTCCGAATCTGTAGTAATCTCAAGATTGCATTGCTCATTCAGGGCCCTGAGGGCCTCGATGACCGCAGTGAGCTCCATCCTGTTGTTGGTTGTCTGTTTCTCTCCTCCTGAGAGTTCTTTCTCCGTACCGTTGAACCTGAGCAGGGCCCCCCAGCCCCCCGGACCGGGATTCCCGCTGCACGCGCCATCCGTATATATATACACTTTCTTCATAGACAAACCTTTAGTATTTTTGAATTTTATTTTCCACAAAAAAGTTTCGGGTTCCGGGTTTCAAGTTTAAGACTCTGTCATCATGAGGAACGAAGTGACGTAATGATCTGTTCCCTCAATTCATTCAGTTATTTTTATACTGTTTGTGTCGCTTCGCTGCCTGTAACAACCGCAATTTAATACAGATAGCTACGCTGCGCTCGCTATGACAGTACTATGAAAATACAAAACACGTAACCTGGAACTTGCAACCTGAAACTTATCTCTGACCCATCAACTCACTGACTTTCCCTTCTATACTCTCCGCCAATATCCTGTAACCCTTTTCCGTAAGGTGCAGATAATCAAACATGATATCCCTGTTCACCACTCCTTCGCCATTCAGGAATTTTTTTCCTATGTTCAGGGTGAAGACATTTTTCCTGTCCCGGAATTTCGATATTATACTGTTGCATTTATCGATAAGGACTCTTTTTCTGTTAAATCCCCTGCCCCGGGGAAAAATATTTAAAAGGAGTATCTTTGTACACGGTGTTTTCTCCCCGATTATATCAAGGACCCTTTTTATCCCAGCAGCAATTTCAGCAGGTGAATTTTCACCGATATTGTTTGTTCCTATTAGAACAACCGCAAGTGCGGGCTTGATCTTCTCATAGTTCCCGTTCTGAAGTCTCCAGATGAGGTTTTGTGTCCTGTCTCCCCAGATCCCGAGATTCAGGGCCTTTCTCCCGGAGTAGTATTTTTTCCAGACCCTCTTCCCGGCCTTTTCCCATCCCTGTGTGATGGAATCACCCATAAAAACAAGCCGTGCGTCACCGGCGGACACATTCTCCTTTATCAATGAAAACCTCTCCCGCCACCACTGTGCATCGACCGGGACAGGCTTTACTGCAGCCTGTTCTTCCTTACAGCCGCCGGATAAGAGTGTTAAGGATAAAAGAAAGAAGAACAACAATTTATTTCCCGTCATTTCAGATCCCTCTCGCAGGGAAATCGAATAAAATTAATCTCCTCATAAAAAAATCATATCCGAAAAATAACCCTTGAATATTAATAGTGCAAAACTCCCTTTTAACAGGACAAATATCAAGTATCTTTTTCACCGGGAACATGAACAGGAACCTTTTACTCATTGCCGTAACATTTGCCGCGTCTCTTCTCCTTTTCTCTTATCTTGACAGTGTATACCTTTCGGACCATACAAACCGGCTGGTACCCGCAATTGATGAACTTATCCCCGCATGGCCTGTCCCTGTAAAAGAAAAGAAAAAAATTCACCCGCAAGGAGAGGAAGAGACAAAAAATCCTCTTGTTGCCGGTAAGGAAAAATCCCGCCTCGGGAACTTCTTCCGGAAACTGAAGAAACTGGAAGAGGGTAAAACAGAGACCGTACGGATCATCCACTTCGGGGACTCCCTGCTCTGGGGAGACAACCTCACACACAGGCTGAAAAAGCATTTCCAGGACCGGTTCAGGGACGGGGGAAGGGGCCTGATCCCCGCAGTACAGTTTCCCCGGACACGGTTTAAAGACCTGGGAAACAGGACAATGGAGTCAGGGTTCCAAAGTTTTCACCTGGAACACCTTTTCGTCAAAGATGGGAGGATCAGGCTGGAACCGGAAACCAGGCCGGACCTCGGCATTACCGGTGAGAGTTCACGGCCCCTCTCCCTGAATTCAAAAATAAGGTTCTTTCAGCCGGAAGGAAAAAAGAAGTGGCGGAGAGTAGAGGTTTTACTCCGCTCACCCTGCCGGGAGAGGGAGGACCTCTTTGGCTACAGAATTAATGTAAGGCATGACAGCGGAGAATTATCCGAAAAAATCGAGCTTCCCCGGGATACAAGCAGGTTAATCTCCTTTCCTATTCCTCCCTCATCAGCTATCGAGATCGACTTCAGGGGATCAGGACTGCCGCTTCCCTATATCGACGCCGTAAATCTTGAAACCGGCGGGGGCGTGGTCTACGATACCGTTATTAAAACGGGAATCCACATGTCCTGGCTCAAGGCTATTCCCGAGAAACACTTTACCTATGCCCTGGAAAAGGCCCGGCCCGACCTTATGATTTTCCAGTTCGGCATTAACGAATCCGCAAGCATGAAAGCCTTTGGCAGTTTCACACCCGAACTCTACCGCCGGCAGATGAGAAGTTTTCTCAGCCTGCTCAAAAAAAAGATACCCCATACGGATATTCTCCTCTTCGGCCCTCTTGAGAGACAGGAGAAACTTAACGGCAGACTGCAGCCAATGAAGGAGGTCCTCCGGATCAGGGAGATTCAGAGAGAAGAAGCGGATAGACTGGGCATGGCGTTTTTTGACACCTACGGGGCCCTGGGAGGTGAAGACCAGATGAAGAAACTGGTTGGCCGGCACCTGGCAATGGATGACTATACCCACCTCACCCTCAGTGGCGGAGATTATCTCGCCGATATTTTTTATCATTCACTGACCGCTTCATACGGGGAATTTTGCGGAAAAGAAGCGGAAAGGAAACAGCTGGAGGAGATCAGGCTCAGAAAGGAGAAGAATATTCCCATACAGTTCAACTCCAGCTCCTACGCCTGGTTTCTCCTGATTGTCATTATTCTTACACTGATGTTTCACAGGATGCCCGGTTACAGGATCTTTATCCTCCTTCTGGCTTCATACTACTTCTATGCCACCTGGAAACTCTGGCCCCTTATCCTCATCATCGGCTCTACACTGATCGATTATTTCTGCGGTATCCGGATACAGAAGATGAGGCTCAGGCTCAAGAGAGGGACCCCTTACCTGCTCCTTTCACTTACGGGGAACCTCGGCCTTCTCTTTGTTTTTAAGTATTTCGATTTCCTTTCAAACATCCTGGAAAAGGTCATACGCAGTGCCGGGTTTGCTCTCGACCTTCCGGTGATGGACGTGGTCCTTCCCGTGGGAATATCATTCTACACCTTCCAGACCCTCTCGTATACCATAGATATATGGAGGGGGCAGATGAAACCGGAGAGGAACTTTTTAAAGTTTGCTCTCTATGTTTCCTTTTTCCCCCAGCTGGTTGCCGGCCCCATTGTCAGGGCAAAGGACTTTATCACCCGGCTGGACAGTGACAACAGGCACTTCAGTGTGGACTCGGAGAAGGTGTCCGCGGCGCTCTTTCTCATCCTTACCGGGCTGGTAAAAAAGATCGGCGCGGACTGGCTGGCCGTTAATATCATCGACCGGGTCTATGACAACCCGGGGATGTTCACCTCCGCGGAGACACTCACCGCGGTCTATGCCTACGGGCTCCAGATATACGGCGACTTTTCCGGCTACACAGACATCGCCCTGGGAAGCGCCATGCTCCTGGGATACAACCTCACGGAGAACTTTAACAGGCCTTACGCGTCTCTCTCTGTTACCGACTTCTGGCGCAGGTGGCATATCTCCCTGGGAAGCTGGTTCAGGGATTATCTCTATATCAGCCTGGGAGGCAACCGGAAACGTGTCTCTTTCAACCTCTTCATCACCATGCTTCTCTGCGGGCTCTGGCACGGTGCCGGTATTAATTTTGTTCTCTGGGGGATTTACCACGGAGCATTTCTGATACTGGAGAGGCATTTCAAAATATCATCGGCACCGGTAAAGGGATGGACGGCATTTTTCAGAAGGTTCCTGGCATTCCACATTGTCATTTTCGGATGGATAATTTTCCGGGCGGCCTCCTGGAACAATTTCACGGGTATCATGGATTCCCTTTCGGCAATGAACTTTAACACGCGGAACCTGGACCCGGTACTTCTTTCCACGGTTGTCCTTTTTTATCTCTACCACCTTACTCCTGTGAGCTGGAAAGACGCCGCGGGCAGGTTCTGGGAGCGGCTTGCGCCGCCGGTACAGGGTTTCGCAACGGCACTGGTTTTTCTGTTTCTCTACAACATAACCATATCGGACGTAAGGCCCTTTATCTACTTTCAGTTTTAAGTTCATTTTTTTTGAAAACATGCCCCGTTTTTTGGAGAAGGCGGGATCATTTGGAGAAGGCGGGGTCACATGACCCCCCCTTCTCCAAAAAATATGCCCCGCCTTCTCCAAAAAAAATCCATCAAAAATAAAATTTTTTTTTTATTTTTTTCCTCTCTCAATCGTATTAATTAAAAATATAACTTGGATTAAATAATTATGAAATTACATAGGAATTCACAAAAGAGATACTATATAAATGGAGCCATATACTTTATCACAACTGTAACATATGACAGATACCCATATTTTCAAGATGAGATTCTTTGCAGATTTTTTATTGAAGATCTTTACTTATGCAAAGATTTGAAAAAATTTGAATTATATGGATATTCTATTATTCCAGATCATGTGCACCTGCTAATTCAACCTGGAAATGATTTTACTATTTCAGAAATAATGAGGTCATTAAAAACAAATTTTTCAAGGAACATTAATAAAATTATGCCTTATAAATTCAAATGGCAACAATCTTTTCATGATCATATAATAAGAAACGGGGCCGATTATCAAAACCATGTGAATTACATCAAGAATCAAGTGAATATACATGATCTTCATGACGATATGTGGATGTGGGTTTCTTCCGAAGGCGGGGTCACGTGACCCCGCCTTCGGAAAGCACACCCCCCACCTTCGGAAAAAATAATACCGTCGTCATGCAATAATTCTTCGGCAAATTTATGGGATTTAATTCTTGATTGACACGACCTGAATAAATAATATAGTGCAGAAAGTTCTGTTCGCTGAAGTGTTAGGAGAGAGCGCAGCATAATAAACAGGGGAATACCTTCACCGGCTACTTAATCGAAAAATATGCTTAACCAGGAAAACAAAATACTTCTTTTGAATAAAGTTGATATATTCTCTCCGTTGAAAATCTATGAGCTTGATATCATTGCCCGGTACAGTGAATATGTCAGGTATAAGAAGGGTGATGTTATCTTTGCCCAGGACTCGGAATCCGACGGGCTCTATGTCATAGAAAGCGGAAGAGTGGGAATTGTCAGGAGAGAAAGCCGGGACAAATTTATGGTTGCCCAGATCATGTCCGGGGAGTCTTTCGGTGAACTTGACTTTTTCGGAAAGAGCAACAGGAGCGCGACGTCTTTTGCCGAGGAAGACACAACCGCATTAAAATTTCCCGCATCGGGCCAGAAGAGCAATCTTATTTTTCAAAAACACGCGTATATATCCGCCCGGATGCTGTTAAAGCTTCACCGGATTATTTCAGAAAGGATCAGGAAGATCAATGAGCACCTGAACGAAAAAACAGACTGGCTGAAGGACCTTCGCAAGCAGCTCTACCAGGACAAGATAACCGGTCTCTATAACAGGGAATTTCTCAACGAAGATTTTATCAAACAGCTCCCCGATCCCGGAAAAGATGCCGCGTTTATTATGATTAAACCCGATAACTTCAAGCTTATAAACGATAAATACGGGCATACTGCCGGCGATAACGCCCTTAACCTGCTCTCAATTTTCTTCCAGTCGGAACTGGGTGAAAACGATATAGGAATTCGGCACAGGGGGGATGAATACGCGGCCCTTCTCGCGGATACGGACAAAAACAGGGCTGTAAAGAGGGCAAAGGAGATCGGTGCCGCCCTTAAATCCATAGACCTCACGGGGATAACAGGCCCCGGTTCAATAAGCATCAGCGTGAGTATCGGAATATCCCTCTATCCCCTGAATACAACAAACAGCCAAATGCTTGTTGATATAGCATACAACAGGATGATGAAGGCGCGAAGCGCCGGGGGCAACAGGATCTGCATCTGATATGCGAAAGATGAAAGAGATATTCAACGAACTGGCGCTCTTTTCAGGGATCAGCACTGAAAAGGTCAAAGAGATAGAGCCGTATTTTAAACTGAAAACCTTCGGGAAAGACGAGCTGATAATATCCCGGGATGACGATCTGAAGACTCTTTTCATCGTGGTCAGCGGATATGTGGCAAGCACACTGAATATTCCCGGGCACATGGACCGAAAACTGAGAGATTATCTGCCGGGAGATTTCTTCGGGGGAAGTTCACTTTTCGGGGACATGCCGGCCACCGATACCTGCTATTCCCGGGAAGAGACAGAGCTCCTCACACTGGGTGATGCAGAGCTTTCAGAGATGATTGAAAAGAACCCGGAAACAGCCGTTGACGTCCTCTCTCACCTCCTCGGTATGACCATACAGCGGTTCAGAAAATCAAGCAGGTTTCTTGCCGATGTTCTACAATGGGGAGAGAACGCCAGCAGACGCATTATAACAGATGAATTGACCGGGGTATATAACAGGGCGTTTCTCGATGACGCGGTAGAGAATTTTTTCAACATCTCACAGAGCAATAAAAAACCGCTGTCTCTTTTCATGATGGATATAGATGACTTCAGGGCCATCAACGATACCCACGGGCATGACACCGGCAACAGGATCATTATTGAATTCGCGAAGATTATAAAAGAGATCATCAGCAAACATGGAATAATCGCGCGCTATGGGGGAGATGAGTTTGCCATTCTTCTCCCTGAAGCGGGCCTGGAAAAAGCGGAAAAGATAGCGGAAGAGCTCCGGAAGAGGATTGAGTCCCATTATTTCTCAGGTCCGGAGAAAACGAAAAAATTTGTTCTCACAACCAGTATCGGGATAAGCTGCCTTCCGGAAACCGCAACCGATATCACCACTTTCAAAGAGAAAGCCGATTCCTCCCTCTACCTTGCAAAAGAACAGGGAAAGAACAGGATCGCCATTGTTTTTTGAAGACGGCGTTTCCCGAAGGCGGGGTCACGTGACCCCGCCTTCGGCCCGAATGTCAAATATCATCTTCAGGCCTATGAGCAGGATAAGAAAACCCACAGGTCCCCGGAAAATTATCACAAAGAACCCTCCCAGGATCACCAGGAGCTGCTGAATGGCCACACGCTTATAGGGAGCCATCATCAGCTCCGCGGGAGCGGTTCTTTTATACTCCTCCTTTCCCATATAATTTTTTTTGTAGGAATAGTAGTGGCTGAAGATGATTGCCAGCAGGTTTATGATAAAATCAAAGCTGAGAAAATTCCCGGGACCATACTCAGCTCTCAACAGGTGATTTGCCACCAGGACGAAAACATAGGTCTGCGCAATAACAAATCCGCCGTAGTGGGCAATGAAAAAGGGGACCAGGACAATCTTCATCATGAAGGTGTCCTCCCCGTATGAACCGAGCTGCAGCAGGCGCCCCGTGAGACTGTCCGAAAACTCCCGGGACATTCTTCCCTGGGCCTTTACCATCCTGGCGGCATTGAATGCTCCGATCACAAGGGATTCCATACAGTAAAAGACCACAAGTATGACCGCGTCCCACTGCAGAAAGAGGACCCCTGCCAGGGGGAAGAGGTTGGCTGCCAGAAGCATGAGGACCGAATTGTTTTTGTTACTATGTGACATTTTTCATAAACACCGGTAAAATCTCATTATTGTTTCTTTCGAAGTTTTTTCAACCGATATTTGTCTTTTAGGTCTTTGTCATCTCATATTTCCATATTAAATTCCATTTTCTTTGTCCAATTTTCCAATTGACATACATTAATTCATTAAAGAGATCGGTGTTGACAGAAATAAAAATTTCGAAAGACATCCGGAAAAGAACAGAAAATATTAAAAAACATCAGCTATTATCTGCATTTTCAATTTTTTTTCTCATTAATTTTGTCGCACCGGTACAACAATTTACAATTGAAGTAAAAACTATGGCAAGAAATGATTATATAATAGAAAAACCTGATAGCAGTGATGTTAAAGAATTTGACTCTCTAATAAAAAAAGTATTGCTGGCAAAGAGAAAAATAGAAGACGGATTTTTAGAGTTGGCTGAAAGCATCTTTTATATTAATAAAAAGAAATTATATAAATTACATTATAAAACTTTTAGTGAATTTTGTGAAGAAGGTCTTGGTTTTTCAAGACAAACAATATATGTTTATCTTGGGATTTTAAAATTAATTACTACATATCCAGATCATTTTCCGAGAAAAAAAGCAATTGAATTTGGACATAAAAAATGAGATATATTACTGAAGCATTTATTGAAGATGTAATTGAAGAATTATAAAAATGTCGCACCGGTGCGACATTTTATCCTTTATCAACATTCATTTTATCCACTAAATTCAGAAAAAAACTTGTCACAACAAACCTTATGTTAATCCTGTAACAATTATTGATGTCTTCCCGCTGCCGTTGGTGTCGGGAAGACAAAATTAAGAATTTACAAACATGAACATATACGAAAACCTCAACAAAAACCAGAAGGAAGCGGTACTCCACACTGAGGGCCCTCTCCTCATTCTCGCAGGGGCGGGATCGGGAAAGACCCGGGTCATTACCCACAGGATAGCCCATCTCATCGGGGAGAAAAATATCAGCCCCTCCAGTATCTTCGCCGTAACCTTCACCAACAAGGCCGCGGAAGAGATGAGAAACCGTGTGACAGGTCTTATCGGCGACGCGGGAAGACATGTTTTCATCAGGACCTTCCATTCGGCATCGGTCTACATCCTGAGGCATTTCGGGGACAGGATCGGCATCCCCCGGACCTTCACCATCTACGACTCCGCGGACCAGCAGGCCGTCATCAAGGAGATCCTCCTTAACATGAAGATAGACCCTAAAAAGATCAAGCCCTCCATGATAAACGGGAAGATATCGGAGATCAAGAACAAGCATGCCCTGACCGATGAATCAAACCTTCACCTCCACTTTCCCGATTTTTACATGTTCGATTTCCAGGAGGTCTACAAGAGGTATAACATCGGGCTGGAAAAGCAGAACGCCCTGGACTTCGACGACCTCCTGATCAAGACAGTCAGGCTCTTCAGGGACTCGCCGGAGGTCCTGCGGCACCTGCAGAGAAGGTGGAGGTACCTCATGGTGGACGAGTACCAGGACACCAACTTCGCCCAGTATCTCATCGCCAAGTACCTGGCTTCCGCCGAACGGAATATCTGTGTGGTGGGGGACGATGACCAGTCCATCTACTCCTGGAGAGGGGCGGACATCCGGAACATCCTCAACTTCGAGAACGACTACAACGAAGCAAAGGTCATAACCCTGGAAGAGAACTACCGCTCAACGGAACCGATCCTGAAAGTCGCTTCCCATGTGATCCGGAACAACATGAACAGGAAGGAGAAGAACCTCCGGGCCTTTAAGGGAGAGGGTGAACTTCCCGTATGGTGTGAGACTAATAACGAATACGGGGAAGCGGAATACGTGGTCAACTCAATACTCTCCTTCAAAAACCGGGAGGGGTTGAAGAACAGCGATTTTGCTGTTTTCTACCGGACCAATGCCCAGTCCCGGGTCTTTGAAGACTTCCTCAGAAAGGAGAATCTCCCCTATAAAATTATCGGGGGCCTCAGGTTCTACGACAGGAAGGAGATCAAGGACATCCTGGCCTACCTCAAGTTCATCTCCAACCCCGCGGACACGGTTTCCCTGAACAGGATCATCAACACGCCCTCACGGGGCATCGGGAACGCTACCATGGACAAGGTTAAAAACGCGTCCGTTGTAAAGTCCCTTACGCCCTGGGAGATCATCCGGGGAGAGCACCTTGAAGGGAAGGTCACCAAAGGGCTTAAAAACTTCAGGGAGATCATCAACAAGGCCCATACCCTGCTGAAAGATGTACCGGGAAAAATGAAACTCTCACGTTTTGTCAACGAAGTCATGGATATCTCAGGGTACCGTGACAGCCTCAAAGAGGAGAACTCCATCGAGGCCAATACCCGCCTTGAGAATATGGACGAACTCCTCAACAGCATTATCGATTTTGAAATACACGATCCCGAAGCGGGCCTTGACCATCTCCTCCAGGAGGTCTCCCTCTATACATCTGAGGAGAATCCCCGGGAGGAGATCGACAACGCGGCAAATTTTGTCACGCTGATGACGGTCCACAACGCCAAGGGCCTGGAGTTCCCGGTGGTCTTTCTCTCGGGCCTGGAGGAGAATACCTTTCCTCATAAGTTCTCCATGGATACGGAGGAGGACCTGGAGGAAGAGAGAAGGCTCTTCTACGTGGGTGTCACCCGGGCAATGGAGAGGGTCATTCTCACCAGCTCCGAGATAAGAAGGTCCTTTATGGGAGTGGATTACCGGGAAGCATCACGGTTTATCGGGGAGATCCCGGAAGATCTCATTGAGATGAAGCGTTTCTCCTCAGGGGGATATTCCGAAAACGGCGGCAGCAGTTTCAGGGAGAGGAGCTTCAGGGAAACTCCACGGGAAAGGAACGATTTCGGGGAAAAGGATATTCCCGTTTCAGATTCGGATTTCAGGGTAAAGGAGAGGGTCCTTCATCCGAAATACGGGATGGGGCGGATAATCAGGATCGAGGGGAGCGGTGACAACGTCAAACTTACCATCCTCTTCGGCTCTTCGTCCAAGGTGTTCCTTGAAAAATATACTCCCCTTGAGAAGATTAGTTAAAGTTCTCCGCCATTTTAATCGAAATAGAGAACAGCCGGTCATACACCAGAAAATTCCCCGCTGGAGAAGATCATGAAGAAACTGATACTTTTCATCCTGATTATAATCACTCCCCTCTGTAAAACACCCAGGAAGGAGGCAGCCGTAAGTGAAAAACCTCGCAGGGACATCATTGTCCACAATCTCAAGGACTTCTTTGTAAGGTGCGAGCAGGATGTTCTGAGGGCAAAGAAGGTCATCGTGGATGAGGATATCGTGAAAAACCTCTCTCATCTTCTCAGGATGGATAACGGCGGGAAAAAATTCTATATTCTCGAACGGGAGAATATAACCAGGATGATCAGGTCCGTTACCAGGGGCGTCTACACGGATTTCATACTCATAAACCGTAAGGGCGTGGTCATCTATACGGCGGTGAACAACGATATCTTCGGAAAAAACGTCAGGTCCCATCTGAAGAGTACTCCCCTCTTTCACTGCTACAACAACATAAAGGAAGGGATCTACTTTCACGACATATCAACACTCTCCCCGGAGATCGAGAGAAACTCGCTCTTTGTGGCAATAAAGGCAAAGGGGGGGATATCCTTCCCGGGCCTCTTTGTGCTTCAGGTGAGCACCGGAAAACTTACAGGCTACATGGAGAGGGGAAGCTTTGCCTTAAGCATGGACGGGGTCTACAGGCTCTCCCGGGACCCCGAAAAGATCCAGTCATCATATGAAGACTTCAATTTCATGAACCTCTCCGGTCACGCTCCGGGGAGTACCGCGCATACATATAAAAACAGGAAGGGGATAAAGTTCATCTACCGTCCCTTTACCCACAGGAACATCAACTGGATGATCGTCTCGGAGTCCCTGAACGGGAACGGGTGATCAAGACCACATATAAGAACAGAGGAACCAGAGACTATATTAATAGTACCAGACCAGACAACATTTTTTTTCTCACCAAAACAATTTTTGAAAAAGTTGTTGTATATATTGTAAAATCTACAAAACAATGGATATTACATATTAAATAAAATAATTAAAACATGATAACAAGAATTTATATAAAAAATTTCAAAAGGTTTGATGAAGCCAGCATTGATATCGGAAAATCTGTTGTATTAATTGGACCCAACAACTCGGGGAAAACAACTGCATTACAAGCTTTAGCACTTTGGGAAATTGGATTACGACGTTGGATTGAAAAGCGTCAAGGTAAATCAATAAAAACCCAAAGACAAGGTGTGGTTATTAACAGACGAGATCTTTCATCTTTACCTGTACCTGTAGCAAACCTGCTTTGGCGTGATTTACATGTCAGAAATGTAGAACGTGACGAAGGAAAACAAAAAACACAAAATATTCGAATAGATATTCTTGTAGAAGGCATTACCAACGATAAAACTTGGTCATGTGGTTTAGAGTTTGATTATGCCAATGAAGAATCTTTTTATTGCAGACCTCTTAGATTAAATGATAATGATCCAATAGAGAGAATGCCAATAGCTGAGTCTGCTTTAGAGGTCGAAGTTGCTTTTTTACCACCCATGTCTGGATTAGCAGACCGAGAATTTATCAAACAATCAGGAGAAATCAGTGTATTAGTTGGACAAGGACAAACTGCACAAGTTTTACGAAATTTATGTTATAGTGTTTGTTACCCAGGAGAATTAATATCACCATCTTCTGAATGGGATGAATTAACACAACATATAATACGCTTATTTGGAATTAAACTTCTTCCACCAACATTGATACAGGAAAGAAGTGAAATTACAATGCATTATATTGAAGAATCAGGTAAAGGAGTGAAACTTGATCTTTCATCGGCCGGGAGAGGTCTACAGCAAACTTTATTAATACTTGCTTACTTGTACGCCAACCCAAAAACAGTCTTATTATTGGATGAACCCGATGCTCACCTTGAAGTTTTACGTCAACGTCAAATTTATCAATTGATAAATGATATTGCTAAAAATAATGGTTCACAAGTAATTGCCGCCAGCCATTCAGAGATAATTTTTAATGAAGCTGCAAATCAAGGACTCGTTATTGCTTTTGTCGGAAAACCTCATATAATAAATGATCGAGGTTCTCAAGTAATGAAAGCTCTCACCGATTTAGGTTGGGAACAATATTATCAAGCCGAACAAACTGGTTGGGTACTCTATTTAGAGGGATCGACAGATTTAGCAATTATAAAAACATTTGCTCGAAAATTACAACACCCTGTAGAACAATTCTTAGATATGGCTTTTGTTCATTATGTTTCTACAAATTTACCACAAAAAGCACGCGATCACTTCTTTGGTCTTTGCGAAGCAAAATCTGATTTAATTGGCATAGCTTTGTTTGATAGACTCGATAAAGAATTGAAATCAACTGATCGTTTGATAGAAATTATGTGGGAAAAAAATGAGATTGAAAATTATATTTGCACTAAAGATATTCTACTCGAATGGGCTGTTCATAATATACCAGATGATTTATTTGGACAAGCGGAGATTCGACATAGGCGAGAAGTGATGCAAAAAGCCATAGAAGATGTAACTCATTTACTAGAAATTGATGAGAAATCCCCATGGTCAAATGAAGTAAAAGCAACAGATGAAGTTTTAGATCGCATATTCCGTATTTTCTTTAAAGAGTTAAATTTACCTTTAACATTTCGAAAAGTTGATTATTACAAACTTACAGATTTTATTGGAAAAAATAATATCGATAAAGAAGTTATTGAAAAACTCGATTTAATATATTCTGTAGCAAACAAAGCTGTTTCAAAATTTTGAAATATCCTCCATCAGCCCAGGTTGTCGCCCTTTGAACTCATGCTGAGGCTGGAATTCTTCACGCCCCGAAGGACCTTGAGTTTCTGGGAGAGCTCCTGAACCCGGGTGGAGGTCCCTTTGACGATGATCACTTCCAGGCAGTTGTCATGGTCAACATGGATATGGGTGGAGGAAACAATAAATGAATGGTAGTCGTGCTGGAGTTCGGTTATCTTCTCCTGGATGTTATGGAGATGGTGGTCGAAAACCAGTGTAATGACACCGAAAACCTCCCTGTCCTCAGTCCACTCATCCAGAACAAGGGCGTCACGGATCAGGTCCCTGATGGCCTCGGAGCGGTTCATGTAGCTCTTCTTTCCGATATAGCTGTCAAACTTATCCAGCAGACTCTCTTCAAGTGATATGGAAAAACGCTTTAACATTTGGTTACCACAAATCGTAATTTTGTATTTCTCTCATCCATTCCCTCTTTTTGTCAACGACAAATATATTTAACTCTGTGAAAAGATCATGGCCGCGCCGTAGGCCACGGTAAATTGAGGGGACGGCAACACATGAACATGTGTAAGCAGTTCATTTTCAATGCACCGGACCAGTCCCGGGTTCATGGCAGGCCCCCCGTCAATATAGATATTTTCACCAAGGTCCATATTCCCGATCATGTTCACAACCCGTTTTGCCACGGATTCATGGAGCCCTTTGATGATTTTCTCTTTACCCGTTCCCTCCGCCAGAAGCGACACGATTTCACTTTCCGCGAAAACCACGCAGGTACTGTTTATTGAAACAGATGAACCGGGATTCAGGCTTAAATCCCCGAACCGGGAAAGGGGTGTATCGATAATTCTGGCCGCTATTTCAAAAAACCTGCCGGTCCCGGCGGCACATTTATCGTTCATTTTAAAGTCCGCCACCTTCCCCCCGGGAGAGATCCTGATGACTTTGACGTCCTGGCCGCCGATATTAATGATCGTGTGGGCCTTTTGACCGCTCAGGAGATATGCCCCGCAGGCGTTGGCGGATATTTCATCCACAACATTGTCCGTGCCGGCGATGAGCTTTCTCCCGTAACCGGTGGCAAAAATATTTTCCACGCATGACCTCTCCCGGGAAAGTTCCCGGAGCCCTTCGGATATCATTTTTTCAACAAGCTCCCCCTGGCCGGGAATTGTGGGAGAGACCTCTTCCCTGAGGATCTCACCATCCCGGATAAACACCATCTTTACGGCAGTGCTTCCAATATCAACACCTATCTTCAAACTGTCTTTCCTCCTTCTTTACAGGGTATTTTTAAATGCTTCAAGACGCGTCAGGAGACCCTGACTGTCTTCCTCCACGTAATCGGTTTCAATCTTTATAAACTTGTACCCGCGCTCTTTCAGTTCTTTTTCAAGAGAGTAACTTTCAATATCATAGGGATGGCATCCTTTCAGCACATGGTAGATAACACCGTTGATGTCATGATTTTGCAGGGTATTTAAAATTCCTTTGAGCCGGTGGTCGTTGTCCGCGTAGGTGGGACAGATACACGCTTTATGGTACCTGTGAGCAAGGGCTTTCATGAGGCCCTGTTCCGATGTATCATCGTAACATGCCCCCCCGGGGAATATCCGCTCCGAGGAACAGAGATCGTCCGCGGCAACAGACATACCCGCTTTTTCAACGAGAGAAAGAAGTTTCAGGTTCGGGAAAACAACCGGCGCCCCCGTAAGAAAGACCCCGGGGGTGTCCGGTTGACTTTTTTCAGTTTTTAACCGTTCAATCACGGGCCTGCAATTTCCCGTCCAGGTTTCGATATTTTCAAAGGGGAAGACGTTGGCAATTATTGTAAAGAGCAAAGCGGAGATCTTTTTCTCTCTTCTCAGTTCAATGAGTTCATTAAAGTCCTTCCATGCGGCAAGGTACCTGTTGAGCGAATGCAGCATTTCTCTGCGCCTGACTCTTTTACCCGTTATTCTTTCAAAGAGTTTTTTTAATTCAAAAAGTTCCTGCAGCCAGCGGGACTCCCCTTTCTCACTCTGTTTCATATGGGGGAGCTCAAGGAAATGAATTTTTTCCCTGTCACAGTCCGCAAGCTCCGGGAATTTCACCACCCAGTCGCATGTTGTGGGGAGTATGATTCTTTCAAAAAGATTTTTATACGAATCATGACTCTTTAATATTCCCATTGTGGATTTAATCACCGGGCATGTGAGCGCGGGCAATGTTGAAGCGGAGAGGAGCTGGGCGGCATGAGAACCGCCGCATAATTTGAAAGGCTGAAGATCAAACATATGAAAAAGTTCATGAGGTGACTGAATGCAGAAAAAACCCACAAAGGGCCGCCCGGTCCTCTCCCTGATCTTTTCGGGAAAGAGGGAATCCGCAACCGTATCAAGGAAGGGGTCCAGTTCATGGATATAGTCAGGCCTGGATTTCAAAGAATCAATCCGGGAATCACACTCCCTTTTCATCAGTTCATTGGCATTCTCCAGCAGTCTGGAATGTCTTTTATTTTTTCCCATGCAGCCTTCCCCACTTTTGAGCAACGTATTTTTTTGAAGAACTGAATATCCTGAAGTTCAAAAACTTTATCTGCAGAACATTGTCCCCTGGACATGATTCGGCGCACTTCATGCAGAGCATGCAGTCGTCTTTCATGACGTCCTTTCTCTTTTTTTCAAGATAGACCTCTTTGATGTCAACGGGACACATCCGCTGGCAGTTTCCGCAGCCGAGACAGGTCCCTATGGATTTTTCAAAACGCACAAACCCGATCTTTTTGAAGATATGCATCAGGGCCAGCAGGGGACAGAACATGCAGAAAAACCTGTCTTTAAAAAAGATCCCGATGACCATGCTGCCGGTAATGACCAGGGAAAGGACCGTAAAGGAGAGGGTAATTGAATTTGTAAAATCCAGTGAAAGATATTTTGTTTCTCCCGCAAAGAGGGGCAGGAGGGGCTTTGCCGGGCAGATCTGGCAGAAGGGGAGAGCAAAATCAGTGTGGAGCCCGAAATTCGCGATAAAAACAGGGATGAGAATCAGGACTGCCAGTAAAATGTACTTGATAATCTTCAACCTCTCCCGTGTTGCCCGGGAAAATCCCGACTCCCTTATCCCCAGCTTCCTTCTCAAAGCCGTGAACCAGTCCTGCAGTGTGCCAAAGGGACAGACCCAGCCGCACCAGGTTTTAGAGAAGGGGACAAAGAGCAGAATAAAAAACAGAAATACCAGCAGGGCATTGAGTCCCCATTGCGTAAAGAAATCGGGAAACGCCAGCCCAAACCCCATACGGTTCTGCAGTGCCATAAGATAGCAGTGCCCCGCGCACCCGCCCACATAGGGACAGGCGAAACAGGGCAGCGAATGACCCAGGCGTATCCCCAGCCGTCCCCCGTACATGAGAATGATGAAGAAAAAATTCTGTATATAAAACCGTAATTTTCCGACCATCAGACTCTCTGCCGGTTTTTTTTCCCTCTGGCCCGTATGACCAGGAAGAGGAAAAAAGCCATACTCCCCGAAACAAGGAACAAACCTGATTTAAGATCATGATACGCGTCCCGTGAGCGGTGCAGCAGGAGTGTATAGGTTCTCCTGAAGATTCTGCCGCCCCTCTTTTCTTTTATCTGAATGAAACTGTTCTTATACGCCGCTGCCCCCCGCGTATCCAGGTCCCTGTCATGGGGAGGAATACAGGTAAATTCCCCATTACTGTCTGGTTCCAGGGATAAGACAATTCCCTTATCAACGGCCTTTATCTCCGGATAATTTCCGGTGTCCCTCCCGGAATTGAGTTTAAACCGGTACACCCGGCCTGTCTGTGGCCAGTAGTTATTCAGAGGGGAGAGAATGCTGACTGCCGGGAAATCTTCCGGTTGGTCCGTAAGACCCTCCCTTTCCGGAGGTTTATTCGATTGTCCAAAGAGAGAAAATGAAGTCTCCGCAGTATATACGGCATTTTTCATAACTGTAAAAATCCGGACCTCAAAGAAAGATGCCTTCCCGGCTTTGATCTTTATGAGCGCCCTGTTGTCGTGAGAGAGGACTGGAAGCGAATAACAGTTTTTTTTGTCCACCCTGCAGATTGCCTTAAATTCACTGTGTCTGAAAAGGGAATAGAAGTGTTTTGAACTGCCATTTATCCATAAGACCTGGACAACCGAACCATCCTTGTTTTTCAACTGTTTTCCGTACTCTAACCGGATATATCTCTCTTCCGGTACCTGAAAAAGTTCTGCTGAATCTGACGGATATTCAAAGAAAAGACATTGAGATATGACTATGAGTGTAAATAACTTATTCACTGTATTCTCATTACAATGGGGACTGCTTTTTTTTACAGGTACTCCGGGATGGGATAAATATACGGATTCCCCGTAACCGGGTTCTTCTTCATTGAACACTCCCTGTCGAAAAGTGAACTTACCAGCTCCCCGGTCAGGCAGTCCGCCGTTTTCCCGTGGCAGAATATCCCGCCCCCCTTGAGACCCATTATGCTGCTGCAGTAATCGGAGGCCATGTTTATGTCGTGCAGGACCGTAATAATCGTGGAGCCCTCCCGGTTCAGCCTGTGCAGCAGGTCCATGATCCGGATAGAGTGTTTAATGTCCAGGCTTGAGACCGGTTCGTCACAGATGATGACGTCCTTGTTCTGCGCTAATGCCCGTGCCAGGCAGACCAGCTGAAGCTCACCCCCTGACAAACGGGAGAGAAGGCGGTCCTTTAAGTGGACCGTTCCGGTTATCTTCATTGAATCATTTATTATTTCCCGGTCTTCCCGGGAATTTTTTTCCCAGAAATTCAGGAAAGGGAACCTTCCCATACCGATGAAATTTTCAACCCTGAAAGGATTGATGTTCGCGAGGAACTGCGGTAAAAATGCCATTCGCCGGGCTATTTCCATCGGCTCGTATGATGAAAGTTTTTGACCGTAAAAATCTACAGAACCCTGCAACGGCTCAAGGAGACCGGAGAGTGTCTTGAGGAATGTGCTTTTCCCCGCGCCGTTGGGGCCGATAATTCCCAGAAAATCCTTTGGGGCAACGGAAACATTTATGTTCCTCAGTACCCGGATCGTGCCGTAACCCGAGTCAAGGGAGTCAACGTCAAATATGTTCATTACGCCACCCCCCTTCTCATCATGAGGACAAGGAAAAATATCCCCCCGAAAAAACCCGTGATGACACCGATGGGTATTTCGTAGGGAGGGGCAATACTCCTGCCCAGCATATCACAGAGAGCGAGAAAGACGGCCCCGGTTACCGCCGAGAAAAGGAGAAGCCTGCCGTGATCGGGACCGAAAATATTCCTGGTTATGTGCGGTATGATAAGCCCCACAAAACCGATGACTCCCGCAAGGGACACGGAGAGGGCGGCCAGGAGTGAAGCGATCCAGAAAAGACTTTTAACGTCCTTCTGTGACACCCCCATGGACTGCGCCAGTTCGTCCCCGAAAGCTATGATATTCAGGTGCCGGTGATATGTAAAGGCAAAGACGATAATAACGAGGGACAATAATGCCGCCCTTCCCATCATTTCATACCGGGCTATGGAGAGGTCCCCCATGAGCCACATGAGCGCTTTATGGACCTGCTGGGAGGGCGAAAGGGCAAAGATCAGAAGCACCGTTGCCCAGAGGATAAAGCTGAGGGAAATTCCCGCAAGGATCAGCGTTGAGGAACCGAACCGTCTCCGCCTGGACACCATGTAGATAAATGATGCCGCCCCGAGACTTCCCATGAGGGCGCCGGATAAAATAAAAAGACTGCTTTTTGAAAAAATAATACCGAAACACGCCCCCAGGGAAGCGCCGCTGGAAACGCCGATCATATAGGGGTCCGCGAGGGGGTTCTTCAGAATAGACTGAAAGATAACGCCGCTCACCGCCAGGGAGGAACCGATAAGAAGGGCCATCCCCAGGCGGGGGACCCTGAGACTGAGGAGCACCCTCATTTCATTTGTTTCCGGCCTTCCCTGCAGGGTCTTGATAATATTCGCCGGGGATATAAAGGAGGACCCCAGGGAGAGTGACAGCAGAATGATCACACCCCCAGCAAGCAGCAGGAGAATATACCTGGATTTATTGCTCATTAAGTTTTTCCTTCTCTCTTTTAATGATCCCCGTTACCTGTTCAACGGATTTCACATAATCTCCCGGTGTATAGAGGCAGATGTTTTCAGATTTCAAGGGATAGATACTTTTGTTTTTCATGACTTTTAAGTCCGGGAAGTCTTTCAACGATCTTACCAGGGACCTGTTGTTTGTTCCCGTATGGTACAAAATTGAGACGATAATATCGGGATCAAGTTTTACCAGGTGCTCCAGGGAGAGTTTCGGATAGGGACGGCCCAGAAGCCTCATACTGTTTATCCCCCCCGCGTCATTGATGACCTTCCCGATATAGGTAACGTTGCTCACTCCCACAATGGGTGTGTTTGACACAAGGAGCGCGATGGACGGTTTACTGCCGACTGAAATTATTGAGTCCAGCTTCTTCCTGTATTCTTTGAGTTTTTTCTCTGCCAGTTTTCTCTTCCGGATAATTGTTGCAAGTTCAAGATAATTCTCACAGATTGAATCAAAACTGCGGTTTCTTCCAAATTTATGGACCGCAATCTTCGTGGCCTTCAACATGTCAACAAACTGGACCACGTTGTCCTCTTCGGACATAAAGACAATATCCGGTTTTAATTTTACGATCTCTTCGATATTCGGCCGCACCAGTGTTCCCACTATTTTGATCTTCCGCGTCAGGGGAGGATGATAGGATGTGACCCCCACAAGAAGGTGTTCCGATTCAAGATCAATGACCTGGCGTGTTATCGCGGGCGAAAGGGCGATGATCCTATTGACATTGCCGGCTGTTTTTGAAACTGCCGGTTTCTCATCCGGGGGGAAGAGAAAAACAGAGAAAGAGACCAGGAGGAGTAAAGGAATTTGATATAACCGGATCTTCTTCAGGTGTATTAATAATATACTCAGTTTCATAGTGGATGCCGTTTAATATATTAAATTCAGGTTGTATACAAGCTGGACATTAAATTCCATGTTCTCATCCAGATAGACATCGGGAAAGGAGGGAAAAGGAAGCGATTTGTATATTGTCTTTACCCCCGCCCTGTTCAGCATTTCATGTTCACAGCCCTTTACAAGCTTTACGGAACCTGCCAGTGTTCCGTCCTTCCTCAGAATAAATCTCAATACAACAACTCCCTCCTGGTTCATGCGCCGGGCAGTAAGAGGATAGTATTTCATCCTCTGGATTCTCGAGAGGACCCTGCTTTTATATGTCTTCATGATCTTTTCCACGGGATTTTTTGAGAGGGAGGCGGGCGCCGGGGAGTTTCTGTTCTTTTCCGCCCCGGTTTTTCCCGCAGGCAGATCTCCCGGTTTTTTAAAAGCACTTTTTTCCCGGTCATCATTCTTGTTATCTTTCAAGTGACGAAATTCATGATGCCGCCCGTTATCATTAATGCTGAAGTTAATGAAAGTGAAACCGGCTTTTTTTGAAGGGAGCTCAATCTCCTTATCTGTCCGCCCGGACCGGGGATAGATGATTACAAGGTGTAATACCATTGATGCTATTAACGCGTAAAGGAATACCCTGTCCCGGCTTTTATTATTTGCCATTACTTTCATGCGCGAGGCTGATCTCCTTTGCTCCGGAACTTTTTATTATTCCCATAATATTAATAAATTTTTTATAGAGTATATTTTCATCACCCTGGAAGATTATTTTCTTCTTCTGCGTTTTTTCCAGCTTCTGTTTTAAGAGTGACGGGAACAGTTCAGCCTCCACTTCATTTCTGTTGAGAAAGATCTTTCCCTCTTTGTCAACGGAAACGATAATCTCCCGGTTTTTTGCTTTTTCCCTGCTTCCGGCCACGGGAAGTTTCAGGGATATTGCGGGCCGGAGAAAAGACGATGTGAGTAAAAAGAAGAGAAGAAGCATGAACATAACATCCAGCAGCGGTGCAACGTCCGGTTTAATTGATGATTTTTTGGCCCTCCTGAAACTTTTCACCCCTGGCTTCTCTCCTTATCGTCAAAAAATATATTCAGTTCTGAAATCAGGTGCTGCATTTCATCGGACCTCTTGTTCACAAGAGTGTCAAAATAATGATGAAGCGCCGTTACGGGAATTGCCACAATCAGCCCGAAGGCAGTTGTCAAAAGGGCCTCCCAGATTCCGCCTGCAAGCTGAGTCACATCCGCCTGCCCTCCTATTGAGTAAATCTCCTGGAAACATTTAATCATGCCGATCACCGTACCCAGCAGACCCATGAGAGGTGTCAGGTGCGCTATTGCCGATAAAGACGGAAGCCTTGTTTCAAGTTTTTTTAACTCTTCGCTGCCGCGCTGGTAGAGTATTTCTTCCAGCTTTTTTTTCCTTGTTTTATAATTTGTGAGATAAGCCCCGGTTATTTCTCCGAAGACAGTCCCGCTGTTTATTGCAAATCCAATAGCGCCCTGTATGTCATCAGCCCCCAGGAACGACTTTAAATCGTTAAGGAATTTACTATAAGAATTCCCTGTCCGTAAATAATAGAGTGATCTCTCAATTGCCACGGCTACGGCAACAACCGAACAGACCAGGATGGCATACATGACCCATCCGCCCCTGTTTAACATATCAAGCATTAAAAAACCTCAAAAGTTAATAATTTTTACAACCACTCAACTATACAGAGCCGGGTAGTTTCTCCTCATATTAATAAAAAAACCCGGACCAGTAACGCGGCCCGGGGATTCCCTTTTCTCTCCTCAAGTCAAGTGAACACGCTTTCTTCCCTCGAAAATCCGGTGTTCATCTATACAGGCAGGTCTTCTGGTTTCCGGATCATCCTACTGACCGCGCCTTCCCGTAAGCCTTGCCCGGTTAAAGGTCTGCTTACAGTGGCTTCCCTGCGGTTTTCGTCCCCGGCTACAGCGGCGGGTCCACACCCGATTTTGACGGGTTTCCCTCTTAGCTCACTGATGAGAACCTGTATATCATTAAATAAATATTATTTTAAAGATCAATAAAAACAACCTGCAACAAGCAAAAACCGCAGGGTAAATTTTGTCAATTTTATTCAGGCTTTATTCTAAAAAATTACTCATCTGCCATAAAGGCTTATTAACTTCCAGGTTGCTGTCATAGCGAGCAAAGCATGGCTATCTGTATTTAAATAACTGATTTTCTTGAGAAAACAGATCATTACGTCACTTCGTTCCTCATGATGACAGAATGGCCTTTGACTCAAAACCTGAAA
The DNA here is from genome assembly GCA_050298055.1 of Spirochaetota bacterium. Taxonomy (GTDB): domain Bacteria; phylum Spirochaetota; class UBA4802; order UBA4802; family UBA5550; genus JBNKTL01. Next base: position 53,766 of record JBNKTL010000013.1, read on the forward strand.
CTAAACTAATCGCCTCCGTGGATAATCTTTTGATAATAATTTGTAAATCAAGTTTTGTAATTAATACTTAATTTTAATATTAGTTTGACAAATAAAAGAGCATGAATCAAGTATTAATTGAATTCACGGGAAAAAATTATGCCAAAGGAAATACTCACAGAAGATATTGTTAAACTGATCACAGAGGTCTTTGAGGAAAAAGTTCCCTTTAACAAAATCATTGGAATGAAGCTGGAACAGATTGAACCGGGCCATTCAAAAATATCCTTTGAAATGAAAGATGATCTGATTGGAAATTTTGCCCTGGGTATTCTCCATGGGGGCGTTATATCGGCCACCCTGGATGTTGCAGGAGGTCTTACCGCTTTCCTGGGGGTCCTTGGCACCATGAAGGGAAAATCCTTCGAAGAACAGGTCGGGCGTTTTGCAAAGATAGGGACAATTGACCTCAGGGTGGATTACCTCCGTCCCGGGAAGGGAAAGCACTTTACCGCCAGCGGATCGGTCCTCAGGACCGGGAACAGGGTGGCAGTTACACGAATGGAACTCCACAATGAAAAGAACCTGCTCATAGCCCTGGGTACCGGGACCTATATTGTGGATTAGCGCTTCTCTTTTTCCAGGAGGCTCCTTACTCCCAACAAATCTGTGTTTCTTTAGCCCCCAAATCCCCCAGGGGGGGACTTAAGATTGCAATTGATAATTTAACAATATGTTATTAAACCAATCCTGTAAGTAAAATTGATAGAAAGTCTCATAAAGAAAGAACTGATTATAATAATCATAGGATGACTTTTTGAAAAATAGAGGGATTGCAATACTTCATTTCACTATATATAAAAATAGTACAGTGATTGATAAAATATAAAGTATATTATTAAAAGTTTCAAGGTCCCCCTCTGGGGGATTTAGGGGGACCTTTGTGGGGAGAAATGCTTTCAGGAAAAAAGGTCTGATATCTTTTCATGTATGTCGCTGAATATGTCGGGAAGCTGGCATTCTTCGTTTATCATCCCGGTGAGTTTTTTCCCGATCCCGATCAGTTTTTCATCATCAAGGGTCCTGCTCCCCGATTCAATGATCCCCCGGGCGAGCCCCGGGAAGAGAACAAGCAGGCCGGATTCATCAACCTGGATGAATTCCCTGATTCCCCGGTTTGTTATAAGATCCCTGTCGATCTCACTTTCATCCAGAAGAGAGATAATATTCAGGCCGGGCCTGATTTTTTCAAAGTTCTCATGGGTGAAGCAGTTCTTCAGAAGAATGACAATGTCCGTGTTCCCGAAGATATTGTCCAGGGTTGTGGCGAGGCCCCCGTTATTTTCAAAAGTCAGCATCTTTTTCTCATTGTGATCATATCCCAGAACCCTGTAAAAACCGGCCTTTAAAAATATCCGGGCACAGCGCATTGCCACAAAATCAATACCCACAATACCTATTGCGGTCTCTGCGGGTTTAAGTCTTTTTTTTGAAGCAATTTTGCTGATTGTTGATAGAAGGTAGAGGGGGATATCATCATATCTCTTCGATGTGACCGGAAGATTAATATCCGAATATATCTGATCGTAGGAAAGTGATTCCGTATCGTCAATCTCGATAAATCTCAGGGAGGAGAATGAGTTTTCTATCCGTTGAACGGCTTTGATCAGGTCATCCAGCTGCCTGAAATTAATGATCAGGGGAATTGGATTCAGGTCGGTCATTCTGCTGATCACAACAGAGTCCCTTTCCGCCTCGGCATAGTATTTCAATTTTCTTACTCCGGCAGTTTCATCATCCTCCCTGACACAGCTTATGATGCCGATGTTCTTTGAAATACCGGAAAATTCAAGACCGGATCCTTTTTTTATTTTGCCCTGGATAAGCTCCGCGGCGCCGAGAAGCCCGATCTCATAATCAACCAGGTTCTCAAGGGGAAATTTTCCGGATACCCTGAGCAGCCCTCCCCTGATCTTTTCTTCCAGGGCATTGGCGACTTTAATGACCCTGTACTTTCCGGGAAAGCTGTCCAGTTCATTGATCAGCTGAAGAAAACTGTTTCTCTTCCTGTAAACGATCTCCAGCCTGAACTGCTCATTCTTGTCAGAATCCATTACATATTCGGAATTCTGAATACCGCAGCCGCTTTTATAGATATCAAAAACAAGCTGGGGGAACATTCCCTTTTTTATTTCTATTATGACTTCAGATAATAATCTCAAGAGATGTCCCCTTACTTAAGACGGGTAAATATCATTCTGCCCGCTGTTGTCTGCAGTACCGAAGTGACAGTTACATCAACGTCCCTGTTCAGCATCTTTCTGCCGTTTTCAACAACGATCATTGTACCGTCATCCAGGTACCCGATTGCCTGGTCCGGGTCTTTCCCTTCTTTTATCAGCGATACATTCATCTCCTCCCCGGGAAGGACGATTGGTTTAAGGGAATTGGACAACTGGTTGATATTGAGTACGGGAACACCGTGAAATTCGGCAACCTTGTTGAGGTTATAATCGTTTGTGATGATCTTCGCATTCATGACCTTGCCAAGTTTCACAAGCTTGGCATCCACTTCAGATGTGTCTTTAAAATCCATATCCGATATTTTTACCATAATTGACTGGTCCTTCTGCATTTTATTGAGGATATCGAGTCCTCTCCTGCCCCTGTTTCTCTTAATCGAATCGGCAGAATCGGCAATCATCTGGAGTTCATTGAGCACGAAGTTTGGGATGACCAGTATGCCTTCAAGAAACCCGGTGTCGCAGATATCAGAGATCCTGCCGTCAATGATGACACTTGTGTCAAGAATCTTGTAGGATATTTCACTCCCTTTTTCATCTAAACCTGCGGGAAGGATCTTGTTGAAAAGACCAATGTTCTCATTATTTATAACAAAGAACATCATCACGGCAAAACCGGAGATATGGTAGATCAGCGGTTGAATAATGCCGCTGTAGTCTTTAAGGGCTTCAATATTCATTGATGAAAAACCGAGACTGAGAAGATGACCGGTTATAAGCCCTGTGATAAGACCGATAATTGCAGAGAGAAGCAGCCTCACTGAGAAGGTGTGAGAAACATATTCCACAATCATTATTATTATCAGTGAAACAATTGCGGCAATCAGCGCTGAAAGAAATGCGGTTTTCAGAGATATGTTGATATAGTATAAAAACGAAAAAACTGCCGAGGTCAATATAAATAATATTCGAAATATAATAATCATTATATAAAACTCCTTATAAAATGGTATAATATATATTGTAACAACTCAGCTATATAACTAAAAATATGTATATTTAATAAAAACATCAACAATGTGTCCCCGCCGCCTTTGGCGGCGGGGACACATTAGCTATATTTTTTTTTGTTAATATGCCAATTTTAATATATTAACAATATGATTATTCTTAAACATAGCTGAATCACCGGGATTATCCTGATAAAGAAAAAATTTTATGGAATAAAAGAATCAGGCAACAGTCCGGATTTTATTTAAATGTATTTAAAAGATCAATAAATCAATCTGTCAGAAAGACAACAGATTATAAATTCTTTACAGTATCTAGACAATTACTCCGAAAGTGTATCATATAATATTTTCTCTTGCAACACTTCAGAGCAAAAAAAACGATTTTTTTGGATTTTTTATAAAAAACCCGGGAAAACCGTTTCATTCAAAGAAAAAATGGAGCAATGTCATTAATAATGAACAATAACCAACTGATAAGTTACAGGGGAAAGCAGGCATGAGTAAAGAGAAAACGTGAAGAAAATAAAATACAGCTATTCCTTATCAGGCTTATATGAAGAGAGCGCTTCGGAAACAAAATTCCCCGCATCTTCAATATCAATTTTCTTTACCAGTGCTATTTCATGACAGAGAAGCTGATAAGCGTTCTCATACAGTTTCCTTTCCATAATTGAAAGTTCTTTTACCGAACCCCTCCTGAAAAGATCCCTGGCAACTTCCGCTACTTCAAAGATCGATCCGCTTTTTACTTTCTCTATATTGTTCTGGTATCTCTGCTTCCAGTCCTCTTCAAACTCAACCTTTCCCTTAGTTATGATCTTAACGACTTTTTTGATATCTTTCTTCGGGATGATGCTTCTGATACCGATAGTATCCGCATTTTTCACAGGTATCATCACCTTCATACCGCTGTTTATGATTGTAAACAGATAATATTCTGCTTTTTTACCTAAAACAACCTTTTTCTCAATTGCTTCGATTCTACCCACTCCATACATCGGATAGACTATTTCATCACCAACTTTATACATATTCTTCTCCCTGTCTTCTGTTCACTCAAGATCACTCATCTATAGTAAACGGGTTTTAAATTTTATTAAAACCCGGAAACATTTATTCTTTTTCTTCCTTATCTTCATCATCGTAACCGGTAAGGCCTTCCTTTTCCATGTACCTCTCAATGACAGTCCTCATTTCGTAATGTTTTCCGTCACAGATTTTCCCTGTTCTGCCGCTTCCGGGAAGGCCATAACCTGAAGATATCTTTGTACAGTTCGGACCGGGCAGGAGGCCTGTATAGGCGCACACACCCTTTCCCACTACACCCGGGGGAATAACGGGAAAAACGGGGTCTTTCATTCCGTTATATATCTCCCTCATATAGTTGCCCCAGATTGGAGCGGCTACCGATGAACCTGCCTGGTGCTTTCCCAGCGACATAAACTGTTTGTCATAACCGACCCAGACTACCGCCGCAACGTCACTGGTAAATCCGCAGAACCATGCGTCTGTCCAATTGGATGTTGTCCCGGTCTTTCCCGCGGCCCTTTTCGTGAATCTGGACTTGGTCCTCAAGGTAATTGATGCGGTTCCGTGGTTTACAACCTCCTCCATCAGTGTTCTCATGATGAAAGCGACCTGTTCGGATATGACCTGGATGGAGCCGTTAAGCTCTTTCAGGGCAATGACTTTACCCACTTCTTCTTCAATATTCAGGATCTCATTGCCGTCCCTGTCCGTTACATATCGTACGGCAAAGGGAATAACATCCCTTCCCCTGTTTGCGTATATCGCGTATGCCGTTGCTATCTCAAAGGGAGTCACCTCTGTTGAACCAAGTGCCAGTGACGGGTTGGGACTGAAACGTGACACGGGGATCTTCAGCATCTTGGCCCCATAATCGATTATCTTTTCGGGACCTACAATATCATAGATCCTTACGGATATAATATTTATGGAATTGGCCAGCGCCCTCTTCACGGAAACCATCCCCCTGAAATCACCTTCATAGTTGCTCGGGGACCATGAATCTCCCTGGGCATCGATGTCCATTATTGGAGCATCGGGAAGGACCGTTGCCGTGCTTATTCTCTTCGATTCAATTGCAGCTCCATAGACGAACGGCTTGAATGCCGAACCGGGCTGCCTCCGTGCCTGTACCGCCCTGTTATACTGGTTTGATACCTGGAACTCTGAACCTCCGATCATTGTGGTGATATAACCGGTCTTTGGTTCAATGGCCAGCAGCGCGCCCTCCACTTTCATTGATGTTGAAATTCCCGAAACAAGGGTCCTGAATGTTTCAAGAGAACTGTTTATCCCTGGACTGTCCACCAGGAGAGAGAGGATATCCGCAGAATCCACCATGGAATCTACCATTCTTTTCTTGAACTTGGTTGTAATATCATTCCTGATAATAACACCCGGCAGACTGAAGATCAGCCTCATTGTATTATATGAACCTATGAGCCCTCTGTCAACAGCCTTGTTGTAGTATTCATTTGCAACCGAGGATATTTTGTTCTGTTCACTAATCCCTTCAGAGAGCTGTTTTACACCTATCTTCTGCCGCTTCAGATCAAGTGTTGTGTAGACCTTGAGACCTCCCCCGTATACTTCATCCTTACCAAACCGGGAAATGAGAATCTGTCTCACATAGTCGGTAAAGTAGGGGGCGTTATCGATATTCTTCGATACTGCAGTTTTTGTGGGATACTCGGTTTTAATAGATTCAAGATACCCGGGCCAGAATTCCCGGAACAGCCTGTCTGCAAGTTGTTTCGGTAAAAATCCCGCATCAACCATCCTGTTGAAAGAGTCCCTGTTTTTATTATACGCTTCCTTAGGATACTTAAGAGGAGAGAAACCGCTCGGTTTTGACGGAAGAGCAGCCAAGAGCAGACTTTCTGTCACAGTCAGGTTCTTTACATCCTTGTCAAAGAAAAACTCTGCTGCGGCTGAAATACCATGACATCCATGACCGAGATAAATCTGGTTGAGGTACATTTCAAGGATCTCATTTTTAGAGAACCGTTTTTCAATCTGAAATGCCAGAACCGCTTCCAGAGCTTTTCTGGCCACAGTCCTGTTACCCGAGGTAAAAAGTCTCTTTGCAAGCTGCTGTGTAATGGTGGAACCACCCTGTACAACGGTCAGCCTGCCTCTTTTAACGGACGCAATCAGGTTCTTGAACATGGCCCGGGCAATTGAAACCGGGGCAATACCAAAATGATCATAGAAATCTCTGTCTTCAACAGCCAGGAAGGAATTTATCAGGCTTTGAGGAAGGTCCTCGAAAGAGACAAGGTCCCTCTTCTCCTGGAAGAGTTCCGCGATCAATTCCCCGTTAACATCGTAAAGCCTCGTGGGGATGCTGGGCTGGAACTTTTTCAGATTATCTATCCCGGAGTAATTTTTTATCTGGGCAGTTATATATCCAAAAATTGAACCGCCTGCTACAAGCAGGAGAGCAATGAGAACCAGTGCCGTTCTTTCAATAATTATTCTTTTTCTCTTGTTCATTATTCGTAGATTATTCTCTCTGTTAAAATGACCTGAATTTCCCGTCAGCAAACTACAAATTTACAAAAAAATAAATAAACGGAAAATTATCAATAAAAAATCATTCAATTAATTAAATTTCGCAACTAATAAACTCTATAGTAAGAATAATCTTCATCAGCTATAAAATCATATCCATGAAAAAACATAACTGATATATCCCCGCCGCCCAGGGCGGCGGGGATATATTGTTTATATTTTAGTGTAAACAAGTCTATTTTGGTCATATAGCTGAATAGTTACTTTTCATCTTATTCTTGGCCTTTCACAAGTCTTATGATGTAAACCAGAAGAAAGAGTGCAGCAAGTCCGATCAATGCCCAGATGATAACAGAAAAAAGTGCACCGACCACAAAACCGAGTAATTTCAGCAGAAAGGGAAGTACATACGCAAGAAATATATAGAGGGCCGCAATTGCTCCAAGAAGGTATATGACCTTTTTTATCGTTTCATTCATATTCTTGCTCCAGTTTCTCTCTTAATAAAAACACTGTTTGTTACTACTCAGCAATGCTTAAATAAGCATATTCATCGAAAACATAACGGTTAATATTTATTCTAAATAAATTATTCTCGTCATAGAGCTGAGCAAATATTATTAATTATTCAAAAATATATCAGAAAAACTCTCTTTCCCCATAATTTACTTATGTAATAAAAAGAATTATCAAGTCTAGTGCTGAGCCCGCGTGATTTTGTACTAATCTGTTTTTGTAACCCCTGGTTCATTAAGTGGTTATATTTTTATAATGAGTTAAAAATCACGCAGTCGAAGTACTAGGGACGTTCCGTAACCTTAACATTAAGGTTAACAACTCTCCTGTCCCTCCATACCGAGACCCTGACTGTTTTCCCAATTGGGGTCTCTCCGATTTTATTGAGCAGATCACGATATCCTTTTATCTTCTTCCCGTCAAGTTTAAGGATGACATCCCCCACACGGATTCCTCCTCTCTCTGCAGGGCTGCCTGATATTATCTCTCCCACAAGAGTACCGTCCGTAGAATCGAGACCAAGCTGTTTCGCATACTTCTCATTCAGCTCAATAATCGTAATACCGAAATATCCTCTTTTGACCTTTCCAAATTTTTTCAGCTGGTTAAGTATTGAATGGGCAATATTGATCGGTATTGCGAACCCTATACCCATATATCCTCCGCTCTTTGAGTAAATCATCCTGTTTATTCCGATAACTTCTCCATATATATTGATCAACGGCCCACCCGAATTTCCCGGATTAATAGAAGCATCTGTCTGTAAATGAGACCCGCCCATCATATCAACATCGTTCCTGCCAATGGCGCTTATGACACCCACGGTAAAAGTCCTGTCCAGACCGAAGGGATTTCCAATTGCTACCGCCCAGTCACCTACCATGACATCATCGGAGTTTCCGAAATATGCGGGTTTCAGTTCAGCATTTGATTTTATCTTTATCAGGGCAACATCTGTCCTCTCATCGGAACCTATCACTGTGGCCTCAAAATGTTTGTCGTTTATTTTTACAAAGACCTTATCAACACCGCTTACAACATGGTGATTTGTGCATATGTAACCATCCTTTGATATGACAAAACCGGTACCCAGCCCTGTACGTTTCTGAACACGGGACCCACTTCGTCTGCCGAAGAACTCCCTGAAAAAGGGATCATTAATATATGGATGAGAAGGGACCCTTACAAGCTGTTCTGTTGTAATGAATACCACACTATCCTTGTATAGGGTGAAAATTTCCCTGAAGGTATTCTGTATCTCCTCAGCCTTGACTGTTTTCTCACTTCCTTTTAACGGTGAACTATTGCTGTTACCAAATACGCCTGAAAAATCATGCCTCTGGCAGGAAAACTGGTTGCCGAAGAAAAATGCCGATACAAGGAGAATAACAATAATGGGATAGGCCTGTTTTTTCATGACATAACTCCAAATAATTTTAGGTTTAAAAGTCTTTTTTTACTCAAAAGGATGTTTTTTATATCGCATTTCACTTTTTTTTTCTTTCTCTATCTCTTCCCTGAAAATATATTTATCATTGAGCGAACCATCAAGATTGAAATTCTTTATATCAATACGGTTCGGTTTGGTATCTTCACTACAGCATGCAAAATTTATCGTAGTGAATAAAAGGATTTGAAATAACAGGAAGAGTTTCATAATCAGTTTATTCCATAAATATACAAACAGAGAGGGATTGAAGTTCTCCTATAAGATTATTAAAAAACCTTTTTGCTGTCAATCAATATAGTGACCGGGCCGTCATTAATTAATCTGACTTTCATATCAGCACCAAAAAGTCCCGTTTTTACACCGGGAAATTTGACTTTAAAGTGATCAATGAATTCCACAAAAAAATGCTCCGCTTTATGGGGCGGCATGGCACCGGCATAGGAGGGTCTGTTCCCCTTATGGGCATTTCCATACAGGGTAAATTGCGATACGAGAAGAACCTCTCCCCCCGTGTCTTTAAGAGAGAGGTTCATTATACCGTTACTGTCGTTGAAAATCCTGAGATTTATGATCTTATTGGTCATATAGTCCCTGTCTTTTTCTGTATCTTCGGGATGCAGTCCAATAAGCACAAGAAGTCCTTCTCTTATTTCTGACATAGTGCTTCCGCTTACATCAACGGCAGCACTTTTTACTCTTTGGATTACAGCTCGCATTTTCAGCGAGATACTACTTAAGTTTTTCTCTTAATACGTCTTCAGGCTGTACTCCGACAAATCTCTCCTGCTCTTTTCCGTCCTTGAAAAGTATAAGTGTGGGTATTGACACAATCCCCATCTTCTGGGCAATGGACGGGTTGTCATCTGTATTCAGCTTGGCGATTTTTACATCTATGCTATTATCCCCAGAAAGCTTCTCAAGTATCGGTGTCTGCATTCTGCAGGGCCCGCACCAGGGAGCCCAGAAATCCACAAGGACCCTCCCTTCAGCGTTCACTACGTCAGTATCAAAATTGTCATTGGTTAATTCAATAATTGAACTCATACATCTCTCCTATTGTTTTAAAAAGTCTTTCCCTCTGGATCGTCTGATATAATACTTTTCGATATCATCAATTTTATCATGTACTAATTCAGAATCATTAATTATTTTTTCAATGATTTTTTTCGATTTTCTATCCAGTATACTCAGTTTCATGGAATCGATTTTTCCGTTCCTGTACCTGAGGTAAAAATGCCCGATTTGCATCGGTTTCCCTGTCCCCGGATTAACTTCGTATTCAATTATTCTCCGGGTATTGAGTTTCCCATCGCTGTATTCATACTGATCGAGGCCAAATATGATAATCTTGTTCAGGGACTTTTCACGTTCGTAGTATTCAATACGAATCTGTTTGTTATTTGTATAGTAGTATTTAATCATACCCGTATTTAACCGCTTTTCATTTTTAAAGATAAAGAATGAAAGCTTTACCAGGTTGTTAGCCTCAAAAGAGTATTCTTCTTCTTTGTAAGGGACGAGCCTGTTCCCGGACCTGATCTTATAAATTATCCGGGATGGATTGTGCGAATTTCCGTAATACTTAATTTCTTCGGATTTGCTGATAAGATTTCCTTTGTAATAGAAAACGCTTGAAACCCTGTCAAGGTTGTCCTTTTTTTCAAAAACCCTGATTTTCATGCCTGAGCAGTTAACAAATACGAACAGGGAAAACAATATGGTTAATTTCAGAAAATTCACAATCACTCCTCAGAATTTGAACAAGCTATAATATTACCCTGAACTTGACAAGGATTTTACTTTATTTTATGGCATGAGAATATACAGATCATTTTGTCACTGCCCTCCTCATGACAGATCGAATTTAATACATTTCCGTCTCATTCTCTGAGAATTTACATTTTAAATAAATACATTTAAAAAAACAAAACTTATATCTCCCCTCCCCCTGCGGCGGCGGAGACATATTGTAAATATTTATGTAAATATGATTTTCTTATTTTACCTTTATAGAAATAATAAAAAACTGCCGATAATTTATTATATTATTACGAGTAGAAAAAAATTATCTTTGATATTATCAACATCACTGTACAGGTGTTAAAATGAAAAAATACGCTATTTTCGCCATAATCATCTTTTCCGCGTGTCATCTCTTTTCACAAAATGTGAAGAAGGATACAAAAGATGCAAAAGAAAAGAGAACTGAAAAAAAACAGCTTCCCGATGGTTTTGACAGCATTAAGTGGGGAACCACGCTCAGTGATGCCAAAAAAAATATCAGAGGAAAGATCTATTTTACCGATGACAGGGAAATCATCATTACAAAAGACGGGGAACTGGAATACAAATATGGGTTTTTCTTTGATGGCAAAGGAACAGAGGGTAAGTTTTTTTATCTTGCGGTCAGTTTTCCCTACCTGGCATTCAAAGATACCAGGGAAAAATTGGAAATGAACTATGGATCTCCCACAGCTGAAAATATCAATAAAAACCAGGGATCTATCGCGTGGGACTCGGAGAAGACGATAATAATCCTTCAGGTTGACAGGTATGAGAAGAAACCTTATACCAAGAGAATTGTCTATGTGAGCAAAGAAATTATTAAGGAAGTCAATGAATTCCAGACATCAATTTTTAATAAAGCTGAAATTGAAACAATCAAAAAGATGAAGCCCTGATTCTTCTGAAAAGCCTCATTTCATCGAGAGAAAAACCGGGATAACTCCTATGCCCTCACCAAGCCCGTCAAGAGCTTTCCCAATCACAGTTCCAACTTTATTAAAAGAGTCAATATCACCCGCCATTCCACAGCCGGGTGTATTTGATGTTACGATGAGATCTCCCGGCGTTACAGGCCTGTTCCTCGCATCAACCTTACACATAACCTTACCCGCCAGCGCAACCGGGTAAAGTTTTTCTTTCTTTCCTGAATTATTCATGATAAGAGCCGGGTTCCCTGCTACCACACCTATAACTCTTCTGTCATATTCATTTCTCGAATGTGAAAGAACAGAATTTCCCGTTTCACTGACTATAAGCAGATCACCGGAAGAGATAAATTCTTCATTATCAATTTCAAACATCTCCACAATAGACCCTGATAAAAGTTTGTCATCCCGGCTGTTAAGATAGATCTCCCCGTTAATGACAGTTTTACCGTTAACAAGAAGAGCATCTCCGTTTCCCATGAGATTTACATTTTTCTCATAATCACCGATTTTTCCGTATCCGTCAGCTACAAGAGAGTAACTGTGTTCACTGGAAAAAACTCCCCCCGGGCCGAACCTCGATATCCCCAGGACACCGCACCCCCTGGTCTTTTCTCCGCCGGGAGATTCCCCCCTGACGCCAATATGCCTGCTGTAACCCACGACCCCGTATGACTTGATCTCCTTATCCGTTGACACCCCCGCCACACCGCTGATTCCCACGGAACCGTCTTTGTCAGAATCATTTACTCCCTGTATTATTGACGAGTTTTCCGGCGGCGGAACAATCTCGCCGAATATTTCACTCCTGGATTCCTTTATGGAGAGTGTTCCCGAATGACTGTTGAAGTCATGATCAAGAGGAGCGTAATCATGGTCATGAGGGAGCGGTTCTCTGGAATCAGACAGCCGGGAATCATCAGCCAGGACCGCAGCATTCTTTACTTTCTTTCCGTTTTGAGCAAAGGTAACAATTCCAAAACTCCCGGTTGATGCTTTTTTCAGCCTTTTGTCATTTCCCTGGACAGCCACTCCTTCACTCTCTTCACCATCCTCGGCAAGTTCTACAATGCCTTTATATGTGGTTGTGGCATCCCTGAGCCTTTTATCATTTCCCTGGACGGCAACTCCTTCACTCTCCTCACCATCCTCGGCAAGTTCCACAATACCCTTTGTTGTGGTTGTGGCATCCTTTAACCTTTTATCATTACCCTGGACTGCCGCAAGCTGACTTGTCTCACCATTTGATGCAAACCTGATTATTCCTTTTGCCTTTTCGCTTGCGTCCCTGAGCCTGTGATCATCACCCTGGACAGCCACACCTGACTTAACCTCGCCGTTTTCCGCAAGTTCCACGATACCCTTTGAACCCACTGTGGCGTCCTTGAGCCTGCTGTCATTTCCCTGGACAGCCACACCTTCACCGGTCTCACCGTCTTCCGCAAGTTCAACGATGCCTTTGAATGTGGTGGTGGCATCCTTTAACCTTTTGTCATTACCCTGAACAGCAGTAAACGGCTCTTCCTCCCCGTCCCGGGCAAACCTTAAGATCCCCCGGGAAACTTCCGTTGCATCTTTGAGCCTGCTGTCATTTCCCTGGACAACAGTCCCCGGCATATCTTCACCGTCTTCCGCAAGTTCCACGATACCCTTTGAACCCACTGTGGCGTCCTTGAGCCTGTTATCATCACTCTGTACCACAACACCGGGTTTAACTTCACCATTCTCGGCAAGTTCCACAATACCCTTTGAGCCGGTTGTGGCGTCTTTCAGTCTTCGATCACTGCCCTGGACCACAGTTTCCGGCGTATCCTCGCCATCCTCGGCAAGTTCAATAATCCCTTTTGAATGAGTTGTTGCGTTCTTAAGCCGTTTATCATTCCCCTGGACAGCTGTTCCCGGATTCTCCTCTCCATCCTCGGCAAGCTTCACTATCCCGGGAAATTGAGTGGTGGCATTTCGAAGCCTTCTGTCATTCCCCTGTACAACAGTTCCCGGATCATTCCCGCCGTCCCGTGCCAGCCTGCATATCCCGTAATCATTTTCTCCCGCTTTCTTTAACCGTCTGTCACTTCCCCGGACAACACCATAAATTGACTCATCCCCATCCGGACAGAGCTTAACAATTCCAAAACTCTCTTCCGTTGCTTCCTGCAGTCTCGAATCGCTCCCCTGTACCGCCGTTCCCTGCTTGTTCTCTCTGTCATAGGCAAACCTGACAATGCCCGGCTTCTCATCAGTTGCTTCTTTCAACCGGGAATCCGACGCCTGAACCACAAGACCTTCCGTTTCATCGCTGTCACCTGCAAGCTGCACGATTCCCTTAAAAACCGTGGTGGCGCATCTCAGCCTCCTGTCACTCCCCTGTACCACAGCTGCCGACGAATCATCACCATCCTTTGCAAGCCTGACTATACCCGACTGAAAAATAGACGCATAGGGAACAAGGTCCCCCACATTATGGGTATGTGACGGATTGGGCACCGCGGAAAATATCCTGATCTCTGAAACCTTCACAGAGTATTTATCACTGTTATTCTTTACGCTGTCCGTATCAATCCTTATATACCTGGCCGGTGTAATATCAAAGTCCCAAAAATATTTCTGGTTTTTTTCGGATTTAAAGCCCTTCTCTTCAAAGAGCCGTATCCACACGTTCCTGTCCGTACTTGTATCAAAAGTGAAATTTTCGGGAAAACCCGAATCTGCCGAACCGAGGATTATTCTGTTAATATGTTCAACCTTTCCAAGATCAATACTTAAATATTCCCTTGACGCCGATGATTTTTCCTCCGATTCCCAGAATGTGTCCATATTGTTATCGACCAGGTTCTCCGGCCTGCTGTCACCTGACGAACTGCTTGATGCTATCTCGCTGATGCCGGAAATGCCCACATTGCACCGTGCAATCTCAGAGTAGTAGAGGGAATTGTTCCTGTTGTGGTCCGTTATCAGAAGTTTCAGATAGCGTATACTGTTAAGAGGAATATCAAGGACATAACTTTCACCGTCCAGGGAAAAGTCTTTCTCGGTATGAATGACCTTCCAGAAATCACCGTTTATGCTGGACTCAATTCGAAAACCCCGGGGAAAAAAAGAAGCACCTTTTTCAGAGGGAACAATCTCAATAAAATCAATCAGTTTAATATTCTGCAGGTCCAGGACAAAGAACTCCATCCGGTTATCATCATTTTTCCCGGTACTCCAGATCCCTTCCTCCTTCAACAGGTTGTGGACGGAACATTCACTGTCTCGTTCACTGGAGAAATCTGAGATCTTTCCCGTAAATATTTTTTCATGGCTGATATTCATCACTCACTCCTGATCAAAAAAACTGAATTTTGAGTTGTTATCTTATTCGTAACTTCTCAGCTGTATGGCTGAGTAGTTACTCTTATTCTTTTTTTTATCTCACTGTGTCAAATAAAATCCTGTCAGCCATTCTTTTATATGACCTTTCAGGGTGTTGATATGATTAATGCTGTTCAGGCAGTGATCTCCGCCGGATATTATGATTTGTCTGCCGGATGATTTAAGATGTTCCCTTATGAGATTGAGGTTCATGATATCAACGGTTTTATCGGCATCTCCCTGTATGCTCAGCACGGGAATTTCAATATCTTTAATAGATTGAATAATATCCGTTTTACACAATTCACTGATAAACCTGTTGTTCACTGTCACTCCGTCAATCTCACTTGCGCCGTTTTCATCAAGCGATTCCGTATCATCAAGACCGGCTAGTTTCCTTACAAGCCCGCAGAGGTCTACCGGTGCTGCAATGGTCACCAGTGATCTCAGCAGACTTCTCTTTTGAAACAGCCTGTCTCTTGATGCTGCAACAAGTGACACCGTCCCTCCCATACTCGATCCGATAATGTGGATGTCTCCGGCCCCGGTGGAAGCAAGGTAGTTAAAAACATATTTCAGGTCCAGGACTTCCTGCTCAAGAGAAAGATTAAAGAAAACATCTTCCGATTCACCGGAAAAGGAAAAGTCAAATGTAAACAGGTCAAATCCCCATTGTATAAAATCATCTCTCATTCCTGATATTTTGTACCCGTCCTGGGTGGAGAAGAGCCCATGACAGAAAACCACTGTTCTTTTATCCGCAGAACCGGACCTGAAGAGCCTTCCGGATATGGTTTTCTCCCTGTTATTTTTAATTCTGATGTTTTTATAGTTCATTTGAATTTTTTCATTAACTTCAGTTTTATCAGGGGCTCAAAGTAACCATGGGAACTCTTTCCGTCTATAATGATCTTATCAGGCTTGATAAGAAGTCTATTTTTCCCGTCCCTGCTCTTCCGGTTTCCTTTGAAAATAAAATAGGACCTTTTGGTTTTTGCGAAACCTCTTTGTGTAAATATCTCCTTTAATGATCCCGCAGACTTCATTTCAAAGATATTGACCCGGATATTATTTGTTTCCTCAAGGGTATAGACTCCCTTAAAGACAATAGCGCTCTTCTTAAGATAGAGAACAATCAGGGACTTATAATTTTTGTAAAAGCTGAATCTGTACCCGTAACCGGTACCATACTTCAGTTCCCAGATCCCCGTTAAATCGCTGAAACCCAGTGGAGTACCAGTTTCATTTTCTTCACTGCTTTTCTCAGGTGTTTTTTCATAGGGATCGTCTTTCTCCGATATGCCTCTTTCACTGCCGCATGAGGAGAAAAACGCCGCTGTTATAATTAGGGCTGCTAGAAGAAATTTTTTGATATATTCATTCATGATATTTAAAGTGTGATATGGTTCTTTCATGGAAGATAATAGATCGAACAGAAGGTAAATTGTCAATTATCATTTAAACTGTAATACCGGAAAGACTTATGGCTGGTGAATATTGAGAAAATAACAGGGAACCCTTTAATACAGGTTTACCCTTAGCTTTATGTTATAAACCCTTTATTGCAAAAAGTAGATATAAAGATATAAAAGTCCCACGGCAATAATCACCGCTGCTGTCAAAATTGTTTTAATTGTTGCGTTTACAGAGTCCGGCCATAACCGGAGGTGCCTGCGTTTTTCATTGTAATTAAGTTCGAATCTCATCTTTTTTACCTTTCCCTCATTAAGGTCAAAATTGAGATTTTCCTGTACATTTTTGAAAGTCCCAATCCCTGAAACAGGTAAAAACCTGATGTGTAATTAAAAATAATAAATGAGTGATCCGGAAGCAAAAAATATGAAAGTTATTGTCACCTGATTTTGTAATTTTTCCTGCAGGAATCAGCCCTTTTTCGCCTTTTCAATAATCTCAAGGAGTGAGGATATTTTATTACCGCCCGGTTTAAAAACAGACTGCAGGTCACTCTCCGAATAATTTTCTCCAAGAAAACCGTTAATATCTATTCTCTCAAACCAGCAGTCCCGGATCTTGCTGCAGGGAAGGCTTCCCTTTTCAACACGGCAGTAGCTGAATGTAAGTCTGTGCCCCAGTTTTCTGCAATAGATCTCCTGGGAATCGTATTTTTCAATCATCTTTATTTTATATTGGCGCGCCGTCGTTAAATAGGCGCGACGACGTCGTCGCGCCTATTTAACGACGTCATATTTTTTTTACCACTTACCGGTTTTCATAACCTGCGGCCTGGGAAATCCATCAATAGCATTAAGGGCCCTCTGTATCTCCTCCTGGGGAAGTTCATAGTCATGGAGCTTGCCTTCAAAGAAGCTCTGATACCCCTGAAGATCCATGAGACCATGCCCGCTGAGGTTGAAAAGGATAACCTTCTCTTTTCCTTCCTCTTTGGCTTTTTTCGCCTCCTGTATGGCCGCCGCTATGGCATGGCTTGTTTCCGGGGCACAGATAATACCCTCAGTCCGCGCAAACATTACGGCGGCTTCGTAGCATTCCAGCTGGTGGATTGCCCGGGGGGTCACAAGCCCTTCAACCACGAGCTGACTCACCAGGGGAGACATCCCATGGTACCTGAGACCGCCCGCGTGAATGGGAGGAGGGACAAAGTCATGTCCCAGAGAATGCATGGGCAGAAGCGGTGTCATCTTCGCAATATCCCCGTGATCATAGGCAAAGGGGCCCTTAGTCATTGTCGGGCATGAATACGGTTCAACAGGGATCACATCAATATCCGCGCCATTGATCTTATCAAGCACAAAGGGGAAGGAAAGACCGGCAAAGTTGCTTCCTCCTCCCGCGCAGCCGATAACCACATCAACCTTCTCTTCATTGATCTTTGCCAGCTGTTTCTTGGCCTCAAGCCCGATTATGGTCTGGTGAAGCATCACATGGTTGAGAACACTCCCCAGGGCATACCGGGTCTCTCCGCTCTGATCGCTTACCGCGGCTTCAATGGCTTCACTTATGGCTATACCGAGACTTCCCGGCGAATCCGGAAATTTGGCAAGAACCTCCTTTCCCGCGTTAGTCTGGGTACTGGGACTGGCAATACAGTTTGCATTCCATACCTGCATCATGACCTTTCTGAAAGGCTTCTGGTCAAAGCTTATCCTTACCATGAAAACCTTGCATTCCAGCCCCATCAGGGCACACGCAAAGGAAAGGGCGCTTCCCCACTGACCGGCCCCTGTTTCCGTGGTGATCTTCTTGATCCCGAACTGCTTGTTGTACCAGGCCTGGGGGACCGCAGTGTTGGGCTTATGGCTCCCTGCCGGTGAAAGGCTCTCATTCTTATAATATATCTTCGCAGGAGTATCCAGTGCTTTTTCAAGAAAGGTCGCCCTGTGAAGGGGAGACGGCCTCCACCTGTAAAGGATCTCCAGAACCTCTTCAGGGATATCGATCCAGCGCTCCTGGCTCACCTCCTGTTCAATCAGGTTCATGGGAAAAACCGGCGCAAGCATATCCGGTGAGACAGGATTGCCGTCCGGCCCAAGGGGCGGCTGCATGGGGGAAGGGAGGTCCGCAACAATATTGTACCATTGACGGGGAATTTCATCTTCCTGTAACAAAACTTTAATCTGAGACATAAAATCCTCCTGATTTATTTATTTTTCGAGATAATCTCTAATGACTTTCTTAAACGCGGAGTTTTCCTTTTTGAGTTCTTTGGACCCCCTGGTTATCTTACAGAGGCTGAGTTTCAGTTTATCGGCTATCTTTCTCTGGCTCATCCCCTTATCCAAAAGCTTTACCAGTTCCCACCGGGAGGAGATGTCCCTGGCTTCATTATCCGTAAGAATGCTCTTCAGGAAATTTTCAATAAGTGCCGGATCATCTATTTTTGACAGGGACTCTGCTATTTCATTGAGCTTATACATTTTTCCGTTTCGATTCTATTGATAGAAACACTTCTCTCGAGAGAAACAGAAATGTCAAGATTTTTTTCTTTACCTGAGGTGTTGAATATCCCGAAAAAGTATTTCGTTTAAGTATTTTTACTTGACTGATATTGACGTATCCCGATTCTTTTGTTACATTACAGATAAGGGGACGATTTTGGTTTCGACTGCATTTTCGGAACTGTAGCTGCATGCCGATTGCGCTGTCATATCGTAAAAATGGCAGAACTAAATTAAACGCAAACGATAACTTTGCTCTAGCAGCTTAAGCTGCTGGCGTGCTTTGGGAATCTGCTCCTCTGGGAACTCAAAGGGCGTAAAATACAGGGGATATTCTTTGCTTTTCTTTCGCAGTAAAGGAGAAACTTAAGAAAGTACGGCTTTAAGGAATGGTTCCTGTTCCCGGTCTTTTTAGCCAAAATTAAAAGAACAGGATAAGCATGTAGACGCTGCCGGGCTGGCTTGCAGGACGCGGGTTCGACCCCCGCCGTCTCCAGATATCAGTCAATCTCTTCGATAAAATCCAGGTCAAGCATCACCTCAATGAACCTGTGACTTATCTTGTCCAGGAGTGCTTTTTTCAGCATATCTCCGCTGTAATTATCATAATCACCCTTGACCTCCCCGGTCATAATTGTGTTCCAATTAATCATTTCTTTCTCGGGGTAGGAATCCTTCTGGTGGTCAAGGTAAATCATCCTGAGATTTTTATTGAGGATAACAACCACTGTCTCCATGTCAAAAATCAGCATCTCCCGTGAGAAGCCGCCGTTTATTTCATAGATAATAATGCTATCAAGATTTTTTTCCTGCATCAATTTTTTCAGTTCACCCTCATTTTCCCTTACGTAGAGCTTGATCATCCCTATGGACTTGTATTTGAGGAAGGTATCGTTCACAGAATGCTGGTAGAACCTGTTCCGGATACTGTTAAAAATCCCTATTTTGTCGGAAGCGTCAGTGATGATGCTGATATTATTGATCCTCTTATGCCCTTCAAGCCACTGGTTGAAATTTGAAGAGAAATCCTTAATGCTCACCGTGGAATTTAAATCATTACGAAAGAGAATTCCGCTGGATTTCATTTTAGACAGATCTGAACTGTTTTCCACCTCGGTTTTAACGTCATAGGTTGAGCAGGAAAATACTGATAACATCAGTATTACAAGGAAAGATATGTTTTTCATTATTGTCACCCTAAGTTTGAGAAAAGCTTTCTGCCAGTGTCAGTCAACTGCATGGATACCGGAGAGTTACGGGTATCGGCATAATACCTCATGACCCCGAAGTGTTTAAGCCATGTAAGGAGATAAAAGTCAAGAAAAGAAATCCTGAAAATGTCGTTTTTTTCCGCAAAACCTGTAAGTTCAAAGAGGTTATTGGAAAATGCGCTTATTCTGGTCTTTTTTTCACAACCCAGAATCAGGTCCCTGATAAATGTTCTGGATTCATACAACTCTGCGGCAGCATGGGGATCCGAAGGAAATATCTCTTCCCAGTTAGTATAAAACCAGAAGGAATGAAAAAGTTTCATATAGAGTGTGGTGTCTGATAGTGGAGCTTCTCTCTTTGTTCCTGAACCCTGTTCACAGGAGATGAGTTCCGCCCCGCGCATCAGGTGGACCATCTGCTTCATATAGATAAGCATGAGTTCCGGATCATCAACTTCGTCCAGAGTTGCATCATGAAGAGAGGAAAGATAGAATTCCTCCGGAAAGCTCCCACTGCTCTCCCGAAGAGTGTTATCCGCATCAATTTTATCATGAAGGTACCTGCAGAGTCTGAGAGCGAAGCAGTCCAGATCAGCATACTCTTCGATGCCGCTGTAACTCTCTGAATAATTAAAAAATTCCCTGACAATGTCTAATGCTGCGGGCGCGGGCACCTTTCGTCTTCTTGAATTAAAAAGGTGGAGAGAAGACAGGTCTGTTTGATTTAAGTAAAAGTAATCATCAACATGAGAACAGTTTTTCTTAATTATTCTTTCAGTCATATTCCTGAGTTTTTCTTTGTCCTGGTTTAACCTGGTCCCCATCACTTCTGTTATTAATTAATCTAACTCTATTAATTACAAAAAATGATGTCTTCCCTGACATCTTGAAAAAAACATGAGCGTTTTTTTAATTAACAGTTTTCTTCCCTACTTTGAAAACAGCGGACCAAATTGGAATCATCTATACAAATTAATTAATAAAAGTCAAGATAATTTAAAAAAGTATTAAAAAAAAATTAAACATATTTCCCAATTAATGAAAAATAAAATGAACAATTATTAATAATAAAATTTTCTTAATTGTTCAGCCATAAAGGTTAACATGCGCCCGTCCGGCATGAAGGCTGTTATGCGATTTTACGGCACTTCCGGGTGAACCGGAAATCACACCGGCAGTCCTTCTGCTCAATACGGCAATATCTGCATCATTAAACGCAGGGTATTCTGCCAGGATTTCTTTCATTGATTTCCTGAGAACTTCGATCTCCTCTGTATGAGACCTTTCCAGTCCGGAAAGTTTCTCGAGCTGATTATTTATCGCTTCAAGATTGGTGCTGTTGACCGGGTTCATCTTCCCTGCCGTTTCCCTTGTGCTTTTCAGGTTTTCAAGAACGGCCGTAACGCCGGAACCGCTCCCCTGTCTCCCCGTAACCGCAGGGAGTGAAACAGATTCCCCGTATTCGCCAATGAGATTATCGATCTGTGATACCACCTGGTTGAGATCGGCTGAATTAACACCACCTCCGCTAAAGGCCTGTGATGCAATACTACGAAGTCTCGACGTGACATTCATTGCTTTCTGAATGACAGCCTGTGACATCTGCGCAATACTGAGAGCATCGCCCAATGCTCTTTCCCTCTGTAACCGGGAAACCAGGGAATTCTGAATGTTCTGACTGGCTGGAACAGGCTGGCTTCTTCTTTTCGCATTCCTGCCTAATATACCGGCACTCTGCTTAACATTGATCCCATTGGGAATTACAGAATTAACATCCGCTGTTATCCTCATGGTATACCCTCCCTTGTACACTATTAATTATACAAATAACGCTGTATATGTCAATTTTAATATTAAAAAAGTGAATTTTTTATAACATAACTATTCAGCTATGTGAAAAATAAACTGTTCCCGCCGCCGAAGGCAGCGGGGACATATTGCTGATATTTTTTGAAAATACAATATTTTAAACATATAGCTGAGTAGATAATTTATTCCGGCAAGGTAGTTACTGATTACTGTCATAGCGAGCGAAGCTTGGCTCATCTCGATATGTTCCTGCTCATGAAGTATCCGGAAACTGGTATATTGAGATGCAGAATCAATTGATGAACACCTGTTGTGCTCCCCGGGTGATTTGCCGCTTTATTAATGTAGTTTTTTTTTCTCCTCATAGAGTGCGGCAATTGTATCGAGGGGAACAGATCACCACGTCGCTTCGCTCCTCATGATGACAGAGTAAAGAATAATATTCAGGATTTAAAATAGTCTTTAAAAAGGGACGGATCTATCTCTGAAAGCCTTTTTTTTATTTCACCGATATTGTCACTGTTGAAATTTTGAAATTCATAATAATCGAGCATCCAGAGATACCTGTTTATGAGACGGGGCAGAATATTGGAATTTGCCTTCTGTTCGCTGTCCATCTTCTGAAAGCTCTGTTCCAGGCTGTATATATCAGCCTTTAACCTCTCAACCTGGTGCTTGCTGAGATTTCTCCTGGCATAGAATATATCTTTAAGGAACCCGTAAACAGGTATCCACTCCCTGATGTCATTATACTCGTTCCTCTCATTTTTGATCATATCAACAAGATCGATGATCGGCTGTGCTTTCAGGAGCTCCATGTCTATCTCGGACGCATTGACATAAAAAGCTTCCCTGAAGTAGAGGAGACTCTTCGGGTATTCCTTTATATGATAATAGGCTTCTCCCAGTATTGAGAGGAGCCTCGCATTGCTGTTATAGGAACTCCGTGCGTACTCAAGAGTGTCAATGGTATGATTATACTCTTCAAGCCTGAGAAAACAGTCGCCAAGGTTTAATAAAAGATCAAAATTATCTATTGAATCCTGCTGTTTTTTGAAGGCTGTCTTATAGTGCTCGGAGGCTGTGAAGAATATGTACCTCATCACAGACTTGAAGGCCGAAGTATTATCTATCCCCTTGTCTTCGGCATATTCACGAAACAGGTCCCACTGGCTCATGAGATAGTCAGCAGTTTCCTTTCCCTCCCTCCTGCTTCTGATCTCATTCTCCCTGTTCATCCAGAACCTGGCAGTCCTGTAACAATCGGCAAGTCCCGGATAATCGGGATTTATATTAAGAAGGTTGTCAAGAATCTCAACCGCCTTGCCAAATTCCCCGTTTTCAATTAACTGGAATACATTATTTGTTGCATTCAGAAGCGGATCATCTGAAAAAGTGAGCTGACCTTCATTATCCATCACGAATTTAAATCTCGATAAAATTTCCCCAGTCTTTTTTATCCCTTCTATGAGTAAAAATAATAATCTGTCTCTGCCGGGAGATATAGGTAATTAACTCTCTGAATCGATTGATTCTGTCATCATCCATAAAAAGAAACGGATCGTCAATAATAAATGGTAAAGAGAGATTGTTATCCTTTAAAAAATCCGTCAGAGCCAGTTTTACTGAAAGATAGAGCAGGTGAACTGTCTGTGCATTAAATTCAGCGGGCTTTGTATTTTCAACAAGAATTCTTTTAATAAGTTTTTTATCCACATTCCCGATCTCCTTGTTCTCGGTAAGAAAATTAAATCTCTCATATGAAAGATTAACCAGCCGGGAAAGCTGCTTCTCCTCGTTGTGCAGTACAGCTTCCTCCATGATCTCCATAATAAAATGAAGTGACATCTCTGTGGATTTTATCATACTGAGCCTTTTGGTTGTTTCTTCCCTGGATCCGTCAAGAATTTCAATACTGCTTCTGTCTTCAGGATTTTCACCGATCTCAGCATCTATCTGGCCGAGTATCTTTTTTTTCAGCTCAATCTCCCTGCTGATCTTTCTGATATCCGTTTCAGCCAGTGTTATCAGCTCCCTGATCTTACGTGATTCAAGTTCAATATCACTGTTATCTTCAAGTGAATTTATACAGTTGTTTATCTCGCTCCTTGTTTCATCATCGAGTTTCTTCAGCTGGTTTAATTCATTTTTTATTTTTTTTAAATGTTCATTGTCCTTTAATGAATCTTCCATTGTGATAAGATCTTTCGACTTTTCAGTAAACTCAATATACTCCTCAAAATACTGCAGGAGAAACTCATAGAGTTCACTCAACTTGTATCCTTCAAGGTCTACATTGTTTTCATTTAAGACCTTTTTCAGCTTATCTTCAAGGTCATTTTTTTCATTGCCGAATAAAACAACTTTATCAGATTTTGATGAAATTATTGAATGAAGCAGCAGGAGCAGAGATGATATCAGGGAAAATCCAAAGATCCCTGCAAGGACAAAAAGATCTTCTTTAAAAGAAAAACCGTTGTGATACAGGATTGAAAATATTACGGAAAAAGCGGAAAGATTTATGGCAAGACCCACTTTTTTCAGCCGGTTCCTTGTCACTTCCCTTTTGTTAAAAAATTTATCAATTTTCTCATTGAGGTTTCTTATTTCACTGTATATTTCCTGAAGTTTATCCAGACTGCTGTTATCAATATCCCGTATATTCCGGAACTGGGGAAAAAGCTTATCAAGCTCCTTTCTTATCTCAGTAACAGTTTTCCTTTTTCTCTTCTCATCCTCAAACTCGTTCCTGATCCGTTCATAGTTCTCCCTGAACTCGCTGGCTTTACCGAGGTTTTCCAGAATCCTGTGAAGGACCTCATGCCTGCTGTTAAGTCTCTTGAGGCTGCCTTCCATCTCCTTCAGTTCATTGAGAACTTCATTTCTCTCATTATGAAGTTTGCTGACCCGGGAATTTTTCATATCGAAAATCTGGACTTTCTTATCAATTTCATGCAGCTGGTTTTCCAGATCTTTTATATTCTTATCAAGAATATTCCGGGAACCTTCGGTTCCGGAGAGCCAGGCCTTAAGATCATTATACTTTTTGTAAAAGCCCGTGCTGTCAGAGAGTATAATGTCCTTAATACTCCGGTAGTCGAGGTTATGGACCGATTCCATCTCTGTTGGAGAAGGGATAAAAGAGGTGCTGGTAAATGAGTTGATGTTCACATTGCTGATAAAGCTTTTAAGCATGTTTCCATTGGAGAGTTTTTCAATATCAATCCTGCCGTTTTTCCCGTTTTCGGTCACATCATCGGAGTAGATAATGTGGTCCTTTGAATTATCCAGGGACCTTATGGTCAGGTACCGGGAACTGTTGTTTGAAAACTGGTAACTGCTTTTTTCATCAAGCTGAAAGCGCACATCGATAAAGAGGGAGTTCCAGAGGTCATCGGGAAGCAGTCCATTTCCGCTGAACCTTCTCCAGATCCCTTCAATAAGACATCTTGCGATAAGGCTTTTGCCCGATCCGTTCTTTCCGCTCACCAGGGTCAGACTTTTGTCAAAGTCAACAACCACGTTATCCAGGAGACCCGGTTTTGATACTATGCACCTGTTATACTGCAAAAATACTCCTCCAGTGACTCAACCCCATCGTTTACATAGATTTTAATGAGTTTGTACAGATCAAATTTGTCAATGATATCGGGGACTTCATTCTTCTCAATTTTTCTGTTGAGTACCCGGGAGAATTCACCCCTTATGCTCTCCTCCCCGGTATATTCTTCCAGAAATATGCCAAACGAGGGGACCGAGCTGTCTTCTATGATAAGATCCAGGTAGAGCTCCCTGTATTTTTCTATCTCATCCGTATCAATTTTAAAAGTTCTGATTCCATTAAGCTGGAGTCTCAATATTATTTTGCCTGACGCGTTTTCTTCAATCTTTTCAAGGACCTGTTCAAAGCTGCCGGTCTCTGAACAGTCAATCTTCATTTCCTGGATTTTAATTGAATTTATTGAGAGCCTCCTGATATTCTCAATCCTGTTCTCCTTTGCATAGATGGATATTATATATCTCTCTCCTGTTTCTTCAATTGATACCGGTTCCGGAGTCCCCGGGTGTACGCCAATAATCCTGTCCATCACTTTAAAGATCCTGAAGTTATGATTATTCCCCATAGCATAAAAATCGAGGCCCATGGATTTAATATCCTCCCTCTGGATAGTCCTTGGGGATACTTCAGAATTTCCGTTTTTTGAAGAAAAACCCGCATAGAACAGCCCGATATTTATCCCTCCCGATTTAATGCATCTGATACTCGACAGGTCATATTCCGCTGATGCCGGGTATCCATGGACCGTAAGCAGCTGATCACCTTTACTGAAACCATAGGACATATCCTTTTCATCACCGCTGAAAAGATGGGAAAAACTGAGATTTTTAATTTCATCGGCGACTTTCCCGCTTTTATCCAGGTCTCCCGCCCCGGGTGAAAAGAGAACCTCAGTCCCTGATTCCTGCAGGTATTTGAGTTCCCTTTCAAGTTCACGAAAGACTTTCCGGTCAATATCAACAGTATGAAAAAGGTCACCTGCTATCATCAGGATATCAAACTCCCGTGCAATGGATACAATTCTTCTAAAGGTATTCATTCTTTCATCATTGGAGATTTTCAGCTTTTCGGAATCAATCCCAAGGTGAATATCAGAAGTAAAGAGTAATTTGATAACTTCTTCCATAGTGATTACTTGTTAAAATAATGGTTTTTACTACCTGGCTTTATGATTACAAATATATATTAATATTAATAATAT
The DNA here is from genome assembly GCA_050298055.1 of Spirochaetota bacterium. GTDB lineage: Bacteria > Spirochaetota > UBA4802 > UBA4802 > UBA5550 > JBNKTL01. Next base: position 80,266 of record JBNKTL010000013.1, read on the forward strand.
TTTTTTACGCAGAATTATCCTTATAGTTATTTTCGTACAGAATATTACAATTCTGAAGCAATAATAATCAAGTAAATAATAATTAAGAGGATTTTTGGCCACAGAGGCACAGAGAGACAGAGAAGAGGGAAGAAGAGTTTTTCACACAGAGAAAGAGAGATAAAAATAAAAGGGAAAAGTCAATGAATGACAATGAAACCCTCTGTGGCTACTTTTAAATAAATTAAATCGCTTCATGATCCAGGAGGAAGTCCTTGATCTTCACTCCCCCGGAATAGAACCCCCTGGTTCCGTCACTCTTAATAATCCTGTGACAGGGGAGCATAATGGGAAAAAGATTTTTTGCCATTGTTGTACCGATAAAACGCGCAGCACCGGGATTACCCGATTTCACTGCAAGTTCACCATAGCTCAAGGTCTTTCCCGGTCCCACCCCGAGTAGGGATTCATAAACTTTCTGCTCATTTTCGGTAAATCTGCTGATATCAAGGAAAAGCTTCTCCCCGGTTTTTCCCGTCATCCCCCCCCTGTTTTTCAGGAGAGAGATTTTTACCGGCATGGTATGGCCGTTCCCCTGAAAATAGGCATCAAGATATTTTCCGGCCAAATCCACCTGAAGTCCCTTTTTCCCCTGGAGGAAAATGGTATATCTCTTTTTATTTGAGAGGCTTGAATCAAAAACCACTGCCTTGAGGGATCTGTCATCACCGAAAATGTATATTTCACCCAGAGGGGCGCTGTATTTGCCGCATGATATACACTGAAAGCTCCGGAGATAGTGTAAAAGGTCAGTTCCCTTTTTCATGTTTTTTCAAAAAGCTTCATTATCCTGATTTTGTCCGCATTCAGCTGTTTCGCGAGTTCTTCGGAAGATCCAAATTTCATTTCACTCCTGATCCTGCTGTAAAACTCAACAGAGATATCCGTACCGTAAATATCATGGTTAAAATCAAAGATATTCACTTCGATGCTTCTCTTTCCCTGGGAAAAAGTCGGGTTGTAGCCGATATTTACCATCCCCTTTTTTCTTTTTCCATCCCCGAGGTTAAGGAAAACCGCGTAAACACCGTCACCGGGGATAATCTTCTCAGGATCGTATGAGATAATATTTGCAGTGGGGAACCCGATCTTTCTTCCTCTTCCCTCTCCCTGTATGACCTTGCCGGTAAAGGAATACTTTCTGCCCAGGAGCGAATTTACAGTTTCCATGTTTCCCTTAAGAATCTCATCCCTGAGCCATGTTGAGGAGACCGGCCGGGAATCGTAAATTTCGGCATCGACCCTTGTTACACCAATCCCGGTGGATTCCGAAAGCTCCATGAGAAGTTCAACATTTCCTTCACGGTTTTTGCCAAAGGCATGATCGTATCCGATGACAATCTCCTTTGCCCCTATCTTTTCCACCAGGAATCTGTGAAAAAACTTCCGCGCATCAAGGGCCGCAATCTCCCGGGAAAAATCAAGGAGGATCGTATACTTAATCCCGAAATCCTCCATGGCCTTAAGCTTCTCCTCGGTTGTAGTGATCAATTTTGGCCCCTCATGGGGACTGATCAGCTTCCGGGGATGAGAGGAGAAGGTGAGCACAATGGATTCGCCGCTGCAGCAGCCTGCCATCTCTAAAAGTTTTCTGAATATCTTCTGGTGCCCGATATGCACACCATCATATGTTCCAATTGTAACTACCGGACAATTGAAATAGAGCTTTTCGGGAAGTTTTGTAAAGACCTTCATGTGTAAAAGTTGTTTTATTTATAAATAGTAACTGCTCAAGCTTAGTATATTCAATAAAAAAGATAACTGATATGTCCCCGCCGCCTTTGGCGGCGGGGACATATTGTTGATATTTTAGTCAATAGGTTGATTATAGCCATATAATTGAGTAGTTACTATGAATATTTTTTATTCATCTCCTGGTATGCGAGGTTGAGAATATACTGGTCCAGAACAATCATAGCGGTAAAAGCCTCGGCAACCGGCCAGATTCTTGATACAATTGTCGGGTCCCTTCGTGTAACCGCAGAGAGGGTCGCGTCCTCAAGGGATACCTTATCTATTGTCTGCTGGTCCCTGGCAATTGTCGGAGTGGGTTTGATTGCGAGCCTCACAACAATATCCTGGCCTGTCGTGAGTCCCCCTGTTATGCCACCGCTGTTGTTTTTTGTAAACGCGACTTTACCGTTCTCCATATGCATCTGGTCGTTGCACTGGAAACCGGTCATATCCTTTACGTTCATTCCGGCACCGATCTCCACAGCCTTGACCGTACCAATACTCATCAGCCTGCCAAGCTCACCGTCAAGCTTGCTGAAAACAGGCTCCCCAAGCCCGGCGGGAACGCCTGTTACCACAACTTCAACAATACCGCCGCTGGAATCTCCCGAGTCCCTGATTTCAAGGATCTTCGCATGCATGGCCCTGGCCGTCTCAAAATCGGGACAGTTGAGAACGGGATGGATTCCCTTCTCCGCAAGTTCGGCAACAGTGCTCTCTTCCAGCTTGCCCCTTTTAATCTCCGGGATCATCTTCTCCACTTCAGCCAGTACCTGCATCTTTTCCAGGAACCTCATTCCCGGTTTAAATCTCTTTTCTCCGAAAATCAGCTGATAGATGGGATCGTTATCTCTCCTGAACTCCTTAAACTCCCGGACCCTCTCTCTTGCCGTATCATAATCCATTGAAGGCATTTTGATGCCCGCCGCTTCTTTTACATATGAGAACACCTCTACGCCATGATCTTTTAAGATCTTCTTCGCCACAACACCCGCGGCCACAATTGTGGATGTATATCTCCCGCTGAATATCCCCGCACCGATGGAATCGTCCCACTGCCCGTACTTCTGGTATGACGCGTAGGAAGCATGTCCGGGCCTCGGGGTCCTGTTCGTGGTCCTGTACTGTTCAATGTGCTCGAAATGCCTGTCCAGGTTTGGGATAAGGATAACAAAAGGAGTGCCGTTTGTGTATCCTTCATTCTTGAATCCGGTCATGGTATCGGCGGCATTCACTCCGCTGTAGATGACCGGAATATCCGGTTCTCTTCTGGGTGATGAGAGTTCCCCCTGTCCCGGTTTTCTCTGAAGAAGCTCCGAGTAGATCTCACTCTCCTCGAAAAAGAGTCCGGAGGGCACTCCCTGTATATGTGTTGTCAGACCCTCCTGGTATGAACCACCGGCAACTGTGACCTGAAAGAACTTTCCGTAATTACAGCCAATCATATTACACTCCTTAAAACAACTTTCAAGATATAGTATTATTTCTGCAAACAAAATTGAATCTTTATTTTCGCAGAACCATTGTCAAGTGTATTAATGGATAAAATGAATTGACGCTTCCAGCAACTCAATCTTATAATTAAAATAAATGTTACAACTTAGCTATGTATAAAAATGCAACCCTCATATATAAAACTTTACGAAAACGGAAAACTCAGGGAAATATCAGACACTCTTTATAAGAGTCTCGGGAACTGCAGGCTCTGTCCCCATAATTGCGGCGCGGACAGAATTGCCGGCAAAAAGGGAAAATGCAGATCGGGAGTGGAACCGGTTATTTCATCTTTCCATGCGCACTTTGGTGAAGAGGCATGTCTTGTGGGAAGAAAGGGTTCCGGGACAATATTCTTTACTCATTGCAACCTCTCATGCATCTTCTGTCAGAACTACGAAATATCCCAGCTTGAAAAGGGCGATACCATAAGCTGTGACGAACTTGCCGGTATAATGCTCCGCCTTCAGGGGAAGGGCTGCCACAATATCAACTTTGTTTCACCCACACATTTCATCTACCCTGTTGTTAAGGCCCTGGAAACCGCGGTCCCCGGGGGACTCACTCTTCCCCTTGTCTACAATTCCGGGGGATATGACTCCGCGGATACACTGCGGCTTCTGGAGGGTGTTTTCGATATCTACATGCCCGATTTCAAGTATATGGACTCGGAGAGAGGAGAAGAACTCAGCGGCGCCCGGGACTATCCCGGGGCAGCCATGGAAGCGCTCAGGGAGATGCACAGGCAGGTCGGAGACCTTAAACTCAACAGCATGGGGATTGCAGAGAGGGGACTCCTGGTGAGGCATCTCGTACTTCCCAACAACCTGGCCGCTACGGACAGGGTTATGGGTTTCCTCGCGTCACTCTCAAAAGACACCTTCGTAAATATCATGGACCAGTACAGGCCTGAGTACAGGGCACGGGAGTGCTTTGATCTGAAGAGACGAATAACCCTGGCGGAATATGACAGGGCAAGAGAAAATGCAAAAGCTGCAGGACTTCACAGGCTCGACAGCAAAGGAGCCGGGCTGAAATTCTTCTAACAAGGGATTCGGCTGGTTTTATTCTGACTCATTAAAGTACTTTTCCGAAGCTTCGATATTGGGAAACACATGGATAAAATTCTCAATCTGGACAGCGTCAAAAACCTGGAGTATTGTCTCCCTCTTGCAGACAACTGCCACTTTCCCTCCCTGGGATTCAAACTCCCTGCCGATCATCACAAGATATGATATTCCCGTTGAGTCAATATAGGAAAGCCTGTCAAGAATGATTATGACCCGGGGTTTTTCAATGCCCTGAAGCAGCTCTTTGATTTTTTTTGATACGGAAGGGGTTTTAACGAGATCCAGTTCGTCGATTATGATCTCGATCAGGTAGATTGAATTATATTGAATAAGTTTTACTATCTCTTCATCCATCTATTTTCTTTATTCCCGGTATATGCTGAAAATATAGTCAAGGATCCTGTTTCTCTCCCTGTCATGTATTCCCGTAAAAGTCACCTCATAAACATCTTCCGAACCGGTCAGGCTGCACTTCCCAATAAGTTCAAGATCAAAACCGTTTATGTCAATATGCCCCTTGTAAAAAGCTTCTTCCCGGAGGCTGTCACTGCATTTTAACCTGGCACTTCTGTCTCCCAGTTCAATGATCCTTCCTTTATGGAATTTGACCTTTTCCGTTGAAAATGTTTTCCCCCTGTCCCCTGTATCAAACAGGAAAAATTTTATGGGAAGATCAACCTCTGCGGCAATACATCTCCTTTCTCTCTGCCACTCAATCTCTTCCGTGTGGCCCAGGAACACAATTCTGTTTTCAATCTCTATCTTACCCAGGACTTTTGAACGAAAGTCATAGGAAGCAACATCCTCAACCCAGAGATAGACATCAATTTCATCTCCCGGGTTGATAAATTCCATAAATTCAGCATGCGCAAAGGCGGCGATATAATATTCATTTACTTCTATTACACTGAGCCGGGAATATCCGAAACCCTTTTTATAGACGCGCAATAGTGCATTCTCATCTATTTTTCTGGTTGATTCAAGTCTTTTCATTATCTTAAATTAAAAAATTGGAAAATAGAAAATATTCATAACTGCTCAGATATGTATAAACTTCGCATGTTAATAAATAAAATATAACTGGCATGTCCCCGCCGCCGTAGGCGGCGGGGACATATCGTTGAAATATTGTTAAATATGCATATTTTATCCATAATTAACTGAGAAGTTACAAAGATTCTTCTACAGGCTCTCCAGTGCTTCTTTGAACCTCGGGATGGAGTTTTCAATAACTTTGTCGGGGATACAGAATGCAAGCCTAAAGTAACCGGGCTTCCCAAAACCCGTACCGGGTACCGCGAGTATATTGTATTTGAGAAGGTGATTAACAAACTTCATGTCATCCGGGACCGGTGATTTTACGAAGATATAAAACGCGCCTCCGGGCCTGTTAAACTCATAACCTGCGGAACTCAATCCAGAGGAAAGAATGTCTCTCCTCCTCTGGTAGGCTTCCCGGTCAACTTTCGATCCGGTCAACAGAGAGACCGCTCTCTGCATAAGTGCGGGAGCGTTCACAAACCCGAGGATCCTGTTACTGAGAACAAGTCCTCCCATTAGCATGCTGAAATCCCTGCACTCCGGGTTAACCGCAACATATCCGATTCTCTCACCGGGAATGGAGAGTGTTTTGGAATAGGAGGTTGTAACAATTGAGTGACTGTACGCTTTAAGAACACTGGGGACTTTTATCCCGTCATAAACAATATCCCTGTACGGTTCGTCTGAGATAAGGAAGATCTCACCATTGCTGTATTTTCTCAATGTATTGGAAAGGGCATCAATCTCCTCACTGCCGTAAACCTTTCCGGTGGGATTGTGAGGTGAAGTGATAAGGACTGCCTTTGTTTTGCTATTAATGGCATTTCGGATGTTATTGATATTCAGGCTGAAATCGTCATTTGTTTCAACGAGAACCATCTCTCCCCCATGATTATCGATGTAGAAACCATATTCCACAAAGTAGGGGCTGGGAACAATGACCTGGTCTCCCGGATTCAGCAGGGTCTTGAAGATGATATTCAGTCCCCCTGCCGCCCCGCAGGTCATGACAATACTCTCTTGAGTCAAAGAGATGCCATGATCCGATGAGACCTTTTCCGCTATCTTTGACCTTACTTCGGGAAAGCCCGCGTTTTGCATATACCCATGCACGCCGGGAGCGCTTTCAGCAACAAGGTCTTTAAGGGCATTAAAAAAATCCGCAGGTGGTTCAATATCAGGATTTCCCAGGCTGAAGTCAAAAACATTCTCTTCTCCCACTTGGCCCTTGAGCCGCGCCCCCTCTTCGAACATCTTCCTTATCCAGGATGACTTTTCAATTGAGGTTTTTATTTTATCCGATATGCTCATTCTTTTACTTTTCTTTTTCCAGTCTCTCAATATTTTTTAGTATTATCTCATTCTTGCTGTTCAGTTCAAGGGCCTCCCTGTAGTATTTCAGGGCTTTCTTTTTCTTCCCCATGAGTTCGTATGTCAGTGCCAGGTTATTGAGGGTCTCAGGGACATCTTCCCTGATGGCGCTTGCCGCGGAAAATGCCGTATTTGCCTGGCTGTATTTTTTCAGTTTGAGAAGGGCAATCCCCAGGTAATGGTAGGAGATAAAATTCTCAGGATCAAGGGAATTGGCCATTTCAAAAAATTGTTTTGCCCTCCAGTAGTTTCTTATCATAATTGAGGACCTTCCCAGGATAAAGTAGAGCATCGCATCCTTTTTTATACCGAGCCCTTTCCGGGCGATCCTTTCGGCATGTCCGGTTTGTCCGTTTTCCAGAAGCATCAGGGAGAGATCAATATAGGGATCGACCCTGGTCTTCTCTATCTCCATGCATCTTCTGAAATGTGAAATAGCAGACTCCACATTGCCCAGTTTCCAGTGGTTATGGGCTGCGAGAAACCTGATTTTGTAGTTTGGCGAACCGGTTTTCATGTCATCTTCAACAACCAGGAGATTTGCGCATTCCTTCAGGGATTCACTGTACTTCTTTTCGTTGAAAAGCCTGAGTGCGTCATCATACGATGCGTATGCTCCCTTCACTGTAAAAAGAAAAATCAATAACAGCGCACTCGTTTGAAAAAATCTGCCCTGTCCCGTATCACGTTTCATAGTACTCTTCCCTGTCTCTCTATTTTTTATTGTTGATGGAAGCCTGAGCGGCAGCCAGCCGCGCGATGGGGACCCTGAAAGGGGAACAGCTCACATAATCAAAACCTGCGAGATGACAGAACTCGATTGAACTGGGCTCTCCTCCATGCTCACCGCAAATGCCGATTTTCAAGTCTCCTTTAACTCCTCTTCCTTTTTCAACACCGATCTTGATAAGCTGTCCCACACCATCCCTGTCAATAGCACTGAAAGGATCGCCGGGAAGGATCTTCTTGTCAATATACTCCGGCAGAAAAGACCCTGAGTCGTCCCTGCTGTAGCCGAAAGTCATCTGGGTCAGGTCATTGGTCCCGAATGAAAAGAACTCCGCTTCACCGGCAATCTCGTCCGCGGTGAGCGCGGCCCGGGGGATCTCGATCATTGTGCCCACCAGGTAATCGATCTCAACTCCCTTCTCCTTCATAACCTCTGCCGCAGTCCTGACAATTATCTCCTTCTGGATCTTCAGTTCTTTGACTGTGCCAACAAGGGGAACCATGACCTCCGGTTTCACATCCACCCCTTCGCTCTTCAGCTGGCACGCGGCTTCAAAAATTGCCCTGGCCTGCATCTCCGTTATCTCGGGATATGTGATACCCAGCCTGCATCCCCTGTGTCCCAGCATGGGATTGAATTCATGGAGGGACTCAACCTTGGCCTTAACATCCTCAAGGGAGATCCCCAGTTCACTGGCCATCTCCTTCTGGTTTTCATCTTCATGGGGAACAAATTCATGGAGGGGGGGATCCAGAAGCCTTATGGTAACGCCATAACCTTCCATGGCCTTCAGAATCCCGGTGAAATCCTCCCTCTGCATGGGAAGTATCTTTTTCAGGGCTTTTTCCCTCCCTTCTTTTGTGTCAGAGAGGATCATCTCCCTCACAGCCTTGATCCTTTCACCCTCAAAGAACATATGCTCGGTCCTGCAGAGCCCTATACCCTGGGCCCCGAAATCCCTGGCCGCCCTGGCATCGTGAGGCGTATCGGCGTTAGTCCTGATTCCCAGACCTTTGGCCTGGTCCGCCCACTCCATTATAGTCCCAAAATTCCCGGAGAGCTTTGCCTCAATGGTCCTGACCTCACCCCGCATCACCTCGCCGGTTGAACCGTCAAGGGAGACATAGTCCCCTTCCTTTATAAGAATATCTCCAACCTTCAGGGTCTTTTGAGAGTAATCAATCTCAATGGAGCCGCATCCTGATACGCAGCACTTTCCCATCCCCCGTGCGACCACAGCGGCATGGGACGTCATACCGCCCCTCTGGGTAAGGATACCCTTTGAAGCTGACATTCCCTTCAGGTCCTCCGGAGAGGTCTCTATCCTTATAAGTATGACACTTTCGCCCCTGCTGTTCCATTCGTCAGCGTCATCGGCATTGAAAACAGCTTTTCCCGTGGCCGCTCCCGGAGAAGCAGGGAGCCCCTTGGCTATGACATCTTTTGAAGCATCGGGATCGAATGTAGGATGAAGCAGCTGGTCGAGAGACTCCGGCTCAATCCGGGAAAGGGCTGTTTCCCTCTCTATAAGACCTTCCTCTACCATCTCAACCGCGATCCTCACGGCCGCGGCCGCGGTCCGCTTTCCTGTCCGGGTCTGGAGCATCCAGAGTTTATTGTCCTGGATAGTAAATTCTATGTCCTGCATATCCCTGTAATGCTCTTCGAGCCTTTTGTAGGTATCCACAAGGTCTTTATAAACACCGGGCATATACTCCTCGAGAGAGGGGAATTTTTTCTTCCTCTCGTCCTCGGAAACACCGTTCTCGGAAGCCCATTTTTTTGAACCTTCCAGGGTAACCTGCTGGGGTGTCCTGATCCCCGCCACAACGTCCTCGCCCTGCGCGTTAACAAGGTATTCTCCATAGAAAATCTTCTCGCCGGTTGAAGGGTCCCGGGTAAAGGCAACACCGGTTGAACATGTTTCCCCCATGTTCCCGAAAACCATTGCCTGGACATTAACGGCCGTGCCCCATGAATCATCAATACCATTCATCTTTCTGTAGAGGATAGCCCTCTCATTGTCCCATGAACCGAAAACAGCGCCAATGGCCCCCCAGAGCTGTTCCCATGGATCTGTTGGAAATTCAACACCCAGTTTCTCTTTTATGATATTTTTAAACCTCTGTACAAGTTCTTTGAGATCATCAACAGTAAGCTCAAGGTCCTCTTTCACCCCTTTCTCTTCCTTGAGCCCGTCCATTATCTCCTCGAACGGATCAATATCCTCCTTGTTTTCCGGTTTCATTCCCAGTACAACATCACCGTACATCTGTACAAATCTTCTGTATGAATCCCATCCGAACCTTTCGTTATTTGACTTCCTGATAATACCCTTAACCGTCTCATCATTCAGCCCGAGGTTAAGAACAGTGTCCATCATACCCGGCATGGAGACCCTGGCACCGGACCTTACGGAAAGAAGTAACGGGTTATCCAGATCACCAAAGGTGGCATTCATTATCTTTTCAACTTTTTTCAGTGATTCCTTAACTTCTTTATGGAGATCTTTCGGGAACTCTTTGTTGTTATCATAATACTCAGTGCAGACATCTGTCCCTATTGTAAAGCCCGCAGGGACGGAAATACCGAGATTTGACATCTCAGCAAGATTTGCTCCCTTGCCTCCAAGGAGGTTTTTCATTCCAGCATTCCCGTCGGCTTTTCCTCCGCCAAAACTATAAACTCTCTTTTTCATCTAAGCACCTCTGTGAAAATATGATTCAATAATCCAGATAAATTTATATCTTTTTGCCGGATCTGATAATTCGGCAGTATATGTTTATGAATGAAAACCCATCCGAAGATGATTGAGCATAGAAGTTTAATAAACTCTCTCTTTCTCTATACAATTTTTATAAAAATATCTTACTGTGTAAATAAAAATTTAACCGGAATGTAATTTTAAATTAAAAAAGTAACTACTCAAGCTCAGTATAAAAAATGGCATGTTAAAAAATTAAACATAACCGATATATCCCCGCCGCCTTGGGCGGCGGGGACATATTTTTAATATTTTAATACAGAAGTTATATTGGACAGAGAGCTAAGTCGCTGAATGAAAAATTGTCACTCTGATGAAAATGTAATTTACTTTAATTAAAAAATAATATTAAATGACATTATTGTCATTTGGTACATATATATGGTCTATCTTTCAACTGAGACCATAATCAGAAAATTGTATCGATTAATGTGAAATAATACAATTATTGACAACATGATAAAGATAAATAATACCCACAACATGGAAAAAGAACCGGAAGTCACCAGTGAAGAGCTTGAAAGGAAAATCTATGACCTGAAAAACCTGATCGGTCTGGGGATCAGTCTCTCTTCCAACCTCGAATTTGACAGCCTTGTTGAATCAATCCTCTATAGCTGCATCGGGCAGATGATAGTTGACAAAGTTGCCATATTCCTCCTTGGTGATCTCGATGATGATAACATCACGCTTCATATGATGAAGGGCTACGAGATGGAAATTAATCCGGGTAAATATAAAATAAACGAACATTCAAATCTCTATAAATACCTTAAAGACAATATCGATCCCGTTGAATTTGAAATACTCTCCAACCTTCCTGAACTGAGGAAAGACCTGGAAATCTTCAAACCGTTTTCACCGAAACTTATTATACCCATGAAATCAAAGAACTTTCTCAACGGTCTGATTTTGCTGAGCAAGAAGATGAACAGCTCACAGTATACAATGAACGATAAGGAATTCATGCGCGACCTGGCAAAGTTCGCGGCAATTGCCGTTGAGAATTCACATCTCTACCAGATGGCCACAATGGACAGGATGACCAAGCTCTATATCCACCACTACTTTCAGGAGAGACTGAACGAGGAACTGAAAAGAAGTTCACGGGACAGCACTCCTATCTGCCTGATCATGGCCGATATTGACCACTTTAAGTCCTTTAACGACAGTTATGGCCACCAGCAGGGAGATAGCGTTTTAAAGGAAACAGCGCTTCTTTTCAAAAAACATACACGAAACATCGACATAACCTCACGGTACGGAGGGGAAGAGTTTACCGTTATCCTCCCGCGAACTGAACTGAGAGACGCCGTCCATGTTGCGGAAAGGCTCAGGAAGGGGATTGAAGAGCACGAATTTCCTGGACAGGATGACCCTCTGCATGTAACTATCAGCCTTGGCGTTGTCCAGTATGATCCTGAAATTGATAAAAGTAAAAAAGATCTCATTGAAAGAGCCGATAAAGCCTTATACACTGCAAAAAAAGAAGGAAGAAACAGGGTCATTTCTTTCAAAGGAAAGGGACCGGGGACAAAATAGAATATGCCGGGAAAAGGGAAAATAGTTACAGATAAATTCCATACAGCATTAAAATTCGAACAGGAAGGAAAGTTCAGGGAAGCAATGGATATCTATATCTCCATTGTCAGGGAAGATCCTGACTGCAGGGAAGCGTATATAAACCTCGGTTCACTCTTTTCCCGGATGAACAGGTTTGATGATGCCATGGCTTTCTACCAGAGAGCCATGAAAATCAGGAGTGATTATATAACACTTTTTAATATTGGCTGTATTTTTTATAAGATGAACAAGTACAAAAAGGCTGTTATCAGCCTGGAAAAATCCAGGTCTTTGAAGAGTAATTTTAACCTCTCATCACTGGTTATAGGACTCTGCTACAGCCGAATGGACAACCATAAAGCCGCAGAAACCAACTTTATCAATGTGTTGAAGATCACTCCCGATAACAGGGTGGCCCTCACGGCACTGGCAATTCTCTACTACAATCAGAATAAACTTGATAAATCACTCTTCATAATCAACAGGCTTATCAAACAGGATAGGAGCAATATAAAGATTAAGGAACTGAAATCCAATATTCTTTACAAGAAAGGCAGGTTCGATGAATCCATAGAGGAAATAAAATCAGTTAAGAAAATATCTGACGGGTACCGGTTCTACGATGAATTCATCAAGTCTGTTCCGGTTGAAACATATACGGACAAATATGGAACAATAAACGAAAAGATAGACTTTCTCAGAGAAAATGGTTCAAGCGATAAAAACAGTCTCATGTCCCTGAGTCTCTGTTACCTCTTAAAGGGAGAAACCGATCTTGCCCTTGATTACCTCTTTAAAGTAAAAAAACAGTTTAAATAACTGGTCAAGCTTAGTATGAGAATATTTAATTTAATGTAACGACTCAGTTATATGATTATAATCAACTTATTTACTCATAATATCAACAATATGTTCCCGCCCAGGGCGGGGACATATCAGTTATCTTTTTAATAAAGATGTGATTATTCTTGTATATATCTGAATAAATACAATAATTGACTTTACAGGAGTATCTGAAATGCCTTTAATTACCATTGATGAAAACAGGTGTACAAACTGCGGCGGCTGTGTGGATGAATGTCCCACAAGAATTATTATCTTTGAGGAGGAAGGCTCCACACCTGTTTCAGTGAAGAACAATGAGCCTCTCTGTATAAACTGCTGGCACTGCGTATCGGTCTGCCCGGTCGACGCCCTTGAACACAGCAGGATGTCCCCCGGTTCATGCCCCCCTGTTGAAAAGGACATGGTCATAAGCAGTGAACAGGCAGAACAGTTCCTCAGATCCAGGCGCTCCATAAGGAAATACAGCGAAAAGCCGGTGGATAAGGATATTTTGAGTAAGCTGATAAAAACCGCCCGTTTCGCTCCTACCGGTCACAACAACCAGAATTTAAAATGGCTTGTCATCCATGACAGAACCAGGCTTGATAAGCTGGAAGATATGGTTATAGACTGGATGAGTTATATGATAAAGGAGATGCCTGATATGGCAAAGACCTGGAACATGGATGCCATTGTAGCAGCCCATAAGCTCGGTATAAGAACAATCTGCAGGGGAGCGCCTCATCTTATCATAGCTTATGGGATAAAGGGTGACGCCACTGCACAGACGAACTCCACTATTGCCATGAGCTACCTGGAACTTGCGGCTGTTTCCCTGAAACTGGGTACCTGCTGGGCCGGTTTTTTTAATATAGCATCACAGCACTGGCCGCCCTTACAGGAAGCAGTGGAACTCCCGGAAAATCACGCTGTCTGTTCATCAATGATGGTGGGATACCCGGTACACACCTACAGCAGGCTTGCTCCGAGAAATGTGCCTGATATTAAATTTGTATGATCTATGACTACTCAGCTAAATAAAAATTACCTTATTTGCTTAAATATTAACAAGCTGTCTCCGTCGCCCATGTCGGCGGGGACATTGAGTAATTTAAAAAAAATTTAAAAATTATTTGACAAAAATTACTCTTAATTTCTTATGTACATAAATACAGGATAATTTTTCCTGGTGATTATAGAGATAGGGTCACACCTGTTCCCATTCCGAACACAGAAGTTAAGCCTATCATCGCTGATGGTACTGCATTGGAGACGATGTGGGAGAGTAGGACGTTGCCAGGATCAGCAATTATAGATTAAAAGGCATCCCTCAAGGGATGCCTTTTTTATTTACATTTCTTATTGTCCAAAAGTCAATTCCCTGCTTTCCGGGTTTTGAACGGTACCTTCATTTTTTCTCCCGGCTCAGGTAATAGTTTTTTTGAAAAAAGACTTGTTTCTTCAGGGAAAAAGCAAAAAAAAGAGGATGTCCCTCTCGGAACACCCTCTCTCTATTCAAAAATCTGTTCTTTTCGCTACTTGATTTCCGC
>JBNKTL010000014.1:0-10780 GCA_050298055.1 Spirochaetota bacterium
CCTATACCCTTAATGAGTGGGAGAAGCTTGTACACTATCTCGATATCGATTTTTTGACCCCGGATAATAACCTGGTTGAAAATGCCATCCGGCCTTTTGTGGTAGGAAGAAAAAACTGGCTCTTTTCAAATACACCTCGGGGTGCTCATTCGAGCGCTTTACTCTACAGCCTTGTTGAAACTGCAAAGGCTAATAACCTGGAACCTTACAGTTATTTAAGATACCTCTTTACCCGGCTACCCGGGACTTCTTCAGAAGAAGAGATGAGAGAACTTTTGCCGTATTGTCTTAACAGTAAGGCCATTGATTCCGGGTAATTTTATGTGGGGTTATTTTGACGCTTACTAACATTTTCCCAAAACCCAAAACCAACCCTAAACCCTCTTGACCTCCCTAAAATCATATTCTATACTGCCCCCAGCGCCAAAAACCAGGAGGAAAAATGCCCGGTCCCCTCTTAACGCCCTTTACGGACCCGGAGACCCACTCGGTTTCCCGGGACATTATTTTCAGGCACTCGAGCAATAAAAATGACGTGAGAGACGTGGCACTTGAGAGGGTCGATTTCGGCGGGGTGACAAAGGTCCTTGACCTTGGCTGCGGTTTCGGGTTTATTGCCGAGAAGATCGTGGAGAAGACCGCGCCCGGCACCCGGATATTCGGGGTGGACGCCTGTCCCCAGAATGAGAAGGCCTTCCTGTCGGTCTTTAAGGAGTCGGGGAGGGAGGCGGAGTTTCTCCTTTATAAAATATCAACAAGCCTTCCCTTTGACTCCGGCAGCTTTGACCTGGTGGTATCTTCATACTCCCTCTACTTCTTCCCCGGGATCATACCCGATGTTGCCCGGATGCTGAAAAGGGAGGGGACCTTTATCGTCATCACCCACAGCCAGACCTCATTTTCCGGTCTCTACGAGGCAATGGGGATCAGGAGGGAAGATTCCGATATCCCCGGCCTCCTGAAGCAGTTCTCCGCTGAAAACGGGGAGGAGAAACTCTCCCCCTCTTTTGAGGAGATAGAGAAGATCGACTTCCCCAATACCCTCAGCTTTGATGAAAAACACTTTAATGATCTGGCGGTCTACGCGGGGTTCAAGCTGCCCCTTCTTCTGAAGGAGTGTGATATCTGCAGCCTTCTCCCCGATGAATATAAAAGGAAACTCCTCTACAGGCTCTCCGACAAAAAGGTGATCGTTATCGACAAAAATGACGCCGTCTTTCGCTGCAGGAGGCCCCTATGCCATTGAACCCGGTCTACTGCAGCCAGTGCGGGAAAAGGGTGGAGTACAGGGAGATCGAGGAGAGGATGCGGGCTTTCTGTCCCGGCTGCGGTACGGTCCACTACCGGAACCCCCTCCCGGTTGCCGCCGCCCTGGTCCTCAATTCCCGGCGGGAGGTGCTCCTGGTCAAAAGGAAGAACGATCCCCGGAAGGGGCTCTGGTGCCTTCCCGTGGGGTTCGCGGAACTGGGAGAGACCATTGCCCGGGCGGCCCTGAGGGAGCTCCATGAGGAGGCGGGAATACGGGGGAGGGTAATACGACTTCTCCAGGCCCGGTCTCTTGAGGTGGAGGTCTACGGGGAGCTCCTCTTTGTGACCTTTGAGGTGATAAAGACCGGCGGGGAGGAGTCGGCGGGGGATGACGCCGAGGATGTGGGGTATTTCCCCCTTGACGATCTCCCCCCCCTGGCCTTTGAGCCCAATGAGTATGCCATAAAGTACAGCGTGGAAGCGCACCGGGAGGAGTGGGATATCCAGGATTCCTTCAACAAGATCGATACCGATGACCACCAGCAGATGCTCTCCGACACCCTGGTGGCCAATATCAGGGACAACGCGGAAAAGATCGCCGAAATATGGCTCAACGAGGTCTGCGTCAATCCCATGACATACTCGTACTCCATGGTCCAGACGGAGCATCTCAAAGACCGGGTGAGGACGGCAATTTCCCATTTTGTAGAGTGGCTTTCGGGACCGGAGTATCTCGAGGAGGTGGGTAACTTCTTCAACGCCCTGGGGGAAGAGAGGCGGGAGATGGGTTTCAGCCTCCACGAGGTCATCTACTCCCTGAACCTCCTGAGAAAGTATATATTAAAATATGCCCATGAACACGATGTGTGGGACAGGCCCATCGAGGCCTACCGGGTCCTGGAGCTTGACAGGAGGATCATGCTCTTCTTTGACGAGGTCATCTACCATACATCGGTGGGATATTCTATGGATTAGGATGAGAAGCAGGACGGGGCCGTCATATGTTCCGCCGGTACTTCCCCCCTACTTCAAAGAGGAGTTCCGTGATCTGGCCCAGGCTGGCGTACCGGGCCGTGTTCATGAGCTCTGCGAATATATTGCCTCCCTCAAGGGCGGTTTTCCTCAGGCTTTCCAGGGCCTCTTTCGCTTTCTTTTTGTTCTTCTCCCTGTACTTTTTCAGGTTCGCGCACTGGGCCTTCTTCTCTTCCGGTGTAGCCCGTGTAAGGAGTACGGAAGGTCTCGCGTAATTATCGTTAAGCGATTTCGGGTCCCTGTATGTGTTGACCCCGATGATTGGGTATTCCCCCGAGTCCTTTTTTAATTCGTAAGAGAGGGATTCATCCTGGATCTTTCCCCTCTGGTAGTGGGACTCCATGGCCCCCGGTACGCCGCCCCGCCGGCTGATGGACTCGAACTCTTGGAGCACCGCTTCTTCCACCTTCCGGGTCAGCCAGTCTATGATAAAGCTCCCCTGGTTGCTGTTCTCGCTTTTGTGAAAGCCGTATTCCTTGCCGATGATAAGCTGTATGGCCATGGCCCGGCGCACCGACTCTTCCGTGGGTGTGGTAATGGCTTCGTCGTATGAGTTGGTGTGGAGGGAGTTGCAGTTATCGTTCAGGGCCATGAGGGCCTGGAGGGTGGTGCGGATATCGTTGAACTGGATATCCTGGGCGTGAAGTGACCGTCCCGAGGTCTGGATGTGGCACTTGAGCCGCTGGCTCTGCTCGTTTGCCCCGTACCGGTACTTCATGGCAATGGCCCATATCCTTCGGGCAACCCGGATGATCACGTTATACTCCGGGTCCATCCCCGTGGAGAAGAAGAAGGAGAGGTTGGGGGCGAAGTCGTCTATCTTCATCCCCCGGCCAAGGTAGTATTCAACGTAGGTGAAGGCATTGGCCAGGGTAAAGGCCAGCTGGGTGATGGGGTTTGCCCCGGCCTCGGCGATATGGTAGCCGCTGATGCTCACCGAGTAGAAGTTCTTCACCCTGTTTTCAATGAAGTACTCCTGTATGTCCCCCATCATCTTCAGTCCGAAATCCGTTGAGAAGATGCAGGAGTTCTGGCCCTGGTCCTCCTTGAGGATATCCGCCTGGACCGTTCCCCGTATCTTTGTGAGCAGCTCCTTCTTTATCTTTTCTCTCTCTTCTTCGCCGGGGTCTCTTCCTTCTTTCTCTTTAAACCTTTCAGCTTCCCGGTCTATTGCCGCGTTGAAGAAAAAGGCCAGCATCACCGGGGCGGGGCCGTTTATGGTCATTGAGACGCTGGTCTTAGGGGAGGAGATGTCGAAGCCCGCGTAGAGTTTCTTCATGTCATCAAGGGTGCATACGCTGACGCCGCTTTCCCCGATCTTTCCGAAGATGTCAGGCTCTTCGCTGGGGTCCCGGCCGTAGAGGGTCACTGAGTCAAAGGCGGTGCTGAGCCTTTTGGCGTCGTCATGCTGCGATAGATAGTGAAAGCGCCTGTTGGTCCTTTCGGGGGTACCCTCACCGGCGAACTGTCTCTTCGGCTCCTCTCCCTCCCTCCTGAAGGGGAAGACCCCGGCGGTGAAGGGGAAGTGCCCCGGAAGGTTCTCGCTCCGCAGCCACCTGAAGAGGGCATCGGTCCCGCCGAATTCCGGAAGAACAACCCGGGGGATCTCCAGCCCCGTAAGGGAGCGGAAGGAGAGCCGGTTTTCCACCTCCTCTCCCCGTACCCGGGTAACCAGGGTCTCTCCCGAATAATCGGTTTTTACCTTATCCCATTTTTTTAACAGCTTCCCGGTCCCGGGGTCCAGGCCCTCTTCAAGTTCTTTTATCTTTTTGTCCGGGATATCAGCTCCCTTCCGGTCTCTCACGGTTCTGCAGGCGTCCAGGATTTTCAGCTTATCCGCCTCTCTCTCTGTCTTCTCATGGTAGGCCCTCACCGCTCCCGTTATTTCACCGAGGTAGTACTCCCTTTCGTTGGGGATAATACCCAGCCTTGATGACAGGGCGGGGGAGTAGCCCTCTCTTTTCGGGATCTCCCAGGTAATGAGCCCCTTCTCTTTCATGAGGGAGAGGGTGGTCTCGAAGAAGACATCGAGGCCTTCGTCGTTAAAGCTGCTGGCCACTGTTCCCACAACGGGGAGGTCCCGGTCCGGGGTGGCGAAATCGTTGTGGTTCCTCCTGTACTGGGCCCGGACGTCCCTCAGGGTGTCCATGGACATCTTGTGGTCGAACTTGTTTATCACAATGATGTCCGCGTAGTCGAGCATATCGATCTTCTCAAGCTGTGTGGGGGAGCCGTAATCGGAGGTCATCACATAGAGGGAGAGGTCGCAGTACTCGGTTATTCCCGTGTCCCCCTGCCCGATGCCCGGGGTCTCCACCATGATAAGGTCGAAGGCCGCGGCTTTCAATATTGCCAGGGAATCCTTGATGGCGATTGTCAGTTCCGACTTGGAGGTCCGGGTGGCCAGTGACCTCATGTAGATCTTCTCCGGTGATATGAAGTTCATTCTCAGCCTGTCACCCAGGAGGGCGCCCCCTGTTTTTTTCCGGGTGGGATCTATGGCCAGGAGGGCAATTTTCTTTTCGGGATAGTAGCGGGTAAAGCGCCGGATAAATTCATCTTCCAGGGAACTCTTTCCCGAGCCGCCGGTCCCGGTTATGCCCATGACCGGTGTCCGGGCGGAGAGGGCGAGGATATCCTTTCCCAGGGTGGAGTAGACCACCTTTTTGTCCCTGTACTCCTTCTCGGCAATGGAGATCAGCTGTGTTATGAGAAAGCTGTCCCGGTCCCGGAGTTTCTCTTTCCAGTCAGGGGGAAGGGGAGGCATCTCAACCTGTGATGCTTTTTCCATCATGTCGTCTATCATCCCGGAGAGTCCCAGCTTCTGGCCGTCCTCCGGAGAATAGATCCTGGTGATACCGTAATCTTCAAGCTCCTTTATTTCGGCGGGAACGATGACTCCTCCCCCCCCGCCGAATATCTTTATAAAGCCCGCGTTGTTCTCCCCGAGAAGGTCTTTCACATATTTGAAAAACTCCCTGTGCCCCCCCTGGTATGAACTGAGGCAGAGGGCGTGGACCCCCTCCTGCAGGGCGGCATGGACGATCTCCCGTACGGAACGGTTGTGTCCCAGGTGGACAACTTCGGCGCCGGCCTGCTGCAGCAGTCTCCTGACAATATTAATGGACGCGTCATGCCCGTCGAAGAGTGTGGTTGCCGTAAGAAACCGGATGATTTTTTTGTGAGTGTTCTTTTTCAATGTTTATTCCAAAATTATTCCCTTCCTCGTAGCCCCCATTCTCCGGAGCCTCCCAGAGCCCCCCATCCCCCTGAGGGGGCGTAAGATTCCTAAAAATACTCTTGTGCCCCCTCAGGGGGTTAGGGGGGGCTTCCTACCTAAATTTCAACTTCTCCCCTTTCATAAACCTCCCTTTGATCCACAACCCCGACTTCTTTTTGATGATATGGCCCTTCCGGTCATATTTTATATACTCTCCTTCACCGTGCCATTTGTCTTCTTTTATCTGTCCCCTGTATGTATATTTTAATTTTCCGTTATCAGAGTAGTTTTCGTAGGTCCCGTACCCGTGGTATCGTCCCATAAAGACCTGTCCCCTGTACCTACTTACGATCTTTCCCTTTTTATCGAAAGAGAAAAACGATCCGTTCCCGTGGGGGACAAGGTTGTCATGCTGTCCCCGGTAAACGCACATCAGTTTTTTGTCTTTATAGTAGTAGTAGATCAGTCCTTCATATTTCGGTTCCCCGAAATCGAAATATCCCACATACTTTTTTTTCCCCTTTTCAAAAAACCTCACCCCCCAGCCGTGAAGCCTTCCGTCCTGGTATTCTCCCATGTACCTGGGCCATCCGTCCTTTTTATACTCAATGCCCCAGCCGTGAAAGTCCCCGTTGGAAAACTTTCCGGAATAGATCTTTATTCCGTTAAGAGAGAGGACACCCTTCCCGTTAAACTTTCCGTTCCTGAATTCACCGATATATTTCATCCCCATATCTGATTCCGCTTCCCCGGTACCGTTACGGCAATTGCCCCCGGTACATTTAATATCCACGGGATATCCCGGGCGCAGGGGGATGAAAAAAATTATGCATAAGAGCATGTAAGAAATCACTGTTTTCATAATCTTTATCCGTTTACTCTCTCTTTAATATATATATAAAACCGGTATAAATCCATTACAACAATTAATTTACTCTCTTTTCTGTTATACGGGGTTTCCTTCTTGTTTGAAGTTGAAAGATGTCGATAGCAATAACATAAGAGCGCATGCTGTTTGGAAAAGTCTGACACTATGAAAAAAAATGGAATAATATTAGGCATTGAAAATGCGATCCTTGCCCTTGATATTCAGAATATCATCAGGAAAAGAGGTTTTAAGAATGCTGTGATCTGCTACAGTTGTGAAGATGTTTATACCCTATTACATTCAATAATACCGGAATTCGTGGTAATCGATATCCCTTTTGAAAATAAAAATGAATGGCTTGAACTGATGAGGTATTTCATGGCCCATTCACCGGCACCGGTTATCGCCATTACAGACTCTTATAGTTTGCAGGTCCATGAGGAAATTACGGGAGCAGGGGCCTCATCTGTTCTTACAAAACCCCTGGACAGGAGTTCCCTGCAGAGCCTGCTCACCGATATCTTTAAATCGAAAAGCTGATCCTTTTGACTCTTTTACGGGAGAAGAGAACCTCTGTGAATTTTCCTCTCTCAAATACGGAGTCTCACAACAGTTACGCCGTCCGAACCCTCCCCATGCTCTCCCGGTCTGAAATCTTCCGCGTAGAGGGAATTCCTGAGGCTGCTCCTCACTGCTTCCTTGAGGGCGCCCGTACCGTGTCCATGGATAACGATGGCTGTATCGATCCCGTTCCTGATCATACTGTCGAAACCTGATTCCATCGCGGGAAGGGCTTCATCGACGGTCTTGCCCCTGAGGTCAATGGTGTTATAGCTTGTCTGGATGACCGAAGAGACTTTTTCACTTCCGGCTTCGGTTTTTTTTATGGCCGGGGCCGGTTGTTTCTTCTTCCCGGTTTTTTCTTTTTCAGAGGGATTGAATAAAAGTTCACTGAGCCGGAACCTCGACTTTACCGGGCCTCCCAGGTGGACCCGGACTGTCTCCCCCGAAGCGTCAATGCTTTCGATGGTCCCGGTCTTCTCCAGGGCCGGTACAAAGACCTTCATCCCGGCCGTTATTTCATTCTTTTCAAGGGGCCTGAACGTGTCCCGGTGTTTCTCCCGGCTTATCTCCTCTATTGTGCCCGATACACTCTCCTGCAGCTCAATAATCTCCTTCTGGATCTCTCCCGCGTCCTTCATCCCTCCCTGCCGGAGCTCCGATATCCTTTGGGAAACTTTTTTCCTGAACTCTCCCAGTTCATCAAGAAATTTCAGGCCCCGCTCAACCTTGAGTTCATCGGCCCGGAGCTTCAGCTCTGTTTCCCTCCCGGACAGCTTCTCCCTCTCAACCTCAAGTCTCTTTTTTTCCTCCAGTATCTTCAGCCTCTCCTCCTCATGCTCCTGTCTTATCCTCTGCAGGTCCTCAAGGATCCCCTCGGTGCTCTGTTCCCTTTCGTCAAGGAGTTCCCGGGCGCGGCCGATGACCTTTTCGGGCAGCCCGTAGTCGCCGGCTATCTCCACCGCGTAGCTTATCCCGGGGATCCCGGGTATATACCTGTAGGTGGGCCTGTAAGTATCGAGGTCGAAGGAGACCGACCCGTTAGTGAACCGGGGGTCTGCCGTGGCAATCTCCTTCAGCTCGGAGTAATGGGTCGTCACCGCCATCCTGCATCCCGTATCAGCCAGCTCTTCGATAAAGGCCCGTGCCAGGGCCGCCCCCTGTCCGGGGTTTGTCCCGGCGATTATTTCATCGATGAGGACAAGGGTCGTTTCATCGGCGTCACGAAGCATCCTTGAGAGCTCCACGATCTGGCCGGAGAAGGTTGAGAGGGACTGGTTGAGGTTCTGGTCATCGCCGATATCGGCCAGGACCTTCCCGAATATTCCCGCGGTTGAGCTGCTGTCCGCGGATATATGGAGCCCGAAGAGTGTCATGACCGCGGCAAGTCCCAGGGTTTTCAGGAGCACGGTTTTTCCTCCGGTATTTGCCCCGGAGATGATCAGGGAGCTGAAGTCATCCCCTATCTCTATATCGTTGGCAACCACCTCTTCGGGGTTCATGAGGGAGAGGAGGGGGTGCCGGGCGTCCTTAAGTTTGAGGAGGGGCTTTCCCGTTATCTCCGGTTCATTTCCCCCGGTTGCGATGCTCAGCTTTGCCGAAGCGGTGAGAAAATCAAGAAAGGCAATCACCCCCATGTTGTTCCGTATCTCCTCCGAATGGTCGGCCACGCTTTCGGTGAGCTGCCGGAGGATCCGGTAGACCACCTCCCGGTATTCCAGTTCCAGGGAGATGATCCTGTTGTTGAGGTCCCTGACCTCGTCCGGTTCCATGTATGTTGTGGCCCCGCTGGCGGACATATCGTTCACAGTCCCCCTGACCTGGTGCTTCAGGCCGGTCTTGACCAGGAGGAGATAGCGCTGGTTCCGGGTTGTGAAGATGTTTTCCTGCAGCGCCTTTCCCTTTGAATAGGTGCCGATGAGCTTTCTCAGGAGTTTTTCCGCCTCTTTTTTTCGCGAGAAGATCTCGTCCTCTATCTTTCTCAGTTCGGGATACTTTTTCCTGTTGAGTTCGGACTTTTCCGTTATGGACCCGGCCAAAAGATCGGATATCTCCCTGAGCGGGTGGAGCCTGTTATACTCTTCTTCAAGAGAGGGAAACTCTTCCCGCCTCTCATGCAGGAAGCCCCTGATCTTTCCGGAACAGAGGAGAGAACTCCTCACCAGGGAGAGTTCTTTCAGGTCAAGGACCGAGCCTTTTTCGGCCCTTGCCAGGGATTCTTCAATATCTTCCATTCCGGAAAAATTGAGAAGTTCTTTTATGAGGATGAGCTCTTTCAGGGACGAAATTTTTTTCAGCTGTTTCCTGATAGCTTCCTCCCCCAGGGGAGTCATCTCCCGGACATATTCCGCGCCCTGGGGGGTCTTCAGGTACGATGAAAGTTTTTCTATGATTAAAGGCCATTCAAGAAGTTCAAGGACCCTTTGAGATAATGTCATCTTTTCTTTCCGTTGTTTATATCAATTTATCTACAGATAAATAATGGGTCAGCTTTTGTCAAGTGTTCGGTTTGGATTTATTATTGAGCTCTATAAGGGCGTGAATTAAATTCCGGGAAATTATGGTATAAACGGACTTTTTGTAAAAAAGTTTTAATTAATCCCACTCCTCAATCGTATTAATGTTCGGGAAGAACAGCCCTTTCCCGCATTTTTCAATGAGAGGATGGATAATATGAGAACGACTATTAATGTAGACACATTACTGATCTTAAAGTTGAGGGAAGCCATGGCTGAAGTTGATCTGACAAAGGATGAACTGATCGAACTGTTAATATTACGGATCATTAAGGAAAACCGTTTTGTTCCTCAACCCTGTAAAACAGTGAAGTACCAGGGTAGCGGATCAGATACAGTTTGGAAAATTGAACATATCAACCTGGAACCTGTTTTCTATGAGAAGGCACTTGATTTAAGAAGACATTTTAAGTTTTCCGTTTCGTGGTTTATTGCTTTTGCTATTTTTAATTATCTTGATGAATTAGTAAAGGATTTGAGTAATTCAGGAAATCGTGAAAAAATTCTGGATAACTATGTGAAAGATTATGTTTATATTTCTAAAATGGTAGGTGGTATGCGTGTATTTATCACAATGATGAAAACACAAAGCAAAAAAACCTGAAAAACCCCTGAGAAAACCAAATAACGCGAAATATTTATTAAAGCAAAGCATCCGGTTCCCGTCCCGGATTTTCAATCACGCCCGCTCCAGAAAACTAAAAATTAGTTCATATAATAACTTACAATTTTAAAATCTTCATCCCCTCTTCTCTGTGTCTCTGTGCCTCTGTGGCAAATCTTTCTTTAATCCCCCGGCTTCAGCCATATACTCACCGTGGTCCCTGAATTCTCCGGGTCATCATTTTCATCAACAGACTCCACCTCCAGGGAACCGCCGTAAATCTCTACGAACTTCCTGACCAGGGGCATGCCGAAACCGGTCCCTTCTTCGTTGTCTGTCCCCGGCCGGTTTGTGGTGTGGCTCAGGCTGAAGATATTCCGGAGTATGACCCCGGGCATCCCGGTCCCCCGGTCCCGGATTTTTATGAGAACGTCGGGACCGGTCTTTTCCGCGCTTATGCTCACAGGAGACCCGTTGTGGGAGAACTTGATGGCATTGGTCAGAATATTGATGATAACAGAGTTGATAAATGATACCTGTTCGGTGAGGACCGAGAGTTCCCGGTCAATGGAGGTTTCTACAATGATATTTTTCCTGTCTAATTTATGTTTCAGTATGGTTAATGATATCTCCACGGCTTCATGGAGGTTAATGCCTGTAAGCTCAATTTTTTTTCCTTCAAGCGCCATCATATTTCTTATGAGGTCAATGACGTTGAGGCTGTTATCAGC
>JBNKTL010000014.1:10790-73186 GCA_050298055.1 Spirochaetota bacterium
GATACCGTCATTTACCAGTAATATGGAGTTTTTAATAAAACCGATGGGATTTGTCAGGTCGTGGCAGAGTACATGGAGCAGCTCCTTTTTTTCCCTGTTCAGGTCTTCCAGTTCCAGCATGCTCATGCGGAGTGAAAGCTGTGTCCTGACCCTGGCCTTCACCTCAACTGAACTGAAGGGTTTTGTGATATAGTCAACGGCGCCCAGTTCAAAACCCTTGAGGATGTCATCAATTTCGGTTTTCGCGGAGAGAAATATCACGGGGATATCTTCGGTTTCCGGGTTCTTCTTCAGCCTCCTGCAGGTTTCAAATCCGTCAAGTTCGGGCATCATGATGTCCAGAAGGATAAGGTGGGGAACGGTCATTTTCGAAAAGTTCAGTGCTTCCCTGCCGTTCCGTGCCACTGCAATTTCACAATCCTCCTCCATCAGGAGGCTCGCAAGTACCTGCAGGTTGCTGTCATTGTCATCCACTATCAGGATAAGCGGGGTTTCACTCTTTTCTGAATTCATATTCTCTGTCACGTTTTTTTGCCTGACTGTTTTTTCAAACTCTCTATGAGAAGAGGGTACTTCCTGACTGTTTCCCTGGCCCTGTTAAAATCAAGGGCTTGCAGATTCATTTCCAGTTCTTCACCCCATTCTGCGATGAGACTCCGGTTATATTCCCGGCCGAGCCGGGCCATCTCCCGGGAAAAAGCAATGCCCTGTTTCACCATGATCCCTCTGTCAAGGTTCTGCCATTTTAAAAACAGCTCGCCTTCCAGTTTCTTTAAAAGTTCGGCTCTCTCATTGAATTCATCTCCTGTTCCGGATTTTTCTTTGATGAGCGGGGCTGTACCCGGCCCGTTCTCTCTTCTGTCTCCTTTTTTGAGCATGCGGGAGAGGGTAGAGCGGAGCATGCTCCCCGTTACCGGTTTTTTCAGAAAGAGAGTGAACTTGTCCGGTTTTTCCTTTTCGTTTTCGGAAAGGCCGGATGCGGAGAGTGCGATTATCGGCGTGTCTTTCAGCTTTTCATTGCTTCTGATTGTCTTTATTGTCTCGTACCCGTTCATCAGCGGCATATTCAGATCTATGATTACCAGGTCAGGTTGAGTTGTTACGGTAAGGTCAACTGCCTGCTTGCCGTTTTCAGCTTCATAAAGCATGAGTCCCCGGGTTTGCAGCTGTTGTTTGATGATCTCCCTGTTAGTGAAATTATCATCTACAATAAAGACCCTGGTCCCCCTGAATATCTCCCCGGGGTCTTCGCCGAACTCCTCGCTCTCATTACCATTATCTGTGACCGAAGCTGTCTCCACATCCTTAAAAGTAACAGTGAAAGTACTCCCCCCTCCCCGGGAACTTGTAACCCTGATATCCCCATTCATGGCCCTGATGATCTTCCTGCTTATTGAGAGCCCGAGACCGGTCCCGCCATATTCTGTCTGTGACTGCCCCTCCTGCTGTGTAAAGGGCTCAAATATTGATTCAAGTTCACTTTCGGCTATCCCCATGCCCGTGTCCTCCACCGTGAAGAGAAGACCGCATCTGCCTGTCTGGTTCTCCCGGGATATGATTTTTGCTGAAAGCTTCACGCGGCCCTTATGAGTAAATTTTACCGCGTTGCCCACAAGGTTGATGAATACCTGTTTTATCTTTATCCTGTCCAGAAGGAGGCCGCTTGGAAGATCGGGGTCAATATCCGTAATAAACTCCAGTCCTTTCTCCGAGACTTTAAGAGAGAAAATTGCCTTTATCTCTTGAAAAAGGTTTTTCAGGTTTACCGGTCCGTAATTCAGTTCCATTTTTCCCGATTCGATCCGGGAAATGTCAAGGATATCGTTGAGGATTTCCATGAGTGAGCTTCCGCTTGTCTTGATAATGGAAAGGCTGTTCTGTTGTTGTTTATTGCCGGAGTCCCTGAGAAGTATATCCGAGAACCCCAGTATGGCATTCAGGGGTGTTCTTATTTCGTGGGAGAGGTTTGCCAGGAACCTGCTTTTGGCCCTGTTTGCGGCTTCGGCCTCGATCCTGGCCTCTACCAGGTTTGCCTGGAAGCGCTGGATCTTTGTCCCGAAAAAAACGATCAGGACTCCTCCCGCAAGAGCAAAGATAATGTGGCTGACCACCAGGGGCATGCTGTCGGGTATTTTAATATTCGGAATGGTAACACTGATCCCCCCCCTGATGTCACCCGGCTTATACCCCTGTTCCGCGTGGCACGTGAGGCAGGGCTCCTTAACAATGAGGGGGGCCATATACCTGTAGGTCAGCCTCCCGCCGTCCATTATAAATTCACCAAATTCGGAGGTCCCCCCCTCAAATTTATTCAATGCAGCTGTTTCCCATTCATTTGCCTTATTAGCGGGCCTTATGGGATTGAGGCTGGTGATGTGAAATTTCACACCCTTTTCCGTTTCTTCAATCTCCGCTATCTGTCTTGTCATATAGGCGGGATTTATCTTGGTGAGTTTTATTCCCGATGTTGATACCAGGTCTCTCTGTTTGTCTTTCAGGTAGGGATTGGGCTGTGTTTTCTCTGTCACAGGAACATATACGCCCCCATGTCCCGCGTTCCAGGACCTGGTTATGACTATCTGATGAAAAAAAACCTGCGCGCTTTCATGGACGGTTCTCCTGTGGTTTTTTTCATCAACGGTGACGTTCCATGTGAGGGATATGCCGATTATTATCATCCAGGTCAGACAGGCATATGCGATATATCTTCCCTTCATCTATTAACCTGTGCCAGTAACATCAGTTTCAGGTTATAACAGTTTCCGGTTTTAGTCAAGTTAAAAGAATGCATTTTCCGGTTTGGAATGAGTACTCAGAGGTTCTTGATAAGGAGGACCTGGTTCCCCTTTTTATTATACTCAATTCTGTCAAAAATGTTCTTTGCCATAAGTATGCCCCGTCCGTGCGACCTCATTTCGATATTGGCCTTATTGGCATTTTCAAATACATTTCGGAAATCAAATCCATTGCCTTCGTCTTCAATCCTGTACTGTACCCTGCTGCTGTCAATTTTATATTCAATTTTGACCTTCCTGTTCCTGAGCGAAGGGTCTTGCTGTCTCAGGGAAAAAAGTTCAAAAAACGTACCCTCCTCCATGGCTTTGTTCTTTTCATCATAAGAGATCTCCAGGTTCCCATGTTCAATGGCGTTGACGATTATTTCCCTCACTGCGATTCTGATGACATCAATAGACCGCTGTTCCATATATTTCAGGAGATTTTTTGTAATACGGTGGCTTATCTCATCGGCAATGATGAGAAAGTTCCCTATTTCAAAGCTTTGTCTTCCCGATATAAAGCATTTAACAAGGGAATCTTCAATGATTCTGGTAGCCATGCCGAGAATTTCATTTTTCCCTTCCACATTTATATGCTCGAGACGTACATGCATCTCCTGCGATTCCGCCTTTAACCAGGACCGGAATTCCGCTGTAAACTGGACCGGGATCCTTTTTTCAATGAGGAGGTCGATCTTTTCCCTGATCAACTGCAGGGAAATGGTCTTTCCCTTATGGCTGTTTATGAAAAGGTCCATGAAACTCTTCTCACGGAGTTCCCGGTCATCAACATCCAGGACCCTTTTAAGAGACCTGTTGGCAGAGATGAACATGAGGTTTTCATCAAGGGAAAATATCATGTCGTTTGAACCTTCAACCAGCGTCCTGTATTTTTCTTCCGACAGGGTAATGGACATGTTGGCGCTGTTAAGGTCCTCAATTTTCCTGGTGAGGGATATGTTCAGCGATTCAATCTTCTTCAGCATGAAGAGTAGCCTGTTTGAGAGGTTCTGCCCGATCCCCGTTATAAAGAAGAAAAATCCGTACTTCGATGCCATGAAACCATAGTTAAAATAGATTGAATCCATGAGGTCGAATACCACGCAGCCTGTAACGATAAAAATTCCGATGACCAGGTTCCCCTCAACAGTTTTACCCAGTGTATGGAAAAGAGTCTTAAAAAATATCCTGAACCTCTTCTCTCCCTCCGTACCGGCATATCTTACCCTTGTCCTGTTAAAGAAGGTGAGGCCGATATCCATAATAGCGTAATAGAGTAAGGGGACCAGTGCCGTGAACTGCCATATCCTCAGAACATCGAAGGAGAATGCCAGGGGAGTGAAGAGTGTCAATACGATAAGGAGAATTGCGAAGAGGCTGTATATCCTTGTGAATCTCCTCACCCTTTTGAATATAATCAGTTCGATAAATGAACCGAAAAGAGGTGCCAGGGTATAAAGAACAATAAACTCAAGTTTTGTAATAATAAACGGATTGGATAATACCGTATAAATACTCCTTGTCTTTGAAAAGATATAGAGGAAGTATGCCATGGATGCCAGGCTGAAAAAGAGGTAGTGCGGTTCTTTCCCGCTGTTGATATAGAGGAAGAGGTTATAGATCCCGAAACTCAGGTAGATAAAGATAAGTACCAGGGTAATGACTTCTGATCTCTCGCTGTCCAGTGTCTGGTAATCATCAATGACGATCCTGTTCCTGTAGAACCCGGTTATGGGATTGGCGGGATTTCCCCTGATTCTGAATGCGGCAATATTGTTTTCCTTTTTCAGGAAATGGGGGTCCATATAGGTCAGGATTTTCCTGAGGCTTCTCTCTCTCTTTGAACTCCTTTTTTCACTTTCATTGAAGTTATGGAGGATCTGTCTGCCGTTTATGTAGACCTCCCACTTCACTCCCATGTCCTGAATATAGATCCCGGGGAAACCGGGAAAACTGGTGCCGGTTTTAAAGGGAAAAAGGAAGGTGAAATCCTCCTCCTTGAAGGTCTTCAGGGAAAAGATCCCCCTTCCGGGAACACCCTCTATGCCGAGGTCTTTAACGCGGAATGACCGCATCTTCTCCGGTGATTCTATCTTCAGCCACTCCTTGCCTTCGGGCATCTTCTCAGTCCAGCTCCGGTCAAAGCCCCTTCGTACATAGACGTCACCCCGGTTGAGGTTGATCGGCTTTGAAAAGAGTGCAGTATCAGGATAAAGAAAAATGACAAGGAGGATGATCAGTGATCTGAAAAAAAGGAAGATGCTTCTCTTTTTTATTTTTGAATTTGATTTCTTAAACATCGGTTTTTTCAGTAAAAATACAAGCTTCCTCTTCCTTTATGGAACTACGCATCCTGGCAGTTAAATATTTTAACCGCAAAGGGCGCAAAGGGCGCAAAGTTTTTTTAATTTCTTTTCTCTTTCTTTCTTTGCGAACTTGGCGTCTTAGCGGTTCAAAACTCTTCTCTTTCTATTATTTTTCCATAATTGTTTTGGAGTCAATGTTTTTTTATTGAGGCAGGTTAATCTCAAAATGCAAAAAAACCGGAAAATAATGCAGGCTCCGGGCAAAAACAGTTCAAAAAAGTTGAGAGAATTGAGACAGCTTTTTGTGATCAATTTCCTCAATTTTATCAGGATCAATTTTACCCATGTCAACCAGAGGGGCGCTGAAGCCGTACTTATTCATGAAAAGACTGAAGATCTTCCGGGAATCATTCTCAATTTCCGGCCTTTCCCGGGGAAAAGTATTGTAGATCACTCCCCGGAGGCTGATGTCCCTGGACTTCAGCGCCTCCAGGGAAAGAAGGGTATGGTTGATGCCGCCCAGTTTTGATGAGGTCACCAGGATGAC
The DNA here is from genome assembly GCA_050298055.1 of Spirochaetota bacterium. GTDB lineage: Bacteria > Spirochaetota > UBA4802 > UBA4802 > UBA5550 > JBNKTL01. The sequence goes on from JBNKTL010000014.1 coordinate 16,421, forward strand.
CGGGTAGTTGTTTTCATGAATATGGTCCAGCAGGGTATACGTCCCGGCCAGGGGGACAAGAAGGCCCCCCGTACCCTCAACGATGACATATTCGTACCGGGAGGCAAGTTCTTCGGTGGCTTTAACAAGATTTTCTTTCCGGATACTCTTCTTCTCAAGGGCCGCCGAGAGGTGAGGGGAGGCGGGAAAGGCGAATATCTCCGGGCAGGTGAGGCCCTTCCTGTCATCATCGGTCAGCCCGGTCCCCATTATCTTCCTGTGCAGCCTGATCTCTTCCGATTCGTTAACATTTCCCGTCTCAACCAGTTTCTGGGTAATCACGCTCTTCTTCCTCTCCATGAGGGACCTGGCAATGAGACCGGTGGCGCAGCTCTTCCCGATACCCGTATCCGTCCCTGTTACACAGATGACCGCCATCTCAATTACCCGCTTTCCTTTTCAGTTTCGGATATGATGCCGGGTATCTCCTCCACGTCTTCCCGGTCAATGGCCGATGTGAGGGATATCCTGATCCGGGAGCTTCCTTCGGGGACAGAGGGGGGCCTGATGGGAAAGAGGAGATAGCCCTCCTTCTGCAGTCTCTCCGAGGTCTTTACGGTCCTCTCGTTGCTTCCTGTTATTACCGGGATGATCTGGCTCTCTCCCCTGGTGTTAAGACCCCGGGACCTGAGCTTCTCCCTCAGGGCAGCGGCCGTACTCATCAGTTTTTCTCTCCTGCTGTTGTATTTCCCGAGACTTTTTATGACCCGGAGGTTCCAGTTGATGACAACAGGGGGGAGGGCAGTGGTAAAGATGAGGGTCCTCATCCGGTTTACCAGGTACTCCCTGAGTGTTCTGTGGAGAAGGGCGAAGGCACCCATTGATCCCAGGGCCTTGCCGAAGGTGGCAACCAGGATGTCAATATCAGGCACCTTCTCTTTTTCGCATATTCCCAGCCCCCTCTCCCCGAAGACGCCTACCGCGTGGGCCTCGTCAATGTAGAGCATTGCCCCGTGCTTCTTTTTTATCTCGCACATGAGCCTGAGGTCAGCCATGTCCCCGTCCATGCTGAAAAGAGATTCCGAAACGATAAGGACGTTCCTGTATTCCCTGCGTTTTCTTCCCAGGAGTTCTTCCAGGTGGTGGTAGTCCCTGTGCCGGAATGTTGAGTAGTCCGCTCTGGAGAGTCTCACCCCGTCGATGATGCTGGCGTGGTTGAGACTGTCCGAGAGAATAAGGTCTCCTTTCCCGGCCAGTGACGATATGATGCCCGTGTTGGCATGGTACCCGCTGTTGAATACCAGGGCTTCCTTCCGGTTCTCTCCTTTTCCCGCGATGCTGCCGTAGGCCCCTGCGATCTCCTCCTCCAGTTCCCTGTACGCGGGAAAGTCCCCGGTGAGGAGACGTGATGAGGTGCTTCCCGGGCCGTAAGTTCCTATAATATCGATTTCTTTTTCAATATCCCTGTAGAAATCCTTTACCAGGGAGCTTTCGGTGGCAAGACCCAGGTAGTCGTTGGAGGAGAGGTTGATAAATTGTCTGCCCCGGTATTCAACATGTTTCCCGTTCCTGTTTTTTACGGTCTTCAGGAACCGGAGAGACCCTGTCTTTTCTATCTCATCAAGGGCCTCCCGGTAGTGCCGGTAGATACGGTCCTCTTCCATCTATCCCCCTCCCTCTTCCTTCAAGGATTCATAGATGGCCCCGGTGAGGAGCGATGTTTCCCCGGGATTGATGATATAGGGCGGCATGATATAGATCAGCCTGCCGAAGGGCCTTATCCATACGCCCTTTTCCACAAACCGGCCGGTTATTGACTCCATGTTCACGGGATCATGAAGTTCAACCACGCCGATGGCCCCCAGTACCCGCACATCCTTCACGGAACCGAGGTCCCTGCATTTTTCAAGTTCGGAACTCAGCTGTGATTCAATATTCCCAATCTTTTCTTCAAGATCGTATGAAAGGAGGAGGTCTATGCTGGCTGAAGATACCGCGCATGCTAACGGGTTCCCCATGAATGTGGGGCCGTGCATGAACACGCCCGAGGGCCCCCGGGATATTGTTTCGCTTATTTCAGCGGTGCAGAGTGTGGCCGCAAGAGTCATATATCCCCCCGTCATGGCCTTGCCCAGGCAGAGGATATCGGGTACCGCGGAAGAATGCTCAAGGGCGAAGAGCTTCCCGCTTCTTCCGAAGCCGGTGGCGATCTCGTCAAACACCAGGAGCAGCCCGTACCTGTCACAGAGCTCCCGGGCCCGGTTGAGGTACTCCGGTGAGTAGAACCTCATCCCTCCCGCCCCCTGGACAACAGGTTCAAGGATCAGGGCGGCAATCTCATCATGGTGCTTTTCCATGATCTCCTTCAAGGGAGCAGTATCAGCCTCGTTAAAATCATCTTTGAAACCCGATTCCGGCGCTTCCGCGAAAAAATGCCTGGTGAGAATATGGCCGAACATCCCGTGCATTCCGGTTACCGGGTCGCAGACAGACATGGCCTGGAAGGTGTCCCCGTGGTATCCTTTTTTTATGGTAAGGAGTTTACACTTTTGCGGCTTTCCCCTTGAGATCCAGTACTGGTATGCCATCTTTATGGCGACCTCAACCGATACGGACCCCGAATCGCTGAAAAAAACTTTCTCCAGTGAAGGAGGAGTCAGACCGACCAGCCGTGACGCGAGCTCTGCCGCGGGGCGGTGAGTGAGACCGCCGAACATCACGTGAGACATCCGGCCCAGCTGATCCTCCAGGGCCCTGTTCAGGGCCGGGTGGTTGTAGCCGTGTATTGCCGTCCACCATGATGACATACCGTCAACCAGTTCCCTCCCGTCGCTCAGCCTGAGCCTGACTCCCGAGGCGGACTCCACCATCCTCACCGGAAGGGGAGAGGTCAGGGAAGTGTAGGGGTGCCAGATATGCTCCCTGTCGAAATCGATAATATCAGCGGGGGAAAGGGGTGTCATGGTAACCCTTTTATCCCCTGCCAAAACCTGCAAGCTGGTTCTGGAAACGGAAGTCGTCCTCAACGTCGCGGCCCCGGGTGGTGAGGTATCCCCCGGTGAGGAACCCGTTGGCGCCGGAGAGCATGAGGAGCCCCTGGAAGTCCTTCATCCGCGTCTCTCTCCCCGCGGCAAATTTAATGGTTTTCCGCGGGTTAATAAGACGGAAGAGGGCGAAGGTCTTGGCTATCTCCCATACGGGGACCTCTTCCTCTCCTTCAAGGGGAGTCCCTTCTATGGGGATAAGAACATTAAGAGGTATGACATCAACATCAAGGTCTCTCAGGGCCAGGGCAAGCTCTATCCTGTCATCCATTGTCTCTCCCAGCCCGATGATCCCCCCGGAGCAGACCTTCACTCCGAATTTTTTCAGTAATTTAATGGTGTCGGTCCTCTCATTCACAGTGTGTGTTGTCGAGATGAGCTCTCCATACCTGCGGGGATTTGTCTGTATGTTTATATTGTAGTGGGCGATCCTGTGTTTTGCAAGTTCCCCGGCTGTTTCATGGCCCAGGTTCCCGATGGATGCGCAGACTTTTTTGTCCGGGAACTTCTCATGAATGAGGTCAATGGCCGATATTATCTCCCTGAACTCATCGTTTATCTCACTGTAACCGGTACCGCTTGTAACAATGCCGAAGCTCTCCACCCCGGTGGCGTAGGTCTCCCCGGCTTTTTTCAGTATGTCATTTTTATCCTTGAGATCAAAGATCTCGGCCCCGGTGGAGTGATGTGATGATTGTGAGCAGAACCTGCAGTCCTCGCTGCAGATACCCGATTTAGCGTTCATGATGGTGCAGATGTGAGTGTTTCCCGAGAACCTGTTCTTTACCTTGTTGGCAAGGGAGAGCAGGTCCGGGATATCCTCTCCCTGAAGCTCTGAAAGGTTCCCGAGCAGTTCCCTTTTCAGGGTCTCGCCCTGCAAAACGGAGTAGGCTTTTTCAATATATGGATTGAGCATCTTTTTCCTGTGAAAGTGTATGTTTTTCAGGATTTGTCAATAAATCCTCTGTAAGAAGTCATTTGTGGATATTTGCAACAGATGTCAATAAGAAACCGCGGGGGGATGAGTTACAAGTTACAAGTTAAAAGTTTTGAGTTCTTCTGCTCTGTCATCATGAGGAACGCAGTGACGTAATGATCTGTTCCCCTCGATACAATTTGCCGCACTTTATAAAGAGCATAATGCTCTGTATAAAAAAAGCGGCAAATTACTCGGGGAACATTCTTTTTTTATTTTTTGCTCTCCGCTTCAACAGCCTTTGCAGCCGCCTTTGCCTGTTCAATCTGTTTCACGGTGAAGAGGATCTTGTCGACGATCTTCCCTGCCAGTTCATCATAGTTGGAACTCTGGACCAGGACATCAGTCCTGTCCCATACAAGTGAAAGGCTGCAGCAGAACTTTGCCCTGTACTCTCCGTCCCAGTCTCTCCCCGATTTTTTTCGTACGGTCATGATCATGGTCCCTTTTTCCACATCTATGGCTTTCAGAGAGAAAGTGTCCAGGAGGTTCGCGTAATAGTCCCCGCCCTTACTCCTTCTCACTTTCAGTGCCGAACCTCTTCCCATAATAATGAGGTCCGCTCCAACCATCCGTCCGATCTCAAGGGCCTTTGTCTGGTCAACAAGTCCTGTCATGGAGAGGTTCTGTTCTTTCAGGATCTTGTTCATGGCCTCCCTTTCGACAATTTCAATGCCTGCTTTTTTAAAGAAGTTGTGTGAAATAACATCGGAAAGCTCGGCCCCCCACTGGGCTCCGTTTATTTTGAACGGGAAAACCGCGACTTTTTTTAATTTTTTGCCCAGGTGAGCGTTTTTGGCTGTTGCAACATCGATTGTAGAGCAACCGATTGTACTTATAATAAGAGATGAGATTAAAAGTACAAATAATTTTTTCATGGAAATTTTCCTTCCTTCTGGATTTTGCTGAATAATTGCAATCAAATTTATGCTAATATTTCTCCCTTGTCAATTTATTTATTTTAAATCGCTATAAAAACTTGAATAATGATATAGCTCAATCAATTTTTATATATTGGGTTGATAGTCACAATATTTTCAGATCCTGCAAATGATTAAAGTAAAAATTAATATAGTTATTAAATAGTTATTAATATAGCTATCCTTATCAACCTCGTAGCAGACAAATAAAAAATCCCACAGAATTGCAAAAAACCGTTTGTAGCCCTTGACGATCTGAACATATTTCGCTATATTATAAATGAAATTATTAGCACTCTATCAATATGAGTGCTAATATGAAAGTGATTTTACCAAATAATGGGAATTGAATAAATGAGGAGGATTTTTATGAGCAGAATAATAGGAGTTGACCTTGGGACCACAAACTCATGCGTATCGGTGATGGATGGGGGAGACCCCCTGGTTATCCAGAATTCCGAGGGGCAGAGAACAACACCTTCGGTTGTGGCATTTAACGATAAAGGTGAGAGGCTTGTGGGACAGGTTGCTAAGAACCAGTCTGTTACTAACCCTGAGAATACCATCAGGTCCATAAAGAGGTTCATGGGGAGAAAAATTTCGGAAATTTCAAGTGAAAAGGAGACTGTTCCCTATACAGTGGTTGATGATGGTAAAGGGGGAATTAAAATCAAGACGGCAGGGGGAGACTTTTCACCCCAGGAGATATCCGCCCGGGTTCTCCAGAAGATGAAGCAGACCGCGGAAGACTATCTCGGTGAGCCTGTGACAAAGGCTGTCATTACCGTACCCGCATACTTCAATGACCAGCAGAGGCAGGCAACCAGGGATGCCGGCAGGATAGCAGGGCTGGAGGTTGAGAGGATCATCAATGAACCCACTGCGGCGGCGCTGGCTTACGGACTTGATAAAGGAGATGCCAGCAGAAAAATTGCCGTATATGACCTGGGCGGGGGTACATTCGACATATCTATCCTGGAACTGGGTGACGGTGTTTTCCAGGTGAAGTCAACCAACGGCGATACCCATCTGGGCGGTGATGATTTTGACAGGAGGATAATCGAACATCTCACAGAGGAGTTCAGGAAGCAAACCGGTATTGACCTCTCCGGTGACAGAATGGCTCTCCAGAGGCTTAAGGAGGCCGCGGAGAACGCGAAGATCGAGCTTTCGGGTAAGATGGAGGCGGATATCAACATCCCCTTCCTCACCGCAGACCAGAACGGCCCGAAACATATGCAGCTCAAACTCACACGGTCGAAGTTTGAACAGCTGGTGGGTGATCTTGTTGAATCCACAGGAAAACCCTGCCTCCGGGCCCTTGAAGATGCCGAGTTCGGACCGGGAGAGATTGACGAGGTAATACTGGTAGGAGGATCAACACGGATCCCCCTGGTCCAGGAGACAGTGAAGAATATCTTCGGAAAAGAGCCCGGCAGGGGGGTAAATCCCGATGAGGTTGTGGCCCTGGGGGCCGCGATACAGGGGGGTGTTCTTTCGGGAGATGTCAATGATGTTCTTCTCCTTGATGTAACCCCGCTTTCTCTGGGTATAGAGACACTGGGAGGTGTCATGACAAGGCTCATTGAAAGGAACACGACGATTCCGGTAAAGAAGAGCCAGGTCTTTTCAACAGCGGAAGACAACCAGCCGGCTGTTTCGGTGCACGTACTCCAGGGAGAACGGGAGATGGCGGCCCAGAACAGGACCCTTGGACGTTTTGAACTTGTTGGAATATCTCCAGCTCCCCGGGGTGTCCCGCAGATAGAGGTGTCCTTTGACATCGATGCCAACGGGATTGTCCATGTTTCCGCCAAAGATCTTGGGACCGGGAAGGAGCAGAAGATAAGGATTGAATCTTCAAGCGGCCTTTCCGAAGAGGAGATCAAAAAGATGGTTGATGACGCTGCGGCCCACTCCCAGGAGGACAGGAAGGCCAGGGAGCTTGTTGAAGCCAGGAACCAGGCTGACAGCCTTGTCTATGAGGCGGAGAAGATGCTGGCGGAGAACGGCGGCAGGATCGATGATGCGGGGAAGCAGGAGATAACATCGAAGATTAATGGGCTGAAGAAGGCCATGGAATCCAATGAGGTCCAGGGTATCAACAGCGCAAAGTCGGTTCTTGAGACGGCAATTCAGAGTATCTCATCAAATATTTCCGGCAAAGAAACGGATGCAAACGGACCGGAAAATATGAACAGCGGGGATTTTACCGAAGAAAGGAGCAGGGGCGGAAGTAATGATAATGTTTACGATGCCGAATACGAAGTTGTTGATGATGACGAGAAAAAAGCAGGCTGATTCAAGCCTGTAAACAGATAACGGCAGTTTTCCGGGACAGGAATGTTGCGGAAGGCTGCTGTTTTTCTCCTCCCCTGAAAAAAATTCATCAAAGTGTAACAAAACGGTGTGACTTTATTCTGAAATAAACAGAGAATACGGGAGTTATAATTTTTTGATGGATATGCTCAGTGAAATTATACCCCCCATTTTAAAGGGATAAACAAAATTATTATAATTGAGACAAATTCACTGGCCGGGGCGAAATACGGTTATAACCGGGATAATGCCATGGTCAGCGAAAACAGAATACTATTCAGGAGGACCTGATGTTTAAGAAAAAATCATTCTATTTCTACCCTGCAACGGCGATTGCACTGTTTTTCCTGATATTCTCATTCCAGGGAGCTTCATGCTTTAACAAAAGCGGGGGAACCCTCTTCGGATCAATAAAAACTTCTCCCCTCAAAGAAAGTACGGAAATAGCAAAGGCAACCGATGTCCAGTCCGCTTTCAATAAAATTTATGATATGTATAAGGAGAGCGTTGTCTATATCAGTACGGAGCAGACAATCAAGGTACCCCGGCACCCCTTTTTCAACGATCCCTTCTTCAGGGATTTTTTCGGCAGGAGGGGGGTCCCGGAAAGCAGGACCCAGAAGAGGACCGGTCTGGGAACGGGATTTGTTCTCACTGAAGACGGATATATCTGTACCAACCATCACGTTGTTGACGGGGTGGATAAGGTCAAGGTAAAGATAAATGACGTGTCATACGATGCGAAGATAGTAGGTTCCGACAAAAGGACCGATATTGCTCTTCTGAAGATCAAGGCAAAGAAGAAGCTCAATCCTGTTTATCTTGGGGATTCTGACAAGGTAAAGGTGGGAGACTGGGCCATTGCCATTGGAAATCCCTTCGGGCTGGACAGGACGTTTACCGTGGGTGTTATAAGCGCCACCGCGCGGAAGGACCTGGACCTCATGGGGCATTCACAGTCCCATATACAGACAGACGCGTCCATTAACCCCGGAAATTCAGGGGGGCCCCTCATTAACATTGCGGGAGAGGTCATCGGGATCAACAGGATGATCTACTCAAAAAGCGGCGGAAACATGGGAATCGGTTTTGCCATCCCCATGAACAAGGCCAGGACCGTACTTGAAGAGCTGAAAAAGCATAAGAAGGTCATCAGGGGCTATATCGGGGTTAATATAGTCCCCCTCACGGAAGACTATGCTAAAGAACTGGGTCTCAAAGAGCCAAAGGGCGCACTTGTGGGGGCAGTAGTTGACCACAGCCCGTCGGAGAAGGCCGGGGTAAAGGTCGGTGATGTTATTATTAAAGTGAACAAAAGAGATATCAAGGACTACTCGGACCTGGTTGATGAAGTGGAAAAAACACCTATCGGAAAGACCCTCAAGGTTGTGGTCTGGAGAGAGAAGAGCAGGGTCAACCTCTTCATTACTGTGAAGGAGAGGCCCTGATCGATTAATAAAACGGACTTATATTCATGCAAACAATTACTCCTTTATTTTATTAAAAAGGGGTGTCCCGGAAAGGGCACCCCTTTTTTTTCTCCATTTTTCACTGTAAGATATTTTTGTCCTCAGAACTTTAAAAAGTTTTTCTGGTATTTCTTTTTTTTGTAGTCGTTTAGGAAATGGTATATTATATTATTAAAAAATAAAGGTGTAAGGTTGCTGTCGAAATTCTCTTCTTAATCAATAATTCAATACATACTCAATCTGATTTGTATAAGAGGGAGAAAAAAAAATAAATTCCCGCAGGGAAAATATACTGTGTATATATATGAAATTTCTGATTTTTGTTATTATTATTACATTCCCACTAGCCCTCAGGGCCGATTACTCCGGGGAGACTGCCCGGGAAGTGAGAATGAAATCAAATACCTCTCTTTTCCGTATGGGCGGTTCCGGTTTCGGCCTGGTCAGGTTTCAAAATGAAACAACGGGTACCTCTTACAATGATGCCATTGCATTGTTTGCGGATTTCTTTTTTTACAGGATGAGGAGCAGCGAAGGGAACGGCCTTGATTTTTACAGCCGGGTGACTATCAAATCCTTTAATGAACTGGATATGAAAATGATCGGGGGAGATATCGGCATCCGGGCCATTTACGGTTTTTACGCCTTAGGGGAGCTGTGGCAGGCCTATATACTGGGAGCTCCCCGGTTTCTCTATACATCAGCCCCGTCACGGGACAGTGAAACAATGCTTTATAAGGAAAAAGAGAACTTCTACTCTCTGGGCATTGTGGGCGGTGCGGGGATTGAGGTGACCCTGGTCCCTCAGCTTGGCCTTTTTCTTGAATACAATTACGGGTATGTCCCCGTGGGAGATTCCAAAATAAACAGTGAAGACCATATTTTCTACGCAGGGATCACATTCAGGTCAGAGGTAAGGTAGTATTGTGTTACGCAAAAGAGTAAAAATTGAAGCAGTCATCATTCTCTTTCTGGTGATATTTACATCATGCGCAATGGATGATAACGAAATCTATTTTCCCCTGGAAAACGGTGTCACCTGGATAAACCATCAGGATACGGGGGTAAACCTTACAAATCCTACCGTGATTAAAGATAATGGTATCTATAAAATGTGGACATATCCCGACCCTGCCGCTGATAAGTTTTATTACCAGGAATCCGCCGACGGAGTCAACTGGAGCAGTGAGGATGCTGTCCTTACTCTTGCAGATCTCACAGCCCTAACTGTTGCTGATAGTAGAATGATGCATCCCTGGGTCATAAAGGACGGGTCACTTTACAAAATGTGGTTTAGTGCCGAGTCAACAGGTCCAATTAACGACATCGGTTATTGCGAATCGGGAGACGGGAAAAACTGGACAAATTGTCAAAAGGTCATTGTCGGCACGGTTCCAATCCTCGGGATCGGCACTCCGAACTATACGACCCCCTGTGTTATAAAGGTTGATGGTAAATACAAGATCTGGTTCATCGGTGAGATTTATACAGATGCTGATATTATCTACGGGGAATCCCCTGACGGTATCAACTGGAAAAATTTTACCTGGTCAATTAAAAGAAACACACTGGGCATTTATGATCAAAAGAGTGCACTTAAACCCTGTGTTATCCGTGACAGTACCGTGTACAAAATTTGGTATGCCGGAAATAATAGCATCGGTAGTGCATGCACAATCTATGCTGAATCAAATAACGGTGTCAGCTGGGAAAAGACAAAACTGGTTATGCCATATCCAAGATCATCCCCTGCTGTGATAAATGACGGTGGCATTGGAAGAATGTGGTACTATTATCTTGGCACGGGGACAATCTGGTACGCGGAATCCAGGTAGTCCGTGTACTGAGAGAATTTTATTTGACAAATCCATCATCTCAATAATGGCTGAATAGTAGAATATAAGAATGAGGTACGTATAATGAAAAAAATAATGCTTATTGTAATGTTAATCTTCTCCCTCTCCGCCGGCGCGGTTATGGCAGGTGATCCCGACGCGGTCCTGGGCACCTGGCTTGTGGCGGCCAAGGACGGCCATGTGAACATCTTCAAGTGCGGCAACAGGTACTGCGGCAGGATCGTATGGCTCAAGGACCCCTTTGAGCTTGACAAAAACAACCCCGATCCCGGTAAGCGCAAAGAGAAGCTCATGGGAAAACTGATGCTGCACGATTTTACCTACGACGGCTCGGAATGGGAAGACGGCAAAATCTACGACCCCGGGAATGGAAAGACATACAGCTGCAAGATGTGGCTTGAGGGAAAGAACAAACTCTGGGTCAAGGGATATATCGGTATCTCACTCATTGGCCGAAAGGAGCTCTGGACCAGGTTAAGTTCAAAGTAATATAAGGATACAAATCTCTCAGGACTTTTCCCACTCTACCCGGTCCCGGCCTTTCTCTTTGGCATCATAGAGGGTCCTGTCGATCCGGGAGAGGAGGGTGTCCCCGTCTTCTCCAACCCGGTATTCGCTTACCCCGAGGCTTACCGTAATTGTTATCTCCCGGTCATAAAAGATTATTTTATTCATTTTTATTGCGCTTCTTATCTTCTCGGCTATACCAGCTGCTTCGTTTTTCCCGCACTCCTTGAGGATAACAAGAAATTCCTCCCCTCCCCACCTGCTGATGATATCATTCTCCCTGACATTTTTTCTTGCAATATCCGCCACAGATCTTAAAGCCTTATCTCCTGCAAGATGCCCGTACATGTCATTAATCTCTTTAAAGTGATCAAGATCAAAGAGGATAAGAGAAAAAGAAACCCCTCTCCTTTTCACGTCCTTTATTGCCTGTTCAAGGATCATGTCGAAAGCCTGCCGGTTAAATGCGCCGGTAAGCTTATCGGTAGTAGCCATTTTCTCCAGCCGGGACTGGTACTTTTTAAGAGTTAAATTCGTTAAAATAAGGACTACACCTGTAATGAAAAGGCAAATGAGCAGGCTGAGAAGAAGGGCTTTTGTTATGCTTTTTGTCATGAGATTTTCCCTCTGCTCCACCAGGAGGTACCAGTTCAGTTCCGGAATATACCGTGAGTTCAGGTAGATGGTATTATTTTTATTGATATAATTGAGCCGGCTGTTCTGTAAGGAGAGAAGGGCGTCCGCGTGTTTTGATAAACCGGGGAATTTTCTGATATTTTTCTCCCAGTGAGGAAATTTGCCGCTGTGAAGGATGATATCCCCCTCCCTGTCAATAAAATAGACGTTCCGCTCATATTTTTCCTGGTAATTCTCTATGAGCCTTTTAACTGAGCTTACGGTAAGACCTATCCCTGTGGCGCCAATGTAAGTGCCCTGATAATCGAATACCTTGTAGTTGATAAAAATTGTCATGGCATCCCTGTTGGCCATGTCAGGGTCCACGTTTATTTCGTATGTGTTTTTCATACCCTTGACCCTGAAGTACCATTTGTCCCTGGGTTCTTCCGGTTTAACTCTCTTGAGGATCCCGTCGGGGTAATAGTATATCCTTGTTCTTTCCGAAACAAAGAAGCTGGTAAATGCGGAGTACTTGTCTTTGATCTCAGCCAGGTAGCGGAATATCTGGCTTCTGTTCTTTTCACCGCCTATGACCCAGTCCCTGAGGAAGGTGTCATGTGCCATAAGTGAGGATATGAAGATGGGCCTCATGAGGTCTCTCTGGATCTCCGAATAGATGTTATCGCTTGTCAGGGGAAGTTCGTCCTCTGTGATATGCGACCGGAGTTCGGACCGGGAGACATAGTAGCTCGCGAAACTGGTAAAGAGGAACCCGGTTATAAGAAGAAAACTCATTATGAGAATCAGGTTCTTTTTTCTTCTTCCCATTACCTGTTCGGTGTTTTGTTCCATTCGGATAGTACCCTGATAATATTTCTTTTAATGAAAACATAATAATTTCTTAATGTCAAGGATATTAGCTGGCTTGTTTTGCGGGTTGTCACCCGCAAGGGTATTTGTCCGTGGCACGGACATGAAGAATGCAAGGGGGTGTCAGCGCGGACAGCAGCAGAGCGCTTATCAGGCCTCCTGCCTGCGCTCGGGTCGAACTCTATGTAATTGAACTTTCTCTAATTGTCGGCGACGCCCTCGTGGCTGCGCCTCCTTATGCGCTCGGGGTCAAGAAATACGAAGTTTCGAATGCCGACGCTCAACAGGACGTTGAAATTGCGTCGGCCTCCCTCGCTTCATTGTCAAAATAATAATAACAATTGACATTTTGCATTATTTTAATCATCTGTTGTGTTATTTATATTACCGGTTTTAAAATCAATGGAAAGGTTTAAAAACAAAAAGGTCATTTTCGGTTTTTTGCCGAAATACAGTCTCCTGTTTGTGGGGATCTGTCTTTTTCTTGCCCTGCTGTCACTTTTCAGTGATTATTTTCTTTCTTATCTCTATATCGCTCTTGTTATTTCTCTTATGTTTATTGTTATGTTTTATATTCCCGAAAGATTTCAGGACCTTTTTCTTCACCTTTTTTTTACTTTTACCGGTGTCATTATTCTGCTGTTAGTTTTATACAGAGATGGAGTCAGGTTCACTACCAGTTGCAGCGACCTTGCGGAATCCCTGGTCCGTTTTTGGAAAAGCCGTTCCGAGTTTGTGGGTTTTTTCGGAGTTCTTGTCCTTATCGGTCTCTTTGGGGTGGTGAGAGATCTTTTCAGGTTGAAGCGTTAGGACGTGTTTTTTTCGCGGGTTATCACCCGCGGGGATTTGTTTGTAAAAACAGTTTTTTTCGCAGGTTATCACCCGCGATGTAATATGACCGGGACCCGGACGGGAAGAATGCAAAGGGGTGTCAGCGCGGACACCCCCTTGCGACCCCCGCGCGCCGGCTCAGTCGCCGCCGGGGGCTCTGGACTTTCAGTAACATAAACATCTTTCATGCAGCCTGCGGAGCGTCCTCCTGACGGTCCTCAGCTGCAACCCATCTGCTCGGGCGTCCTGCCCTCGCAGCCTTCTGATGTTTTCCTTTCTTATAAAACTATGTTTAAATGATAGAAACAAAATAAAAGAACATATTTAAGATTTTCATTGAATAATATTTCAATAAACTTAATTTTGTTCCTAAACAAGAGTAAATAGCATTAATAATTTTTACTACGATCCAGGAAAAAGGAAGAGAATTTAAATGAATCCGTGGGATTATAACATAGAGGATTTTAATCAGTGGCGAATTGAAAATGATCTAAAAGAATTATTTCGTTATTTCAAAAAAATATTTCCTGATTATATGGCATGGGTTAAAAAATATTTTAATAAAGAATCTGTTGTTATTGAATATCCTCATCCGGGAGATTTATTTTCAGGTACAAAAAAGAAATTGTATATAGAATACTTTGATATCAACAGTATTCATAGATCTAAAATAATCGACTCAGATTACATGAATCGAGCAGCTTATAACACAATTAAATCGAAATATAAAGTTCTTCAAGAAATTGAATTTTTACCGTATCTTCAATGGAACAAAAAGAATAATGGAAAATTATTATCTTTATCAAATGAATTAAACAGTTCGTATAAAGATGATTTTTTATATGGTGGGTGGACTAGTAAAAACCCCTCAGAATCCCGAGCAGCGTTAAATCAAGAGTTTCAAGTCTTGAAACTCGGAAATATTAAATTAGGTGATAAATATCCTTTAGATGACAGAAATCTAGATTTTTGTGACTTGGATAATCTTTATATCACTGGCAATAGGCATAGCTCAAGAGATAAACCTATCAATTATTCTTCATGCAGAAACATTGTTATTGAAAATTCGAATTTGGCATTCATAAGATTCTCAAATTGTCCTTTGAATTTATTATCAATCAAGGATTCAAGATTACAAGATATACGATTCGATTTATGTGATCTATCAAGACCTGACTTTAAAGACATCTATGTAAATGGATTTTATTTTAGGAACACAATAATTAGAGAGCCCAATATTTCAAATTTTAAAGCAACCCGATTTAATTATGCTCCTCATAATGATTATGATAACTTTGGAGAATTCCAAACTTTACAGGTATTACGTGATTCATTTGAAAAATCAGGAAATATTTCTGAAGCAAGAAAATATTATTTATCGGAGAAGAAATATCAAAGAAGATATTATAATAATCCTTATTGGCATAATTCACGTGATTTTCCAAGCGTTCAATATCTACAAGGATTTAAATATTGGTATGATTGTAATAGAAAAGGTGTTAAGTCTGCAAATATAAAATCATTAATAAAACTAATATTAAACCGTATTAATATTTTTACTTCACCAAAGTATGCTTTTAAAGCAATTTCTTTTAAATGTAAATATATGCGGTCTTTATTTATGAATTTCCTTTTCGGATATGGAGAAAAACCATTAAAAGTTGTCATAAATATTGTATTGATTATATTCTCGTTTACATCCATCTTTTACTTTTCTATTCAATGTGAGTTATCAAAAAAATTTTTTAACTCATTATACTTTTCAATAGTTACTTTTACAACATTAGGTTATGGTGATATACAGCCAATTGAATCTTTAAAGTTAATTTGTGCAGTTGAGGCAATATTGGGAGCATTATTTATGGGTTTGTTTGTTGGAACTTTAGTTAATAAGGCAAGGAGTTAATAGGATAATTCTGTATGCTGACTTTCTCTGAAAGAGATAAGGTTCTTGCAAAGGAGCCCTCTCCCCATGGGAGAGGGCGCGCCGGAGGCGGGGTGAGGGCACGAAGTGAGGGCCGTGATAAGACCAACTTTTCCTAAAAATTCACTTGATATAATATTACACGGATAAATTATGTGCCCTATCAAACGAGGCCCATATGGATGATGAAAGCAGAAGAGAGTGGGGGTATTACGATATTCTCTCCGATGAGAAGGACCACAAGGTAAAGAGGATAACCGTTTACCCCGGGAAAAGGTTGAGTCTGCAGAGGCACAGAAAGAGGGCGGAGCACTGGTATATCCTTGAGGGGAGTGCTGTCATGACCCTGAATGATAATGTTTTTCCCCTGGATCCCGGCGGTTCCGTGGATATAAAGACAGGGGATATCCACAGGATTGAGAATTCCGGAACCTCGGACCTGGTTTTTATCGAGGTGCAGACCGGATCATACTTCGGAGAGGATGATATCGAGAGGCTCCATGACGATTATGGCCGCGCCTGATGCTTCGACTGTGTGGTTTGAATATTTATAATATGCATGCTCAGCACGAGGATTTTTTGTAACAAAGAGTGTGTGAGTAAAACAAAATTTTCTATATCAGCACAAGAGATAAAATTTTGGGGGTGTCTGTAAAAACCATTCATCAATCAGCAGGATCGGAAAATGCTCTGTAGAGAGAGTGTTGGCAGGCTGTTGAATGAGTTTTCTCCGCAAAACAGATGTATCCTTCATAAACTCAATAATTTTAAAAAAAAAGTAACTACTTGATTGTATGGCTGAAAATAACGTATTTGCTGAAAATAACAACAATATGTCCCCGCCGCTTTCGGCGGCGGGGACATATCAATTATGTTTTTTTTGAATAGTATACATATAGCTGAGTAGTTAAAAAAGATTAAAAAACATTAATTCTACAGGGAGTTTCTGATATGATAAATGCAGCCGGTATCAGTAAAAACTTCGGTGATGTCAGGGCGGTTGATAACGTGTCCTTCTCCGTAAATGACGGAGAGATCACCGGGTTACTCGGACCCAACGGTGCGGGAAAGACCACAACTCTGAGGATGCTTACCTGCTACCTGAAACCAGACAGCGGGGAGATCACCGTGGGTGATCTCAAAACCGACGAGTCCCCCCGGGAGGTGAAGCAGCTCATCGGCTATCTTCCCGAATCCGCGCCCCTCTACAGTGATATGCTTGTCTATGACTATCTCTGTTACGTTTCGGACATCAGGGGAGTGGAGGACAAAAAAAGGATCCGTGAGATGGGAGACCTCTGCGGCATAAACGATGTGATGCACAAGAACATCGGTGAGCTCTCAAAGGGATACAAGCAGAGGGTGGGCCTTGCCTATTCCATGATACACGATCCCGATATCCTCGTCCTTGATGAACCCACCAGTGGTCTTGATCCCAACCAGATCATCGAGATCAGGAACCTGATCAGGGAGATAGGGAAAAAGAAGACGGTCATCCTCTCCACCCATATACTCTCGGAGGTGGAAGCTACCTGTGACAGGATAATCATCATAAACAAAGGAAATATTGTGGCGGATGACAAGAAGGAGAACCTCCAGGCGGGAGGAAAGGGGAACAGCAGCCTTGCCATCCAGGTGACCGGGACCGATTTCGAGACCCTCTCCGGAGAACTGAAAAAGATCTCCGGTGTGAACAGGGTGGACCAAAGACCCGACGGGAACTTTACCTCTGCTTCCATCGTCTATGGCGGTGAGAACGATATCCGTCCCGATGTATTCAGGCTTGTGAGTTCCCGGGAGTGGGTCATGTACGAGATGAAGCAGGAGCACAGGTCCCTTGAGAACGTATTCAGAGAACTGACCAGAGGAGGAGACAATGGAGAGGTTTAATGCGCAGCTCACAATTATGAAGAAGGAGCTCAGGTCTTACTTCACAAGCCCCATCGCGTATATTGTTATAACAATTTTTCTGATATTTACCGGTTTCTTCTTCTTTAAGGATTTTTTCTATTTCAACCAGGCGGAGATGAGGAACCTCTTTCAGCTCCTGCCCATTATGTTCACCTTTGTGATACCGGCGGTAACCATGAGGCTCTTCTCCGAGGAGAAGCACAGCGGGTCCATCGAGATTCTTTTGACACTGCCGGTCTCGACCCTGGAGGTCGTCCTGGGGAAGTTCCTGGCGGGGACACTCTTTGTGACGGTGATGATATCCCCCACCCTGGTCTATCTCTTTACCATCCTGATGATCGGGTCTCCCGATCCGGGCCCCATTGCCGGGGGATATATCGGGACCATCTTCCTGGGTGGGGCATACGCGTCCATCGGGATACTTTCTTCATCCCTGAGCAGAAACCAGATCGTGGCTTTTATCACGGCCTGGGCGATCTCCTTTCTGCTCTGGCTCCTTGACAAGATCGTGATATTTCTTCCTTCAAAACTGGCCTTTATCCAGAACCTGGGAACAGACTATCACTTCAGGAACATCTCCCGGGGCATTGTGGATACCCGGGACGTAATCTATTTCCTGTCGGTTATGGCGGTATCCATACTCCTCACGGCAAAAATTCTGGATGAAAGGAGATAGTGATGGAAAAAGAGAGTAAAATGAAAAGCATTGTAAACAAATTATCCGGATCACTGGGTATCACTGAAAAGGGTATCCAGTTTCTCCTCTACTTTCTGATCATCATACTGATCAATATAGCGGGGGCGAACCTCAACCTGAGGCTTGACCTCACCCGGAACGGCACCTATACACTCTCCGGGAAGAGCAGAAACGTGGTTTCAAACCTGAAGGAGAACCTGAAGATAAAGGTTCTCTTCTCCCAGGACCTTCCCGGCGAGCATAAGAACATCTACAGGTATCTGCGGGACCTTCTCAACGAGTACAACTACTATGGAAACGAATACTTCTCTTACGAGATCATCGAGGACAAGGAAGAGATAAAAAAACAGGCGGGTGATTACGGGATACGGCCGGTCACCAGCAGGGAGTTCGCCAGTGACGAGATCAAGACCCGTCAGACATACATGGGACTGGTGATCCAGCAGGCCGACCTTGTGGAGAAGATACAGGCAGTGACGAATCCCGTGGGCCTGGAATATAACATTACCTCACGAATCGAGAAGATCTCCAGCAAGATCGACGGGCTCCTGAAACTGAAAAAGCCCATTGAGCTCCGGCTCTACCTTGACCAGGGGGTGAAGAAACTCCCCATCGACGGCATCAGGAAGCTCGAGAAGATGGTCATGGACTCCGTTGAAAAGATCAACGTCAACAACTACGGGAAGGTGAAATTTGTTCTGGCTGATAAGTTCACCAAAGAGGAATCTGACGCCATCGCGGCAAAGTATGGCCTCAGTAAACTCCAGTGGCCCTCGGGAAGGACCCGGACAGGTGAGGTCCTTACCGCGGGTGAGGGTATATTCGGTCTTGTTGTTGAGAGCGGTGACCGTTTTCAGAAATTCAACCTCTCCATTGCCCAGTCTCTCTTCGGCGGCTATGTTATCGCGGGGCTGGATAATCTCCCGGACAAGATAGAAGATTCCATATCCTATATATTAAACGCCAATAAGAAGATCGGATACATAGCCGGCAGGGGGACCGTCAACATAAATGACCAGCAGTCCCGTGAGGGGGGAAAGGTCTTCAGCGAACTCCTCTCCGACGTCTACGAGGTGGTGAGCCTGGACCTTGCAAAGGATGATATTCCCGGGGATATGGACACCATAATCGTCAACGGGCCAAAAGAGAAGTTCAGCGATTACGAGCTCTTTAAGATCGACCAGTTCCTGATGATGGGTAAATCCGCCATATTCTTTATGGATTCCTTTAACGAGGTCCAGCTTCCGGGACAGCAGAACATGTTCCAGCAGAGACAGCCCATGGTCCTTCCCGTGAATACGGGGATTGAGCAGATGCTCGCCTCCTATGGGATAAAAGTCAATAAAGACATCGTCCTGGATAAAAACTGCGCCAAGGTCAACCTGGGGCAAATGATCAGGGACTATCCCCTTCTTCCCATTATCAAAAGGGAGGGCCTTGACAGGGAGAACCTCATCACAAAATACCTCCAGGCGGCGGTTTTCGTGAAAGCTTCTTCCATTACGGCGGATGAGAAGAAACTCAAGGAGAATGGCATAAAGCAGGCGAAGCTGGTATCATCCTCCGAAGAAAGCTGGCTCATGAAGGGGAGGATCAACTTCAATCCCCTGATGATGGGTTCCGGCGGCGGAAAGGAGATGAAAAGCTACAACCTGGTCTCCCTCTTCTCCGGAAAGTTTCCCAGCTTCTTTAAGGACAAAGAGGTCCCCCTTCCCGAAGATGATAAGAAAAAGGTCCTGGCCGGGGGAAAGATCAAGGCAACAAAAAAGCTCGCGGGGACAATAGGCTCGGGGAACACCCGGATCATTGTGGCATCTAGCTCTGAGATAACCCGGTCCGGGTTCCTCATGTATGCCAGGAAGATCCTGGCAAGCGGGAACAGGGGAGAGGTTTACTCCAACGATCATCTTCTCCACAGCTTTGTGGATTCTCTCACGGGAAATGACTATATCCCGGAAATGAAGAGCAAGAGCCTGGAGTACAGCCCCCTGGACAAGACGGAAGATAACACACGGTTTCTGCTCAAAGCGGTGAACATTGTGGGCGTGCCGGTCATAATCATCCTCATGGGAATTGTCATGTGGAGAAGAAGAGAATCAAGAAGAAAGAAACTTGCCGTTGAGTTTAACAGGGAGGTGGGGAATGAGTAGAAAGATGCTTGCGAGCCTGGGGATCATTGCGGTCCTGCTGCTCTATATTTCGCTGAAAGACAGGAGGGGCTCTTCGGACCTTCCGGAGTTGAAGGACTGGAAAGAGAGCGCCGGTGAGATCGTCATAAAAAAGGGCGGTTCCGCCGTCACACTCAGTTTAAAAAGCGATAAGTGGTTTGTCAACGGGAAATATCCCGCTGATAAAAACGCCGTGACCGGTCTTGAGAAAAAGATAAAGGAGATAAAGGTCCTGGACCTCATATCCAAAAAAGAGTTCTACAGCAAGTATGACCTCACCCCCGAAAAGGCCGTATCGGTAACGGTGAGCAGGGAGGGGAAGAAACTCAGGGAGCTCCTTATCGGGAAGAAGAGCAGCACAAACCGTCACACATATATGAGAATTGACGGAAAGCCCGAAGTCTACCTGGTGTCGGGGACCTTCGATCGTGAAGTCAACAGGAGTGTTGATGAACTCAGGGACAAGGAGATCCTGAACATCGGGAAAGACTCAATTGAGGAACTGGGAATATCATACAAAGGACGCACCTTCCTTTTCACCAAAAAGCTTGAGGAGAAAAAGCCCGGTAAGGATGCAGAAGCAAAAGAGAAGATCGATAAACCCGTAAAACCTGAAAAGGTTGAAAAATGGGTCTGCAAAGGCTATCCCCAGGTGAAGATATCAACCCGGAAGATGAATCCTCTTCTTTCCGGTTTCAGCCCCCTCAGGGCATCGGCCTTCCCGGAAACAGAAAAGAGTTCCCTGTCTAAACCGGCGGGAAGCCTTAAAATTAAGGCCTTTAACAGGGAGATAACCGTCTCCTTCCACGAACAGGACAAAGATAAAAAGTATATGGCCACGTCATCGGAGAGCCCCTATGTTTTTACCCTCGATGAGTGGAGGGTGAAGAAGTATCTCCTGGAAAACATTGAAGGTCTTAAAGAATAGAGTTCCGTGTTCCGTTGCCCCCTAACCCCCCAAGGGGGCATAAGAGTGTTGGGAAATATCTTGCGCCCCCTGAGGGGGCCGGGGGGATAAAAGAGTTTTGATAACTTTGCAATTTTTCCTTCTTGGCGGTTTATACCCATAACAGGAACTTTTTTTCTTGCATATTTAACTGTTTGCTGTTTAAATATGGTGAGTGGAAGTGTGCACTTTTTGTGCCGACAAAAATACAGGTACCGGGAAGACAATATGACAGAGAATAACAATGATAAAGAAGATCTGAATGAAGAACTTAACGAACAACTCAATGAAGAGCTCAATGAAGAACTTCAGGAGAACCAGCTCATTATACCGGATGAAATACTGCCGGATGTGGTAACCATTATTCCCCTGATGCAGAGGCCCATTTTCCCCGGGATGATGATACCCATCGTTATATCCGGTAACGAGATGATGAAGAGCGCGGATAAGATCATCCAGTCACCGTCAAAGATCGGCGGTGTTGTGCTTATAGAAAATCCCCATGACGGCCTTATTGAATCGGATGATCTCTACGAGGTCGGTGTTGCCGTAAAGATCCTCAAGGTAACGCCCATTGACGATCATACGATCCAGCTGATGATAAATGCCCTCAACAGGTTCACCCTTACCGAGGTGGTAAGCAAAAAACCGATGATCGAGTGGAAGGTGGAGCACTACGATGAGAGCGAGTTCGAGTATAACGAGCAGATGAAGGCCTACTCCATGGCCATAATAAGCCTCGTGAAAGACCTGATAAAGTCCAATTCCCTTTTCCAGGAGGAGCTGAAGCTCTTCCTGAACAGGTTCACCCTTGAAAACCCGGGGAAGCTCGCGGACTTTGTTGCTTCAATGACCACGGCGGATTCCCAGGAGATCCAGGAGGTCCTTGAGACCTTTGATATCAGAAAAAGGGTCGAGAAGGTCATCTACCTGCTCAACAAGGAGATCGAGCTCTCCAAGCTCCAGGCAAAGATAACAAAGCAGATTGAACAGAAGATTTCCAAGCAGCAGAAGGACTTTTTTCTCAAGGAACAGCTCAAGGAGATCAAGAAGCAGCTTGGCCTGGAGAAGGACGAAAAGTCGGCGGAGATCGAAAAGCTGAAGGAGAGGATAGAAAAGCTCAACCTGACCCCGGAAGCTGAAAAGAAGATAGACGAGGAGATGAACAAACTGATGCTCCTGGAGCCCCACTCCGCGGAGTATGGTGTGAGCAGGAACTACCTTGACTGGCTCACCTCTCTTCCCTGGGGGATTTACTCCGAGGACAATTACGATATCCAGAAGGCAAAGAAGATACTGGACAGGGACCACTACGGACTTGATGACATCAAGGAGAGGATCCTTGAGTTTATCAGTACCGGCAAGATGAAGGGGAACATTACCGGGTCGATCATCTGTTTTGTGGGGCCTCCCGGTGTGGGGAAGACATCCATCGGAAAATCCGTGGCCGAGGCCCTGAACAGGAAATTCTTCAGGTTTTCCCTGGGGGGGATGCGCGACGAAGCGGAGATCAAGGGGCACAGGCGGACCTATATCGGTGCCATGCCGGGGAAGATCATCCAGAGCCTCAAGACCGTTGATGTGGCCAACCCGGTGATCATGCTGGACGAGATAGATAAGATAGGGATAAGCTTCCAGGGAGACCCCGCTTCGGCGCTCCTGGAAGTCCTGGACCCCGAACAGAACTCCCAGTTTCTCGACCACTACATAGACCTGAGGTTTGATCTTTCCAATATTCTCTTTATTGCAACGGCCAACCAGCTGGACACCATACCGAGGCCTCTTCTTGACAGGATGGAGGTCATGAAGCTTTCCGGCTACATCCTCCAGGAGAAGCTGGAGATCGCGAAGCGGTACCTGGTCCCGAAACAGATCGCGTTTCATGGCCTGAAGAAGAAAATGGTGAAGATCAAAAAAAATGCCATAAAACTTATCATAGACGGCTATGCCCGCGAGGCAGGGGTCAGGAGCCTTGAGAACAACCTGAAGAAGATCATGAGAAAGGCGGCCCGGAAATTTGCGGAAGGAGAAACCGATCCGGTTGAGATAACTGTTGATAATATTGAGGACTTCCTGGGCAAGCCGAGATTTACAGACGACTCATTGTACGATAAAAAGGTCCCCGGTGTGGTCATGGGCCTTGCATGGACAAGCATGGGGGGGACCACACTCTTTATCGAATCTTCCGCCATCCCCTCAAAGGTCAAAGGATTCAAGCAGACCGGGCAGCTGGGAGATGTCATGAAGGAATCATCGGAGATAGCCTATACCTATGTGAGCTCCCAGGTGGAGAGATACGGTTTTGACATCGATTTCTTTAATAAGCACTTTATCCACCTCCATGTGCCCGCAGGGGCCACCCCGAAGGACGGTCCCTCCGCGGGGATAACAATGGCAACCGCCCTCTATTCCCTGGCAAAAAACAAGCCCATCAAAAAGAACATCGCCATGACCGGTGAACTGACCATTACCGGGAAGGTCCTTCCCATCGGGGGTGTCAAGGAGAAGACCATTGCCGCAAAGAGGGCCAAGGTCAAAAGGATCATTTTCCCTTTTGAGAATAAAAAGGACTTCATGGAGCTTCCGGAGTATATCAAGGAGGGCCTGGACCCTTATTTTGTAAACTATTTTGATGAAGTCCTTGAACTGGTTTACTGATTTATAATTGACAACAGGGGTCAGTGTATTTAGATGGCCATGAAATTAATAAAGCCCAGGTGGTGGAATTTGGTAGACACGCATGGTTGAGGGCCATGTGGGAGAAATCCTGTGCGGGTTCAAGTCCCGCCCTGGGCATAAAAAAACAGAGGGACACATCGAGATGTGTCCCTCGTATTTAATTCAGGAGCAGCAGGTAAATGGAAAAAACATTAACGATCATTAAGCCCGATGGTGTAAAGAAGAATGTCATTGGCGATGTCATAAAGCGTTACGAAGAGAAGGGCCTGAAGGTGGTGGCAATGAAGATGATCCACCAGACTAAGGAAGAGGCAATGGGATTCTATATTGTCCATAAGGAGAGGCCCTTTTATGACAGCCTTACCGATTTCATGTCAGAGGGGCCCGTTGTTATTATCGTCCTCGAGGGCGAGAACGCCATATCAAAGGTCAGGGAGATCATGGGCGCCACAAATCCCGCGGAGGCCGACGCCGGTACCATCAGGGCGGACCACGCGGAAAATATTGAGAGAAACACCGTGCACGGTTCCGATTCACCTGAATCAGCGGATTACGAGATCAACTACTATTTTTCCCAGCTGGAGATAGTCAGTTAAACCCGGTTTAAAGTAACCAGCCAGGAAGGGAGCTCGAAAGAGGTCCCTTTTTTTGGTGCGCCCGGCATGGGCTCACATGGCATGAGTTTATCCGTGAGCATCATATTTCATATCTTTCCAGAGATCACGGCTTCCATGAAATCTTTTTTTGAATGGTGTTTATTAAAAAAACTTGACGTTTGATTCTGATTCAGGAGGTTATATTTCTATCAGATGTGGTATGCTTTTTCAGAAATTATTGCGCGATTTTTTTCGCGAAATTTTAAGCGCATACTGTTAAAAAGGACACTTCGGTAAGCTCAGTATATACTTTTCAGAATGAAAAGGACCTTCTGGGGTAGATGACGGTTTCTTTTACAAAAGACATTTTGTATTTTGAACTAGTGTTTATGTAGAGAACTTTCCTGGAAAAAGAGTCCTACATTGAGATATCCGATGAAAGTGAAGATTTTGGAGTTCCGCCCGGTGTGAAAGAAAAACTGAGGCCTTATGAAATATTGCTGGAATGGTATTGAATTTGGTTATGTACTATGTAATGCTGCCTAGACAAGAGATGTACGACATGCTTCGCCTGAAGCAGAATATAGAGAATGCAAGTTGGGTAGATGGAGTTCCTTTTTTACAACCTTTGCCGCTTCTAGAATTCTTTGTTGAAATAAACGATCCATTTACCTGGTGTGATTACTTTCGCCCGGCGGCGAATATACCTCTTTTTTCCGGTCAAATGAAGAGTTGGCTGGATTCAGTCGGCGTGGACAATATAGATTATTATGATGCTGTGGTAACCAATATGGTTACAGAAGAGAGTCGTTCCTATCATGCTGCCAATATTATTGGGCAAGTTCTCTGTATGGATACGGAGAAGTCGGAATATACCCTTTTTGATGAAGATTATTATATGGCCGAAGATATCCAACGGCTGGTTCTTGATGAATCAAAATTGCTTGATACAAGGATTTGCAGACTCGCCGAATTTGACTTGCTGGTGTTTGTGCATGAAGAGGTAAAGTCAGTATTAACGGCAAGCGGTTGTGTCGGAGTGGAATTTGTGGAGCCTGAAGACTGGGATGGGTTTTCATCATAGGTGTGTGATATTTCGAGACAAAAATGAACTAGTGTTTATGTAGAGAACTTTCCGAGAAAAAAAAAGATAAAAAAGACATCGTTATTTCCTTAAGAATATTACTTGACAAAACACTTATATGATTAGCAGTGCTTACTAGATATGTGTTTGTCAGTAAATTTTCATCCTGTAGTCTAAAAAATTTATCACATTAATTTTAATTTTACATAAGTGTTAAATCTCAATGATTTTGAGACTATAGTTTGATATTGATAAAACCTGTTCAATAATGGGTAAATTTTAAGCACATACTGTTAAAAAGGACACTTCGATAAGCTCAGTATATACTTTTCAGAATGGAAAGGACCTTCTGGGGAGGGATGACGTTTTCTTTACGAGAAACATTTTGTATTTTGAACTGTTTAAGTTCCTCTAAAATCAAAAGTAAAGCAAGGAGAACAAAATGGAAATTAACCTGCCTTATAAACCTGCAGCACAGGCAATATCTAAATATGAAACAGAGTGCTATGAGTTTTTGGAAAAGTTTATAAATGAGCGTGATGAAAATATTCAATCTAATAATTTCAATTTTATAGGAGACTTTTTCGAGATAGCGTACCCGCTAACAACAATAGCATATTCTAATGGCGAAAACTTAACACGTGTTTTAGAAAAAGCTGCCGAATCTGTCAACATTGTCTGCAGGGCTTGTGAAATGGGCAATTATGATTTCCGAGATCCATTTACTTACTATATAGCTTTCTGGATTTCTTTTTTTGCAGGTGATGAAAAAAATAAAAATATATTGGCCCGGATAGAATCTAAATATTATCAACCCGGGGGCATTTTAATTGGAATGCTGCCTGACATACTTGAGATGATGCGTGCATTTGTTTTTAATAAGGATAAGGAGACCCATTTTAATGTGTTGGATTCCTTCCTGGCAATGAGTCTTAAAGAATCTCACCGGAAAGAAGAAGCAGAAATATATATACCCATAGTTGAAGGATTTAGAAGCATTCTTAAGAAAGACCAAAAACTTTGGGAAAGTGCAGAAAAAAAGCGTATGGAAACCTGGCTTAATGAAGCGCAAAAATATCAAAGTCAGGTGTACGCAATGTTTCTCTTGGATTGTGAGTGGCTGGGATTAAGCCGTTTGGCAAAAGAAGCAGGTTTAAATTGTAGCAATAACAACCCATATGTTCCAGTGGATATTTTAACTATCAAAGAAGTTCAATTAGGAAAGGGACTCGGTGATAAGTTATTAAAACAATCATGAAAAATCAAATGACTTTTTGACCTGTCAATAAGAAACCTCTTCTTTCTTCATCTCTTTTACTATCCTGATAATTATTGAGTTCCCAAACAATTCTGAATGGTTTGTATTTATCCATTATTCCTTGACTTTTCATGAATTTCATCTTTAAATTTATTAACAAAAAATTATTTCTTAACGGAGGCCGATATATGGGGAAATTCAAAGAATACAGAAATTACGATGCCCTGGGACTGGCAGAGCTTATAAAGAAGAAAAAAATATCAGCATCGGAACTTCTTGAGGAGGCAATTTCCCGTATAGAAGAGCTGAACCCGATTCTCAATGCCGTAATCACACCCATGTACGATATTGCCAGGGAGTACGCTAAAGGTGACATTCCCCGTGGTCCCTTCACCGGGGTCCCTTTCCTGCTGAAGGATATTATGACGGCATACAAAGGGGTTCCCATGAGCAGCGGGTCCCGGGCCCTGAAGGATTACTGTCCCGACTATGACAGTGAAATGACAGTGAGGTTTAAAAAGGCGGGCCTGAATATTGCCGGAAAAACAAATACCCCTGAATTCGGGCTTATGGGCATAACGGAGCCCGAGCTCTTCGGGCCAACCAGGAATCCCTGGAATACCGGCCATACCCCGGGAGGGTCCAGCGGGGGGGCTGCTGCCGCGGTGGCCTCGGGAATGGTCCCCATGGCTTCCGGGAATGACGGGGGAGGTTCCATCCGGATCCCCGCTTCCTGTTGCGGGCTCTTCGGGCTCAAGCCCAGCAGGGGACGTAATCCCCTGGGACCGGCATCGGGAGAGGTCTGGCAGGGAGCCGATGTTGAGGGTGTTATCAGCAGGTCCGTGAGGGACAGCGCCGCCGCTCTTGATGCAACCCAGGGGAGTGACAGGGGGGCTCCTTTTATTATCCCGGAACCGGAAATATCATACATGAATGAAATGAAGAAGAAACCCGGGACCCTTAAAATCGCCTTTACAAGCGATTCCCCCCTGGGAACGGAAGTGCACCGGGAATGCGTGAATGCCGTCTCGGATGCGGCGGGGCTCCTGGAGGAGCTGGGACATAAGGTGGAAAATGACAAACCGTCCTATGACGGCAGGGGGCTGGGCGTGAGCTATATAACACTCTATATGGGTGAAATGGCCGCGGATATCCGGAAAGTTGCGGAATTAACGGGAAAAAAAGCGGGAAGCGGCGGTTTCGAACTGACCACATGGATCCTCGGCATGCTGGGAAGGACATACAGTGCCGGTGATTTTGTGGAGGCAAGGAGGTTGTGGGACAGCGCCTCCCGGGCAATGGGAGAGTTTTTTAAGAAGTATGATATATTCGTTACCCCGGTGGTTGCCTCTCCGCCGGTAAAGATAGGGGAGTTGAAGCCGAAACCGGTTGAAGTTGCGGGGATGAAGCTTGTCAGCGCTCTCCGGCTGGGAAAACTCCTGAAGGCCTCCGGGATTGTGCATAAACTGGCCGAGGAAAGCCTCGAAAAAACCCCCTTTACCCAGCTGGCAAACCTTACGGGACTCCCGGCAATGTCGGTACCCCTCTACTGGACAGAGGAGGGGCTTCCCATAGGAATACAGTTTATTGCAAAATTCGGGTGTGAAAACAGACTTTTCAGGCTCGCAGCGCAGCTTGAGAAGGCCCGGCCCTGGTTTAACCGTGTACCGGAGGTGAAAAAAGATTAAAAATTTCAATTTTTTTTGACGTCCGGACGGATTTTTTGTATATTAACCTGGTGGTCAAAAATGATAAGAATCGGGATATACAGGTCAACAGTGAGAGCAGTCAGCATATTTCTTATTTATACTGTATCGTTCCTGCTTTTTACCGGCTGTGAAAAAGACAACTTCAACGATATTATCGATAATGAATCTGTCTTAAACAACCTTCCCATCCCCGGGAATAACGGAAGCATCCTGGTATCGGGTATACTCTCTGACAGGGTCACCTTGTCGTGGGCTAGTGCCGGTGATGACAGCACACCCTCTGCCGAACTTCAGTATATGGTTGTGAGTTCATCCTCCGGTAACTTAAACGATACTGATTCCGCCGTGGTAAACGGTACGATCGCCATGTCATGGACTGCCGGTTCTTCAACACATACTGTAACAGGGCTTACCTCCGGAGAAATAATCTACTTAAATGTGCTCGTGAAGGACGGGGACGGATATATTTCCGCTTATAGAGAAGTTTCCGTGATCACTGCGGGTTCCGGAGCTTCCGGTTCCGGTACGATCTATATGGTTTCAGCAGGGCAAAATAAGGGGGACCTTGGCGGGAGATTTGGGGCAGATCTGATATGCCGATCATATATAACCGTTAATTACCCTTCGCTCCCTGTATCTCACATGAGGGCGTTTATTTCAATTAATGCTGTAGACCAGATTGCTAATTTTCCTGTGAATTTCGGTGTTCCTGCCGGTGTTGCCATTAAGGGGCCTACGGATACCGTTATTGCCGATAACTGGGCGGACCTTATGGACTATAGTATACAAAATAATTTGAACGATGCTGTTCCTGATATGACTCACTGGTGGTCGGGATCTGATGTTGACGGGAATTGGATGAGTAATGCTACGTCTTGTAATGGTTTTACTGATGATGGAAATACGAATAATGGTGAGGTCGGTGACCATACTGCAACCGATTCAGCCTGGATTGATTATGGAACAGGCGGTTGCAACAGCAACCAGACCCTTTTATGCATCGGGTGGTGAAAGAGCAGATTTATCAGTCAACCCATTTAACGCTGTCCAGATCTTTTAACCCGAGTTTCCCAAAGCGGCCTTTCCATTTTCTGTCCAGCCTGCAGTTTTTGAAGATTGCCCCTTTAATCACGGAAAGGGTGAATATGGCGCCTCTCAGGTCGGCCCCGGTGAAATCCGTATTGATGAGCCTGCTGCCGGAGAAACGGGCCCTTTTCAGGTCCGCCCTTTGAAAGCCTGTTCCGGAGAGGTCCGTTCCGCTGAAATCAGCCTCCTGAAGCTTTGAACCGGAGAAGAGGCTCATGTCCGCAATGGCGCCGCTGATGTCCGCCTTCGTGAGATCGGCCCCGGAAAAATCAGCTTTCCTCATGTCAGTCCCGCTGAGATTTGCACCCGCCAGGACGGCGCTTTTAAACTTCGCCCTTTTCAGGTCCGCCGAAAGAAGAGACGCTTCAGTGAGGTTTGCCCCGGAGAGATCGGCGTCCCGGAGGTCCACAATAACATGCTTTCCCGTATGAATGATCTTCCCGAATTTAACCTTCCCCAGGTCCGCGCCGGTGAGGTCCGCACCGCGGAGGTCCGACCCGTGAAAATCGGTATTTCTCAGATCAGCGCCTCTGAAATCTTTTCCCCTGAGGTCTTTCCGGCTCAGGTCGGTTTTGCATCCGCTGAAAAGGAGCAAAAAGAGGACCACTTTTACGGTTTGCTTCATTTTAAATTACCTGCTCAAGTTATTATCCCGGTACAGGATAAATTCCTGAACTTGATTTGCAACACAAAATTCCAAAGATAAGCCATGGAGATGTAGATAATAGATAAATATTTAAAACTGCCAGAACACAAAGTTTTAAAAATAAAGAAAAAAGAGAAGGGGGATAGGGGGGATACGGAGGGGATGTGGGGGATGTAATATATTTCCAACTTCTCTTATCCCCTTATCTCCCTATCCCCTTTCTTACACTCTTTCTTTCTCAGTGACTCTGAGCTTCTGTTGCAAGCCTTCCTTTCATGTCTTTGAATTTAATTCGTATTTTTTTAAAGATAGGCGGAGGGTGTGCTGATGATCTTTTTTGCGATCTTATAGTCATCGGTGGTTTCAATTATCTGGAATTGTCTTTCGCAATTGTCACAGTAGTAGAATTTTTCGGAACTCCTGTCGGCATGTCTGTATATCCTCAGGAAGGTCAGGTATTTATAGTTGCATTTGGGGCAGTAAAGTTCATCCACTTTTTATTCACCCTTAAAACAATATCCTGAGTAACGACTCAGGCCTGGCAGAAAACATATTTGATATTTCACCGCAGCCTTTGGTAGCGGGGACACACCGGTGATATATTAAACATGTATAATTTTAATCACAGAACTAAATAGTTAATATCCTGCATAATATAAAATAGTGTAAATTTTCTTTTTTTCAAGTAAATTTACCGCAACTTTTTTTAATATTGACAGGATCCTGTGAGGGCAATCACCATGGTAAGCTCAAAAACAGTAATCATCAGGATACTCATACATGAAAAAATCGATTTCTCACCCGGCTTTTTTTCTGCTGTTAACATATGTCTCAAGTGTTGTCTTCTTCAGTGCCTGTGAACCGGCGGAATCGGGTCCCGGTATTTATGGGAAGATATCGAAAAGCAACTATCTCACCGGAAGGTTTGATCCGTCAAAACATCCCTCTTTTGTTAATCTTAAAAAGGCCGGTATACCTGTTGATCAGAAGGTCCATTTCCTCAGGAAGAGGACAGCCGCTGCCCTTAAAAAAATGATCCGTGCGTTTCAAAAGGAGAATCCCGGTGTAAAAATATGGGTGAGGAGTTCCACAAGGAATTTTGCCAGCCAGAAATATATCTGGGAGAGAAAATGGAGGTCGGGAAAATATGGGAAAAAGGGTGAAAAACCGGGGGTCATAGCCGGAAATATCCTGAAATACTCATCCATGCCCGGGACCTCCCGGCACCACTGGGGAACAGATTTCGATATTAACAACCTGACCAACAGCTATTTCAGCCGGGGAGAGGGGAAGATCATCTACACCTGGTTAAGAAAAAATGCCTCAAAGTACGGGTTCTGTCAGCCTTATACCGCGGGAAGAAAAAAGGGTTACAACGAGGAGAGATGGCACTGGTCCTATCTCCCCCTCTCGAGAATATTCCTTAAAGAGTGGAACAGTCTCTATGCGAAAAAAAGAGAACTCTTTACAGGGAAAGGGGTCTTTCCCGGATCTGAAAGTTCAGGGAAGCTCGCGCCGGTTTATGTAAACGGTATTAATAACAAATGCAAGTAGTAAAATAAGAAATTATGAATTTTAAATGTTGAATTTTAAATTATAAGAAGATTTTTAACCGTAGTTGTACGCGGATGTTAAAGAAGTTTCGTAATTTTACACTGTTATCATGAGGAGGCCGGCTTTTGGACATCCGTGTCCTCGCCGCCACTACTGTCCTCCTGACAGTATCGCAGCGACGTGATCTGTTCCCCTCGATACAATTTGCTGCACTTTATAAAGAGCAGGATCATATCGAGATGAGCCACGCTGCGCTCACTGTGACAGTAATCCCGGACACTACTTGAAACTTGAAAATCGTAACGTGTAACTATTATGAAGATCCTTCTCGCATATCTCTGTGAATATGACCAGAGGTCAGACTATTTTACCTCCCTCCTCCCCTACGGGCTTATCTCCCTGGCGTCGTACCTTGAGAAGGAGGGTTATGATGTTACCCTTGCCAATCTCTCCGCCTGCGGCTACAGGAAAGGGGCGGAATATATCGCCGGGGAAAAACCGGATGTTCTCGGTGTATCCATATTCACCTTCAACAGGACCGAAAGTTTCAGGCTTGTAAAAGAGGTCAGGAGAAAGCTTCCCGGGATAAAGATTGTTGCGGGGGGCCCCCATGTATCAGCCCTTGCCGAAGAGACTCTCCTGAGAATCAAGGCAATCGACTGGATAGTGAAGGGGGAGGGGGAACATGCCTTTCACCGGCTGCTGAAGAAAATTAAAGAGCAGGGGAATCCCGGGAGGATAAGAGAAGGAGAGAGGATAAGGGACCTGGATTCTCTTCCCGCCGCCACCCTCTTCTCGGGAAAGTCCACCGGCGTGGATATTCATGAACAGTACAAGTATATCATAACCTCACGGGGATGTCCTCACAGCTGCAGTTACTGCTCATCACCCGGGTTCTGGGGGAGAGTGACCCGGTTCAGGAGCGCTGAGAATATATTCAATGAGATTAAATACCTGTATGAGAAGTATGGTATCATATACTTCTCTGTCCGTGATGACAACTTCACTCTCAATAAGGGGAGGGTCATTGAGCTTTGCAGCCTGCTTCGCAACAACGGCATTCACATCATGTGGAACTGCCAGTCACGTGTGGATACCATTGACCTTGAGATGCTGGTTGAAATGAAAGGCGCCGGGCTTGAGCATATCCAGTATGGCGTTGAATCGGGTTCGGAGAGAATACTGGACAAATTTGACAAGTCGATCAGCATTGAACAGATAGAAAAGGCGGCGGATATGACCAGGAGTGCAGGGGTCTACCTTTCGGTTTACCTCATGTGCGGGATGCGGGGAGAGACCGAAACCGATACGGGGAAAACCGTTGATATTATAAAGAGGATAAAACCCTCGGACGGGATCGTCTCCCCCGTCGCCTACTATCCGGGTACGGATCTCTATGATGAGGACAAAAGCAGCGGGAAAATTTCAGATGATATATGGTTTGACAGCAATGAACCGGGAATATTTATCAGGAATGACAGCTTTGTCCCCCGCTCGGTTGAACGGATCCTTGCCGCTCTTGAGAAAACCGGCAGGAAGGGAACCTATGGAAAGAAAGACTTTCTCTCTCACCGAAAAGTTACCGGTGAGGATTGCTGGATCACGGATATCATGGAAGGTGATTATTTTTTCAGCATGAATAACCCTGAGGGTGCGGAATCGGCCTATAAGAGAGTAGCGGATAACTATCCGGATAATATCTGGGGGCACTACAGGATGGGAAGACTCATGGTATGGGGAGGCAATCATGAAAAGGCCCTGGAATATTATGGTAAAGCATCGCAGGCAGTCCCCAACTTCTCCGGTTCATGGCTTAAAATGGCCGAAATCCACCGCATGCTGGATAACGATCAGGAGGCCCGGGAGTGTGCCCGCAGGGCCCTGGCCCTTAACAGTCATGCTCCCGTTGAAGTGCTTGACAAATAAGAATTTTAGTACTAGTATCTGGACACTGTTTATTTTAAACATGAGTGTTATATGGTAAAACAAAAAGCAGAAAAAAACAAAAGATTTGGAACCGCAGATAAACGCGGAGTTTAAGATAATGTTAAATGTTGAATTTTAATTGTTAAGTTATCTGATCAAAAAACTGTTTCTTTATTTTAACATTCAACATTCAAAATTTAGCATTAAAAAAATCTGCGTGGCAAAGCCCTCATCATGCATCCTGCATGGGCTTTGCACCGGGGCCTCCTGCCCGGCGCATCTGCGGCTAATACTTCTTTTTCTCTTTATAAGAAAGTTAATTTACAAATCAAGTTTAAGAATTAATACTGATGAAAAAATATAATCTAATTGAGGAGGTTGCTCGTAATGAGTATAAAGATCGGAATTAATGGTTTTGGAAGGATCGGGCGGAACGTATTAAAGGCAATAGAAAAAAACCGGGACAGGTTCGGTGACGTTGAGGTAACGGGAATAAATGACCTTACGGACGCGGGTACACTGGCCCATCTTTTCAAATACGATTCTGTTTTCGGGATCTTTGACGGAGACGTTTCACATACCGATGATTCGCTTATTATAAACGGAAAAGAGATAAAGGTCCATTCACAGAGAGATCCCAAAGACATTCCCTGGAAAGCTGACGGTGTTGAAGTGGTTGTTGAGTCAACGGGTTTTTTCCGTGACCGGGACAAGGCCGCCCTCCACCTGGAAGCAGGGGCAAAGAAAGTGGTGATATCCGCCCCGGCAAAAAATGAGGATATTACCATTGTCATGGGCGTTAACGAGGACAAGTATGATAAATCAAACCACCATGTTATATCAAATGCTTCCTGTACAACCAACTGTCTCGCTCCTATCGTGAAGGTCCTCAATGATGAATTCGGTATCGAGAAGGGAGTAATGACCACCATTCACTCCTATACCGGCGACCAGAGAATCCTGGATGCACCTCATTCCGATTTAAGGCGGGCACGGTCAGCGGCACTCTCAATGATCCCCACAACCACAGGAGCCGCTCGGGCCGTCACACTGGTAATCCCCGAGCTCAAGGGAAAACTGGATGGAGGCGCTATCAGGGTCCCCACACCTGATGTCTCAATTGTTGATTTTGTCTGTTCTCTCAGCAGCACGGCAACGGAAGAGGATGTCAATGCGGCCCTCAAGGCGGCAGCAGAGGGAAAACTCAAGGGGATACTGGGATACTGTGAGGAACCTCTTGTTTCAGTGGATTTTACGGGCAATAACCACTCATCCATTGTGGATGCCCCGTCAACGAAAGTCCTTGACGGGAACCTTGTAAAAGTGCTCAGCTGGTATGATAATGAATGGGGCTATTCAGTGAGGGTTGTAGATCTTGTAAAACATATAATGAAATAAATTATTTACATTTTTTACCCCCTTATTAAAATTTGTAACTTATTAGTGTTTTATACGTATATAGTTGTTAACAGGGAGACAGATGGCCAGAACTGAGATATTTGCCGGGAACTGGAAGATGCATAAGACATTTTCCGAAGCTGAATCACTTGTTAAGGGGATTCTTCACGGCATTCGGAAGAAAGAGGGGAGGGAGATCGTTCTTTTCCCTCCGTCACCCTATGTCAGGGAGCTGAACAGGCTCTGCAGCGGGTCCGGTGTTAAATTTGGAATACAGAATATGTATTTTGAAAAAGAAGGGGCTTTTACCGGTGAAGTGTCGCCGGAAATGGTAAAAGACTGCGGATGCCGGTTCATACTTATCGGCCACTCCGAGAGGAGACATGTTTTCGGTGAAACAGATGATGATGTAAGGAGAAAAACAACCGCGGCCCTGGAAGCGGGGCTCAGGCCAATGGTCTGTGTTGGTGAACTTCTGGAAGAGAGGGAGAACGGTTCCACGAATGATGTGGTTGAAAAACAGGTCAAAGGCGCCCTTGAGGGTGTCAGCAGCGGGCAGATGAAGGAGATTGTCATAGCATATGAACCTGTCTGGGCAATCGGGACCGGTAAGGTGGCAACACCTGAAATTGCCGATGAGGTCCACGGTTTGATCCGTGAAATTGTGGGTTCTCTCTATTCTGCGGAGATATCAGACAGCCTTTCAATCCTCTACGGGGGGTCGGTAAAACCTGATAATATTGAAGGGCTCTCTGTTAAAGAAAACATAGACGGTGTGCTGGTTGGTGGTGCAAGCCTTCAGACGGATTCATTTCTCGGTATCATCAATGTATAGGAGTTTATTTAGTGTGAGGATAGAATGGGCGTTTTAATTTCAGTTTCTACGGTAATTTTTTTAATATTATGTGTTCTTCTTATTATCATCATCCTGCTTCAATCTGATAAAAGCGCGGGCATGGGGATCATTGGCGGATCGAGCCAGTCTGCATTTGGTTCATCAACAGCGGATGTGATAACAAAGATATCTGCGGTTATGATAACACTGTTTATGCTCGGTTCACTTGGTCTGGCAGTACTTGAATCAAACAGGTCCGAATCACTTCAGAAAAAGGTCCTGGAGACTGAGGAAGCAGGGAGCGGAATGATTCAGGAAACCAAAAAGCCGGCCGCCGTTCCGGGTAATGCGGCAGAGGGGAATGTGCAGACTCCGGTAGAAAAGCCGAAAACCGGTCCGGTGAAAGAACCTGTTAAATAACAGGAAAACAGAGAGATATTCTCCTGCTTTACCAGCAATCATAACATTGAGGTAAGAGAGACAAGAGAGGATGGTAGTATATGTTGAGGGTAGAGGTGTACCGGCTATGAATTCTGTATTGACTCGCTTCCCGGTGTTTTCAGAATGAATTCGGATGGCGTAAGTGAAGTGCGCAACGGTAGTGGTGCATCTGCCGGTGAGGTCAGGGAAGTCACGGAGAGTTGTCCTGCAGAGTGCATTCTGTATAAAAAATAAAAGGCAAAATTAATATTAGAATCAAGAGAGGGATCAATGAATTTATGTGATTATATCTTTACATCGGAGTCCGTTTCGGAAGGACATCCGGATAAAGTGTCTGACCAGATATCGGACGCTATTGTGGACGGGCATATAAAGGGTGACCCGAAATCGAGGGTGGCAATTGAGACCCTGGTTACCACCGACAGGGTCGTACTGGCCGGAGAAATAACATCTTCCGAGAAAGTCGATTATGATACTGTTGCCAGGGAAGTCATATCGGACATAGGTTATAATGATTCTTCCATACGGTTCGATTCAAAGACATGCAGTGTGGAGATCTATGTCCACGAGCAATCGGCAGACATCTCGCAGGGTGTTTCCGAGGGTGAGGGGCTTTTTACCGAGCAGGGGGCCGGCGATCAGGGTATGATGTTCGGATATGCCGTTGCTGAAACCGATGAACTGATGCCAATGCCCATACTTCTCTCCCACAAGCTTGTCAGGAGACTTGCCGATGTAAGGCGAAGCGGTGAACTCGATTTCATCCGTCCCGATTCCAAGTCGCAGGTTACCATTGAGTACGAACAGGGAAAACCGAAGCGGGTCGATACCATCGTCATATCCACCCAGCATACACCCGATGTTGAACAGAAGCAGATTTACGACGGGGTCTACGAAACAACAATAAAGCATGTTATTCCTGAAAAATATCTGGATGAAAAGACAAAGATCTACGTAAATCCTACCGGGAGGTTTGTCATTGGCGGGCCGGATGGGGATACCGGGTTGACCGGAAGGAAGATCATCGTTGACACCTACGGCGGTATGGGACGTCACGGCGGCGGGGCCTTTTCCGGAAAAGACCCCTCAAAAGTAGACAGGTCAGCCGCTTACATGGGAAGATATATTGCCAAAAATATTGTTGCGGCAGGTCTCGCGTACAGGTGCGAAGTCCAGCTCGCATATGCCATAGGCGTTGCCGACCCTGTATCCGTACTGGTTGAAACTTTCGGAACCGGGTTAATTCCCGATGAAGAAATTGCACAAAGAGTAAAGTCAGTATTTGATATGAAACCGGCAGGTATAATCAAGACACTGGATCTTCTTAAACCGATCTTCAGGAAAACATCCGCATACGGTCATTTCGGAAGAGAAGATGAGGGATTTGTCTGGGAAATGGTTAATAAAGCAGACCAGCTTAAAGGATAACTTCCTTATCTCGAATGATAAAATTAAATGGCAGATAATATCCAGGGTATTTCTGCCATTTTAATTTAATGGGGAGATCTAATAAATGATAAGAACATACCCGCTCCGGATATCTCTCCTGGTTCTTTTCCTGTTATTTAATTCTTCTGCCGGCCGGGCAGAGGATGATGCCGGTTCCGGGAGCATCCCCGATGTAAAGGAATCCAGGGAGAACGGCAGGCAGAAATCGGAAAATGTTAACGTAGATGCCAGGATGCTATACGGCCAGTACAATAATATCAGCTCAGCTTTCAGTGTTATTCAGAATCTCGATTTTTTTACATACCAGCTCAGCTCTGACCTGAAAAGGTCCAATGATTTTGGGTATACAAACTCGAGCTTTTACGAGAGTGATGTGGGTTTTACCGGAAGGGCGGATATAACCGAAGAGTGGAAGCTCAGGCCAGAAATGGAAGTCAATAATGAATCCCACGGGATGTATGCAAACCCCGTATTCAGCCGTGAAGAGAAGGATAAAATCATAGTAAATATTAAAAATGAATACAAACCCACACCATCACGGTGGGATTTTAACTTTGGCGGAGGTCAGTATGTTCACCGTCTTGTCAGTTCGGTGGATTCCAGTGTTGAGAGAAGCGGTTTTAACCAGGCCAACGAGGAGATAGGATGGGAATATATCTGGTCAGCATCAAACAGGTTCGGCTTCAAACACAATTACTCACACTATTTCTATTTCGAGGATGATATTGAAGATGACAGGCATATGAGTAATGAGATCTATTTCAGTTTCAAGATTATCGAGTATCTTATGATAGGGATGGGGGGAATTGTTGACTGGGATGCTGATAATATGAATAATGAAGGGTGGTTCCCGTCAGGAAACGGAAGCATCTCCACCACAGGGATGAAATACCTGTCCCTTGAACTTTCGTATGTCTATGACCTTGTCCCGTTTAATCCCGAAGATTTTTACTTCGAGCAGAAGTATATAAGCCCAAACTATGAACTCCTGCCGGGAAAGGAGCACAATGTTAATCTTAAGGGTGAGTTGGATCTCAGGTTTGACAGCAAAAATAACTTTTATGTGAAACAGATAAGACTTAAAGGAAAGGGTTCTTATATTAAAAATGATAACTTTTATAACTACTTTTCACTTACGGGGAATGTCATCACGGCCGAGGAGATTCCAATTGAGATATACAGGTTCAAGGGTGATATGATAACAGACCTGAGGATATTCAATAACCAGCTGAAGTTTATCTTTAACTATGAATACAATCACTTTAAAGCGGCAAGAAACATCACATATAATCCCATTGATATAATAGGCGGTACTCTGAATTTCAAGAACAACGGATGGGAAGTAGAATGGGGCAATAAGTATATTGGAGAGGTCTTTGTTAATCCTGATATTTCCGATAATTCAAAGCTGGAACCTGTACTGATAGGTTCTTTCAAGCTGCAGTTAAAAATGGTAAATACATTCTATTTTTATGCCAGGATAAACAACCTTTATGATAAAAAATACAGCTACCGGGAAGGTTATCTTGAGCCGGGAATAACCTTTCTCAGCGGATTGAGGATAATAATATAGAATTATGACAGGTAAAATAATAATTTCAATCTTCGACTCTATTCCCCTCTGGGTGATGATTATCCCTATCGGGATCTGTTCAATCATTGCACTGGCGGTGATAATTGAGAGGTCACTTTTCTATCGTTCAATCAGTGCGGATTACAGGCATCTCATGAATAATTTGATAACTCCTCTGAAAACCGGCGACAGCGCGGGGGCAAGGTCTTTTTTAAACAGGTACAGCGGCAGGATCGCGGTAATGATTGAAAACATCATGGAGAGGGTAGCTGATAAAAGTGAGAGGGATATCATTATCCGTGATGAAGCAGAAAAAACAGTGAGATATATTGAAAAATTCGGAGCAACAATATCAACAATCGCGACAATTTCTCCCATGCTGGGTCTCCTGGGAACAGTTACGGGGATGATGAAGTCTTTCAGCGGACTTGCAAGTTTCGGACCCTCCGCCCAGGATCTCCTGGCACAGGGTATTACGGAAGCCCTGATAACAACGGCCCTTGGTCTTATGGTAGCAATCCCCTCAATGGTCTTTTACAACTACATGGCCACAAAGACAGATATTTTCATCCGGGAGATTGAGTTTATATCGAACAGTTTCATTGATATGTGGGAACCGGAGAAGAGTCATAAAGAGTGACAGGGAGTATTGTTTCCCCGGGAAATAAATATGTATATAAAGTTCAAAAGAAATCTTCAGCAAAGGGCATTGATTGATATAACATCACTTATTGATCTTGTCTTCCTTCTTGTTGCTTTCTTTATGGTTACTTCATCTCTGGGTTCAGAGTCAACAATAACGGTCCATCTTCCGAAAGCTGTTCAGTCCGGTGAATACAAAAAAAATAATCTTATCATTTCAATCAATAAAGATAATAAAATATTCCTCAATGACAAACCCTATGGAAAAGAAAAGCTGTTAAGTGAACTTATTGAGAGAAGGAAAACGAACAATAACTTAACCGTTGTAATACGGGGTGATAAAAGGGCTGATTATGATACAATTGTCAGTATAATGGATTACCTCAACAGGGCCGGGATACCGAAATTCACCCTTTCAACGGTAAAATAACTCCCTATTTCATCATAATTATTGACATTAAATGACACAAATAATAAAGGGTATAAAATTAAATAAACATAATTATTCGGCTATATTGCTAAAATGAATGTACTAACAATAATATGAACAATATGTCCCCGCCGCCGAAGGCGGCGGGGACATATCAGTTATGTTTTTTAATGTATACGATTATTTTTTTACATAGATAATTCGTTTCAGAAAACTAAAGCTAATCAGGGATTTTTGTTTTTTATGAGAAAGGCATTATTCACGATAATAACGATTTCGACTCTATCAGCAGTAATTCTCTTTAGTCCGACGGGAATGTCTCAGACCTCAAAATATGAAGGAATGGTTGTCACCAGGATTGAGTTCAGAGGCTTAAGGAGAAATTCCCCTGGTACCTTCCTCAAAATTATGAAAACACGGGAAGGGGCTCCGCTGAATATCAAGGAACTGGGTAAAGACAGAAATAACCTGATGCAGTTTGGCCAGCTTTCAGAGCTTACAATAAGCTATAGTGAATACAGGAATGGAGTGTCTCTCAGGCTGACCTGCAGTGAAAAAGGTAACCGGTCTGACAGGTTCACCAGGTTTGAAGGAACTGAAATCGAACGAATTAACTTCGTCGGGCTTAATCTTATTTCAGCAAACGATCTTGCCGGGATCATGAAAACCGCTAAAGGTAAGAAGTTTTCGCTCTCCCTGCTGGAAAAAGATATTGAAGAGATCCGGAAAATCGGGAAGGTAGATAAAGTCTTCTACTGGCTTGAAGCATCAAAGGAAAAGGTTGTTCTTTCAATCAGCATTGTTGAAAAAGAATTTACTTTTCTCAAGCCTGAAAAATATGAAGGGAAAATGGTCAGGAAAATGAGGGTTTTCGGCCTGGTAAATATTAATTCAACCGATATCCTGGACGAGATGAAGACAACTCCCGGTTATCCTCTCAGGGCTATGGAGATCAAAGAGGATATCAAGAAGATCTTCCATGAGTTCAAGTTCAGCAATGTTGAGATAATGATTGAAGAATACAAGGGGGGAGTCCGGCTCGGGATTTTCTGTAAGGAAAGTCCCCAGGTGAAAACAATTATTTTCAAGGGGATGGATAAATTCCAGGAAGCTGATATTATTGAGTCTCTCCCCCTCAAGGAAGGTGAAGTATATAGAAAAGATTTTCTTGAGAAAAGTATTTCACTCATCAAAAAAAAGTATGATGAAGAAGGCCTCTTTAATGCTATTGTCACCTACAGGATATTACCGGTTGAAGATGAGAATAATGTTGAAGTTGAGATTATTATCGATGAAGGTGAAGATATTAAGGTCGCAAAAATATCCCTGCTCGGTGCCAGGAAAATTGATCCTGAAGAACTCTTTAAAGTTTTTGAGACTAAAGAGGAGACGGCGTTTGATGATGGAACATTTAAACGGGATATCTATGAGCAGGACAAGGGGAAATTGCTTGCCTATTATAAAGAGAACGGGTATCTTGATGCTCAGATCATAGAAGACAAAGTCGAGTATGAGTGGGAAGATCCGACCCGGCAGGAAAAGAGAGCCATCTTCATAGTGATCAAGCTCACAGAGGGGGATAAATATTATTTTGACGGCTATACAATTGATATAAAGACCAAAGGTAAAAAACCGGTTGTAGACCCTGACGTCCTGATGAAAAACTTTCAACTCAATGAGAAAGGCGAGCTCTTTAATAACACCAAGTTTCTTATGGATAAGCAGAACATAAGCTTTCTGTATGCTTCCCGGGGATATATCTTTGCAAGGGTAACCCCCAACAGGACAGTTACTGAGAGAGAAGTTGTTGTGGACAATGTGAAGGAGAAGCGGAAGTTTGTTAAAATTGACTTTGTGATATATGAGGGAAATAAGGCCTATGTTGAAGGTATTATCATAAAGGGAAATAAGAAGACCAAGGATAAGGTCATCAGGAGAGAGATCCTTATTAAAGAGGGTGAACTCTTCGATTCCCGAAAAGTCCAGATATCGAGAGAAAAAGTCTTTAATCTTGGATTTTTCAAACAGGTAAATTTTGATATGAGACCGGGAAGTACGGAAAATTATATGAACCTCATTGTTGATGTGGAGGAACAGCCTTCGGGAACAATTTCCCTGGGTGGAGGCTATGGAACCACGTCAGGTTTCTCAATATTTGCCGACCTTGCCGAGAACAATCTTATGGGAAACGGACAGAGAGTGGGCATTAAATTTGAATATGGTCCGCAGAGAAGATCTGTAACACTCTCATTCATGGAGAGGTGGCTCTTTGATTATCCTGTTGGTTTCGATGCGTCTGTTTTTTATCATCTCTACAATCTCACGGATACTTCAATTTTTGAAAATTCCAATGAAGAATCTGAGTACCAGAAACAGGTAGTCGGGTATTCAATGGGACTCAGCTACAGGTTCTTATACTTCTATGAAATAGGGACGCGATGGACCCATTCATTTAAAAGCTATATTAATCCAACGGGAAACAGTAAGGATGATATATTTCTTGCGGTGGCAGAGGGCCTGCAGGAGAAAAGGACGCAGTCTGTCTATCTCTACAGGAATACCAAAGATAACTATCTCAATCCGACCAGCGGGAGCAAAATAGGTGTTTCGGTAGGTTTCACCGGGAGCCTCCTGGGAGGCCAGGACCACTTTCTTAAATATTCTCCGGAAGTTAATTTCTACTTTTCACCGTTCCATATCCCCTTCCTTAAAACGCACCCCTGTGTTATTGAGATCAGGGCAAACGGTACATTTCTCATGGAGCCTTTCAGGAGCAGCAGTATCAAACAGTCTTACGAGGAGAATGCGTGGCTTGAATCGGAAGACAGGCTGAGAATGGGAGGGCCTGAAACAATACGGGGCTGGGACTATCTGG
This sequence comes from Spirochaetota bacterium, assembly GCA_050298055.1. Classification (GTDB taxonomy): domain Bacteria; phylum Spirochaetota; class UBA4802; order UBA4802; family UBA5550; genus JBNKTL01. The sequence continues at coordinate 59,637 of JBNKTL010000014.1, forward strand.
ACAACAGTTTCCCCGACTCCTGGAGCGATGTGGGTCTCTACCACAGGATACTTTACGGTTTTGAATTCAGGATCCCCATCCATCCCCAGATGCTCTGGCTTGCCTTTTTCTGGGACGCGGGTTCACTCTGGACCGATAAGTTTTGGGAAAAGCAGCTGATAGAAGATAACTATGATATTGTGAGTGATGACAAAGATGACGGGCTGACATATGATATCAGGGACATGTTCAGCGATAAAGTGAATCTTATGGAGTATTTCAGGTATTCATGGGGGCTGGGATTCAGAGTGCAGATCCCCATGATGCCCCTGAGGTTCTGGTTCGGGAGAAAGATGCTCTACAGGGATGGCGGCTTCAAAGAGATAAGCGGATTTACCTTCCAGTTTGCCATAGGAGATATGAGGTTTTAATTGAAAAACATATACCTTTTACTGCTGATTGCCACAACAATTTTACTGGCAGCCTGCTCCGGGAAAGGAAGCGGTATCAGGAAGGAACAGAAAAAAACTGTTATCAGGTATGTTAACCTGAATTCTCTCTATACGGCCCTGTCTGAAAGAGAACCTGAATATAAAATGATCTCCGCAAAAAGAAGACAGATCATGGATGAAATGGAAAATCTGCAGGAGATAATACTCACGGGAAAGAGCAGCGGTGAAAAAGATCTCAATCAACTGAGACAAAAAAGGAAAGATCTGGAAAAGCTTGATGCCGGTATAAAAGCCATGAAAAGCAGGATTTACTCAAAAATCAACACTGCTCTGAAAAAAATATCAAGGAATGGAAATATCGATTTTATTCTGAACCTGGGTGACGGCCTTGTCTATGCCGGTAAAAAGTATGATATTACCGAAGATGTCATGAGGGAAATCATCAGGCAGAGGAAAAGATCAGCACCGGTATCCAGGTAAGGAGAATTTATTGACTGATATCAGCTGATTTATTTCTTCCCTAAAGTATCTTTCCTGAAAATCCAGTTCTTTAACCATGAATTTAAATTGACATTATATTCCTATTAATAAAACTTGTTTTAATTACTCAGCAATATGGTTAAAATATATTCATGTTAATTCGGAGTTGATGAAGATATTTTATCAATATTAATAATGTTTATACTGAATTTGAAGAATTTAACATTTATTTATCATTCCACTGAGGAGTAACTTACGTTTTAATATTTCTTATGGAGGCTAACCTTGTTTAATATGATAGGTATTGCATATGCCCAGTCTCAGGGAGGAGGAGCTCAGGGTTCACCCATGGGTGCCTTTGGAAGCATGGTTCCCATTGTCCTGATGATTCTCATCATCTATTTTCTCCTGATAAGGCCGCAGCAGAAAAAAGAGAAAGAGAGAAAAAGTATGATTTCTGCTATTAAAGAAGGAGATAGGGTCATAACTGCAGGTGGTATACACGGAGTCGTTGCCGGCATAAAGGATGAAAATACTGTAGTCCTTAAAATTGCCAATAATACGAAAGTCGAGTTTTCAAAAAGTTCAATACAGAATAAAATTTCCTGAAAAAAACAGTATAATTTATGAAGTATAGACTTAACAGGATCTCAATGAGAAGATTTCAATTGCTGTCTATACTATTACTGGTATTTTTGTGCAGTAATGTATGGGCAGAGGAGGGTCCGGGGAAGAAAGAGAAAACCGGAACTACTGATCGGAAAACTTCTGAGATAAGTGGTGCTGAAAAAAAGACTGCTCCTGTTAAGGATAAAACGGTAAAACCGGAAAATATATCCCCTGAAAAAGAGAAGAAACAGAAATCTGAGAAGATAAAAGCACCTGCGAAAAAAACCGCTGAAAAGAAAAAAGATGTGAAAGCGGGTAAGCCCGGGGAAAAGCCAGCCGGTTCTGAGGTTCATGGTTCGATCCTTTTCATTGATGAGGGAGAATACAAGTATCTCAGGATTCCTGGCTACAAATCAGAAATCAGTGTTAAGAAAAATGATGAGAGCAGCGGCAAGGGTGAAATTGTCAGGATTCCGGATAAAATTGAGATAGAAGATTCAAAAAAGGAGCCCGGGGGGCTTTTCGGTTTCAACAGGAAAACCTCGGACATGCTGGTAAAAATATTTCTCGGCGTGATGGTTTTTAGTATCTTTCTCCTTTACAGGGTAAGATCCAGGAAAAAAAGCAGCAAAGTATTAAGGCGGTATCCCAACAGGTAGAACCGGGAAGTGCGTAAACTGATATTCAAGAGTCTTAATTGCAGGTTTTTCATACTCAGAAACCGGGAAATAAAAATTGAAATGATAACAGAAACAGAGGATATTTATGGCGAGAGGAAAGGTATATAAAAGTCTCTATATACTTGTAATAATAGGAATTTCAATCCTGTTAATTCTACCCACAGTGGGTGAGAAGAAGATGGAAGTTGTCCTGTCTCCGGATGCTACCCAGGAGGAAATTGTTACTGTAAAGAACAGGTTTTCTTCCAGCGATTACAGTGTCGAGGAGAAAGGAAAGACTCTCTTTATCAGGGGAAGCAACATCACTGATGCCATAATGAATGAAGTCAGGATATTCAGGGGCGTGCAGAATGTGAAGATACTCAAACACTGGGTTGAGGAGAAACTTCTGGCAAAAAAGATCAACCTGGGGCTTGACCTACAGGGTGGGATGCACCTTGTCCTGAGGGCAAATTTTGAAAGCATACAAAAGAAGCTTAAGAGAGAGCTTACCGAAAAGGATAAAACAGAAATTACCCAGCAGGCCCTTGAGCTTCTGAGGAACAGGGTGGACAAGTTTGGTGTTTCCGAGCCGTCAATCAGGCCCCGGGGGGTCGAAGCAATAGAGATACAGCTCCCGGGTGTCAAAGATCCCAAAAAGGTGAAGGATGCTATCGGTAAGACCGGGCGTCTCGAGTACAGGTTTGTTGATGAGAAATATACAGCTGATGCCGGGAACTGGCTGGGTGCAAACTATAAGGATAAGCAGCTCCCTCTGAGAGCTGAGGAACAGAAAACTCTCCTTGATCAGATTAGCAGGGAGATAAAGCTTCCCGAAGGGATGGATATCGTCTTTTTCTTTAAGAGAGACAAGGATTCCAAGAAGGTTTTCCCCACATCACCCATGGTGCTGGTGAAGGATGTCTCACTTGAAGGTACCGATATTGAAGAAGCTGCAGTGGACAGGGATGAGTTTGGAAGAATTGTTGTCCGGTTCAAAACAACAGCGGAAGGAGCCGCAAAACTGGCAAAGGCCACTGCCAAGGAGAATAAAGGAAAGAGGCTTGCTATTGTCCTGGATAGAAAAATCCGGAGCGCTCCAAGCATTAACGAACAGATTGGCACCGGAAGCGGGAATATCAGCGGAGGATTCACCTATGATGAAGCCCTGACCCTGACACGGATCATAAAAGAGGGAGCGCTTCCCGTTGATCTGGAGTTCATTGAAGAGAGAACAGTAGGGCCGTCCCTTGGCCAGGACTCAATTGAATCCGGAGTGAAAGCCATCCTCATAGGACTGGCCGGTGTCATGCTTTTCATGATACTCTACTATAAGCTCGGGGGACTGATCGCGGATATCGGACTGATCCTGAACATGATATTCATGCTGGCGATCCTTTCGCTTCTCGGGTTTACCCTGACACTGCCCGGTATAGCAGCCTTTATTCTTACGGTGGGTATGGCTGTGGACGCCAATGTTATTATTTATGAACGGATAAAGGAAGAGATCAGGAACGGAAAATCGGTGAGAATGTCTATCGTTGCCGGTTTTGATAAGGCCTTCTGGACGATTATTGACGCGAACCTGACCACAATTATAGCGGCATTTATCCTGTCGCAGTTTGGAACAGGTCCTATTAAGGGTTTTGCCGTTACGCTCTTTATCGGAATACTCTCCAGTATGTTTGTTGCGCTCTATATAACCAGGTTTATCTATGAATTAATATCTCTGAACAAGAAGATTAAAAAATTGAGCATATAATACAATTATTTGCTCTCCAGCTGAGTCATTACGAGCAGGAATAAAAAACAGGTTGCAGAATAAAAGGAGTTTGGATTGAAACGGGTCATAGAATTTCTCAAGTACAGGTATATAGCGTTGGGTCTGTCATTTTTAATGTTTGCCGGTTTTACCGCCGGAACGGTATTAAAAGGCGGACTGAACTTCGGTATTGATTTTGTGGGCGGTATAAAGATCATTGCGAAATTTGAAAAAGGGATTGACGAAGGAAAAATCAGGAGTGCGCTCTCAAATTATAATCCGCTGGTTCAGCAGATAGGCGAAGCGGAGAAGAATGAATATATTGTATCCACAAAACTTTCCGATAAGAAAAACTCAACAAAAGAGGGGCTTGACGAGATAAAGAAAAGTCTCTCCGCGGCATTCAGCAACATAGAGTTTATGAGCGAAGAGAATGTGGGGCCTGCGATTGGTGATTTTCTCAAGAGATCTGCCATCAAGCTCTTTCTTGTGGCGTTGATCCTTATGGCAATATACCTTTCATTCAGGTTTGAATTCAAGTATTCAATAGGCGCACTGGCCGCCCTTGTTCACGATATAGGAATTACGGTTGTCTTCTGCGGGCTTGCCGGTGTTGAGATCAATATTCCTGTAGTCGCTGCAATCCTTACAATTTTCGGATATTCCATTAATGATACTATTGTCATTTTTGACAGGATAAGGGAAAATATCCATGTAAAGTCCAAGCAGACATTTCTTGATGTCATAAACAGGTCCATATCACAGTCGCTGTCAAGAACACTTCTTACATCTTTAACAACTCTCTTCTCGGTCCTTGCCCTCTACTTTCTCGGGGGAGAGGTGCTCAATGATTTTGCTCTTGTTCTCCTGTTCGGGATCTTTGTAGGAACATATTCTTCAGTCTATGTTGCATCGCCGGTCCTGCTTGCGTGGGAAAAGTTCAGAGCAAGAAAATAGAAGGTTTTAGAATTCCATCCAAATACCTGTTTTAAATAAGTTGTCGGGTATAAGTTTTGAAAATTCTCCTGACTTTAATAAGTGTCTGTTTTATCATACTGCATAACGGGGACCTTCTCTCCGCTGATGCAGGAACTGTCACCGGCCATGCTGAATATTCCGCAGAGAACATCAGGGGTTTTGCAAGGAACCTGGTTGAGAAGAGAGAATACTACAGGGCGTACCTGGAGATTGACCGCCTTGAGTCATACTATCCCGGATATCTCTCGCCAATGGAATTTCATGTAACAAGAAATTATCTGCTCTTTATGGGGGAGCGTTACAATACCGTAACGTCCTACAATTATCCGGGCAATGATAAGGCTATTGCCGGTGTTCTTTCACTTTTCAGATTTGATTCATACATGAAGCTCTCCGATTTTCAAGGGGCAGGCAAAATTCTTCAAACTGTAGATAAAGGGGAAGACTTCTCCGGGATGTTTGTGAAGAGAAAATTTTACTATCTCGCAATGACCGGCAGGCTGGATAAACCCGGCAGGAGTGAAAAGTCTTCGGAAGAACCTGATTTCAGCGCTTATGCTGAGCTGAAGAAATATTCCAGCGGGATCCATAACAGCATGAAGTCGCCTTCAGCCGCACTGATGTGGGGACTCATCCCGGGGATGGGTTATGCCTACAGCGGTGAAAAGAGCACAGGTATGGTGGCCGCCATAGTCATTGTTCTGAATGCGGCAATTTCATACTACGCATTTACCAGTGGCAGTGAGTCCATAGGTGTTTTTGTTGGAATAATCGGGACCTTCTTTTACACGGGAAGTATTCTGGGAGGTTACATGGCTGCCAGCAAATACAATAACAGTATGACAGATTTGTTAAACCAGCGTTTGAACAGGGATCTTCAACTTGACAGTGATAGGGAAGAGATTTATAGTAGCCGGGGGATCGGAAAAAGTGGAAAGAAGGAGTGAATTCATTGAGAATGCCTTGAGAATTGCTTTCAACAGGATAGGCATGACATCGCCAAATCCCCCTGTTGGTGCGGTTATTGTGAAAAATGGCGAAATCCTTTCCACCGGCGGCACATCCACCTATGGTGATGACCATGCAGAGGTGGTTTCACTAAAAAATGCTTCTTCCTGCACGCCGGTTTCAGATCTTAAAGGAGCTGATATCTACGTTACACTGGAACCGTGCAATCACCATGGAAAAACCCCTCCCTGTACCGAGGCCATAATTGATGCCGGTATCTCAAGAGTGTTTATCCCCCTCCTTGATCCTAATCCCATAGTCAGGTCCAGGGGTGTGGAGAGGCTCCGGAATGCCGGAATTGAAGTCATCATCATGAATGAGCAGAGCAGCCGCGCTTATGACATCATCAGGCAGTTTGACAAGTATATCAGGACCGGTGAACCCTTTATCATAAATAAAAGCGCGATATCACTGGATGGCCGGCTGGCCACTGTCAGCGGGGACTCCAAGTGGATATCATCGGAGTATACCCGGTACCTTTCCCATAAGCTCAGGGCGAAAGTGGATGCGATCATTGTAGGTAAGAACACACTGAAGAATGACAACCCCAGCCTGAATATCAGGCTTGATTCATACAGCGGTGAAGTCCAGGATTTTTTCAGGGATAATGAGGTAAAAATAAAAGGAAGGGATAATTATTTCATTAATGGCTTGATCAATTTTGAAATATCTGATTATAATCAACCACTGAGAGTGGCTGTTGGTCTTCCTGAAGATCTCGATGCCGGCTATAATATAGCTGCTGATAATAACTATGTCATCTATGCGACAGATGATGAAATGTCCGAATATAAAGGAAAGAGTGAACTCAATATAATAGTAACCCCGGGGAAGACACCGGCGGAGAGAATTGATTTTATTGTCAGGGACCTTGCATCACGGGGAGTTATCATGGCAATGCTGGAAGGGGGTGGGGGACTGGCAGGTTCTTTTTTTCAAGCCGGTAAAATTGACCAGTTTATGTATACGGTTACACCAAGGATTTTCGGCAGCGGCATCAGCCCGGTAAATTCTTCGGGAGTAGAAAAAGTATCGGAGTCACTGAAGCTTCATGATATAACCAGCGTTATGATCAGGGATGAAGTTATCTATACGGGTTATAGAAATCCGCTGCCCATGCTGGAAATCATTCAGGGGGAAGGGTAAAAAGATGTTTACCGGTTTAGTTGAAGAGATTGGTATTGTAAAAGCGGTTAAACCAGCCGGTGACGGTATAAATTTAGAAATAAGCTGTAATGAAGTCCTCGAAGGAACATCCAGGGGGGATTCGCTCTCGATAAACGGTGCCTGCCAGACAGTCACTGCCCTGGGAAAGGACTCATTTACTGTCTATGCATCAAAGATCACCTGTGAGACAACCACCCTTGGCCGTTTCAGGCCGGGATCGAGGGTAAATCTTGAGAGGGCCATGAAGGCCGGTTCCCGTTTCGGCGGGCATATGGTCCAGGGGCATGTTGACGGGAAGGGGAAGATCCTGAGCTTAAAAAGCGATTCGGAGGGACTTGAGATAAGTATCGAAACCGGGCAGGACCTTCTGAAGTATATGGCACATAGGGGTTCCGTTGCCGTTGACGGGATCTCTCTGACGATTGTGTCGCTAATTGAGAATGGATTTGTTCTCTATCTCATACCGGAATCACTGAGCAAAACAATCGTATCCCGTTGGAAAACCGGTGACGAGGTCAATATTGAGGTGGATATCCTGGCTAAATATATTGAGAGAATGTTATCGAAAGGGGATGAACGGGAAGAGAGCGGGAGCCTTAAACAGAAATTACTGGAAGAGGGATATATCTGATCAAAAGATCTTTGCCCTGTTCACGGGAAGAAGAGGATGCCGAAAAAAAATCTGATTATCTATCATAAAACCGTTACGGATATTGATTACAGGAGTGTCCTTTTAAAGGGCGGGTATGAAATATTCGCAGGCAGCAATTGGAAAGAGGTTTATCTTGAATATATCGATAAGCTGTCTGATGTTGTTGTGATTGAACTTTCCGAAGATGACAGTGATTCAAAAAAACTTCTGGAGAAGCTGATCTCGGATATCAACAACCCGTCACTCTTTATTTTAACACCAATTAAATCTCCCGAAACTATTGTTGATCTCATGAAGAAGGGTATAGCGGACTTTATGAACATCCCTCTGAACAGTTCCGAATTTGCCAACAGGCTGGGAAAGGTCTTCAGAGACCATGAACTTAAACGTACCCTGAAAAATGCTGAAAAGGAAAAGATTAAAAATCTCGAGAGCCAGCTCCAGTGGTACAGCTGGGAGGAGAGAGCGAGGAGCAGGGACAAGACCAGCATGAGGGAATCGTTGTTTCACAGCCTCCAGTTGAGTTTCAACAGGCCTGCGGGGATAGGCGCCCTTGTGACCCTTACTGAATTGATTGGTTCCATGGCGGAGAAGAAGGGGGACAAGTATATTGTCGATGCGGACATATTTGAAGCGGCTGTGGAAAACGGGAAGATATCGCAGAAGACAATTGATATTTTTTCCGGTATCGATTTTATTGTTGATCTCGATTTGAACCTTGAAATTGTTTCATGCAGTGAATTGCAGGATATCATCAGGAAAGCCGTAAGTGAGGTTGAACCATATATAATAGTAAAGAAAAACACGATCGTTGCCAACGAGATTAATGAATGCTCAAAGGCCCCGAATATCTATCTTGAAAGGGAGAGGTTCAAGAGTGCCCTTAATGAAGTTCTTATTAATGCCCTGAAGTTTTCCAAAGATTTCACAAAGGTAATGGTGATAACTCACTTTGATGAAGAAAATATCAATATTTCTGTCTTCAATGAACCGTTGATCGATGAAGAAGGACACGAGGGGGTTCCCACTGAATTTGAAGACCTTGTCTTCGAGCCGTTTTTCAGAATTACAAAAAAAGTTAACGAAGCGTATAAAACACTGGAAGTGGGTCTCGGCCTGACCCTTGTTGAGAAGATAATAAAAAAACATAACGGGATGGTGAAGATATCCAACATAAAAGACTACTCTGATATCAGCAGAGACCCTGTGACCAAGGTCCATCTCATGATATCACTTCCCATTTCCTGATAACTCAGAGTTTGAATATTTCCTTCAGGTCAACGGACCGGGGGGAAAGAGGGAGCGTTATCTTCTTTCTGTTGTTATGTGACGAAAGGTATACTGCGTGTATTGCTTCAAGGGACCTGTACCCGTCAATTCCCGATGAGCATGATTTATCTTTCTTCCCTTTCAGGATTGCCGAAGCTTCCCTGTACATATTTATAAAACAGTTGCTCTTTCTGAAAAGGGGAAAAGAGACTTCCGAGAGGTCCCTGAAACCGGTATAGAATTTTGATTTTCTGTTGAGGTAAAGATGCTGATACCCGTTGCCCATAAGGATTCGCCCCTCTGTTCCCGTGATGTCAAGTTCAAACTGGAAATAGCTGCTGCTGCCGCCGGCTTCAAGGAAAATATCAACTCCCTCTTCTGTCTGCATCCATGCTGCGGCCCTGTCTTCAAATCCTTTCCTTCTTGAAGACCTGCTGAATTCGCCCTCTACGGTTCTAATATCCCCAAAGAAGAACCTGATAATATCAATAAGATGGGTGCCGTCGTGAAGGAGCGGTCCCCCCCCTTCATCAATGGATGACGGACCGCGGTATGGCCCGGTAATCATCTTCCCCATGACAGAATTAATTTTTCCGATTTTTCCGCTTTTAATGATATCCCTGGTTTTTTGGTACCTGCTGTGGTATCTTCTTTCGTGACTGACAATAAGATGTGTCCCTGTTTTTCTGCAGGTATCCAGAAGTTTCTTTCCCTGTATGAGGCCATGGGTTAAGGGTTTTTCCAGAACAATGACCTTTGCCCCTTTTCGCGCAGCTTCGATCCCTATTAAGTGATGAGAGTCGGTCCAGGTAGAGATTATTGCCAGCCCGGGTCTGCTTTTTTCAAGAATTTCTCTATAGTCCTCTGAAATATTACTGCGGGAGATCCCCGCTGCATGAGAGAATTTGCTGAGCCTGTCACGATTAATATCGCAGGCATAGTTGACTCTTAATCCTGCTGCTTTTGCTCCTCCATAATGGGTGCAGGGTTTGTACCGGAGCGGATCTTCTTCCAGGAGGAAGCCAATCCTCCCGCAGCCGATGAGGGCAATGCTGGTGGCCATATCAGGTTTCTTACAGGAGCTGGAGATATTCTTTTATCTCAAAATCTGTTATGTAATTATTATATTTGTCTATCTCGTAGATCTTGTTCTCAATCAGTTTATTAAAGATAAATTCCCCGAGAGTGTTTTTCATCAGGGTGCTTTTACTGAACTCTTCCATAGCCCCGTAAAGATGTTTCGGGAGAGGCTGAAAAATATCTGCATGGGGCGTTTCCGATGAACAGTCAGTATCTGAAAAGACCGGATCGGGAATCTCATATTTTTCGTCAATCCCTTTCATCCCCGCTGCCAGTATGGCGGAAAAAACAAGGTATGGATTACATGCGGGATCAGGACTTCTCAGTTCAATGCGCATTGAATGAGGTTTGTCCGGATTGCACTGGGGAATACGGATAAGGGCCGACGGACTTGTGGGGCTCCATGTTGAATGGGTGGGGGACTCGAATCCCTGCATCAGCCTCTTGTATGAATTCATCCACTGGTTGGTAAGCATCAGGAACTCATTACTGTGGTGAAGGAGCCCCGCAATAAATTGTTTTGCCGTTTGTGAGAGATGATATTCGTCTTTGCCGTCGAAGAACAAATTCTCTTCACTTTTAAAAAGCGACTGGTGAATATGGAGTCCCGAACCGTTCTGGTTCGCAAGGGGTTTTGGCATGAATGAGGCATAGATACTGTTCTGCTGGCCAATCTCCTTGGCAACCAGTTTAAACGTCATGATATTATCAGCAGTTGCAAGGGCGTTATCGTGCCTGAGGTCAATTTCGTGCTGGCTGTATGACGCTTCGTGATGTGAAGTGATGACATCAATACCCATCTCTTCAAGTGTCATAACAGTCTGGCGCCTGAAGTCGGTGGCAACGTCAAGGGGAGTGAGGTCAAAATATCCGCCCCTGTCCAGGATCTCCGGTGACGCCGAACTTTTAAAGAAGAAAAATTCTATCTCCGGTCCGGTATAGAAGGTCAGTCCCCTGTTTGAAATTTCTTCCAGGGACTTTTTAAGAACATAGCGTGAGTCACCTTCATAATGGGTCTTGTCCATTAACATGATGTTGCAGAACATCCTTGCAACGGAATCCTCTTTCGGTCTCCAGGGAAGAATCTGAAAAGTGGATGATTCAGGCATCGCAATCATCTCCCTCTCGTCGGACCGTGCAAAGCCATGAAGAGTGGACCCGTCAAAGCGCACACCCTCCCGGAGCGCATCTTCAAGTTCATTAACAGTTATTGAAAAGCTTTTAAGAAAACCGAGAATGTCCGTAAACCAGAGCCGGATAAACCTGACCCTGTTATCGTGAGCTTTTTTTAAAATATATTCTTCGTCCATATCACCAGCTATCCGGATTTAATCTATAAAAGGATTTTAATGATGGCATTACCAGCCTATCATGATAAGCAATGCAAAGAGCAGAAGTATCAGAATAAGAAGTACCAGCATCACAAGTGTACCTTTATTCATTATTGATTCTCCTGCTGCTCTCTCCTTCTTTTTCTCCCCCTTTTCTTCAAGGGGCTTTATATTTTTTAAATTGATCTCCTCGTCAACAGCAGGATCAAACATTCTGAGCTTGACCTGCTTTTCATTTTCAAAGCTCTTTCCGAAATAACCGGGGATTATCTTTGTCAGAATCTCAATGGGATCATTTCTCTGTGTTCCGGCCTTTATATCAATTATTTCCGCAGGGACCGGCTTTATCTCTTTTTCATTTTTCAGGTCAAGATCATCAATCAGGTAATTTGCCCTGTCAGATGTGGGTTTGACCCTTACCATCAGCCTGTCGCCGATTTTCAGGTTATAGATCGGTTTCCCCTTAACAGGAGAGAGTATAAGGTCAATGGGGAGAATGACTGAACCGCTTGGCTGTTCTGTGTTATTGCCGGTTTCCTCATGCTTCTCTTCTTCCTTCGGTTTGCTTCTCTGTTCTTTAATATTTACATAATCAGAGGGAGCAACTTCCTGAATAACAGTTTCCAGTGCAAGGTTTTTATCATGAATTATCCTGTTAATGAGGTCATAGACTATCCGCTCAACTTCCTTATAGTTGTAGTTATAAATGTGGTCATAAAGTAAATTGATATTATCTAATTCACCCTGGAAAGAATTCAGGTTGTCCATGATTGAAGAAGTCAGGTTATTATTAAACTGTCCCTTCCACTTCATGTCGACGATAATCTCTTCGTATTTATTCCACTCCATGCTCAATTCCGTTTTATAGACCCCCGAATATGTGGATACAACCACATTATATGTTTCAAATTCTTTAGAACTGTTGAAAAGAAGAATCATCAGCCCGTAGATATTTGACGGTACGGCCTTAAATTTTGCCTTCAGAACCAGGATATTCTCTTCTGACAACTCATTTATTCCAGGACTCATATTATCAACCATGCTCTCATTCCGTAAAAAAGAAAATTTGTTGATAGATTTAAACTTTGAGTGTATATGTGTCAATATAAAAAAAGAAATTGCCTGTGTGTTATCAGTTGTGTTTTTCGATAAATATGATTATTCTTAAACAGAGCTGGGTCGATACTAAAAAATAATTATTTTGTTTGAACTGTATATATACGATATATATATTAGAGTTGTGATAAGGGAAACCCTTTATTTATTAATAAAGATAAAGATACTCCACCTTTGTGGGATAAGTTTCAAAACAGGATGTTAAAGGTCAGGATATGAAAAAAAGTACATATATACTGAATAACAGAGCTCTTCTGCTGATATTTATTGTGATGATAGTGCTCTTCACACGTCAGGCATACACTTTTACTGACCAGATTACTACCGAAAGGATCCTCAGGGAAAACAAGCATTTTATTGAATTCATTGATGTAACCATAACCAACTTCGGTGATCAGAAACTTGATGAATTTCAAAAAATTTATAACAAGCATTTTAATGCAGAAGTGGCTTTTCTGCAGGCAGATTATCACAGGGCATATAAAAGGATATATTCTTCCCAGGGCGAAATGGTAAAACTTTACGAGGATGTTTTGAAAAACTTCTATCTTGAAGATTCCAAAAATATTCTTGATAAACTTGCCCCCGATATCATCAGGTCAAAGGATGCCAAGGCAAAACATTACCTTACACTTGGCTACAGGGACAGGACGGTTGGCTGGACGCATTATACCGTTGGAGACGCAACAAACCCAAAGCAGTACTCATGGAAACTCTACAAATATGAGGAAGCAATAAAAATGACCCGGAGGGCAAAAAAATATGGTTTCCTGGCGATGTTCCAGAGCCAGTCTTCGGCTATGAAGATAAAGATATACACGAAACTCCTTGAATCGGAAAAGGCGAAGGGAAATCTCTTCTTCAACAGGTTCCTGGGCCTTGAAGAGAAGAAATATATTGATGAGTTCAGTACCTCCAACTTTATGGGAATAAAGGGAGACAGGTACATAATGCCCGAATCAAATACAATTCTTCCCAGTATTACAAACAAAAGCCTTGCTGTTATTG